>CAZOFJ010000009.1:0-67151 GCA_964579005.1 uncultured Nitrospirota bacterium
TTCACCACACCAGGAGCCACTTCTCAATTCTCAACTAAGTTTAGGACATTCTCCGTTTCTTCGGCGGCGTGGGAATTTCGAATGGTTTCGCGCAATTTGCGATGATGATGGGGAACAGTCTCTATTTTGTCGTAGATGAAACCAGCCGAAAAAATATGAACAAGCCGGTATGCAACCGTTTTCTTATATGACTAGAAAGGGACGGGTTGAGGTACGACGGTATTTTGAACTACCTGAGGACATACTTACCGATCCAGAACAATTGCGCTTGTGGGCAGGCGAAGCCATGGCCATCGCTGGCAAAACAAAGCCCAACAAGGCGCTCAAGTGGGACGCAGCAAAAAGCCGCCGCGCTCCTTAGCTCTGCGTTCCTCCGGCGCTCCGCGCTCATCCCGGCCGTTATGTGCTCCATAGAGGCGCATCAATGGAACATAACTTCGAGCGACTGAAGGCGCACATTCTGCCGTTGTCGGTATCTCAGAACTTTCATGCCGCGAAGCAAGAGTGGACCCTTATCGGCATAGAGGTTAGTGAAGAATTTGATCACTGCCCGTGCGGGCAACAAATCAAAGAACACTGTTACCTCCAGAATCGCCTCAATGGGAATACCACCTATGTTGGGAGCGTGTGCGTAAACAACTTTGTTGGCATCGAAACCGGAACCGTATTTGCCGGGCTTAAGCGAATCGCGGCGGACGATGAGGCAAGTGCCAACGAAGACCTTATCGAGCACGCGTATAGGTTTGGATATATCTACGAGAAGGAGTACAAGTTCCTCATGGAAACCAGATTCAAGCGTAAGCTGTCAGCCGCCCAAGTGTCGTGGAAAAAGAAAATCAACCGGCGCATCACCAACAAAACTGTAGTACAACGTCGCAGTCGGACATAACCCCGCGTTCAACACGGACCTTCGGGTCGCTGCGCGACCCTCGGCCGGTTAACGCGAACGTCCCTCGGCGCGCGGACGCGCCGAGGGATGGCCGGGGTGACTCTGTCTCCTCCCGTGGTCCCTGCGGCGCTGCGCGCCTTGGAACCACGGGATGGACTCGGCGAAGTTCCCTGACAGCCAGCAAGGATACCGTTGTCAGATAGCCTTCGCCGGTCACCCTGGCCATAATGTTTCATCCTAACCAGCCGTGTCCTATTTGATACCAGAAAAATTAGAAACTGAGCGGCTGGTCCTGCGGCCCTTCAATAATGAAGATTGGCAGGCCATGCACGTACTCTATTCCGATGAAGCATGTATCGCATTCACAATGGGGCGTGTATTAACAGAAGGCGAAAGTTGGCGTACGGTGGCATCCATTGCTGGCCATTGGTTGCTGCGCGGTTATGGTCCCTATGCGGTTGAAGAGAAATTATCGGGCACGGTGCTTGGCACCGTTGGGCTTTGGTATCCAAGTGACTGGCCAGGGCTGGAAATCAAGTGGGCCTTGGCACGGCGTTATTGGGGGCGTGGCTTCGCCAGTGAAGCGGCGCGCGCGGTCAGAACAATGGCAACGGAGTTTCTCCCGCAGACTCCTCTCATCAGTTTCATCCATTCTGAGAATGCCGCTTCTATTCGGGTTGCTCTTGCCGTTGGGGCCAAGTTCGAGAAGGAAATCGATTTCAGAAATGGGAAATGGCACATTTATCAGCATCAGGGTGTCATTCACCAATGAAACATAAACACGAGTTTAACTTGGACTCGCCAAAGCGCCGCTTCGCTCTTCTTTGGCGAGTCGGTTAACGCGATCGTTATGCTAACAACAGGACGGGGAGGTAATGATGAGAACAGAACGACGTATGAAGAGTGCTGTTATAGTCCTTACCTTTTTATAGTTCACTGGTTGCGCATCATTTTCAAGAAATTATCTGACATCCGTGGAAAAGCTTCCACCGCTTCCTGAAAACTCGAACAAGCCTACGGTGGGCTATTCGTTCTCATCAGGAGTGGACGTATTCGCAGCACAAGAACATCCGGAGAATGTGCGAATAGAACTGGAGCGTGAGTTTGTTAATGTCCTCAGCGAATCGGGTTATTTCGCGTCTATATCCCAAGGAAATCGGGGAGAAATAAACATTCAAGTCCGACTGGTTAATTCCGGAAACCCCGCTGTAATGATTCCAGCCGTTATTACCGGTTTAAGCCTTTACACGATCCCCTCTTGGGCAACTGATAACTACAACGTTACTGCGAAGGTGATAACACAGAATGGGAAAGAGCATATATACGAGCTTACGGATGCGATGACAACAGTTCAGTGGCTTCCAATGATCTTCGTCTTTCCATTTCAGAATATGGTCAACGTTTCTAGGCAAGTACGACAGAATATTTGGAAAAACCTGATCCTTAAGATGCAGAAGGACGGTGTTCTGCCACAGCATGTGCCTGTTGGACAAACGGATCACCTCGTCATTCAATTTGAGTGGTCTTGAGGAAAAAGGAGGGACAAATCCCTATTTATTATTGGTATGGCCCCGCGCGCCCAATCTGGCGCTGAAGCCGACCGCATAAAGCCGTTGCACTTTAAGTTCGCTCGGTGGAAGGCGGCTCACCATTATCGTCAGCCTTCATTACAAGGAATCCTTTCCAGGCACCCTGGTTTCTGGTACTATTCGGAGGTGAAGAGGAGTTTAAGCGTGAAAAAAATATCCAAAGTCAAGGTCTTGCCGGGATACCGGCTGGAGATGGAATTTGACGACGGGGTATCGGGGACTGTGGACCTTTCTGAAAACGTTGGTAAGGGCGTGTTCGTCCTGTGGCGCGATCCGCTCGCCTTTGAACGGGTTCGCATCGGTTCATCCGGAGAACTGGTCTGGGACGACCGAATTGATCTCTGCCCGGATGCTCTCTACCTCAAGGTAACGGGAAAGAAGCCGGAAGATCTTTTTCCCGCGCTGCGCGGCCAAACCACCCATGCCTGAGATCAGCCGTTTTTTTGGCATCGTCATCAAGATGTTCTTCGACGATCACAACCCACCGCACTTTCATGCGGAGTACGGCAACGACCTTGCGCTGATTGATATCCGCAGTTTGGCCGTATTTTCAGGGCGGTTGTCCCCTCGCGTCACGGGTCTCGTGATCGAGTGGGCGACACTTCATAAGCGGGAGCTTCTCGCTGACTGGGAGAGGGCGCAAACGCACGAGGAGCTCCAGAGGATTGCACCTTTGGAATGAAAACGGCTAACCTGCCGCTGGAGCCGACCGCATCAAGCCGTCGCATTTTAGGAAGCTCGGTGGGCGGTCGGATCACCTTTATCGTTAGGCCTAAATATTGAAATCATGAGTCCGACAATATTTCGTGAAAAGGGGTATCGTTTCTTCTTTTTCTCGCGCGAGGCAAAGTTTTGGCTTGAGCCGCACATTGAGCTTGCCAAGAATTTTCGGCTTTCTCGTACCCAGCTTAAAGAAGTCGAACAAATGATCGAGGTGCATTACAATGAAATCAAAAGCGCTTGGAAAAAACATTTCTCAGCTTGAGATCACGAACATTTCGAGCCATGGGGTATGGTTGCTGGCCGGCAGTCAGGAGTTATTTATGTCTTACGAAGATTTTCCGTGGTTTAAGGACGTTCCGGTCTCAAAGATTTTAAACGTTGAAGAGGCGACATCAGGGCACTTCTATTGGCCGGATCTCGATGTGGACCTGACTGCCGAGATGATCGAACATCCGGAACGGTTTCCTTTAAAAGCACGTGAGGCATAACAGCGCTGCAATGGACGCGCAAATCGCGCGCGCCGAAGCGGGCGCCCGGGCAATAAAGATGCGGGGAGTTGGATTGGCCCGTCTCTTTTTTGGAATCTCCAACGGGATTGTCACCCTCCTTCTTCCGATTTATTTCTCGACGATCGGGGGAGGACCAGCGGCGTTGGGACTGATCGAAGGGATCTCGCGGGCCGTCAATCGTCTTGCAAGGGGCGGCGCCTCCGGCTTCGGTGGTAAACGATCGGTTGTTTGGATCGGAACTCTCCTCATGATGCTCCAGGGGGCCTTTTCCCTCGCCCGATCTCCTTTCCAAATATTTCTGATCCGGTGTTCCGCCGCGATTGGTCACGGTTTTTGGGAACGGGAGATCGAATCCGGAAGGGATTTTTCCCGGAGAGCCGCCCGGAGGTCTGATCGAGCAATGGAACAGATCGGCATGGTTCTCGCCCCGGTGATTCTTCTTGCCTCAACCGGTCTCTTTCCTCTGGAGCAGCGGTTTCTCCTGACGCTCCCGCTCCTCTTTTTCGCCCTTCTCTTTTTTTTTATCGGGGATCGGCGGAAGCGGGCGAAAGAGGTGGATCCGGCCATTCCATCCTCCTTACCCCCCTCCTTACTCCGTCCCATTTCCATCGGCGCCGGGATCGCCGGTTTGGGAAACATCTGTGACACCCTGCTCCTTTACAGGGCGTTTGAACTCCTGACCCGGGATCATGGCGTGGCGCAGGCTGCCACCCTGACGGCCTTTCTTTTTACGTTGAGTCGGCTCTTTTATGCGCTTCCGGGGGCCGTTGCCAGAACCGGTTGGATCGGAGAAAAAGGGTTCCTTCCGGCAGGTTATTGTTCCCTCGCCCTTGCCTATCTTGGTTTTATCTTTGTTCCTCCGGTGAAATCGTATGTCGGCCCGCTCGAGGCGTTTCTTTTCCTTTTGTTTCTCATGGTCCTCTCCGGGGTTGGGCAGGGAACAGTCGATCAAATCGAAGGGGGATGGAGAATCGATGGGGTGCCTCATCCGTTCATCCAATGGTCCAAGGAAATGACCCGTCCGATCGCGAATATCTTCGTGGGATTTCTTTGGTCGGCCGTCTCTCCGACCGCCGGTTTTGTTTATGCTGCGGCGATGACCCTGTCGGGGGCGGTCGTTCTCCTTTATCGGGGGAACGATCCGGAAAGTTGGGGAAAAACCGCTTTTCCCTTTCATTGACACCCCTTGTCGGTTGTGTTAGAAGTAAAGAAAATCTCCTTTTTCCAAGCTTTTTATTTGTTTTGAATCTGTTTGAATTCAGCATGGAGAAGATATGTCGGGACATTCGAAGTGGGCGACGACGAAACATAAGAAGATGGCCCTCGACGCCAAGCGGGGGAAGATCTTTACCAAGGTGATTCGCGAGATCACCGTCGCGGCCAAGATCGGGGGGGGCGATCCGGATGGAAATCCTCGCCTTCGGACGGCGATCCTGAAGGCGAAAGAGTGCAACATGCCGGCCGACAACATCAAGAAGGCGATCCAAAAGGGAACTGGCGAGCTTCCCGGGGTGAGTTATGAAGAGATCATGTACGAGGGATACGGCCCCGGCGGTGTTGCGATCTTGATCCAGATTATGACCGACAATAAAAACCGAACCGTTTCGGAGATCCGCCATCTCCTTTCAAAGCAGGGGGGGAACATGGGGGAATCGGGAAGTGTTTCCTGGATGTTCGAGAGAAAGGGGCACATCACCCTCGACAAGCAGAAGGTCGATGAAGAGAAGCTGATGTCGATTGCCCTCGATGCCGGGGCCGAAGATATCAAATCGGACGATCCGGCCCTCTTCCAGGTGCTCACGGCGGTGAACGATTTTGAAAAGGTCAAAAAGGCGATCGTCGATGCCGGTTTGACCGCCTCCTCCTCCGAAGTCACCTATCTTCCCCAAACCTATATCAAACTGGAAGGGAAGGAAGCGGAGCAGATGCTCCGTTTGATGGACGCGCTCGAAGATCATGACGACGTTCAGAACGTCTACGCCAACTTTGACATCCCGGATGAAGTGATGGCGAAGGTGATGGGATAGAATGTCTATTTTGGGGATCGATCCAGGGATGGGCGCAACGGGATATGCGGTCCTGGAGAAAACCCCGGCGGGCCTCGTCTTAAAGAAATCGGGGGAGATCCGAACGGTTCCCAAGGATCCCTTCCCCGATCGCTTGAAACATCTCTTCGACCGTCTTCAACAGGTGATCGAGGAGGATCCCCCTTCGGCGATCGCCATTGAGGACACGTTCCTCGCCAAAAATTTCAAGTCGGCCCTCAAGCTCGGTCAAGCAAGGGGGGTTGCCCTGCTCACGGCGGCGTTTCATCGGCTTCCGGTTTATGAATATACCCCGACGGAGGTCAAGATGGCGGTGGTCGGATTCGGCCAGGCATCCAAGGATCAAATACAACAGATGGTTTGCCGATTGCTTCGGCTTCCGGTGATTCCCGCCTCCGAACATGCGGCCGATGCCGCCGCTGTTGGGATTTGTCACGCCCACTCGATTCAATTCCGCGAGAAGATTGCCGCCGGTCTTTTGATAAAGGGTGCGGCAAAGGGAGCGAGAAATGGGACAAGTCATGAGAGGTGACCGATGATCGCGATGGTCACCGGAACCCTCGTTTCCAAGGGGCCGACGGGCTTGGTTGTCGAGACGCAGGGGATCGGCTATCACCTTTTCATCCCGTTCAGCACCTTCTATCGGCTTCCGGAGATCAAGGAAGCGGTCTCTCTTCATGCTTATCTTCATGTCCGAGAAGATGCCCTTCAGCTTTATGGGTTCCTCACCCTCATGGAAAAAGAGCTCTTTCTCCTCTTTCTCGGGATCAACGGCGTGGGGCCGAAATTGGCCCTGAGTCTCCTCTCCGGGATGGAGGTGTCCGAGTTGATTCACGCCTTGCGGCAAGGGAGTGTCGAGCGGCTTCGGGCGATTCCCGGCGTGGGGCCGAAGACGGCAGCTCGGCTTGTCCTGGAACTGAAGGAGAAGGTGAACGCCCTTGTGTCGACCGATCTTCCGACATCTGTTCCGGAACCGTCGGGCTTGGATAAAACGAAAGAGGATGCCCTGTCGGCGTTGATCAATTTGGGATACAGCCGAAACGAGGCAAAACGGGCGATCGATGCAACCTCCGATGGGGAGGCGGCTTCCTCCGATTTGCCAAATTCGCCCAATTCGATAGAAGAGCGGATTAAGAAAGCGCTCAAAATGCTGTCAAAAGGCGGTTCATAAGGGATGGAACGGATTCTGTCGACGGAGGCCAACGAGGAGGAAAAGCGGGTGGAGGTCAGCCTCCGTCCGGCCGCGCTTGACGAGTATATTGGTCAGGCGCGGATCAAGGAGAACCTTCAGATCTATATCGAGGCGGCCAAGAAACGGGGGGACGTCCTTGACCATGTCATTTTTTACGGTCCTCCCGGCTTGGGGAAGACGACCCTGGCGAACATCATCGCCCGTGAAATGGGGGTCAACCTCAAGCCGACCTCCGGGCCGGCGGTGGAGCGTCCGGGCGACCTGGCGGCGATTTTGAGCAACCTTTCCGAAGGGGATGTCTTTTTTATCGACGAGATTCACCGGCTTCATCCGACGGTGGAGGAGATTCTTTATCCGGCGATGGAAGATTTTCAGATCGACTTGATCATCGGTCAGGGTCCATCGGCTCGAACCTTGAAGATGAACCTTCCTAAATTCACGCTGGTCGGGGCGACCACCCGCGCCGGTCTTTTAACGTCGCCGTTGCGGGACCGGTTTGGCGTCATCAACCGGCTTGAGTTTTATCAACCGGAAGAACTTCAACAGATTATCCTTCGCTCCGCGAAACTGCTCCAAATTCAGGTTGATCCCGCGGCGGCGTTGGAGATCGCCTGCCGGACGCGCGGGACCCCCCGGATCGCCAATCGAATCCTGAGACGGGTACGCGATTTCGCCGAGGTGAAGTCGGACGGTCGGATCGACCTGCCGCTTGCTCAGGAAGCGCTGGGCCGGATGGAGATCGACCGGTGCGGGCTCGACGCCACCGATCAAAAATACATTCTTCTCATCATCGAAAAGTTTCTTGGCGGTCCGGTCGGAGCCGACACCTTGGCGACCGCTCTCGGAGAGGAACGGGAAACACTCGAAGACGTTGTCGAGCCGTTTTTAATCCAGGGGGGATATCTCGACAGAACGGCTCGGGGGAGAATGGCCACCGACTTGGCGTACCAGCATTTTGGAATAAAGCGCCCGGAGGGGGCCCAGCCCCGTCTTTGGTAACCGGGAGGTGTTTATGTTTTCGGTGGCCATTTTGACGGTCAGCGACAAGGGGGCCGCGGGGCAACGCGAAGACGGAAGCGGTCTTCTTCTGCATCAATTGGTTGAGCAGCTTCCGGGGAAGGTGGTCGCCTATGAGGTGGTCCCGGATGAAAAGGAGGTCATCCAAAACCGACTGATCTTTTTTTGCGACCAGACGCGGGTCGACCTGGTTTTGACCACCGGCGGAACCGGCCTTTCTCCTCGTGATGTGACCCCGGAGGCGACCCTGGCGGTCATCGATCGGCTGGTTCCGGGGATGGGGGAGATCATGCGGATCGAGGGGTATCGAAAAAATCCCAAGGCGATCCTCTCCCGCGCCGTCGCCGGCGTCCGGAAAAAAACGTTGATTGTTAATTTTCCTGGCAGCCCTCGCGGCGTACGCGAGAACTTTGAGATCCTCCTTCCGACCCTTCCCCATGCGATTGAAAAGATGAAAGGGGAGGAAGCGGAGTGCGGCGCTCCCTAAAAGAAGCTCAAAGTCTTTCCATGTTAAACCGGCCTTTCCCTTCCCGTTGTTTTTTCTTCCGTATGGTATATTGGTAAAGAATATCCACTCCGTTGACCTTTCGAACCGTTTCGGTTCGAAAAAAGGGATTCAACTTGAGACGATTTTCTTTCCCAATATCACAGGTGAGCTTCCTGGCCAAAATGTTTCATCGTTTGGCGGAAGGAGATCTAACTGTTCGAACCGGCTTGGACGATGCTCCGGGGGAGGTCGGTCAATTGGCGTGTGCCTGTGATGCCCCGGCCGAAAAAATGAAGGAAATGACCCTGGCGTTGTATCAATCCGAGGCGCGCTGGCGAGCCCTGATCGACCATATCAACATTGGGGTTTTCATTGGGACGCTGGACGAACGGACCGTTTATGTCAGTCCCCAAATCGAACGGACGTTCGGTATTCCGGCGTCGGTCTGGATGTCGGAGCCGCGATATTGGATCAAACATGTTGACCCCGAGGATCGGGAGGGGGTTGTCGCCGGATTGGAAAATTTTTTCCATCATGGAGAACCGTTTTCCTTCGACTTTCGGATGCGGACCGCCGTAGGCAAACTGCTCTGGGTTCACACGGAAGCGTTCTTCGTCCGTGATCCGGAGGGAAAGCCATTTTGTGTTCAGGGGGTGGTGCTTGACATTACCGAACGGAAAGAGGAGACCGCCCTCTTGGAGTATCAGGCGCTCCACGATCCGTTGACCGATCTTCCGAACCGGGTTCTCCTTCGAGACCGGCTGCAGAGGGAAATCCTGGCGGGACGCCGGGAGGGGAAGAGGCCGGTTGCTTTGTTGGTGATGGATCTCGACAGTTTCAGGGATGTGAACGACACGCTCGGGCATTACAATGGGGATATGCTTCTGAAGGAGGTCGGTCCACGCCTTTTCGGTATTCTTCGGGAGACGACCACGGTGGCCCGTTTGGGGGGGGACGAATTCGCGATCCTCCTTCCCGGTGCCTCGGTTGAAGGGGCGACGGTGGTGGCGGAAAAACTACTGAAGGCGCTCGAGCGCCCTTTCCCGATCGACAAACATGCCGTGAGCGTCGGAGCGAGTATCGGAATTTCGATCTTTCCCGATCATGGCGATGATGCCGACCTGCTTCTCCGGCATGCCGACGTGGCGATGTATTCCGCAAAACAATCTGGAAACGGTTATGCCGTTTACGCCGCCGATCGGGATCCTCACAGCGCCCGGCGGTTGGCGCTGATGGCGGGCCTGCGTCAAGCGATCGAACAGGACCAATTGTTCCTTGTTTATCAACCGAAGATCGATTTGAAAAGCGGTTGCGTGAGCGGTGTTGAAGCGCTGGTTCGCTGGAAGCATCCGGAGTGGGGGGTGATCCCGCCGGATCAGTTCATTCCGATCGCGGAACAAACCGGATTGATACGATTGCTGACCTACTGGGTTTTCAATACCGCGGTGCATCAGTGCCGGGCCTGGAGGGAGGAGGGAAGGGAAATCAGCGTGGCGGTCAATCTTTCGCCCCGCAGTTTTCAAGATGTGACGCTTTGCGATCAGATCGTCAAGGCCCTTTCGGATCACGGGGTGCCACCGGGCTTATTGGAGATTGAGATTACGGAAAGCATCTTAATGGCTGATCCGGTCCGGGCGATGGAAATATTGGTCGATCTGAGCGGAAAGGGAATACAGTTCTTCATTGACGATTTCGGGGTCGGTTATTCGTCTCTAAGTTATTTGAAACGCCTTCCCGTGACCGCCATCAAAATTGACAAGTCGTTTGTCGGAAACATGGCGATGAGTCATGACGATGAAGTGATTGTCCGATCGACAATCGATTTAGCCCACAATTTAGGGAGAAAAGTGATTGCGGAGGGGGTGGAGACACGAGAGATTTTGGAAAAGTTGCTTTCCCTTGGTTGCGATGCTGCACAGGGGTACTACTTTAGCCGTCCCATTGCACCCGCCGATTTGACGCGCTGGTTGGACGAATTCCGCTTTGAAGGGAAACGGCCGGCACTTGATTCATAAAGAAATGACCCGGAAAGAATTTGAAAAAAGGGTAAGAGAGGCGATCGATCGCCTCCCGACCGAGTTCCAGTCGGCAATGAGGAATATCGCGATCATCGTGGAGGATCGGCCCGGTCCTGAAGCCGAAGGGGTTTTGGACGAGGATTCGGAAGAACTCCTTTATGGTCTCTATGTCGGAGTTCCCTTACCGGGGCGAACATCCGACGATTCAGGAACCCTGCCCGATCGGATTTATCTTTATCGACAGCCGCTCGAAGAAGATTTTCCCGATCGGGAAGAGCTCCTTCGGGAGATCGAGATCACCCTCGTTCATGAGATCGGACATTTCCTGGGGTTTGATGAGGAAACCCTCTCCCAATATGGATATAATTGAGCGATTGGAATATTATCAAGCGCTGGGTTGGGTTGTGTCCAATTTTTTTTGAGGTATTTCCCGGCCGATCAAGGTTCCGGGGATAAATGCCGATTCCTCCCGAAAGGCCTCAAGTGATCCCCACAATCGTCTGATCTTAAAGGCAAGGGATCGCGTTGATTTAGACCGGTGCAATTCGCTTGTGGTGGGGTGATGTCCCAACTTTGAAGCGATGGCCAGATATTGATCGATACATTCGGTGCGCCGTCCTTCCCTCCAAGCCGCCGAGAGGTCCTCTTTTGTAATCTGATGCTGTGCGATCAGTTTGGTGAGGTAGTTCGTCGAAATCCCGGACTTCTTTGCAACCCGGCTTAAACTGAGAAATTTTTGATAATCTTTCAGAATCTTTTCTCGGGACAGCACCGGCGGTTTTTCCGGACGATACTCGAAGAGGCCGATCACAGCCCCCTTTTCCATGAGTTGACGAACCCGTTCACAACTCAGGCCCACTTCCCTCCCGACGGCCCGGAGACTCTTTTTTTCTTGGTAAAGCCGATACACCTCCATGAATCTTTCGATTGTCGAGTGATTCGGTTGAACGCGTTTTTGAGCACGTCCTCCCACGCGAAATTTCCCCTCTTGTTCGAATGCGGCATGGATCTTCCGGCTTACGCTTCGAGAGACTTGGCTTCCCTCGAGTATTTTTTCAATCGTCGAGGGGTTTACATTCAGGTTGTCCGAAACCCTCCAGAGATCGACTTTATTTGCGACAATCTCCCTGAGTCGAGAAAAAGGCGAAAGCCCACCCACCGTTGTCCCTGTTGTTCCGATCTGAGACGTTCTTTCTCTCTTCAGCAAGCGAGCAGTCGATTTTGATTTATTTACTGTCGAAGTCGTCGATACAGTCAGCAAAGAGCTCTCCTTTCTTATAAAAGATTCTACTTACTTTCGTAAATAATCATTTTCTGCGTCAGGGCCAGGGTGTCAGATCAGAATTAACTTTGATCTGACACCCTGGCCTGGTTGGGAAAAACTGAGGAGGAAGGGCTTAACCGACCTGGACCTCTTTCTTGAACGTCGGGGTCCGTAGTTCGGTCCCATCGACCGAAATTCCCGTTTCCAATGCTTTTAAATCAGAACCGATGATCTTCCCCGTGATCTTCCGCCGAACTGGCGGGGCATCGAGTGTCAGCCCCCAGATCACATTCACAAAGACAAAAGCGACCAACGCAAAGAATCCAAACTCAAAAAATCCGTTTTCCATGGCACCCTCCGTTTAAAGGTTGTTTGCTTTATGTCATCCTAATATAGACAAAAGCAAAGAAAGTGCCAAAAAATAGAAACTAACAAACCATTATATTTCAATGGTTTGTATTTTTATGATGGTCTTTTAATGTGTTTCATGTGTTTCAGTGTGAGACTGGATGTGTTTCAAGGTGAGATTTGCTTGGGAGGTTTGATTCCAAATTCTTTGAGGCGACGCCAAAGGGTCGAGCGGCTGATGCCCAGTTCCGCCGCAGCTTTTGCCTGATTCCAATCGGCTTTTTCCAGGGCTTTGAGGACGAGGGTTTTTTCTTGATTTGCCAAGGTTCCCGCCCCGGTTGTCAGAGGCTGTGTCTCTTTTGAGAGGGCACCAACCGGTTTAGGGAGATGCTCGATCGACAGGGTTGGCCCCGGGGAGGTGACAAAGGCATGTTCGATCATATTTTCCAACTCCCTGATATTGCCGGGATAGTCATAAGAGAGGAGGTATTCAAGTGCCGCCGGCGCAATATGGGTGATCTGTTTCCCCGTTTCCTTGCTAAACTTTGCCATGAAATGTTTGATGAGAGGAAAAATATCATCTTTCCGCTCTCGTAACGGTGGAACTCGAATCGGGAAAACACGGATCCGATAGTAGAGGTCTTCCCGAAATTCCCCGGCGCGGACCCTCTCGACAAGATCCTTGTTTGTCGCGGCGATGATCCGAACATCGACCCGGATCGTTTTCGTCCCGCCGACCCGTTCAAACTCCTGCTCCTGCAAAACCCGAAGGACCTTGGCCTGTGCCGCCGGGCTCATATCTCCGATCTCGTCGAGGAAGAGGCTTCCTTGATTCGCCAATTCAAACCGGCCGGGGCGGTCGTAGATGGCGGTGGTGAAGGCCCCTTTCATATGGCCGAATAGTTCGCTTTCAATCATCTCCTCCGGAAGCGAGGCGCAGTTGACCGCGATGAACGGTTTTTCTCGACGTGGTCCCACTTGGTGGATTGCCCGGGCGATCAACTCTTTTCCGGTGCCGCTTTCTCCTTCCAGTAAGACCGTGACGTTCGAGGCGGATGCCGATGCCACCAAATCGAGCACTTCTAGAAGCTTCTTGCTTTTTCCGATGATCGACCGAAAACCACCCGACCGGGGTTGTTTTTCCCCTGGTTCCGAAAGAGATGGGGCGAGGCTTCGGACGATTTCCACTGCGCCGATTGCCTCGCCGCTTGCATCTATGAGGAGATCGATGTGGATATGGACCGGAATCGGTGTTCCGTGAATATCCCGAAGCACCGTTTCATAGTGGGAGACCGGCTCGCGATTGAACATCAGTCGGTCGAGTAGGGCCACATGTTTTGGCGCAAAGACACTCTCGCCTAATAACGTCTGGATGACATCGAGATCTTCTTTTGCTCCGTCATCATGAAATAAGATCCGTTTCAAGGCGCGATTGGCATAGACGATTTTCTTGTCGATATTGACGGCAAAGACCCCTTCGCTCATCGAATCGAGAATCGTGGTCGCTTCAAGATACATGTCGATCCTTCCTGGGAGGTTCGTTTTGTTTTAATCTCTTTTTTGGCAGGAATCAAGGGGCAGAAAAAAACTATTGGAGTAACACCGCCCCAGAGGGACGGCGTTGCTCCGCGATCTTTAAAGAGACGCTATCGCGCTCCTTTAAACAGAGTAGCTTCTTTGATCCGAAGGGGAGAAAGACCTCTTTATATCATTTGCTCTTTAAGGGACAGCGGATCGCCTTATTTCTTCGGGGAGACGAGGATGTCAGCAACTGGCGCTTCTGCCCCCGTGATGCTTCGTAACTTTACGGAGATCCGGTTCCTCGAAAACGAGAGGAAGACCGAGCCGTGCGCATCGGTATTTTGAAATTGATCGAGGATGCTATTTTGATGAAAGCGGATCGCCTCCGCCTCTCTTTCCGGCGTGGTCATTCTTCCACCCGTCTTTCTGTCGAACCAAAAGGGACCGTCGTGACGGATCGGCGCTAAACTCATCTCTTCAGGTCGATCGGCCGACAAAGGCCGCTCGGTGGAGGAATTTCCCTCCGCCGGGATTGTCTCCCTTCCCTCGATCGATCCGGGGAAGATGAGGGGCGGGAAAATCACACCGGCAATCAAGACCCCTGTTAAAATTGTGAAGAATCGGCTTTTCATTTTTCACCTCGTGACGGAGAGGAATCCCTTTCCGCTTTTATTATATCAAGGTGGCCGTATTGATTGCGACCCCCCGTTTGGGGGAGGGAGGATTCCGGAATCACGTCGAATCGGAGGGTTTACTTTTTCATCACTTCTGCCAGCAATTCGAGGTGTCCCGTTTGAGGAAAAAGATCAAACGGCTGGACCCGTCTCAAAACGTATCCCCGTTCGGTGAGAACCATCATATCCCGTGAAAAGGTGGCAGGGTTGCAGGAGAGGTAAACGACCTGCCGAGGGGTAAGAGAGGCGATCCCCTCCATCACTTTCTTGCCGGCCCCTTCTCGCGGCGGATCGAGGAACAGCTTCAAGTCGCCCTTGATATCCAGTCTCCCATCCTGTTTTTGTTTTAAAGCCGTTTGAATCCCCGTTTCGGCGGAGGCGGTTTGCAGGAAGACATTCTTCATGCCTGCTTCGCGGAGATTCCATTGGGCATCCGCGACGGCAAACCGGTTTTCTTCAACCGCCATGACTTCTGCGCTCTTCTCCGCCAAAAAAAGGGTGAAATTGCCGATCCCGCTGTAGAGTTCCAATATCCGATCGTCCAAAGAGGGGGCCATCCAATCGATCACTGTCTCGATCAAGAGGCGATTGACGGCCGGGTTGACCTGGGTAAAAGAGCGGTCGCCGACCCGAACCTGTCTGCCTTTGATCGATTCGATCAGGTAATCCTCTCCGAAGACAAACCGTCCCCGACCAGTATAAATGACGACCCCTTTGATCGAAAGCTCCTTTTGTATCGCTTTGAAAAAGCGTTCTCCCTTTTCCACCGCATATCGGTCGCCGTGAA
Source organism: uncultured Nitrospirota bacterium (assembly GCA_964579005.1). Classification (GTDB taxonomy): domain Bacteria; phylum Nitrospirota; class Nitrospiria; order SBBL01; family Manganitrophaceae; genus CAZOFJ01. The sequence goes on from CAZOFJ010000009.1 coordinate 15,064, forward strand.
GGATGACCAACAGATTTCCAGCGGTCCCTCCCTGTAATTCGATCGCTTCGAGGCGGTCGAGCGGAAGCCGTTCCCGAATCTTCTCCAGGGTTGTGTTGAGCGCCGGGGTCAGGAGCGGACAGTGGTTGATCGGGACGATCCGATGGCTTTTCGCCTGATAGTAGCCGATTTCATGGTCACCGGTCTTGCCCCTTTGAACCTTCATCTGGGCTCGAACCCGGTAATGGAAGGGGAGCGGGGAGGGAACAGGTGGGAGAAGATCATAAGCGGTCTGCTTGTCGATCTTTCCGATCTTGGCCAAGACCTCCTGCATCGCCTGGGTCTTATATTGAAGTTGCTTCTCTTCCGGCAAGTGTTGAAGCTGGCAACCTCCGCAGCGGGTAAAGACAGGGCATCGGGGTATCCTCCGGTCGGGGGATGGGGTTACGATCCGCTCGATCTCCGCTTCGGCATACTCCTTTTTCTCACGGACGACTTTTCCATCGACCGTTTCTCCGGGAATGGCAAAAGGAATGAAGACGACGCGGCCGTCATGGCGCGCAAGACCGTTGCCTCCTTGGATGAGTTTTTCGATTTGGAGGAGAAGGGTGTGTTGGGTATCCATCATTGTCGAACTGATTTTTACTCTTTCGGGTCGTTCTATGTCAATAAGCTCCAGGGAATGGTTGTGGTCTTAGAACGACCATTCCCACCGTCCGTCAGAGGTGGTGCGCAAACCAGTGGAGAAACGGAAACCATGACCTGCTCTCTTCTCTCAAGCCATTTTCTTACTTGACATCGGGAGGAGCGGCGTAAGATAGTAGGTTTGTTGTCTCAATCGGTGTGGTCGGTGTCGCCGCGCCGGACCGCGTAAAAATCAAGCCAGTCGTGTAAAAATCAACCCAAAAATCAATAGGAGGATCGAATTATGCCAGTACGTACTTCGGAAGCAACATGGGAAGGGGGATTGAAGGAGGGGAAGGGGACGATGAAGGTTGGCGCGGGGGCCTATGAAGGACCCTACTCCTTCGCATCGCGATTTGAGTCGGGGGGAGGGACGAACCCGGAGGAGTTGATCGCCGCCGCCCACGCTGGATGTTATTCGATGGCGCTCTCCGCCGGTCTCGGCAAGAACGGCTTCAATCCGAAGCGGGTGAAGACGGTGGCCAAGGCCCATATCGAGAAGGTCGGCGAGGGGTTCAAGATCACCAAGATCGAACTGCACAGCGAAGCGGAGGTTCCCGGGATCGACAAGCAGAAGTTCATGGAAGTGGCCGAAGCGACCAAGAAGGGTTGTCCGGTTTCCCAGGCGCTGGCAGGAACCGAGATCGTCTTAAACGCGAAACTGCTCTAATCCGGCGGAGCCGGAAAGCGGGGGCTTCCGTCGCCCCCTCACCGGCCTGTGCGTGCCCTCCGGCGAAGCCGGATGGAGTCTCCCCCTCAATGCTCTCTTCGTTCGCAGTGCGTGTTCAGCGTTCAAAGAGATTGACATTCAACCGGGCTGCGAATAAAATAGCCCCGTTTTAATTCTTTCGCATATTATTCCCCAGTAGCTCAGCTGGCAGAGCAGACGGCTGTTAACCGTCGGGTCGCTGGTTCGAATCCGGCCTGGGGAGCCAGGCTGAAAAGGCCGTCGGAAATTTCCGGCGGCCTTTTTTGTCATCCCAAAAAAGGGCCGGATGTCCTTCGAAACCGGAACCGACAATCAATCCCTCTCCAAACAGAATCTCTCTGCGGAGGAAGACCGCCGTCTTGTCTGGAAAGGTCAACCTGCTTTTTCGGAATACGCGTTCCTCTGGTTTTTTGCCCTTCTCTCACTGATCCGTGGCGGAGTGGCCTTTTTCATGGGCAACGCCGGAAGCGGGTCGATTTATCTCCTCGGAACAGTTCTCTTCATCGGTTTCGCCACCGTTCTTCATCGCGCCAGCCGCTACACGATCACCCGCGCAGCCATTCATAAGACGGCAGGTTTCTTTGGAAAAGAAGAAACGATCCTTCCGTTGATAGAAATCGTCTCGCTTCGCGTCGAGCAGGGACCACTCGACCGTCTCTTGGGGATCGGGACACTTCTGCTTTATAGAAAAGGGACCGATCGGGTCGAACGCTTGCGGGGGATCACCGATCCGGAGGTGGTTCTAAGAAAGATCGAGGCCTTGTTGTGAAAGAGAGGGGACAGCGTCCGGAGGAAACTGTTTTGCATACCGCTCATAGAGCCGGTTCACCCGATGGGCACGGACGTAGTCGTGGTTGCGGAAGCCGCCGCCGAAGGTGGCGGGGATATGGAGGAGTTCGTGGAGCAGCGTTTTTGTTTTTTCGGCTTCGGGGAGACGATCATAGTTTTCTGAGACGAACTCGATGACATACGACGCCGGGATCGCCAGCCCCGCCTGGAGCGCTTTCGGCAGGGCATGACATCGTGCAAGGATTCGACGGCTCCGTGTCCCCCGGCTTCGCACCACCCGGATCCGGTCAGGGTCAAGATGATTCCATCCGAAAAAGGCGATCAAGCGCCTGATCTCGGTATAAAATTCCGGGGCCGGAACATATTCCAATGAAGGCAAACCTCCCTTTTGTCTATCCCGCTTCGACTGCGGACGAAACCCCTTTTGGAAGCGGGTCTGGTGCCGGAGCGACCTCTCTTTTCAAATAGCCGAGAAAAAGTGATTCGGTCATCATCCATCCTGAAACGGCCGCCGTCAGCAGGGCGAGATCGACAGCGGGGGAAAAGGGGAGACGGAAGATGATCCGGACAAAGTAAGCGAGAATCAGAAAATAGGTGGCGGCCATCGTCAGGCCGGGCCAGATGAAAAAGCGGACCCGGCTGGCAATATCGGGGAGGGAAGGGAGGAGCGAGAGATATCCGACCGTCGCCATCCCGCCGGCGACCGCTCCGACCGCCACCGTCTGGTGGAGGGAGTTCGGCAAGAGCGGTCCCAGGAAGGCCCCGATCATGCCGCCGATCGCCGTTGCCGCCGGGATCAGGGAAAGATTCCATCCTGGGGTGAAGCGAAAAAGCTCCCCGATCGACCTCCCGTCGGGAAAGATCGTCCGTCGGTTTTTCTCTTCCCGCGCCCGAAGATAGCCGATTTCAAACCCGTCCCGCGCCACCGCCGCCGCCACGAAGCTGATCAGCGCCGCTCGAAAGGCGTGATAGCCGAAGAGAAACTCGACGATTCCCAGGATCATCCAGTAGAGGGCGAAGGCGTAAAGAAAGCCGATTTTGAGTGAGAACCATTTCATTTCCTCGGGCCGTTCCCGCCAGATATGAAGGAAGGGGCGTCCGAATCCCTTGGCATAAGCATAGAGGGCGACCGGCACGCTGACGGCCGAGGCGAGTAGGCCGATCAGCGTGAGAAAGAGGGTTCGTGTCTCAAGGAAGATAAGATAGGTGATCAGGAGAAACGGAAAATAGACGGCGAACCCTGACAGGAGGATGACCCGCATCTTTCGGCGGCGGGCATCGCGATCACCATCGAGTTGATGGCCATAGATCACTCGAAGTTTTGTTCGGTGGAGCATTTTGGTTGCCGCCTTCCGCCGTTTATTTTGGTTACGGCTTGAGTTGAAGCTGGACGACCTTTCCCATCGTCGCAAGAGACCGATCAAATCGCGCCTCATCCCCCACCACCAGGATGACCAATCGGTCGGGATGCAGATAGGTTTTGGCGACCCGGAGGATATCGTCCTTGGTCACCTTCACCACGTTGTCGCGGTATCGCTCCAAAAAGTCGCTCGGCAGACCGTAGTATTCGAGCGACATCTGGCGACTGACGATTTGCGCCGGGCTTGAGAACGAAAAGATAAAGGAGTTGAGGAACGATTCCTTGGCCCGGTTTAACTCTTCATCGGTGACCGGTTCCTCCCGGATTTTCCGGATATGATCGACGATCGACGAAATCGCCTGATGGGTGGTCTCCGCGCGGGTCTCCCCGTAGGCGATGAAGAGGCCCCTCTCGAAGTTCCCCGGGCGAAAGACGGTACCGACTGAGTAGGCGAGGCCCTGCCGGGTCCGGACGTCCCGGAAGAGGCGGCTGATGAAGCCGCCGTTTCCAAGGATGTCGTCGAGGATGGAGACGGCGAAGAAATCGGGGTTGTCTTGTTTGATCCCCAAATGTCCGATCCGGATCTGGGTTTGCGTGATCGGCCGGAGGATTTCGTAAACCCCGCCTTCCTTGCGCTCGACGACCGGGGGAACCTTTGGAAGGCCGACCTTTTTCTTTTTCCATCCGGCGAAGGTCTTTTCGATCTTTCCAACCATCTCCTTTTTGTCGAAATCGCCCGTGACGCCGAGAATCAACTGATTTGGCGCAAAGTAGTTTTTATGAAAGGCGATCAGATCGGCGCGACCGATCGATCGAACCCCCTCCTCCGTCGCCTCTCGGGCGTAGGGGTGTTCGGCCCCGTAGATCTGTTTCCCGAACTCACGGCCGGCGATCGAGGAGGGGCGATCGTTCCGCCGCCGGATCATCTCGATCACACTGTTCTTGGCGATCCGAAGTTTTTCTTCTTCGAAGACCGGATGGATCAAGATTTCCGCAAAAAGCGAAAGCCCCTTGTCGAAGTCTTTCTTCAAAACGTCGAGCGAGGCCCCTCCCGAATCGGTGCCGATCCCGACCGAGAGCTCAATCGCCATCTGTTCGATCATCGCGTCGATCTCGTTCCCGCTCTGTTGTCCGGTTCCGCCGGTTCGCATCACGGTTCCGGTCAAGGCGGCGAGGCCGACCTTGTCGGCAGGTTCGTAGATGCTCCCGGTTCGGACCATCGCTTCCAGGCGGATCAGCGGGAGTTCATGGTCTTCCATCAGATAGAGGATCATCCCGTTGGAGAGAACCTTTCGTTCGGCCTTGGGCGGCGTAAATGAAGGGGGAGAGAAGGTCATCGTCCGCGGATCGGATAGACCGGGCAGATCGGTGACCTCCTGGGAATGGTTGGAGGTAGACGCGGAGACCATCACGGAATCGGTGGCGGGATTCGCCAAAAGGGTCGTGGAGAAGGGGAGCGAGATACTGAGCGCGATACTGAGAAAGAAGACAAGCATCATCAACGGCCGCTTCATCTTCATCGTTGGATCTCCTTCGAAATAGGAAGCACCTTTTCCATCGGCGCTTCGGTGGGGGAGACTTTCACGAGGGTCGCCACCGTTCTGTTTTGTTTTGTGAAATATTCCCGTGCCACCCGCATCACATCGGCGCCGGTGACCTTGGCGATCTGATCCCGGTTGCGAAGGAGATACCGCCAATCCCCCGTCACCGCCTGATAATAGGCGATCTGCCCGGCTAGGCCCCCGTTCGAGCGGAGCGAACGAAGCAGTCCCGCGTCGGTGTTGGTGATCACCTTCTCCAGTTCTTTGTCGGTCGGAGGTTCCTTCTTCAACCGTTCCAACTCCTCGTAAATCGCCGCCTCGAGCTCCGTGGTGGTGTGGGGAGCGCGGGGTGTTGCCGAGATCGTGAAGAGGTTTGGAAAACGGGCCCCCGGGCTTCCGGAGCCGGTAGAAACACCGATGGCGATCTGTTTCTCCTCAACAAGCTTTTTGTAAAGACGGGAGGTTCTTCCATCCGAGAGAAGGGCGTCGATGACGTCGAAGACCGGATCATCCGGGTGATCAAAGGTCGGTTTGTGATAGCCGATGACGACCTGCGGATTCGCCTCGTCTTCCACCTCCACCCGCCGTTCTCCCGTTTGAGGGGGTTCCACGGTGACGACCCGCGGTGAGGGAGGACCGGGCGGAATGCCACCGAAAGAGCGTTCGATGATCGGGAGGACCTCCGCCGGCTTAAAATCGCCGACCAGGGCGATCACGGTGTTGTTCGGCGTATAGTAATCTTTAAAAAATCGAGCGGTTTGAGTCGCCGAGAGGTTCCTGACGTCTGACGACCAGCCGATCGTCGGATAGCCGTAAGGATGGGCGAGAAACGCGGTGGCCAAGAAGGCTTCATAGAGCTTCCCGCCGGGATTGGTTTCGACGCTCCGCCGCCGCTCCTCCAGGACGACATCTCGCTCTTTATAAAATTCCCGAAGGACGGTGTGCGCCATCCGGTCCGACTCGATCGCCACCCAGAGGGGGAGCCGGTTGGCCGGGAGTGAGACGACATAGGAAGTGACATCCCGGCTGGTGGAGGCGTTGAAACCGGCGGCGCCGTTTCTGTCGTATAACCCTCCCAATTCATTGTTCACGACCCACTGCTTCGCCTCTTCTTCGAGGTTCTTAAATTTTACACGAAGCGTTTGGAGCCGTTCGGGGTTTGCCGAACCCCCTTTCCCTTCTTCAAGGGCGATTTCGTTTTGGAGGGCTTCGATTGCTTCGAGAATCGGTTTTTCTTGCCGGTAGTCGGTCGTTCCAAGGCGTTCCGTTCCCTTGAAGGCCATATGTTCGTAGAGGTGGGCCACCCCGGTGATCCCGTTGTGCTCGTTGACCGAGCCGACTTTGTAGGTCACCTGGAATGAGATGATTGGGGTCTGGTGTCGTTCGACCATCAAGACGGTGAGCCCGTTGGCAAGGGTATGCTCGACCACCCGATTGGCCAAGCCTTCTCCTTGGGCGGTCCGGTCGGCGGGCTGGGCCGAAACGATCGCTCCCCAAAGAAGGATGGTGAGAAGGACCAATGGGAAAAGTTTTTTCTTCATGAGAACTCCTTCCGGAGATCAAAGAGATGTTTGAGATCGGTGACCGTCTCGGCGAAATAATCGGGTTGCTCTGCCCGGAGGAGATCGGGATCGCTGAGGCCGTAGCCGACCCCGCACGACCGAATGCCGGCTGCCCGGGCGGCCTGAACATCGTTGACCGAATCTCCGATCATCACCGCTTCGGAAGGGGGAACTTCCAAGCGTTCGAGTGCCAGAAGGATCATGTCGGGATGCGGCTTCAGGTTCACGAGCGGGTTGCTTCCAACAACCAGATCGAAATCTTTCCGAGTTTCTAACCCATCGATGATCCGGTCGCTGTAGAGCGCAGGTTTGTTGGTGACGACCGCTTTCTTTCTATTCCGGAAATGGTGCAGGACCTCTCTCATGCCGGGATAGAGGTCGGTTTCATCAAGAAGGTGTTCCAGGTAGTGCCTTTCGAAAATCTCAAGCGAATGCTGGATCAGGTCGTTATCTTCTGTTTCGAGTGTATCGATGATGAGCCGCCGCACGCCGTTTCCGACATAGCCGTAAATCACCTCCAGCGATTTTTCGGGGAGGCCCAGATCCCGAAAAGTCAGGTTGACGGAGGCGGCGATGTCTCTTTTGGAATCGATCAGGGTTCCATCGAGGTCAAAGATCAGGAGTGAAACAGGGTTCATCCGTTGCTTTCTTGCGCTGCTTCGGTTTGTGTGGAGAAAAGAAAACTTCCGGTCATTGAGCTCTTCCTCAGTTTCGAAGAATCTCATGGCCCAAGTCTACTATAGAAAAAATTGGAGAAATTATCAACCCTTCGAATCGCGCCTGTCGCACTTTATTTGGAAACCGCTCGGTTGCAAAAACGGGATTGGCATGATATAAATGACCAAAATAACAGGGCCGATCATGGCGATTTTGAACGTTGCAAAACTTGGCAATCCGATCCTGCGGAAGGTCGCGACGGAGGTCACCCATGCCGAATGTGAAGATCCGGTTTTTCAGACTTTTCTCGATGATATGATCGAGACGATGCGGGAACTTGACGGCGTCGGTTTGGCCGCACCGCAGGTCTTCAAGTCGAAACAGGTCATCGTCATCGGGGCCGATGCGAATCCCCGTTATCCCGATGGTCCCGACCTTCCCCTTCTGGTCATGCTCAATCCGGTGTTTACTTTTATGTCGGAAGAGCGTATCGAAGGGTGGGAGGGGTGTCTGAGCGTCGACAACTTGAGAGGGAGGGTCGTTCGGTCGGCCCGCGTCGGCGTGAGAGGTTTCGATCGTTTCATGAAGCCGGTGGAATTGGAGGCAAATGGATTTCTCGCGATCGTCTTTCAACACGAGATCGATCACCTCAATGGAAAGGTTTTCCTCGACCGGATGAAAGACCTTTCGACCCTGGCCCATTTGGCCGAATTCGAGCGATATTGGACGACACATCCGGTGGAGGTCGGATGAGCGTTTCGCTCCTTCCGCCCCGTTGCCGTTACCCTGTTTTCCCACTCCTGATCCCAACCATTTTTTTCCCCAGGTGACCTCCGCCGATGCGCGTTAAGATCACCGTCAGAAAATTCAATCCCGAGATCGACCTCAAGCCCGCCCCCCGCGATTACTTCGTCGAAGCGGGTCGGGGGATGACCCTTCTCTCTGCCTTGCTCAAGATCAAATCGGAGATCGACGGCACCTTGACCTTTCGGGCCTCCTGCCGGGCGGCGATCTGTGGTTCCTGCCTGATGCAGGTCAACGGGAATCAAAAACTCGCTTGCCGCGTCAACCTCAAAGAGGAATTTGAACATCACGGCAAGGTCGAAGTCGGGCCGATGGCCAATATGCCGGTAATCAAGGATATGGTGGTCCGGATGGATCCCTTTTGGGAAAAGATTCGAGCGGTTACTCCTTATCTGCTCGACCGAGAGGGGGAATCCCCGGTGCCGACCGAGGCGATGCGTGATCTTCATGAAACACTCCACAATGCCGATGGCTGCATCATGTGCGGGGCCTGCCTTTCGGCCTGCACCAGCTTCGAAGTCTCTCCCGGGTTTTTGGGGCCGGCGGCGTTGGCGAAGGCCTATCGCTTCCAGGCTGATCCGCGGGATTCGGCGCATGTCGAGCGGCTGGCCGCGCTTCAACCTGCCGATGGAATTTGGGACTGCGTCCGCTGCAATTTCTGCGTCCAGGTCTGCCCCAAGGATGTTCAACCGATGGAACAGATTGTCCGATTGAGGCGTCTTTCGATCGAGAAGGGATTTTCCGAGAGCGTCGAAGCGAGGCATATCACCCAATTCACGAAGGTGGTCGGCGAAGAGGGGCGCCTGAATGAGGCCCGGCTTCCAGTGTTGATGACCTGGGGGAAAATTGGGAAGATGCTCCGCATCATTCCACTCGGGATCAAAATGTTCTTGCATGGAAAGACGCCGTTTCCCTTCAAGCGGGTTCCGGGGGTAGAAGCGGTTCGGGCCATCTTCAAACAGCGGGAGAAAGCAAAATGAAATATGCCCTTTTTCCAGGGTGTGCCGCCAAGGGGGCGACACCGGAACTGTATACCGCAACGGTCCATGTGCTCCAACGGATGGGGATCGACTATGCCGAGATGGAGGCGTTCAACTGTTGCGGGGCGGGGGTGATCACCGAGGCCGACCCTGATCTTGCTTACACGCTCAATGCCCGTATCCTGGCGACGGCCGAGAAGATCGGTGTTCAAAATATCATGACGATCTGCGGGACCTGTCAGGGAACCTTGGGAGGGATCAACAAGATTCTTCAGGAAAGCGAACCGTTAAGGGAAAAGATCAACCGTGCGTTGAAGGAGGCGACGGGGCTCGAATATCGGGGATCGGTGGAGGTGAAGCATCTACAATGGATTCTGGTGAAAGAGATCGGGGTTGAAGCGTTGAAGAAGTTTGTCACCCATCCTCTCAACGGTATCTCTGTGGCCGGTTTTTACGGTTGTTATATTCTCCGCCCGTCTCGGGCGACCGGATTTGACGATTGGGAGAATCCGACCTCCTTGGAGGAGCTGATTCGCGCCGTCGGGGCCTCTCCCGTCTATTATGATGGCCGGACGAAATGTTGTGGTTTCCCCGTCCTTTTGGAGAAAGAACAGATTGCCTTGGGGATGGTCGGCAAACATGTCGGAGAGGCGATTGAGAAGGGGGGAGATGCGATGGTGACCCCCTGTCCACTCTGCCACATGAGTCTCGATATCTATCAAGAAAGGGCCGAAGAAAAACTTCATGACGAGGGAAATCAACAGACGCTCGGGATGCCGATTCTCCACCTCCCTCAGCTTTTGGGGCTGGCGATGGGATTCTCACCCAAGGAATTGGGAATGAAGCGGCATCTCGTCTCGACGGCCCCTCTGATTGAAAAGATTGGGTAACTATTCAGGTCGCCCATCTTTTGCTCCATGGCGGCGTTGCTGCGGTGCTCGAATCCTCACGTATAGACACATACGCTGCGGTTCTGCGCTCCTCACGCCTTGCCCTGAAGCAAAATCTAGGCAACCTGAATAGTTACAAGATTGGATAGATGGAAATGGAGGAGATGAAATGGCCACAGATTTAAAGCCGGGGGATGACGCCCCTCCCTTTGTTCTTCCTTCGTCTGACGGAAAAACGGTTGATTCAACCTCTTTTCGTGGGAAGAAACACGTGGTACTCTTTTTTTATCCCAAAGATGACACTCCCGGTTGTACCAAAGAGGCTTGCTCTTTCAGGGACGCCGTCGGCGCGTTCAAGAAGGCGGGAGCGGTGATCCTGGGGGTGAGCCTCGATCCAATTTCTTCCCATCTCAAATTTATCGAGAAATACAATCTCCCTTTTCTTCTCCTGAGTGATGAAGATGCCTCGGTCTCGAAAGCATACGGTGTCTATACGCTGAAGAACATGTATGGGAAGAAATATTGGGGGATCGAGCGATCGACTTTTGTGATCGATCCGAACGGGAAGATCTCTCATCTTTTTCGAAAGGTGAAGGTAGATCCTCATGTCGATGAGGTCCTCGCCGCCTTGAAAGGGTCGTAGCGCATTCGATGAGAGCCTCCATGCGGTACGATGATTGCGCATCAAAGGATCGGAACCAAAAAGCGTTTGACATGCTTCAAAGCAGCGTGATATATTCCGAAAATAAAATTTTTAGAACGAATTTCTTTCATATAACGATCGAGGAGGTGTTTCCGCCATGTCACTTTTGATCACCAGCGAATGTATCGCCTGCGCGGCCTGCTTACCAGAGTGCCCGAATGAGGCGATCTACGAGAATCGGAGCGATTGCGAGTCGAAAGGATATAAACTGACCGGAGAGGAGGGGGGAGGACAGCTTTCCCATGCCACCGGCGATAACATCTACGTCATTACCTACGAGCGTTGTACCGAGTGCGTCGGTCATTTTGATGAGCCACAATGCGCGGCGGTCTGCCCAGTTTCCGATTGCTGTATCTCCGACCCCACCTATCCGGAAAAGATGGATGTCCTGTTGGACAAAGCGAAGAAGTTGAATCCAGACAAGGAGATTGATCCGGCGAGGGTCTGGAGCGGCGTTCGTAATTAGGATCGATCGTATCTAAAGTCAGTATTTGAAGCTAATAAAAAGGGAAGGGCCAAATAGTCAGGCCCTTCCCTTTTTATTTCGGAAGTGAAGTAAGGAGAGCGCGGCTTCTTAAAGCCGATTTTTAAAGCAGATCACCAGGTCTCGAACCGAGACGATTCCGACGATCTTTCCTTTGTCCGTGATGGCCAAGTGACGCACCCCTTTTGCAGCCATCAGATCGTTCGCTTCTTTCGCCGTTTTATCGATATCGATTGAAATGATCGGTTGACTCATGATCTTATCGACCGATGTGGCATCGGGGTTTAACCCTTCGGCCAGCGCCTTCCGGACAAAATCGGTCTCGCTAACAATCCCGCTCCGTTCCGTTCCATTGAGCACCAAGAGGGAGCCGACCCGATGGTCCCGCATTTTCTTGGCGGCTTCTCGAAGTGTTGCAGTCGAGGCAATTTCTTGAAGGTCTCGGTGCATTAGGAGGGCTAATGGCGTCATCATGATGATTCTCCCATGTATCAATAATCGGTTTAAGCCGGACCGGTTTTTCCGACCGCGAATTCGGTTTTTATCTCTGCCATCAGGGAAGGAACGATTTCAGAGGCGCGTCCGATCAGGAGAAGATCTCGAACCGGCAGCGATGATTCGACCCTGTTCACTTCGATGACGAACGCGCCGTGGTTTTTGGCGATCAATGCGAACGATGCCGCCGGTTGGACCACCCCGGAGGTTCCGATCACCAGAAAGACCGCTCCCCTTGTACAAGCCACCATGCTCTTTTCAAGATCGATTGGATCGATTGCCTCGCCGAACCAAATGACCGCCGGTCGGAGGAGGGCATGGCAACGATCACAAGAAGGGAGAGGAGGGAGATCGAGGTTTCTATTTTCAACCGTTTGAGCGCACCCCGTACATCGGACCTTCCAAAGACTTCCGTGAAGCTCGATGATCTTCCGGCTTCCTGCCAACTGGTGGAGACCATCGACGTTTTGGGTGATAAGGGTGAAATTCGGAGAAATTTTTTCCAGGGTGGCCAGTGCTTCATGCGCCCGGTTTGGCCGTTTTTCCGCAATGATCTTGCGCCGCCAATGATACCATTCCCAGACGAGTTCGGGTTGTGCCTCGAAGGCCTCCGGGGTGGCGAGTTCTTCGGCTTTAAAATTTTTCCAGAGGCCTCCCTCTCCCCGAAAAGTGGGGACGCCGCTGTCGGCGGAGATTCCAGCGCCGGTGAGGACCGTGATTGATCGGGCGGAGCCGATCCGGCGTCGTGCTTCTTCAAGCTCTCTCGAAATCAAGGCAGATCTCCCCCTGTATCGGCTCGGAGTATATCGAATTGCATTGACAAAAACAAACAGGTCAGGGAAGGGGCCAAACACTGTTTGGAATATTGGAACGGGGAAAATTGGGGAGGCGGGTTATTCCGGGAGATCTTCTTCAAGAGAGAGGTTCCAATAGAGGTAATCTCTCCAGCTTTCGGGGGTGTGTTTAAATCCGATCGTGATTGTGAGGGATGGGCTCCAGGTTGGTTTCTCCGGTTTTTTGATCAACCGCATGTTGGCTTCCTCTGGTGTCCGACCGCTTTTTCGATTATTACACCGGATGCAGGCGGTGACGATATTGGTCCAGGTTTTTTTGCCCCCTTTGGCGATCGGGACAACATGATCGAATGTCAACTCATCGGCTCGAAAGCGTTGGCTGCAGTACTGGCAAGAGTAATGATCCCTCGAAAAAATATTCCCCCGAGAAAATTTGACCATCCGTTGGTTTTTTTTGATTTTGACCAGTTCAAGAAGACGCAATACGGAGGGGAGGCGAAAAGAGATCGATACCCCGCGAATCTCCCGGTCGTAGACCTCCAAGACCTCGACCTTGCCTTGGCACAGAAGAAGGATTGCCTTCTTCCAGGGGATGACCCGCAAGGGCTCATACGTCGCATTGAGTAAGAGGGTCATTTCCATTGCGCTTCACTAAAGTATAACATTTTTTCCGTGATCTTTTCCGGAAAGACGGTGTTGCAGGGGGTTGGAATATCGGATTGTCGGGAGGAAGTGGATATTCCAACGATCTTTGCAGAGAGGTTGTGAATAAATCCTTGGACCGAGCTGGGTGGCCGAAGTGCAAGCAGCACGAGGCGCTCCGAGGAGGCGTAGCCAGCGGCTACGGTGAGGAGGAGCAACACAGCGATGCGCTGCACATCGACCATCTCAGCGACGGGAGAGGATCTATGCACAGCCTCAGACGGTCCGGAAAGAATGTCTGTTTGAAGAAGGCCACCCATACAGGAAACGGGCAAACGGGGGAAAATTTGGTGCCGAAGGGGGGATTTGAACCCCCACGGGTTGCCCCACACGCCCCTCAAACGTGCGTGTCTACCAGTTCCACCACTTCGGCAAAATTTCGTGCATTATAGATGGGTTTGAACAATCCTGTCAAGCCGACTTTGACATGGCCTTGGGGTTTCCGACGGCCTGTTTTGGGTCGATTACACTTTTGTATGGCGGATGATTTTCCCTTCCACCAGATAGACGACCATTTCGGCAATGTTGGTGGCGTGGTCTCCGATCCGTTCAATATATTTGGCGATGAAGCTGATTCGAACGGCCCGGGTGATCGTGCCGGGGTCTTCGATCATAAACGAGAGAAGCTCTCGAAAGATCTGATGGGTGAGATCGTCAACGAATTGATCGTCGGTGCAGACTCTCCGGGCAAGGGTGACGTCGCGGTTGACAAAGGCATCGAGCGCCTCGCGAACCATCTTCTGGGCCGCTTCCGCCATCCGGGGGATGTCGATGTACGGTTTCAGGAGCGGTTCTTCCGCAAGTTCGACGGCCCGCTCGCAGATATCTTCCGCCAGATCGCTCATCCGTTCGAGGTCGGTCGTGATCTTCATGGCGGTGGTGATAAAACGGAGGTCGCGCGCCGCCGGTTGGTAGAGGGCGAGGAGCCGGATGCACTCTTCATCGATCTCGACATCCATCGCATTGACGAGGTGGTCGTTCTGGATCGTCTGCTTTGCAAGCCCGGTGTCACGCTCGACCAGCGCTTTGATCGAGGCGGCGATCTGCGATTCGACCAGCGCCCCCATCTTCAGGATCTTCTCTTTCAGTCGTGTGAGCTCTTCTTCAAAATGGCGGTGCAGCGTCATCCAAATCTCCCTGTAATATAATCTTCCGTCCGCGAGTCTTTCGGGTTGGTGAACATCCGGGAGGTCGGATCGAACTCCACCAGCTCACCCATCAGGAAGAATCCGGTCATGTCCGAAATTCGCGCCGCTTGCTGCATGTTGTGTGTGACAATGATGATGGTATAACCTTCCTTCAATTCGCGCAACAATTCTTCGATTCGACCGGTGGCGATCGGGTCGATTGCCGACGTCGGCTCGTCGAGCAGCAGGACATCCGGCTCGACGGCGAGCGCGCGCGCGATACAAAGCCGCTGCTGCTGCCCACCGGAGAGAGAGAGGGCCGATTGAAGAAGACGGTCCTTCACTTCCTCCCAGATCGCCGCTTTTTTTAGGCTTTCTTCGACGACGGTATCGATCTTTTCTTTGTTTTTGATTCCCTGGATGCGCAAGCCGTAGGCGATATTTTCATAGATACTTTTGGGAAAGGGGTTCGGTTTCTGGAAAACCATTCCGATTTTTCTTCGGACATCGATCACATCGACTCCCCTCGAGTAGATGTCCTTGCCCTGGTATAGGACCCCCCCCTCGACCCGGAATCCCGGGACCAGATCATTCATCCGGTTCAGGCAGCGGATAAAGGTGCTCTTGCCGCAGCCGGAGGGACCGATCAGCGCGGTGACCGCCTTGGTGGGGATTTCCATGTTCATATCCCGCAGCGCCTGTTTTTTTCCGTAAAAGGCATTTAGTTTTTGAACTTGAAAAGCGGCATTCATGATTACCACCTGATCTTTTTTTGGTAGCGGTGTCTGAGATAAACGGCGATTCCGTTCATGACGAAGGTGATGAACAACAATACGATAATCCCCGCGGCCGCATTGACCGAGAAGCCTTTTTGAGGACGGGAAACCCAATTAAAAACCTGGATCGGCAATGCGGTGAAGGCGTCGAAAAGGCCTTGGAAAGTGAAAAAAGGAGGCCCCAGCGAGATCGGCGGGGTCGGAACAAAAGCGACATAGGTCAAAGCCCCCATCGTGATCAGCGGGGCGGTCTCTCCGATCGCCCGCGACATGGCGAGGATGGTCCCCGTTAAAATCCCCGGCATTGCCGCCGGCAAAACCTGATGACGAATCGTCTGCCACTTGCTCGCTCCCAAGGCGTAGGAGGCTTCCCGGATCGAGGCGGGGATCGCCCGGATCGACTCCCGCGCGGAGAGGATCACGATCGGGAGGACCAGAATCGCCAACGTCATCGCCCCCGCCAGGACGCTTCGGCCGAGATTGATCCAGCGGACAAAGAGCCCCAGCCCTAACAGACCGTAAATGATCGAGGGAACTCCGGCGAGATTCGCGATGTTAATCTCGATGAGGCCGGTGAGCCAGCTTTTCCGTCCATACTCTTCGAGGTAGGTGGCGGAGGCGACCCCCAACGGGAAGGTAATCAGCGCCGTCAAGACCATCAACCAGGTGGTCCCGGCCCAGGCCGCGAGGATGCCGGCGTTCTCCGGCTTTCGGGACGGATAGCTGGTCAGGAAATCCCAACCGAGCCTCGGGAGGCCGTCGATGAAGAGATCGATCAGCAGGACCAGGAGAACAACCAGGCCGGTGGTTGTTGCGAAGAGACCGAGGATTCCGAAGGCCCGATCGGCGAGGCGGCCGATCTGTTTTCGATCGCTGATTTTTATTTGCACTAGTTCCTGTAGACTCATTCGTAGACTTCCCTAAACCGTTTTCGGAGCGAATAGCTGATGATATTCAAGACGAACGTCACGACGAAGAGGCTCATCCCCGCGGCAAAGATCGTCCGATACTCGATGGTCCCGTAGGGGGTGTCGCCCATGCTCACCTGGACGATGTAGGCGGTGACCGTTTCGATCGGGACGAAGGGATTGAGGGTCAGTCTCGGTTGCAGGCCGGCGGCGACCGCGACGATCATCGTCTCCCCCACCGCGCGCGAGATGCCAAGAATGAACGAAGCGGCCACCCCGGAAAAGGCGGCGGGGAGGACCACCCGGAGGGCGACCTGGAGCCGGGTGGAGCCGAGGGCGTGTCCCCCTTCCCGCAGTCCGGTCGGGACAGCGTGCATCGCATCCTCGCTGAGCGAGGAGATAATCGGGATGATCATGATCCCCATGACAATCCCGGGACTGAGGGCGTTAAAACCCGAAAGCCCCGGGATCAATTTTTGAAGCAACGGCGTGACGAAAAGAAGGGCGAAATAACCATACACGACGGTCGGGATCGCCGCCAGGATCTCTAAAAAAGGTTTGATCGTCGTCCGGAGCCGGTCGGAGGCATACTCACTGAGATAAATGGCGCTGATTAAGCCGATCGGGAGGGAGACCGCCATTGCGATGAAGGTCGTCAAAAACGTCCCTGCAAAAAGAGGAAGGATGCCAAAGTGTTTATCGGCGAAGAGGGGGGTCCACTCGGTGTCTGTCAGAAAATCGACGATCGAGACCTCTCTGAAGAAAGAGAGGGTCTCGAAGAGGAGGACGCCGATGATGCCGAGGGTGATAAAAATGGACAAGAGGGCACTCAAGAAGAGTGCCCCCTCGATGAGGTTTTCACTCACTTTTTGAAGACGTCTGGGGTTCAGGGTTTATTTTCCTTCTTTTTGCAAAAGGTCTTCGATGCTGACGCCGACCTGCGATTTTCCGCCGAAGACGGAACCGGCCACCCGTTTCTGAAACCGGTGGAGCCCCAGTTCATAGGCTCTGTCTGGGAGCGAGATGTATCCGACTTCCTTCGAGAGGGTCGCCCCGTTCTTCATGTAGAAATCGATGAAGCTTTGAATCTCAGGTTTGTTCGCCGATTTGATGCTGGCATAGATGAAGATCGGGCGGGCCAAAGGCTGATACGATCCTTTGACGATGTTGTCATACTCGGGGAGAATCGGCCCCTTCCCGTTGGCGTCGTTTTCATCATCGATCGGAACCAGTTTGAGGCGGTCTTTGTTATGTTCGTAATAGGCGATCCCGAAGAAGCCCAGGGCCAACGGATCGGTGGCGATCCCTTGGACGATAACGTTGTCATCCTCGCTTGCCGTGTAATCACCCCGGCTGGAATGCTCTTTTCCGACGATCGCCTCGGTGAAGTAATCGTAGGTTCCGGAGTCGGCGCCTGGCCCAAAGAGGTGGATCTCCTTGTCGGGCCAGTTCGGCCGGATTTGATTCCATTTCTTGATCTTTCCCTGCGCGGCCGGCTCCCAGATTTTTTTTAACTCTTTCACAGTGAGGTGATCGACCCAATCGTTCTTCGGGTTCACCATCACGGCGAGGCCGTCATATGCGACCGGCAATTCGATATATTGAATCTTATTGTCGAGGCACATCTCCACTTCCGACAGCTTGATCGGGCGCGAGGCGTCGGAAATGTCGGTCTCTCCGACGCAGAATTTCTTAAAGCCGCCGCCGGTGCCGGAGATGCCAACGGTCACCTTCACCCCGGCGTTTTTCTTTTGAAACTCCTCGGCCACCGCCTCCGTAATCGGGAAGACGGTGCTGGAGCCGTCGACCTTGATCAAAGTCGATTTGGCCCAAGCGGAGGGGATGAGATGAAAGAAAGGAATGAGAAATAAACCGATGGTCAACCACTTTTTCATAAGTTCTCCTTATTTTTAGGCTGGTCTTGTTTCTTGATTGTTAACGATTTGTTAAATTCTTGTTACGTTCCCTAAAATTTCATGGCAAGGTCGACTTGCAAGCGATTGATTCTGTCTTTGCCCGGCGAAAGTGTCTCGTCTTCCGTCTTCGTCATAAAAAATTTTGTTCTGAACATCAATGCCTTTGTCGGGCTATATCCGATCCAGACGATGTGCCCTTTCCGGTTGGTTCCGCCATTCCCGAAATCGGAATCGGCGATATCGGCGACGGTGGCATCCGTTTCAAGGAGCTTATAGTAGTAAGCAAACTCCCAGGTTTCAGGATCGGAGGCCTTGCCGAGTCGGAGACCGACCTGATATCCGGTATCTTTTCCGCTCTTCGGATCGGCGAGGTTTTTCACATAATCTCCCTGGAGGGCGACCGGGAGAGAACCGATCTTGGAGGCGAATTCAGCCGTCAGATTGAGGACGCGGTAGTTATTGACCAGGACGGTCGGTGTTCCGGTAGTGACCGGGACGCGGGTGTTGCCATCCTGAACGTGGTTCTGGCCAAAGCTCCCCTTCGTCGCATTTTTGAAATTGTAAAATGCGCCGGCCAAGGTCATTTTTGTATTTTTGCTGACGCCGATCTGAGCGCCGGCCTGCTCACCGAAGAGCCACTGGTCGTTGTTGTCTGTTCGGACTTCGCTCAAAACCAACTGTCCAAAATTGGCGAAAAGGAGAAACCGGTCTGAGAGTTTGAAGTTGAAGTTTTGGGCAACCCCTTCCGGGTTGACATCTTCGTCCCAGACAAGGTCGGTGGTGTAGATCCAAAAGAAGGGATTCTGCATCTTCCCGCCGGTGAGGGTCATCCAGGGGAGCCCTCGCCATTGAAGGTAGGCCCGGTCGATCCAGAGTTGTTTTTGGCTGAAGAGGTTACTAAAGCTTTGGTTGGTTGAAGTCTGTTCTCCAGTGCCGGAGGCGAGCCGGACGCCGATGACAAAGTCTTCAATCTTCAGTTCCGTCGTCATTCGAAGGCGGAACCGCTGGCGGCTGCGGTCGACGTTGGGATCTTCCCGCATGAAATTTTCTTGACGAAGGCGAAAATCGCCATAAAAGGTGATCCGATCGACCCACTTGGAAAGTTTTTCCGCTTGAAGCGCGGCCGCCTCCTCCTTCGTGATCGTTCCTTTCTCAATCAAGAGTTCCTCAAGTGTCTTACGCTCTTCCGCGAAGAGCGCCTTGTTTGATGCACTCAGAATTCCGAACGCGATTAAACCGATGATAATGAATCGTCGCATCTGTTTTTGTCTCCTTTCGCACTGCTTTCGACAGTTTTTGAGGGTGGATGGATGGAGCACACGATGATCACTTTCCTTTCTTGAAACGGATCGTTGATTCTTTATCGGGGAGCCTGCCGTGCCATGTTGTATCACCCCCAATCTTTCAGGCAGGCGGATCATAGTTCGTTCGGATTACATCCCTGTTTCCGACCTGTTAAATCGTTGTTAAATCCCGATCTCTTCCTCCGGGGTGCGGAATTGGTAGCCGACTCCTCGAACGGTGACCAGAAATCGGGGACGGGTTGGATTCGGCTCCAGGTGCTGTCGGATGGAATGGATATGAACGTCGAGGTTGTGTTCTTCCACGAACCGGTCTTCTCCCCAGACGGTCGTGATCAGCTCATCCCGTCGAAAAACCTTACCGGGATGCTGCGAAAAGAACTTCAGCAATCCGAACTCGGTCGGGGTGAGATGAAGAAGACGGCCTGCCATCCGGATTTCATGGCGTTCGGTATCAATGACCAGCGGACCGGCGCGAAACTGCCCGGGAAAGTGTGGCTCAAGATTCATCCGTTTCCGGCGGAGCAGCGCTCGGAGGCGGGCGATCAGCTCCTTCAGGCTGAACGGTTTGGGAAGGTAGTCATCCGCTCCCAGTTCGAATCCCTTCACCCTGTCGGTTTCTTCCCCGAGCGCGGTCAGAATGAGAAGGGGAATTCCTTTCGTTCTCGGATCCTTCTTGAGGATCCGACAGACCTCCCAACCGTTCAGCCCGGGGAGCATCAGATCAAGGGTAATGAGGCTCGGCGGCTGACGTTGCGCCTCGGCAAGCCCACTCTCGCCGTCATGGGAGACGCGAACGTGATAATGATGTCGGGTCAATTCATGCGTCAGGATATCGACCAGATCGAGATGATCCTCGATGATCAGGATCTCTTCCCCCCCCGGTCCGCTTTTCGCGGCACTTTTCTCCACCATGAGCAGGTGTTTAACAGAGATGTATTATGAGAAGGTTTCACCGACGTTAAATTTCTGTTTCACACCGATCGTCGGGCGACCTCATCATCTTTATCTTTTCATGAGATTCATTCCGAATTAACATCATCTTGATCCTTTTGTAATTTAGGCCTGACATGATCCGGATGCTTCCGAACGAACGGGAGCGGCACCAGCTCTTTCCCTCTCTCCCGGTCTTTTGATCGGATTTGTCTCCCCCGACAGGCCGATCGGGCCCGGGGGGGAGGGTCTCTCGACGGGAGACGTCCCTCCGGAGAGTGAACAACATTTTAACCATCCCTTGAGAGCGATGTGATTGAAAGAGAGGATGGAACGAAAGGATCAAAGGAAAATGAATATCATCCTTGTTGTAGGGACACGGCCGAATTTCATGAAGATCGCCCCGATCTGGGAGGCGATCGCCCGATGCAATGCCGAGGAAGAGGCGCCGCCGTTTGAGGCGCTCCTGGTCCACACGGGGCAGCATTATGATCATGCGATGTCGCAATCGTTCTTCGACGACCTGGCGCTTCCCCGACCCGACGTCAATCTCGGCGTCGGGTCGGGGAGCCACGCGGAGCAGACGGGCAAGGTGATGGTGGCTTTCGAGCGGCTCTTGGAGAAGGAGCATCCCGATCTCGTCCTGGTGGTCGGCGATGTCAATTCGACGATGGCCTGCACGATCGCGGCGAAGAAGCTGAATATCGCGGTAGCCCATGTCGAGGCGGGACTTCGCAGCGGCGACATGACGATGCCGGAGGAGATCAATCGGAAGGTCACCGACTTCATTGCCGATTATCTCTTCACCACCGATCCGCTCGCCGACGCCAACCTGCGCGCCGAGGGAATTCCAGACCATCGGATCTTCTTCGTCGGAAATGTGATGATCGACACCCTCCTCAATCACCGGGTGCGCGCCTCCGCATCGTCCATCCTTGAAACGCTCGGCTTCAAAAGTGGACCGAAAGTGCGACCTTATGGTGTGGTAACGCTCCATCGCCCTTCCAATGTCGATCATCCGGAGACCCTCGGAGAAATCTGCCGGGCACTGGAAGCCGTCTCGGAAACCCTCCCCCTGGTATTCCCTTGCCATCCGCGGACGGAGGAGCGGATGAAGTCGCTTGGGTTCGGCGCCTTTTCTGGCGGGTCGCTCACGGAGGGAAACCGCATTGCCCTGATCCCTCCGCTTGGCTACCTCGACTTTCTCCATCTCCATGCCAATGCCAAAGTCATGCTGACCGACAGTGGCGGGATTCAAGAGGAGGCGACGATTTTAGGCATTCCCTGTCTCACGCTTCGTGAAAACACGGAACGGCCGATCACGATCACGCAGGGAACCAATCGCCTGGTTGGAACCTCCTACGAAACCATCGTTCAGACTTTCCAGGCGGTCTTGAACGAGCAGGGAAGTCCCAACCCTCGACCTGAAAAGTGGGATGGACAGGCTGCGGAGAGGATCGTCGCGGCCCTTGCGGAGATTGCAAAGCGGGGAGAAGAAGGCGGCGGCGTTGCCGCGACCGGCGGGGCGCCGACGGGGGATGCTCCGGTCCGAATCGGGTATGAAATCGTCACGTGGAACGATTTGGCGCGGTGACCGGCGAGGTCAACCACCGAATCGAAAGGGGGAGATGAAAATATTTAACAATTATTAACAATTACATAATAATGATGTAACGCCGCCTTGATCATGATGTTCTCCTAATAAGAAATATGGGAATTGCCGGGGGAACATAATGATGAGGAGGCTACAATGAAAAAGTATTGCCGTGAAATAAGATCGATTTTCGCTTTTCTTGGATTTTGGGTAATCATGGGAATCTACACGGAGGCGGCCGGGGCGCCGGTGCCGATTCGAGAAATGAACATTACAGGGGGAACCTTTTCCCTCTCGGCCGAGGGTTTCTCCTTCTCCACCCCCTTCACAGTTATCGGCCCCGATACGAACCTGGTTGGCCGTTACCTCGGAGACGGCGGCGGGGATCTCCTCCGCCGCGAAGCCGATCCGAACGGAATCGTCGGGTTTCAATTTCAGGGGCTGCCGGTCAACACCTACAGCGCCATCAGTAATATGGGGGACGTCAACACCCCGTCGAATACCATCCCGGGCCATCTGGCGCCGAGCGGCACGGTCGACGCCGAAGTTGGGACCATTGAGATGGACATGCGGAGCTGGTTTGCCAACTGGCATAACATCGACTTCGCCCAGGGGGATTTCGCTTCCGGCTCTTTCGACCCTGCCACGGGCGGTTATGCCATGAGCTGGAATAACGTCCTGACGCTCAACGGGATGACCTTCGATACCCGATGGGATCTGACCGGCAACATCATGCCGACCCCCCTTCCGGCCGCGGCCCTCTTCTTTGTAACCGGCCTGCTGGGGATCGCCTGGCGACGGGGGTCCGTTTCACATTTGGTCAATCCATAGTCGACTTGGGCATCGCCGCGGGTTTCCCAACCCCCCCCCGGCATCGGGAACCCGCGGCTTACCCGACCTGATTTTTCAATACCTTGGATTTTGGATTAAGGATGGGTGCATCATTCATATCGCTTTTTCCGGGTATTGCTCTCTCCGGCACCGTATCGAAACGGCCCCGAGTGATTTAACAGCAAATTAACGCGCCTGTAATCAATTTATTTTCAGAAACAGATATGATCCCCCTGTTTTGGCCCGCGCTGAGATGAGACGAAAACGGGCGGGCCGTTGTAAAAATTTATGATCTTTTGGATTCCGTCCCTTTGAGGTTCCCTCCGCTGGATCGGCGGATACATTCGATTCGTTGGGGATCACTCATTGTTAAGAGGGAGGAGTCGTATGATGCGGATGAGAAAGTCGATCGTCATGGTTTGCGCTCTTCTTCTTTGTTCGAAAACCGTCCGCGCGGAGACGACCTTCCTGGCCAATTACAATCGCCTCGACGCGACCGGCCAGGCGCGGTTTCTCCCCGATTACCGGATCGGGGCCGGGGCGGCCGTTTCGGTTGTCGGGACAACGGCTGGAGAAACGGTCGATCTACCGGCGGGGACGGCGCCGACGCTCAGCAGCGATATCCGGGTCCACTCCGGCCCCGCCGCGCTTGATCTGCGCGGCGGCCGGGATGGGCTTTTCTATACCGGCCTTGCAGCGGGAAATGTGAACCGGGGGGAGGGGACGGCCGAAGGATTCTTCAGAACCCCCTATCCCCTCGCTGGGAACAGCGAGCCGAGGGCGGTCTTTTCGGCCTGGGTTGTCTACGTCGCCGGCGGCCGCTGGTTTTGTCAGCTCGACGTAGAGGGAGACCGGCTGGTCGCGCGGCTGGAAGACAGCGGCCCCGGCGGGGGGAGTGTCACCCTTCAGAGCCGTCCTTTTTCCGAGCAGGAGTGGGCGCCCCATGCCTGGCATCATGTCGCCCTCACCTGGAAGGGGGGTGGGATGGTTCAGCTCTTTGTCAACGGAAAGCTGGCGGGGCGGGCGAGCGCGGCGGATCTTCCGCTCTCTCCGGCAATGGAGGCGGCCGACGGCAACCGGATCTACATCGGGATGCCCTCGGCCGGAACCGGCGGGCCGAACGGCGGCCAGGGGGCGAACCTGGAAGGATGGGTCGACAGCGTCCGCTTCGACAACACGGTCTTGTTCGACGGAACCGGCCGCGCGGTCGGGGAGGCGGTCTTCACCCCGCCGGCGGCGGAGTCGTGGCGAAGCCTGGGGGTGTTCAGTTCGGGATCGACCGTCTGGCAGGCGAGCGGCGGGGCGCCTGCGACGCAGAGGGTGTTTGATCGCCGAACAAAGGGGTATGAGTTTACATGCGACTTTGCGAAGGTGGCCGAGCGCTGTTATTGGGACGCGGAGACAACCCTCGACCTTTCGAATGCCGTTTCTCTGAACGGATGGATCTATGTGACCAACGCGGCGGCGATCGATTCGCTGACACTCTATTTTCAGAGCGGAGGGGAGTATTACAGTCGGGCATTCAGGCTGGTCGACGGATGGAATAATTTGACTTCGGATCTGGCGGAACTGTTTGCGCCAGGTGGGAGAAAGGTCGCGGGGTGGCAGCGTCGGATCAGCGGTGTTCGCTTCAGTATTTGGAAAAAGCCCGGACAGATCGATTCCGCCTTGGTGGTCCTCTATGACCTGGAGGCAAGCTTCCAGACGGCGCGGGAGCGGCCCTTTGAATATCCCGAGTACGACATCACCCCGCCTCCTGCGCGGCGCGTAAAAAGAGATCTGCGGCGAGGGACCCTCCAAGAGAGCCGGGTGATTTTCGATGAGGGATCGCTCTACCTCTGCTGTTATAAGAATATCACCGGGATTCCTTCGCTGCTCGACACGATCGCGCGGGCTGGTTTCAACGTCTACATGGTCAATGTCTGGCACGGCCGGGGAAGCCGCTACAAGTCGTCGGTCGGGACGCCGATTGAGGCCTCGTTCCGGGCTTTCCAGGGACCCTCTGATCCGCTGGCGGACTTAATCAGGGAGGCCCGCGCCAGGAAGATAGAAGTGCATGGCTGGTTCACGGTTGCCTTGCGCCAGGCCGATATTTATCCGGAGTTTGCCGAATCGGGAACTCCGCCCGAGGCGTTCGATCTCCAGAATCCGGCATTCCGCGATTTCATTGTGAGGGAGATTGTCGAATTCGCAAAGAAATACGACATGGATGGGATCAACCTCGATTATATCCGGACCACGGGTGTTTCATTCTCTGCGACCGCCGGCCGCCTTTACTTTCAAAAATATGGTGTGCCTATTACCGAACTCAAGCAAAACCCGATGCCGTCGGCGGTTCGAGCCCGCTTTCTCGAATGGCAGAGGGATGCCGTCTCCGACATCGCTCAACGTGTCAGCGCAGGAATCCGGGCGGTCAAGCCGTCGATCGTCCTGTCTGTGGACGGATATCCCTATGAGAAGCCGATCCTCCATCCCGAGGGGCGGAACGAGTGGCTCTGGGTCGAGAACGGTTGGGTTGACCTCGTTTACGCGATGAACTACGGCTATGCGCCTGACTTGGAGAGCTTTGAGCGGGTGCGGCGCGGTTCCCGGTATCCCGATCGATTTGTGATGTTGCTTGGCAATGTCGACCGGAATGGAGAAGGGGCGATCATTCCCCGCCAAGAAAGTGTGGTTGCCAGGCTGGTTGACTATTTTCTCCGGAAATTCCCAAAGGCCGGGATCGGTTTGTATCTGCTTTCTATGCTTTCCGAGGAGCAGATCGCTTCGCTGAGAAACGGCCCTTTTCAAGAGAGCGCAGTGCCCGATTGGGGGGCGGTCAAGGCCCCCCTTTCTCCTAAAAACCTTCAGGTGTTTCCATGAAACGGTGGTTGGGGCAGAGAGGGAGGGCTGAAAAGGGGGGGCCGCTCCGGGTTGCAATTATTCAACGGGAAATCCCTCACTATCGGGTTGAGTTTTTTTCAGATGTCCAAAGAGAGGGGTCGGCGACGGGATTGGAGGTGGTTCTCTTCAGCGCCGACTCGCCCGCCCGTCACATGAAAGAGTTTCTCGAAAGCACCGTTCTTCCTGCCCGCTATCTCGGTTTCGACCCCGGCGCTCCTATTTGGTTGTGGGGGTTGAGCGCCGCTGTCAGAGGTTTTGATGTCATCGTTGCTCCCCAGGAGCTTCAATGCCTCAACATCCCTTATCTCTGGGCCTGGCGGCGGATGTTCTGCAAGAGATGGATCTGGTGGGGGCATGGCTGCAATAGGCAGCGCGGAATCCGGCCGCGGTGGTCGACGTGGATAAAAGAAGCGGTGAAAGAGTATATGACGAGGCGGGGAGAGGGGCTGATTACTTACACGGCCGGAGGGGCGAGATATTGGAGAGAGAAAGGAATGCCGGCCGATCGTGTAATTCCGTTTTTTAATACCCTCAATGTGGAAGGTCTCAGAAAGACTTCAGACTCAATCCCACCGGAGCAGTTGGAAGAGGTCAAGCGCGCTCTGGACTTGAACCAGAAACATCTCCTCCTCTTCTCCGGCCGTCTCTACCGTGAAAAAAAGGTCGACTTTCTTCTCCGCGCCTTCGCCCTTTTGCAGGAAGACCGATTGAATGCCGCGCTTTTGATTTTAGGGGATGGCCCGGACAGAAACCGCCTGGAGGCGCTCGCATCGCAGTTGAACCTGCGGCATGTTCATTTTCTTGGCGAACAGGTCGAGCCGAAAAAAGCGGGGATCTATTTCCGTCTTGCCGATCTGATGGTGATTCCGGGGTGGGTGGGGCTTGCAATCGTGCATGGCTTTGCGTTCGGTCTACCTCTGGTGACGATGGAAAACGACAGCCACGGCCCGGAAATCGAATATCTTACCGACCAAAACGGGGTGATCACAGCGCCGAATGAAGCGGCCTACGCCGATGCAATTAAAAAACTCCTTTCGGTTCCGGCCCGCCTTCTTCAGATGAGAAAGGCGGCCTGGAAGGAGGGAGATCGGCTTCTCCTGGCCGATTCCGCCAGACGGTTTGTGGAGGCGATCCGACATCTTTCCGGAAACGGGAGTGATCTTTGATGGCAGTTGCTTTCCTTGAAATTTTAAAAGCCCTTCCGTTCAGATCGGGCCCTCTTAAGAAGATCTCTCTGGCGACGCTGGATCAGGCGCTGGTCAGCGCGACAAATTTTGCCATCGGACTAACGATCATTCGGCTCACACATCCGGAAGAATATGGATATTTTGTTTTTGCCAATGCCGCGTTGTTATTCATCATCGGGATGCAAAGCGCATTGATTTCCACTCCAATGACGGTGATTCTACCCTCCAGAGAAGAGACCCGGAACGGCAAATTTCCGCTCAAAATCATGATCGGCCAATCTCTTTTGTTGGGTTCCATGACAGTCCTTTTTGTAAGCGCGCTGCAATTTTTAGAAGGTCCATTTCAACACGATGGACAGATCCTTGCGGTCACCTGCATCGTCAGCAATGCCGTCGCAGTCAAAGAGCTGATCCGGACATGGTTCTACATCACCCTGAAGCCGGCCGCGGTCCTGATGATCGATCTATTGTATGCCCTGCTTCTATTTTTATCCCTGGCTCTCTTCGTCCGAATGGGTGATCTGGATGCGACCAAAGCGCTCTGGGGAATCGGAGCGGCTTCGCTTGCTGTCGTGATGATCGGCTTCCTGATCGGCATGAGGAACGGATCGCTCGGGCCTATAGGGGATTTTCGCCGGTTCAATCCCCTATTCGCTGAGCTTTTCCGTCTAGGGCGCTGGGGGCTCTTGGGGAGCGTCGTCACCTGGTTCCAAACGCAGAGCTATGCCTACCTGGTGATCGGATTTCTCGGTCCAAAGGAAACGGCCTTGGCATCGGCGTCGCGCCTCTTTTTCGCTCCCCTTGCCCTGATGATCTCAAGCTGGGGGGTCGTTTATATGCCGTGGGGGGCCAAGCTTGCCAGGGAGGATCCCGGCAGGATGATCAAGACAATGAACGCGATGATGGCGTTGCTCCTCGTTGCATCGATGTCGTACAGCGCGATTCTTCTCTTGTTTTACCGGCCTCTGATTGACTCCGTTTTGGGGGCCGGATATCAGGAGGTGGAGCGCGCCTTTTTAGTCCTCTGGTCCGCCTATTTCTGCATACAGGCCGTTCGCGGCGGGATTTCCAACAGCCTTTTGATCCTGCAGGAGTTCAGAGGCCTCTGTCTCTGTTCAATCGCCGCCGCCGTCGTGACCGTTTCGGCAAGCTGGCCCCTGATCGTCTTTTACGGGATAGAGGGGAGCATTCTCGGTCTGGTCCTGGGCGAAGTTTTCCTGATCGTGCTCTGCTCCCGTTTTCTCGGATCGGTTTTGCGAAAGCAACCGATGACCGGGCGCGTTCGGGTCGGGGAGGTACCGGCATGACCGACGCCGCGACGCCCGCCCAGGACGCTCTTATCTCGGTCTGTGTTCCGACGTTCAAAAGGGCGCATCTCCTTCCGCGGTTGTTCGCCGCATTGGAGAAACAGAGGTCTCCGGAAGGAACCCGGTTTGAGATCCTGGTCGTTGACAATGATCCCGCCCGCTCGGCGGAGCCGGTGGTTTTTGAACAGGCGCGAAAGATCAGCATTCCGGTCCGCTATGTTTCGGAGCCGGTTCCGGGATTCGCCAGCGTCCGCAACCGGATTATCGATGAAGCCGGCGGCCGTTGGATGGCCTGGATCGATGACGACGAGTGGCCGTCCGACCTCTGGCTGAGTGCGCTGGTGACCGCCTGGCGGGGAACCGCCGCCGATGTGGTGTTCGGGCCGGTGGTTCGGACATATCCCAAGCGGTTGCCGAATTGGATTGTTAAATCGAATGCGCTGGAAAGGCCGCTGCTTTCAGATGGTCCGGTCTTCCCCGCCGATGTCGGGTCGGGGAATTTTTTCTGTGAGAAGCGTCTGTTTGATAAATACAATGCGCGTTTTTCTCAAGATTTCAATGCAGGCGGGGAGGATAGCGATCTCTTCGCGCGGATCTACAGCGCAGGGGCGAAATTCATTGGATGTAAAGACGCGGTCGTCTTTGAAGCGCTTTCTGAAGATCGACTGCGTCTGGTCTGGTGGCTGCGGCGGGCTTTTCGGGGCGGATATAATCATGCCCGTATTCACGGCCTGGGAAGCCAGAGGGCTTCTATCCGCTATTTCGCGGGAGCGCTGATCAAGGTGATGATTCTCTCCGGACTTTCAATTCCTGCGATGCTTCTTGGACGAGTGGGGATGATGAGGGTTGGAGTTCCATTGGTGGCGAACCTTGGAAAAAATGTTGCGTATTTTCGATTTTTTATGACGGATAAAAGGTGATGTTTTGGTGCCCGCGGCTTCCACTCACTGGAGCCGTTCTTCTGTGCCGATAAGGTGGGATCATGTATTTTTTCTTGATGTTATCTTTAATTGTTTTTCAGTTTGTTTTGGCGGTTCTGGGCCCCCGTGTAATGGTCTCGCTCTCTTTTCTGACAGGTGCGATGCCTCTTGCGTTGGGAGGCGAGGGGATGCTGGCAACCCCTTTTGGCAGAATGGATATCAGTGCGTTCCGACTCCTGGGTTTATGGCTGGCCTCTCTTTTTGTTATTTTGTTCCACTTTGGGCGGGCCTGGGAGTATGTTGTTCGATACCGATTTCACTCATTATTTTTGACCTTCTGTTGTTTTTCGCTTCTCTGGTCTCCCAGTTTGGCTTACGGCCTCCGGATGATCGCGAAGCTGAGCGCACCCTTCCTGTTTCTTATCGTCACGATGCTTGTCGTTTCGTCCAGTCAACAACTGAAAAGGATCGAGCGGCTTATTCTAATGGGGGGGATCTTCACTCTACTGTTGGCCTTTGTGTGTAAAGGACTTGGTATTACCAAATCGAGCGTTGGGCTGACATTGCCTGCAACAAGCCCCGCCTTGTTTTCCGCTTATCTGGTCGTCATGGGAATACTCGCGCTAGCCAATGTAAGAGATGGGAATCGCGCGAATAACTTCGCTTTGGTTGTTTCCTTTAGTCTCGCCGTTCTTGCGGCTTTTACACGGATTACCATCGCTGCGATGTTTATCAGTTTCTCGGTGATTTCGTTTTTGGCTTTTCGTGGAATGCCCCGCTTTTTTTTACCTGCAACGGGGATGATCGGACTTCCTGCCTTGTTCCTGCTGAGCGACACATTTAAAAACAGAATGTTCTATGGCGCGAACAAAATTACACTGACGAGTTTTATCGGAAATCCTTTCAGTGTTCTTGATCATCTTCATGGTTCCGGCCGGTTTGGCGCGTGGAGAGATGTTTTAAAGAATTTTTTCGAACCGAGCCCTTTTATCGGTTCCGGCATCGGCGCAACGCAAAACTATTACTATTCCAATTTGGGCGGCGGTTTGGGGGTGATTCACTCGGAGTATATCCGATTGCTGGCTGAAGTCGGTTTGGCAGGCCTGGGATTTTTCGCCATTGCTGCTTTGGCATATTTATTGAGGCTCCTTAAAATTTATCGAGAAGCGCCCCGGTCGGCCGCGGGGAAATATGCGCTTGCTGCCATTGGAGGGTTGGTTGCTTATCTTATTTTTATGGCAACAGACAATGCGTTCGATTATGTCGCTGCATTTGGCAATTTTGTGTTTGGTTTGATCGGTATGAGCGAGAAAGCGAAAGAAATAGAGGATTCGAAGTCAGATCTGAAGCAAAAGAGTGGAGAGATTCGTGCTGAACCCGGATCTTTGAGTGTACGGGTCGGTGGAAAAACCAGCCGGTTATATCCCATTCTGGGGAAGAACCATGGTTGTTAAATGGAAGCGTGACGAATTGGAAGAGGTTTCCTGTGATATCTGTAGCGGCAATAAGAGCAAAAAAGTGATTTTGAGGCCGGACGGTTTACAAGTTGTGGAGTGTTTGAGTTGCGGGCTCGCCTATCTCAACCCAAGGCCGCTACCGCCCCTGATTTCAAATTTATATTCCCGCGAATATTACCTCGACAAGGGTGAGGATCGAACGGGTTTCGGCTATATGGAATATCTTTCCCCGGAGAGTGTGGGTCCGCTCATCTGGCTTGCTCAAGATAGGTGCGCTTTGCTGAGGAAGCATACAAATATCAAAGATAAAAGAATTCTTGAAATCGGCTGCGCCACGGGAGAATTTTGCAAGGTTGCGAGCGATGCCGGGGCGCAAGTCATCGGATCTGATTATTCGAAGGATGCAATCGAGGTGGCCCGCTCTCGCTACCCGCAGATCCGCTTTATCGCCGGGGAGCTAAAGGAATTGGATTTTCCTCCTGAATCTTTTGATATGATCGTTGCCTTCGAGGTGATCGAGCATGTTCTTCATCCGAAAGAATGGATGGTGCGACTAAGCCGTTTGCTTAGGGTTGGCGGCCAATTGGTCCTCAGCACGCCGAATTATGGTTTTGGAAGATCGATTGGTGTGGAAAACTGGATCGGGTTCAAGCGAAGCTTTGAGCACCTTTATTTTTTCTCCGTCGAGATCATCCGCCGGATCGCGGTCGGCTCCAACCTAACATTGCTAGCCTACTATACGTCTACGGACGGCATGATCGATCCGTCTCTTAACCAACCTGCATCCCTGTTGATCATGCGCAGGGCGATCGGTTTATTGCTGCGCAAACTCGGCATTTTGTCTTCAGCGAGGAAGATTAGGAAGGAGCTCGGTCTGGGTACAAAGAGGGTTTGGACCCATGAGGGGAACGAGCATTCTCTATTCATTTTTTTGGAAAAGGGAAAAGCAGTCTCGATAGACCTGCTTCAAGACGGGAAGCAGCGCAACCCCTACGGTGATCGAAAAATCCCGACCCTTTTTCCCGAACTTGAGCAGAGGTGACATCGAACAGGGGCATATGAAACTCGCCGTCCTAACCCAAACACTTGACCCGCTACTGCATCCCTCTCTTTGAGGCGATGCAATAGCGGGTGGAGGATATTCCTGCCTCTGCGAATTCAATGATTCAGTTTCTGGAATCACGGCTAAAAACGCCTGCAGAATCGGCTTTCCAGAAAGGTTTGTGAGAATGGGTCGGATTGTCTTGGTGGCTCCTCTTCCTCCTCCCTACAACGGTCAATCTGTTGCCGTTCAAATGTTGGCGGAGGGCTTGCAAGAAAGAAATATCCTCTATTCCGTTGTTGATACATCCTCGAACAGAAAGATAGAAGGCCGGGCGATTCCGCCAGGTCGGATCTTGGAATATATCTGGATCATGACGAAATACTTTTTTAGAACAATGTCTGGGCGGAAGACGGTCTATATCACGATTGGTCAATTTCGTGCTGGTTTTTTCCGGGATCTGGTGGTAAGCCTGTTTGCCTTTTTAAGAGGGCAAAGGATTGTTCTCCACCTGCACGGCGGCAACTATGATCGATTTTACGCTTCCCAGCCTTTTTGGCTTCGCCGGTGGATTCGATGGATGCTATTGAAAGCCGATGTTATTTTGGTGCTCGGGGAAGGCCTCCGCGCAATGTTCGATTTTGAACCGCTGTTGAAGGACCGGATCGAGGTCGCGCCGAACGGATTTCCGTTTGAGCTCAAAACACAAAATAAGCCGAAAAAACTTTTCAACGCAGGAGGGAAGATTCGGCTCCTCTATCTCTCTAACCTGATCGAGTCCAAGGGTTATCTCGACCTCTTGGAAGCGGTCGATTTGCTCGTTAAGAAGCATGGGCTCGACATTGAATGCCACTTCTGTGGCCGTTTCTTAGCGAACCGGTCCGACGATGTACGGGTAAAGAGTTCTGAGCATGGTCGAGCGCTGTTTGAGCGCTTCGTTCATTCTCACCAATTGGAAAAACATGTTTACTATCATGGCGTCGTATCGGGTGATGAGAAGATGACCGTTCTGAAAAACGCCCATTTTTTTGTTCTGCCGACCCATTTCGATTGCGAAGGACAACCCCTTTCGATCATTGAGGCGATGGCATATGGAAATGTAGTAATTTCTACGAATTATCGCGCCATACCGGATTTAATTCTACAGGGAAAGACGGGAGAATTTGTTCCTTATGGACAGCCGGAGTCGATCGCGAAGGTTATTTCAGATATTGTGAGGGAGCCGGCGCGTTATGAGGAAATGAGCAGATCAGCCATTCAACATTTTCAAGACAATTTTACACGCGAAAGACATTTGGAACGAATCATTCCTCTCCTTCTTCCACAGGGAGAGCGATGAGCGGGCTAAGAGGCTAGAGCTAAGAGTTATAGGAACGATATGTGCGGGATCGTGGGGTTCTTTTCGACCCGGGAAAACTGGGAAATCTCTTCCGATGAATTGGCGGCGATGCGCGACCGGATGGCGCCGCGCGGGCCGGACGACGCCGGCCTCTTTATTCATCGGGAGGAGGGGCTGTTCGCCGGGCTCGGCCATCGCCGTCTCTCCATCATCGACCTCTCTCCGCTCGGCCATCAACCGATGTCCACCGCCGACGAGAAACTCTGGATCGCGTTCAACGGGGAGATCTTCAACTACCGGGAGCTTCGCCATGAACTGCTCTCGACCGGCCGGCGCCGCTTCCGGTCGGAGACCGATACGGAGGTGCTCCTCTACGCGGTCCGGGAATGGGGGCTCGAAGGATGTCTTAAACTCCTCCGCGGGATGTATGCCTTCGCCCTTTTTGACAAGAAAGAGGGCTCTCTCACGCTCGTCCGCGATCCGCTGGGGGTGAAGCCGCTCTACTACCATTGTAAACCCGGAATGATCGCATTCGCCTCCGAGATCAAGGCGCTGCTGGCCCTGCCGGGGATAAAAAAGAGCATCCATAACCCAGCCCTCTATCACTACCTCACCTTCGCCAATGCGCCCGCGCCGGAGACGTTTTTTGAAGGGATCGACAAGCTGGAGGCGGGGAGCTATCTCAAAATCGACCGGCAGGGGCGCGTCCGCCCGGTTCGCTACTGGGACCCGGCCTCCATTGCCGCAGCGGCAGACCCAAAACCGATGGAAGAGGGGTTCTATGTCGAGGAAGCGCGGCGGCTGCTCCGGCAGTCGGTGGCGCGGCGGATGGTATCGGATGTCCCCTTCGGGGCGTTCCTGAGCGGCGGGGTCGACTCCTCGTTGAACGTGGCGCTGATGGCGGAGCGCCTCGGCCGGCCGGTGGAGACCTTCACCGTCGGGATCAAAGGGGACCGGTCGAATGAATTAGAATATGCCCGGAAGGTGGCCGAACGCTTCGGGACAAAGCACCATGAGCTTCTGATCGATGACGACGACTTCATCTCGTTCCTGCCGAAGATGGCCGATCTTCAGGATGAGCC
The DNA here is from genome assembly GCA_964579005.1 of uncultured Nitrospirota bacterium. Taxonomy (GTDB): domain Bacteria; phylum Nitrospirota; class Nitrospiria; order SBBL01; family Manganitrophaceae; genus CAZOFJ01. The sequence continues at coordinate 48,800 of CAZOFJ010000009.1, forward strand.
GCTCGCCGACCCGGTCTGTGTGCCGCTCTATTATCTTTCGAAGCTGGCGCGCGATTCGGGGACGCCGGTGATTCAGGTCGGCGAGGGGAGCGACGAGATTTTTGCCGGATACAAGACGTACCACCTCTTTGACCGCTGGGACCGAGGGTACCGGCCCTACCTGAAGCTGCCGGGGGCCGTCCGATCCTTCCTCTATACCCTTGCGAAGGGACATCTTTCCCCTGAACGGGAAGATGCGCTCCGCCGGGCGGCGAACGGCGACCCGCTTTTTATGGGGAACGCGATTGCGTTCTGGGACTGCGAGAAGCCCCGGCTCCTGAAGAAGCCCTTTTTGATCGAACCGTCCTCCAGCCGCTACATCAGGGACCTTGGATGGACATGGCCCGGCGCCGATCCGCTTTTTCGGATGATCCAGGTGGAATTGAAAAACCGGCTGCCGGAGCTCCTTCTGATGCGGGTCGACAAGATGAGCATGGCGAATTCGATCGAGACCCGCGTGCCGTATCTCGATGAAGATCTGGTCGCCTTTGCCCTGACGATTCCGGCGTATTTTAAATTCAAAAACGGGGAGACGAAGTACATCCTGAAAAAGGCGGCGGAGGGGATCATCCCCGACGACATCATTTACCGGAAAAAATGGGGGTTTTGCGGCTCGGCCACGAACATGCTGAGCGAAAAACTGGTGTCGTATGCGCATGAACGGATCATGTCGAGCCCCCTCATCGCGGAGCGCTTTCACCGTGATGAGATAGAAAATATCTTCAAAGCCCACCGAGCACAAAAACGCTTTAACAGCTTTAAGATCTGGAATCTGCTGAATCTGGTTCTATGGCATCAATGCTGGTTTGAGGGGAAGCAACCGGTTGCGCCGGTCGCCGTCAAAGCACCCGCCGTTCCGTCCCCTCAGCAATAAAATCTTGTTCTCTCCATCCGATCTCTCGAAAGTTAACAACGATTTTACACAAACTTGAACCCCGCGTAATGCCGTTCCGGCAGAATCGGTCTCCATCAAAGGTTGCAACAGTCTCTCCATTTATTTTATGAGGACGGAATGAAACAGGTGGTTCAACATCACCGGAGCGGTGTCTTGGAGGTGCAGGAGGTTCCCGCGCCGTCGCTTCAGCCGGGCGGCCTCCTGGTGGCGAATTGCGCCTCGCTCATCAGCGCCGGAACGGAGAAGGCGACCGTACATCTTGCCCGGAAGAGCCTCGCCGGAAAGGCGATGGAGCGGCCCGACCTGGTCCGAAAGGTCCTCGGTAAGATTCGGAAAGAAGGGATGGCCGATACCTTTCGGATGGTCTTCGAGCGGCTCGAAACGCCGGCGGCGCTGGGGTATAGCTGCGCGGGGACGGTCCTTGATCTCGGGAGAGAGGTCGTCGGTTTTTCGTCCGGGGATCGGGTCGCCTGCGCCGGTCAAAACTACGCATCTCACGCCGAGGTGGTGATGGTTCCGAAGAATCTCTCGGTCAAAATCCCCGACGGCGTCGAATTTGAAGAGGCAGCCTTTGTGACGCTCGGGGCGATCGCCCTTCAAGGGGTTCGCCAGACCGAAGCCCGCCTGGGGGAGCGGATTGCCGTCATCGGACTCGGCCTCCTGGGGCAGTTGACCGTTCAACTCCTCAAGGCCGCCGGCTGTTCGGTGTTGGCTTCGGATCTCGATCCGGTCAAGTTGAAGCCGGCGTTGGCGCTCGGGGCCGACGTCGTGGCCGAACCGAATGATCTCGTTCACGCCGCCTCCGAGTTTACTGAAGGGCATGGCGTCGATGCCGTTCTTCTGACCGCGAGCACCAAAGAGAATGGGCCGGTCGAGATCGCCGGGGAGATTGCCCGAAGGAAGGGACGGGTGGTGGTGGTCGGCGCGGTCGGGATGACGCTGCCGCGCGAGCCGTACTACAAAAAAGAGTTGGAGCTACGTCTCTCCACTTCCTACGGTCCGGGAAGGTATGACCGGGAATATGAAGAGAAAGGGCGCGATTACCCATACGGCTATGTCCGTTGGACCGAGCGAAGAAACATGGAGGCGTTTCTTGCGCTTATTCAGCAGAGAAAGATCGACGTCCGCAGTCTGATCAGCCACCGATTTCCGATCGAAAAGGGGGAAGAAGCCTACCGCCTGATGATGGAGGGAAGCGAGTCCTATCTCGGCATCATCGTCACCTATCCGCCGGTCGGAGGGACAGGGCGGGACCGGCTCGGTCGGATCGTTCCGGTTCGTCCGGCGCGTACGACGACAGGGCTTCAGCTTGGAATCATCGGGGCGGGGAACCATGTCAAGGACCGCCTTCTTCCCGTCCTGAAGGCGATGGAAGCGGTTTCCATCCGCGCCGTCTGCACCGGAACCGGCCTTCACGCCAAGGCGGTGGCGGAAAAGACGGGAGCCGCCTATTGCACGAGCGACTATCGCGAGGTGTTGAAGGACGACGCGGTGAACGCGGTGTTGATCGGAACCCGGCACCACGATCACGGTCCGATGGTGCTCGAAGCGCTCCGGGCGGGAAAACATGTTTTTGTCGAAAAACCGCTCTGTCTCTCCGAAGCGGAGTTGGAGGAGATCACCTCCCTCTATGCCGAGAAGGCGAAGAAGGGGGTTCAATTGACGGTCGGATTCAACCGACGATTTTCGCCGCACATGCTGGAAGCGAGAGGCTTTTTTCAAGATCGTAAGAACCCCCTGGTGATGTTCTTTCGGGTGAACGCGGGGGCGATCCCGTTCGAGCATTGGATTCAGGACCTCGACGTCGGCGGGGGACGGATCGTGGGAGAGGCCTGCCACTTCGTCGACTTCATGCAGGCGCTCTGCGGGGCCGTTCCGGTTTCCGTTCACGCCCGCCGGATCGGCCGGCACCGATCGGGGATTACCGACGATCAGAGCCTTCTTTCCTTCTCTTTCGGTGATGGCTCCATCGGCACGGTCCTCTACACGGCGGGAGGCGATCCCGGGCTCGGCAAGGAGCGATTCGAGGCCTTCGGAGAAGGAAAGGTGTTGATCATCGACGATTTTTTCCGTTCCGAGTTTTATGCCGGGGGGAAAAAGCGGGTATTCAAGACCGCCAAACAGGAGAAGGGGTTTCAGGTGGAGATGGCCCGGTTTGTCGAATCAATCACGAGTGACAGCGGCCCGGCGATCCTTTTCGAGGAGATCCGGGCGGTGACGCGGGCCTGTTTCCGGGCGGTTGAAAGTTTCCGAACCGGAGCGGTTTATCCGTTGGAGGGGTAACAGCATGGGTGCAAGGAGCGAGGCACATGATCTCAAGTGGATGGTGAGGCGGCTGCAGGTGATGGGGCCGGCCGAGATCATCCACCGCGTCGGCGAGCAGTGCGCCCTAAAAGTGATGCAGATCCGCCATCGACTCGGTCGCGAAGCGGGGGTGGGCGCCGTCGCACCGATCGACCGATTTGAATTCTGCAATGCCAAGACACCGCGGCTCCCGGTTTTCCCCTGGAAAAGGCCGACCGATCCCCGGCAAATGGAGGAGATCCTCGAAGGAAAGATCAGGATCGGCGAATGGACGTGGCAATGGCGGCGCGACGATATGGTTTGGCATGAAGCCCCCGATACCGGCCGGGTTTGGCCGCGGCGCTTCTTTGGATCGATCCCCTATCGGCCCGGAAATCGATGTGGCGACATTCGTCTCTCATGGGAGCCCTCCCGTCTTCAGCAGTTGGTGGCGCTGGGGCTGCTCGCCAAAGAGCGATCGGGTGAAGTCCGCCGGCGCGCGATTGTGCTTCTCGAAGCGCAGTTCCTCTCCTGGGTCGATGCGAATCCCCACCTGACTGGCGTTCACTACATCTCCGCGATGGAGTGCGCGTTGCGCCTCATCGCCGTCTGCCACGCGCTTGATCTGGTCCGCGGCGATCTGCCGCATCCGGAATGGGTCTGGCCCGCCGCAATCCGATTGATCGAGCAACATGCCCGACTGATCGAGAAGCGCCTTTCGCTCCACTCCTCCGCTGGAAACCACACCCTCGCCGAGGCGGCCGGGCTGGTCTATGCCGGGGTCCTTTTTCCGGAGATGCGGCGCGCGGCGCGTTGGCGGTCGACCGGTCTCTCTCTGTTGGAGCAGGAGGCGGACCGCCAGATCCTCCCCGACGGGGGCGGAGCGGAGCAGGCCTTCGGCTATTTGAACTTCGCGGTTGATCTCTACGGATTGGTGACCGCGCTCCTGAAGTATCGATTGATCACAACGATTTCCGAACGGCGAAATAAATCGGTTTCATCGGCCCTTCAAGAAGCCCATCGCCGGGGACGGCAATTTTTAAACAGCATCGCCGATTCGGAAGGGAAGATCCCCCCCGTCGGCGACGGCGACGACGGCAGCGCCCTTTCCCCCCTGCTCCGTCTCTCTTCCTCGGGAGGAGCGCCGAAGGAAGGTTTGACCTCGTTCATCGGATCCGGTTATTCGCTGATCCGAAGCGGCCGGTCGTTCTTCCTCTTCGATCATGGCCCGTTGGGGATGGCCCCGCTTTGCGGACATGGCCACGCCGATGCGCTGTCGATCACACTCCGGATCGGGGCGCGGGCGTTCTTGATCGATCCCGGCGCCTTCAGTTATGCCGATTTACAATGGCGGGCCTATTTTCGAGGAACGGCCGCCCACAACACCGTCACGGTCGATCGGCAGGACCAGGCGGTTCAGGAGGCCCCCTTCATCTGGTCGCAACCGTTCCAGGCCGCCTGTGTTGACCAGGCGTCTTTTTCCGACGGAGGGATACGGCTCCTCGCATTTCATACGGGCTATGCGCGGCTCGGTGTGACCCACTGCCGGGCGCTCCTCTTCCATCCGCCGGGATATGGGTTGATCTGGGATTTTCTCTCCGGAACGGGGCGCCATCTGCTCGATCTTCACTGGCATCTCGGCGTGCCGCCCGTTGAAGTTGAAGAAGGAGGCCGATTTCTCCTTTCCGATGCCGGGGAGAGGGTTTCGCTTTCGATCGAAGGGGGGAAGGTCTCCCTTCATCAAGGAGAAACCGAGCCGATTCTCGGATGGAGATCGCCCGTCTACGGGAGACGGGAGCCGATCACGACGATCCGTGCCCGCTATGAGGGAGGGCTTCCGCACGCGTTCTTTACCCGGATCACGATGGGAGCGGCGGCGCCGGCCGACTTTCCCCCGGCAGACTTCCCGAATGAAGCCGATCTGGCGCCGTTGATGAAGTGGATTTCATGAAAACGAAACGAATCGAAATTATCGGGGTCCCGATCGACTGCGTCGATATGGCGCAAGCCGTCGAGAAGGTCGAGGTGATGATCGCCGGAAACAGGCCGCAAGCGATCATCGCGGTGAATCCCGAAAAGGTGATCAAGGCGCGCGGAGATTCTCGCCTGCTCGGGCAATTGCAACGGGCGGGCCTGTTGATTCCCGACGGGATCGGTGTCGTCGCCGCCGCCCGGTTCCTTCGACTCGGCCGGATGGGACGGGTCCCCGGATCGGAGTTGATGCCGGCGATCTGCGCGCGGGCGGCGGTACAAGGATATCGAATTTTTCTCTTCGGCGGAAGCCCGGAGGTCAATGAGAAAACCGTGAGGGTCCTTTGTCTGCGTTATCCCGGTCTGCAGGTGGTCGGATACCAACATGGCTATCTTCCGGAGGAAGAGATGCCCGGGCTGATCGACCGGATCAATTCCTCCGGTGCGGAGATCCTTTTTGTCGCGCTCGGGAGTCCGAAGCAGGAACTTTGGATTGACCGCTATCTCTCCCAACTCCGGGTCAAGGTCTGCCAGGGGGTCGGCGGGACGTTTGATATTCTCGCCGGACGGGTGAGGCGAGCCCCCCGCTCCTTCAGGAAGCTCCATCTGGAGTGGTTTTATCGGCTGGCCACCCAACCGAAACGGCTGGTCCGGCAGAGCGCGCTGCCGAAGTTCGCATATCTGGTTTTGCGGCAGAAGGTGGTCGGATGAAGACGATGATCCTCCCCTGGAATCGGATCTTCCTCGGCCGCCTCTTTTGGCTCGGGGCGGTCCTTCCGGTCGCTCTGCTCGGCCTCATCTACGGAGAGGGGATCGCCTTCATGGTCCGGAAATGGGCGGTCGATGAAAATTACGGACATGGTTTCTTTGTTCCGCTGATCAGCCTTTACCTCATCTGGCAGCGAAGAGAGGCGATCCGGAAGCGGGGAGGGGAAGGGTCGCTCTGGGGGGTGGCGGCGGTCCTGATCAGTCTCGGCCTCTACTTCATCGGCGAACTGGCGACCCTCTATCCCCTGGTCCATCTCTCGTTGTGGGGGGTGGTGGTTGGGCTGGTTGTCGCGGCGGTCGGGCCGGGCGGGGCGAAAGTGATCGCATTTCCCCTTTTTTATCTCCTTGCGATGATTCCGCTTCCCGATTTCCTCTACCAGGGCCTCTCCGGACAACTCCAGTTGATCTCGTCGGCGCTGGGGGTCGGCTGCCTCCAGTTTGTCGGGGTGACCGCGTTCCGGGAGGGAAACGTAATCGACCTGGGGCCGATTCAGCTCCAGGTGGTCGAGGCCTGTAGCGGATTGAGATATCTCTTTCCGCTCGCGGCGCTGGCCCTGATCTGCGCCTATCTTTTTCGGGATCGGATGTGGAAGCGGGTGGCGCTTTTTCTCTCCAGTTTCCCGATCGCGATTTTCCTGAACGGATTCCGGATCGGAATGACCGGATTGCTGGTCGAGTTCTACGGAAAAGGGACGGCGGAAGGATTCTTTCACCAGTTTTCCGGGTGGCTCCTCTTCGTCGCCAGTCTGACGATCCTCTTCGCCGAGATGGCGTTGCTTCGCCGGATTGGGATTGGGAAGCCGGTCGGTTCCGGGACGCCGCCGGATCGGGCAACGGGGCCCGGTCCGACGCCCTCTCCGTCGCTTTACCGACCGGCTTCCCAACCCCTCGCGCCGACCTACCTCTTGTCGCTCGGCCTCCTGGTACCGGTTCTCTTCGTATCGCTCCAGATCGGGACGCGAAAGGAGCTTTCTCCCCCCCGCGCTTCGTTTTCCGACTTCCCGATGGGGGTGGCCGGGTGGGAGGGGAAGACATTGACGATGGAGGCGGCTTATCGGGAGGCGCTTCGCTTTGACGATTATCTCCTTGCCGACTACCGGCAGCCAGCCGGACCCCCGTTGAACTTCTACGTTGCGTATTATCGTTCTCAGAAAAAGGGGCAGTCGGCGCACTCGCCCCGAACCTGCATTCCGGGGGGAGGATGGGAGATCACCTCTCTGCGGCCGGTGGAGATCGACGGCGCCGGATCGGCGGGGATCCCGGCGGGGATCCCATTGACGGTCAATCGCGCGCTGATCCAAAAGGGGGACCAGAAGCAGGTGGTCTTCTACTGGTTTCAGCAGCGGGGACGGGCCCTGACCAACGAGTACCTGGTGAAGTTCTATCTTTTCTGGGATGCGCTGATGCGCAACCGAACCGACGGGGCGCTGGTCCGCCTGACCGCCCCGATCTTGCCGGGAGAGAGCGAGGCCTCGGTCGATCGACACCTGATTGTATTTGCCAGGTCGGTCCGGCCCCTCTTGGCGACGTATGTTCCGGAATAATTTGGAAAATCGATGATGATCAACCTCTTCCTGATCTTTATTTCTTCCCTGATCATCAGCATGGCGCTGATTCCGATTCTGATCCGGTCGGCGGCTTATCTCGGTGTCCTCGATCTTCCGGGAGAGCGAAAGATGCACGCGGCGCCGGTCGCGCGGGTCGGAGGGATCGCCTTTGCTTCGGGCGCCCTTGCCTCGATTCTCCTCTGGACACGGATCGATCCCCTTCTTCTCTCGTACCTGATCGGCGCGTCGGTGATCCTCTGCTTCGGCGTCCTGGATGACCGGATCAATCTCGATCCCAAGGATAAATTCCTGGCGCAGCTTCTGGCGGCGCTGATCGTGGTGGGGGGAGGGGGGCTTTATCTCAAGGTGATTCCCTTCTGGGAGGGAGGAATTTCACCCTGGCTCGGCGTTCCGTTGACCCTCTTTGTATTGGTCGCGATCATGAACGCGATCAATCTTTCGGACGGACTCGACGGCCTCGCGGGGGGGCTCTCTCTCTTGAGCTTCTCGGGGATGGCCTATTTGGCTTATCTTTCGGGGGACGCGATGATCATCGGCATCGCCCTTTCCGTTCTGGGGGGGATTTTCGGTTTCCTTCGCTTCAATACCTATCCGGCGCGGATCTTCATGGGAGACGGCGGAAGCCAGTTCCTCGGCTTTTCTGCGGCCTTTGCAACGATCGTCTTAGTCGATCCGGAACGGGGTCCGTACAGTCCCCTGATCGGCCTCTGGATCGTCGGATTGCCGCTCCTTGATACCCTCGGCGTGATGGGGCTACGGTGGCGGGAGGGACGCTCCCTTTTCAGCGCCGACAGGAATCATCTCCATCATAAATTGCTTGCCGCGGGTCTCCTTCATCACCAAGCGGTCACATTGATCTACGCCCTCCAGGGGGGGATGGTCGGCTTCGCCGCCCTCTTCCACTGGCGGGGAGAGGCGGAATTGCTGACGGCCTACGTGATCGTCGCGCTCGGCCTCTTCTCCGCCTTTTTCTTGACCGGTCGCGGATGGCTGCGCCGGGGAGGGGGCGTCGATTCCTCCTTGGTTGCCTTTCCCAAAAAGGAGGGGAGATGGCCGGTTCTCGCCGATTGGCCGATCCGGTTGCTGGGGATCGGGGTTCCGCTCTTCCTCTTCCTGAGCGTTTTCATCCCCGCGCGGATCCCGTCCGATTTCGGCGGGTTGGCGCTCGGCCTCCTCGGCCTTCTCCTGGTGGGATTTTGGGTTTTCCGACAGACGGCGCCGCTGCTCGTCCGGCTCGGGCTCTATGTGGGAGGGGCCTTCGTGGTCTACCTGGGCGAACTGACGCCGGCGCGAGGACCGGTCGGGATGATCGTGAATCTCTTCTTCGGCATCGCGGCGATCTTGGTCGTGATCGCCATCCGTCTGAATCGGGAAGAGCCGTTTGAGACGACGCCGCTCGATTATCTGGTCCTGTTCATCGGCCTCGTTATCCCGGTCCTCCCCGAGATCCGTATCGCGGAGATCTCCGTCGGTCTGCTGGCGGCGAAGATACTCATCCTTTTCTTCGCCTATGAACTTCTGTTGAGCCGCCGTTCGGGGCGCCTTGTCCCCCTCGGCGCCGTGGCCCTCTGGGATTTGATCGCGCTCGGGCTGCGGGCCTGGTGGGTGTAGAGAATATGGAGAGATTTGGTATGAAAATGAATATGAAAATGAAGGTGACGGGGGGGCTGGTGCTCCTGGTCCTGCTTTTTGCGATGGTCGGCTGCGGCGGCGCCGAGGCGAAAAAGGAGAAGTACACCGCCCGCGCGCAGCGGTATATCGAGGAGGAGAACTGGCCGAAGGCGCGGGTCGCGCTGCGCAACGTTCTGAAGATCGATCCGAAGGATGCCGGGGCGACCTATCTCTCCGCCCTGGTCGAGGAGAAGGAGAAGAACTGGATCAACGCGTTTCGCTACTATCTCCTGGCGGTCGAGCTCGATCCGAATCACCGGGACGCCCTCCTCAAGCTGGGGCGGTTTTACCTGGAGGGAAAGCTTCCGGAGAAGGTGGAGGAGACAGCGGAGAAGATCCTCGCCGTGCATCCCAACGACCCTGGCGCGGAGACCCTTCGGGCCGCCGCCCTCGCCTTGCAGGGGCGGGAAAAGGAGGCCCTCGCGCAGGTCGAGGCGATCCATCAAAGACATCCGGCGGAGCCGGACGCGGCGAGTCTCCTGACGGCCCTCTACACCGGCCGGAAACAATTGGATCAGGCCGAGTCGGTCTTGCGAAGGGCGCTCGAACGGAATCCGAAGAACGTCGTCCTCCTCAACAATCTGAGCCGGACGCTGGTCCGGATGGGACGGATGGAGCAGGCCGAGGCGATACTGCGGCGGATCGTGGAGGTGGAGCCGAAGCAATTCGATCACCGGGTCCGCTTGGCGGCCTTTTACGCTCACCGGAACGATTTGGAGCGGGCCGAGGCGACGCTGCGAGAGGCGGTCCGGCTCGATCCGGAAAGCGAAGATCGGCGACTCGCCTTTGCCGAATTCATGGCGGCGCGCAAAGAGCCGAAGCAGGGGGAGGCGATCCTCCTGGAGGCGAAGCGGGATCTCGCCCGGTCGGCGAAGATCCGTCTGGCGCTCGGCCAGTTTTACGAAAGGAACGATCAACGCGAGAAGGCGCGCGCGGTCTATGAGGAGATGATCGAGGAGGAGGGGAGCCGTCCCCCCGGCCTTGAGGCGCAGGTGAAGCTCGCCGCCCTCGACTTTGCCGAGGGGAAGGGGGAGACGGCGGCGAAGCGTCTGGGGGAGGTCTTGCAGGAGAATCCGACGGCATCGGAGGCGATCCTCCTTCAGGGAAAGATGGCCCTCTCCCTCGGTGACGGGAAGGAGGCGGTCCAGTCCTTTCGGACCGCCCTGAAGGATCAGCCGGAGCGGGCCGAGCTCCACACCCTCTTGGGCCGGGCTTATCTCTTGACCGGGGATGCGCGGCTGGCGCGGGAAAGTTTCGAAAAGGCGGTTTCTCTCGACCCCCGCCAGCTCGACGCGAGGCGGGCGTTGGTCCGTCTCGATCTCGGGGCGGGGCGCGCCAAAGAGGCGCGCCGGGCGATCGAGGCGATCCTTTCCGACCAGCCCAAAGACATCGAGTCGCTCGCGTTGCTGTCGGGGCTTCAGATGGCGGCGAAGGAGTGGCCGGCGGCGGAAGGGACCCTCCGAAAGCTGCGCGAGGCGGGAGCGGGGCCCTTCGTCGTCGGGATGGCCGAGGGGGAATTTCACCAGGCTCGAAAGGAGTGGGACCGGGCGGTCTCCGCCTTTGAACGGGCCGCCGCCGACCGTCCCGATGCCCCCGATCCCCTGTTTGCCCTGATCCGGATCGATCTGAATCGGGGAAAAGCCGACGCGGCGGAGGGGCGTCTGCGCCGTCTCCTTGCGGAACGTCCCGGTCATTTCTACGCGAACGGGATGATGGGGGAGGTCCTCCTCCTCAAAAAAGATTTCGAGGGGGCGGAGAGGGCTTTCAAAGAGGCCAACCGGATCAAGCCCGATTGGATCACCCCCTGGCGCGACCGGGCGAGCCTGAAGCTCGTTCAGAAGAAGCCGGCGGAGGCGATCGCGATCTTGGAGGAGGGGCTTTCGGCGAACCCGAAATCGCTCGATCTTCGCCTTCTTCTCGCCTCGACCCTCAACGAGACGAACCAGACCGACCGGGCGATCTCGCACTATGAGGCGATCCTCGGTGACCATCCCCGGTCGATCCTCGCGGCGAACAACCTCGCCGCCCTCCTGGCCGACAAGAAGGGGGACGCGAAAAGCCTGGAGCGGGCCTTGGCGTTGACCCGGGACTTCGAGAAAAACGCGCCGGAGGCGCCGTTCCTCGACACCCTTGGGTGGGTCCACGTCAAGCGGGGGCAGGCGAGGGAAGGGGTGCGGCTGCTGGAGCAGGCGGCGGCGAAGGCCCCCGATCAGCCGATTTTTCAATACCACTTGGGGATCGCCTATCGCCAGGCGGGGGAGACGAAGAAGGCGAAAGCCGCGTTGAAACGGGCGGTCGGGTCGGGCAAGTCCTTCTCCGGATTGGAGGAGGCGCGGGCCGTCCTGGCGGAGATGGGGGGGGAAGGATGAACCGGGGCGTGACCTTCCTTTTTCTCCTCTTCCTGGCGGTCTCGGCGCGCGCCGCCGAGGTGGTGCCGGTCGATCCGACCTATCGCCTCGGTCCGGAAGACCTCCTGCGTATCTCGGTCTGGAAGGATGAGAGCCTTACCAGCGAGGTGCTGGTTCGCCCCGATGGGATGATTTCTTTCCCCCTCATCGGCGATCTGCCCGCGGAGGGAAAAACGGTCGAGGGGCTGCGGGCCGAGCTGGTCCGACGGCTCTCTCCTTACCTTCCCGATCCGACCCTCTCGGTCGCGGTCCTGAAGGTCAACACCAAAATCTATGTTCTCGGTAAGGTGAACCGTCCGGGCGAGTACCTGATCGGCCGTCCGATCGACATGGTTCAGGCGCTCAGCCTGGCGGGGGGGCTGACCCCGTATGCCTTCGAGAACAAAATTCGTATTCTGAGGCGGGAGAATGGGACGCAGCGGAGCTATCTCTTTCGTTTCGGAGAGGTGAAAAAAGGGGAATTTCTGGAACAGAACATTCTCCTTCAGCGGGGCGACGTGGTGATCGTGCCGTGACCTCCGGGAAATGGTTGGAGATAGAAACGGAAACCATGACCGGTCGCCCACTTCGTTTTTTCCGATCACCGGGCAACCGAGGGGTCTATCCCATCTCCCTCCTCTTTTTTTTTGTGATTGTCCTCGGGTGGGGGCCCGCCGTTGCCGTTGAATGGTCGATGACGCCGTCGGTCAATCTGAAAGAAGAGCTCAACGACAATATCCGGATGACGCCCGGGAAGCGCGAGCTGGTCTGGGGGAACACCCTCTCGCCGATGCTCAGGGTCGGGGGCGCCACGGAGCGGCTGGCGCTCCGGGCCGATCTGGCGGCGAACCTGTCGCGTTATCGCGGCATCGAGGGGCTTGGTTCCAACGACTCCTCATTCAGGCTCTCCTCCCAATATCAGCATCGAGAGCAGAGCCGTTGGGGGTGGGAGGGGAGTTTGCTCCGGGATTCAACCTTTCGGAGCGAATTACGGGAGACCGGGCGGGTGTTGGCCGAACGGCGGCGGAGCGCCCGGACGATCGGCGGGTTTTGGGAGGAGTCGCCGGCCGAGCGCCTCTCGATCCGAGGGGAGTATCGACTCACCGGTGTCCGGTATGCCGAAGAGGGGGCCGGTCTCTTCGATTATCAGACCCGCACCGGATCGGTTGATTTGACGCATCTCTTCTCGGAGCGGGACTGGGCGACGGTCGGGTTGACCCTGTTGCACTATCGGGCGCCGTCGGCGCGGATTCGATCGATCAACGCCGCCCTTCAGGCGGGGTTCACCCACCTTTTCTCGGAGACGTTGCGTCTCACCGTTTCGGTTGGCGGCCGGGAGGTGATCACCGACCTCTCTCTCCCCGGGGGGGAGATCACGGAGCGGAGTCGGGGCCTGCTGGGCGATCTGACGATTCACAAGGAGTTCGAAGCGACCCGATGGCAGGGAGGCGCGCGCCGCCGGATCGATCCGAGCGGGTCGGGTTATCTGCTCCAGGTCGATCACCTCTTCACAACAATGGAACGGCGGATCGCTCCGACGGCGACGGTGTCGCTGGCGGCGAACGCTTATCATGGCCGGGCGCTCCGGACGAGCCTTCCGGGGGGAGAGAGCCGCTCCTTCAGCGTCGCGCCGGCCTGGCGATGGAAGTGGACGGAGGAATGGTCGATGGAGGTCTCATATCGGTATGCTTGGCAAAAGAGAGACGGCGGCGTTGCCGCCACCTCCAATGCGCTGACCTGGACCGTGACCTATCTGGGACCGAAGTGGACCGGCGGCATCGAGGGGATGTCGGCGGAATGAGGTCACGATTGATCACGTTTGTATTAACGGGGATGAACCAAAAAAATGAGAGAAGAAAAGACAAAAGATTTAAAAGACCACGTCCAGTTTGTGAAGCGCCGGAAGAAGCAGATTTTCTGGCCGATTGTCCTTCTCCTCCTCATCGGGGGAGTCGTTACCCTTTTTCTTCCGCCCACCTACCGATCCCGGGCGACGATCTTGATCGAAGAGCAGGAGGTGCCGCCCGATCTGGTCCGGTCGACCGTCACGAGCTACGCCGATCAGCGGATCCAGACGATCAAACAGCAGGTGATGAGTCGGTCGAACCTCTTGAAGGTCGTCGATCAATACAACCTCTATCCGCGGATGCGGGAGCGAAAGACGACCGAGGAGGTGCTGAAGCGGCTGGTCGACGATATCGATCTCCAGGTCATCAGCGCCGAGGTGGTCGATCGGCGGACGGGGCGACCGATCCAGGCGACGATCGCCTTCACCCTCTCCTACGACGGGGAGATCCCAGCCTTGACCCAGAAGGTCGCCAATGAATTGACCAGTCTCTTCCTGGCGGAGAATCTTCGGACGCGCGAGCGCAACGCCCAGGAGACGACCGTCTTCTTGCAGAAGGAGGCGGAGCAGCTCGCGGGGCGGATCAAAGTCTTGGAGAAGAAAATCGCCGCGATGAAGCGGCGGGCCGACGGCGCCCTTCCCGATATGGTTCAGCTCAATCTTCAGTTGATGAACCAGGCCGACCGAGATCTGATGGAGGCCGACCGGCAGATCCGGAGTCTTGAAGAGCGGCGGATCTACTTGGAGGGACAATTGGCGACGCTCAAGCCGAACACCCCGATCCTGACCGCTGGCGGGGAACGGATCCTCGATCCGGAGGAACGGCTCAAGTCGCTCCGGGCGCAGTTCACCAGCAGCAACGCCTTTCTCTCCCCGGAACATCCCGATATCATCAAGATGAAGCGGGAGATCGAAGCGCTCGAGAAGGCGACGGAAGGGGGAAACGAGGCCGACGCGCTCTTCAAAAAAATGACCGACGAGCGGGCGCGCTTCGCGACGTTGTCGAAGCGTTACGGTGAAGGACACCCCGACGTCATTCGCTCCCGGAAAATCGTCTCTTCCTTGGAAGAAGCGCTGCGTCGGACGCGGCCGGAGAAGATGGCGGCGGTCAAACCGGAAAATCCGGCCTATATTCTGATTCAGTCACAGCTTGAATCGACGATTCAAGACCACGATGCGATGCGGGCGATGCGGGGGCAACTCAAGCAGCGCGCCCTGGAGATCGCCAGGCGGCTCGAGCGGACCCCGATGATCGAGCAGGAGTATATGGACCTCACCCGCGACCGGGACAACTCGGTTCAGAAGTATCACGAGATCCGATCCAAGCTCCTGGAGGCGCAGGTGTCGGAAGGCCTGGAGGCGCAACGGAAGGGGGAACGTTTTTCCCTGATCGATCCCCCCGCCCTCCCGGAGAAGCCGGAGAAACCGAACCGCCCGGCGCTTCTCTTTTTGACGATGATTCTTGCGACGGCGGGGGGGGTCGGTTACGGGGCGGCGGTAGAGAGCCTTGATCACGCCGTCCATACCGCTCGGATGTTGAGCCGGATCACGCAGGCGCCGCCGCTGGCGGTGGTGCCGTATCTCCCGAACGAGGCTGATGCGCGCCGGCAGGTTCGTCGGAGGCGGGGGGTCTTCCTCGGCGGAATTGGATTGATCGCTTTGATGGCGATTCTCATCCATTTCTTCTGGCTTCCGCTCGATGTGATCTGGTTCGCCGCGCTGAGAAAGTGGGGGGCGATGTGAGCGAAGGAGAATTGAGAAAAGTGAAACCGGCTTCCGAGAAGATCAAGTCGCTGATTGATGAAAATGGAAACGGCTCGGTTTCGGGTCGATCCGATTTGCCGATTCCGGCCCCGATCGTTTATACCCAAACGCGGACAGCCGCCGTCACCCCCGCCGTGCTCAGAGAGCGGCGGATCGTCGCCACCTTCGAATCCGGTCCCTTTAGCGATGCCTACAAGATCTTGCGGACCCAGGTGATGCAGCGGATGCGGGAGAACGGCTGGAATCTGCTGGGGGTCACGAGCCCCGGCGCGGGAGAGGGGAAGACCCTCACCGCGGTCAATCTCGCCGTCAGCCTGGGGATGGAGGCGAGCCAAACGGTCCTTCTGGTCGACGCCGATCTGCGCAAACCGGCGCTCCATGTGGCGTTCGGTCTCGGGGCCGGTCCGGGCTTGGTCGATCATCTTCTCGATCATACCCCGGTTCCCGATCTGCTGATCCATCCCGGCATCCAGCGGCTGGTCCTCCTTCCGGGCGGCCGGCCGGTGACCCGTTCCAGCGAGCTTCTCACCTCGTCTCCCATGCGCGCCCTTGTCGGCGAGTTAAAGCACCGCTATGCGTCGAGGATGGTCGTTTTCGATCTCCCTCCTCTTTTGAATGCCGCCGACGTCCTCGCTTTTTCTCCGCTGATCGACGCCCTCCTCTTGGTGGTCGAGGCGGGACGGACCCAGGTGGAGGAGGTCGAACGGTCATTGGCCCTTTTGAGCGCGGTTCCGATTGTCGGGACGGTATTGAACAAGGGCGAAAGGAATTCTTAGCCCGCAGCCGTGGGGGGATTTCTCAGGGACAGTTACAAAAAAAGATCGATAAAAAAGGAGACTTCCTAACCGGAGAAATCAGTCGATTCCGATCCGGTGGAAGAGCGCTTTGACCTTCGCTTCGATTCGATCGCGCACCTCACGGAACGCCTCCGGCGGGAGCAGCTTCGGGTCGGGGATGCTCCACTCCTCATGAATCTTCCCCCGGACGAAGGGGCATTCATCGCCGCACCCCATCGTGATCACCGCATCGTACTCCATGTCAGGGATTTCTCCAAGCGATTTGGAGGCGTGCGCCGTGAGGTCGTATCCCACTTCACGCATCGATGCGATCGCCCTCGGGTTCACCTTTCCCGACGGGCGCGAGCCGGCGCTGTAGCTCTTCACCTTCTCTCCTCCATGCCTCCGGGCAAACGCCTCCGCGATCTGGCTGCGGCAGGAATTTTCAATGCAGACAAAGAGCAGCCGCTTCATGGTCTCCGCTTTCTACCTCCGCTTTCCGTGTCTACCTCTGGTTTCCATTCCACCTCTGACGGACTGTGGAAATGGTCGCTCTAAGACCGCAACCCTTTCCCGAAGGTCATCGACGAACCTCCTCCATCGCGGAACGAACCGTCCGGAGTTTACAGTAATTTAACGCTGTTTTAATTCCACTGTGATTCCACTCCGATACCATCCGTCTTGTCTTCCGATTTTTCCCCGATCCATTTTTGAGGACGTATGATCGGAAAGTGGGATTCCTTCAAAATTTATCTCAAGCTCTGGTTGCTGCATCGTGCCGTTCGGTCGGTCGAGAAGCGGCTGGAGAAGGAGAACGTCGGTTTAGAGGCGGGTTGATCGTCTCGATCTATTTTGTCTTCCTCGGGTGTAAATAGATCGGACGATCTCCCGCCAGAGAGTTTGTCTAAAATGATTTCCCCTGGCATCCTTTCTTTTAAGGGTGAAACGGCGTGCGGTCGAAGAGGTCGCGCGGCCGCAGATCGAATCCCGTCCAGATGATCAGGGTCGACCCCTGCCAGTAACGTCCCAGATACTCCCCATCTTCGTCCCGAGGGGCATGATGCACCGGCGACGCATACCAGAGGACCACGTCGGTATCGGTGACCGATTCGCCGTCGCCGACATACCGGGGGAGGAGCTGATGGAAAAGCTCATGATCGTGGGAGCGGGTGACCCAGAAGTCGTGGTTCAGGAAGGGCTCCGTGTGGCGGGAGATGCCGTAGCGGAGGGGGATCAGGTCGTAGCTGATGTTTCGGCCCTGGCCGTTCGTCTTTTCCGTATCGAGAACCCGCACCTGGGTGAACCGTTCGGCTTCCCAGTCGGCGGCCCCCTCCAGCCCCCCGTTGAAGGGGAGGGTGTCGTCGGCGGCGCGGAAGTTTCCGGGGAGCGCCGTGTGCTCTGAGAGGAGGGCCGAATCGTGGTCGGGGCCGTTGAGGTCGATGTCGATCCGCCAGAGGCCGACATGGAGGTGGGGGACCCTTTCCATTCCGGGAAGGTTCCGCGCCGTCGCTCCCAGCCGGAAGGCGATCGTTCCGTCGTCCCGGAAGCCGTACTCGATCACGTAGTTGTAGTTGGCGGCGTCGAGTGTCCCCCACAGGACCATCTCTTCTCCCCGGTAGACGGAGAGATCGTCTTTCCATCCGACCCCCCGGTCCCGGATCTCTTTGACGACGCGGGGAGGATCACCCAAGAGCGTTCCGCGTTGTCCCGCGTCTTCCGGTGTTGCCGGGAGGAGCCCGAAGTTATATCCCCCCGTCAGGTCGAAGTAGCGGGGATAGCCGGGATGGTAGGGGACAAAGATGTCCGACAGGCGGGCATCCCGCAGGACCTGGATCCAGGCTTCTCCCGGGGCGCGCCGGAACCAGGCGCCGGTGATGTAGAGCCCCCGGTTGACCCCCTCCGCCCAGCGGACCCGCCAGGCGGTCTCGGCCTCCCCGTGAGAGCGAAAAACCCGGATCACCTCATTTGGATCGCGCGGATCGCGCGGCTTTTTCCCGGATGAATGACCCGGTTTCGTCCGAAGGGGACCGGCCTCCGAGTCTCCCAGAATTTCGGGCGCCGTCCAAATCGTCAAGAATAAAATCAACACTCCTACCACCATGGCAATGCGGGCAATGCGGCGCATAAAAAAACTCCTTCTTAATGGCCGGAGAAAGAGGCGTATCCCTCTTCCACCCGGACGCGTTCATCGGTGAGATCGACGGTGACGGTCGGTTGACTCAGGTAGTCCGCGCCGTGTCGAAAGAGGAGGCGGACCACCCGGTGACCGAAAATCGGATCGTCGGGCGATTCGCCCCGGATCAGGAGCGCCTCTACGACGGGAGGCTCCCCTCCATCCGGTAAAGCGCTTCGGACCGACGCATCGGAGAAGGCCAACTCCCGGG
>CAZOFJ010000010.1:0-62996 GCA_964579005.1 uncultured Nitrospirota bacterium
GAACCTTCGCTCCTTGGCGAAGGAGGCTCCTTGCCACCGCCCCTCCCTGCTGTCCTGTTGCCCCTGTGATGAGAATCGTGTTTGTTGTCATTGCAGAACTCCTTCTGTGAGAGATGAGAACATTCCCTTGTCTTGATGCCGTTCCTACTTTATAATCGGTTCATCCATTTTGTAAAGAATGTACTTTTCTGTAATATACTATCTAAAAGGATACTACTATGGAACAGGGAAAAAACGCGAAAACGGAGTGTGATCGTCTCACCTGTCCTGTCGAGGCGACCCTCACGGTGATGAACGGGCGGTGGAAGGTGTTGATCCTTCGTGAGCTTCTGCAAGGGGTCAAACGCTTCGGTGAGCTGCACCGGGCTCTGACGGGGGTGACGCAAAAGATGCTGACGCAGCAACTCAGAGAGATGGAGAGGGACGGGATCCTCCATCGGAAGGTTTATCCGCAGGTCCCCCCCAAGGTCGAATATTCGATGACCCCTTTGGGAGAGAGCCTTAAGCCGATTCTGGAGGCGATGCAGGCGTGGGGGCTTCGGCTTCTGGCCGACAAGAGTCGATCGAAAGAAAACGGAGGGGGTTGAGATGTTTTTATAGAGATCCGTTTTTTCCCGATTTTGGACCCTTCTCCGCAACCAAGTGCACGAGGACAATGATCGCCCGTTCGATCCGATCGGACCAGGGATGTTTTTAAGCAACCAACCCGGCCCACCGTCCGAAGACCGTCTTGCCGACTTCTTGAAGCGGGGGGAGATATTGCTTGATCTTGCCGACGATCTCTTCCGGGTCAATCGACTCTTCTTCCAATTCGGAAGCAAAAGTGTTTGTCATCTCCCGGATGATCCCTTCCGTCACTTCCATATGGAACAATAATCCGTAAGCCTTCTCCCGATACCGAAACGCTTGATACCGGGTTAAAGCCGACGAGGCGAGCGGAACGGCGCCGTGCGGGAGCGGGAAGATATCCCCATGCCAGTGATAGACCGTGAAAGAAGGAACCACCCCCTTGAACAGGGGATCGGTGGCGGCTTGTTCCGTCAAGGTGATCGGATGCCATCCAATCTCCTTTTTTTCTCCCCTGACGACCTCGGCGCCCAAGGCAGCGGCGAGGAGCTGACTTCCCAAGCAGACTC
The DNA here is from genome assembly GCA_964579005.1 of uncultured Nitrospirota bacterium. Taxonomy (GTDB): domain Bacteria; phylum Nitrospirota; class Nitrospiria; order SBBL01; family Manganitrophaceae; genus CAZOFJ01. The sequence continues at coordinate 1,137 of CAZOFJ010000010.1, forward strand.
CCAGGATCGGCTTGTTTTGCTGAAGCGCCTGTTCAATCAACTTCATTTCATCCGAGAGAAAAGGATATTCCCGACGATCGTAGACCCCCATCGGTCCTCCCATGACGATCAAACCAGACGCTTCCTTCAGTTCTTTCGGTACTTCCTCCCCCAGAAAAAGACGGATATATTGCGCCGTGATACCTCTTGATGCCAACGCATCCGAGATGCTGCCAGGGGTCTCGCACTGAACATGTTGGAGCACAATCACTTTTGCCATCAATGCCTCCATTAAAAAGGTTTATACCAGGAGTACCTCATGATCCGGGCAGTCGATCCGCAGATCGGAAGCGGCAATCGGCTTGTCGAGCAATGCGCAGTGATGCGGCGCATCGGCGCCGGGATGTGCCTCCGGACGAAAGTAACTGCACGAGATGCACATCCGCGACACCGATATCTCCCCCGACCGCTGGAGAGAGGCGATCCATTCCATGAGAAGCATCATCAACCGCTCTTTGTCCCCGCTCGAAAATGGTCCGAGATGATGTTTTAAGGGATCGGCCCAGGAAGCCAGTCTTTCCCCAGCTCGTTTCCCCTTCGTGGTTAATTGGATGGTGGAGACACGTCCGTCTTCGGCCAGCGGCACGCGCGTCACCAGGCTTTTCTCTTCGAGCGACGTGACTGCATCGCTGATGGTTGCTTGGCTCATCTCGAATTCCTTGGCAAGGTGGCTGACCCTGCAGAATCCCGGCGGATGATGAGATAAATAGACGAGAAGCTGAATCTGGAGCGGGCTGATCTTTTCTTCCTTTGCTTCTTCCCACAAGAGCGCGCGAAAGACCTGAGAGATCCTCTCCAACGCGGCGACAATCTTACTGTCGATGTCCTTATGTTGAGAAGGGATGTCAAAAACGGAGCCCATGGTTTGTTCTCTTTCCGATGAGCGGCGCGGGGTCGAGGAGAAGCTTCTTCTCTGCCCCGCGCCGCAGTAAATTGGACTTTTCCTACCTTCGAAACGCGCTGAAAACAGAGTCGGTCTTTTTCTGGGGTTCATGACATCCATAACACCCCGTTTTCGGATCGGATACCAACCGCTCTTCCGTATCCCCCTTAAAGGCCTCGAATCCCCAGCCTCCCGTGTCGGCAAACTCTTTCGAGCGCTTTTCCATCACGCCGATCACCTTACGCGATCCTTCGACGATCGTGTTATTTTCGCCCTTCGCCTCCAAAAGATCAAATACCAATATGGCGCCGTCCGGAAAGGTTCCTCCCTTGCTCATTCCCTTCAGCGCGCGCTCATTCGCATAAATATGATGGATGCCTCCGAACGATTCATACAACGGGTGGCCCTCCTGAATGACCATCGATTTTACATGGGTCCAGTCGCGATACCCCTTGGGGTAGCCCACCATTTTCTTAGTCGCCGCAACGGAGAGCGTGATCCCGCCGATCAAACAACCCAATACAATGCTTCCAATCACCCATCGCTTCATCGAGGCAATCTCCTTATGAAATGTGATTTCCAGACTCCTGGGCTATTTAAATAGGAATCCTAACTATATTAGCCAATCCAATCACCATTGTCAATGAAGAAAAAGAACACCTCTCCGGGTTCACCGGATGAAAAGGGGATTGGGTGTTGGGATGAGGGGAGGAGCAACGCGGCGATGCGCCGCGCATCGGGCGTTCAGCGACGGGAGAGGATTCATTCACAACCTCTCAGTGGCTGTTTCGGGGGACAAGGTGCCGGCCTGCGCGAGCACCCGGGACACCAGCGGCCCGCGCCCGTCGACCCCGACCTTCCGATAAACCGATCCGAGGTATTCCCTGACCGTATCAACCGCAAGATCAAGCGCTCCGGCCATCTCTTTCGCCTGTTTTCCGGCCACTGCCAGCGCCAGAACTTCCCGCTCGCGCGGTGAGAGGCGGTGCGTTTGGGCGAATCGGTCGAGGAGAGCCGCCGAAAGAGGAGAGGTTTCTTCGGTGGAGGTCCAATAGACTTTAAAAAGAGGAAATTGACCAAACCCGCTCTGCGAGATATGAAACCGGTGGACCAGTGCCCCTTCTTTCCATTCGGCGCGAAGCGGTTGAAAGGGGTTGAGGGAGAGTTGTTTTAACCAGAAGGGGATCGACTGACGCAGCCATACGGCGAAAGTTGGATTTTCCTTCAGGGTGGTCTCGGTTCGGGAGTCGCTCCAGAGGATGGCGCCCTTGGGATCCATAAAAAAGGTCGCCGAGTCGGATGCAGCGGCCGAAGCGGCCAATTCCAGGTGCGGGGAGAGAAGATCGAGGAGCCGCTGTTCCTCCTCGGTAAAGTCACGATCCCTCGACCGGGTGAAATAGGTGGCCAGGTATCCCTGCGGTGTGATTCTATAGCAAGCGTAGGAGAAGCGCATGCGATGTTTTGCCCAATAATCGGACTGGTACTCCCGAAACCGGTCTCTCGGCAGGCAGGCCGACAGCGTTGTCGGGTTATGAAAAGAGAGGAACTTCTTTCGCGCGATCTGATCGAGGATCGGTTTTTTGAATCTCCAGAAATAGTCGTTATGATCCTGTATCGACTCGACCCCGCTCACGTTGGTCAGGGTGAGCGGAGAGGGGAGAATCCGATGTGTGATCGGATCGACTTTGATGAAGGCAACCGTCCGGTCGCAGGGGACCAGCCGGTTCAGCCCCGCCAGGAATCCCTGGGGATCTTGCCACGGAGGGATTGTATTGATCCTCCGGATCAGGTTGAGCAACCTTTCCACCTTGCGATCTTCAAGAAACATCGGAGTCAACCTCCCGTTTTATGCTGGCCGCCAATCTACCAGATCAGATCGCCGGCGTCGATCCCCCCACCTGGGGGGATGAAAAAATACTTAGGGGGCCGCCTTCGGCCACCTGCTCTCAAAAGCCATTTCCAAGTTGACTGATCACAGAACGGGCCGGTTCAGGGCGACCAGTTCCAACTGACACGCACCAGGAGGGAGCGTCGGGTCCCGGCGGGAGAGAGGACCAGCCGCGCGATCTTCTCTCTATGTCTCAGTGTCATTTGCAGCGGTGTCCAAGGGTTTCTCGAAAGATGTCCGGTCCAGGCCGGGAGGGTGCGCCTCAGCCGCGCTGCGAAAACCGGATCGCGCTCTATTTCAGTATCGGCATTCGGATCGGTGATCAAGATCTTTCCCTTGATATCGGCGAAGAGGATCGGCGATTCGGGATGGGCCGTCGTCGCCGTCAATTCCAGGTGCGGAGCGAGATAATCAAGAAGCCGCCGCTCTTCCTTGGAGAAATCGGCGCTTCCGGGGGGACGGCCGAGCGAGAGGAGCGCCGGCCCTTCCGGCGTTTGGACTGCGCGGATGTGATAGAATCCGATGCGATGTTTTTTGCAGAAGTCGGACGCATATTCCCGGAATTCGGCCTTGGAGAGAACGCTCTTGAGGGTGACCGGAAAGTGGTAGGCCGGCGACCCTCCCTTCAGAAGGGGGTCGAGGACAGGCCGGTTGAACCGCCGGAAATAGCGATTGTAGTCGTTCAGCACGGCCGGCTCATCCCACCCGCCGTTGGAGAGGGTCAGAGATGAAGGGACGATGCGATAGGTGGCCGGATCGATCTTTACGAAGGCGAGCGAATAGTCGAACGGGATTACCCGGTGGAGGAAAGCGAAGAACGCTTCCGGCGCCTTCCAGGGGGCGACCGTATTGATTCCGCAGATCAGTTCCGAAAGTGCGTTGACCGTTTCATAAGGAAAGAACATCGGGTCGACCTCCTCTTAATATAGAGATGAACTGATCCATCGTTACGCCTTACCCGATATTTTGGAATGGTACTCCGCTTTCCCTTCTTCATCGATCCCCCTATATGGGGGGATGGTCCCTTCGGCCAAGGAGGGATAGCATGGTTGTGGGCAGGAGAGATTGATCCGCTCGGTGAGCCGTATGCCGGACACGATTAAATTCATCAGGAGGAAAACAAGATGGACAATGTGAAAACGATACATGAGATCTATGCCGCCTTTGGTCGCGGAGACATTCCCTTTATCCTGGATCAAATGGCCGAGGCGGTCGAGTGGGAATATGGAATGACGCCGAACGGCCTGCCGTGGCTTCAACCGCGGCGCGGCCGAGAGGGAGTCGCCGCATTCTTCAAGAGCCTGGACCTGCTCGACATCCGCAAGTTTAACCCCAAGACGATCATCGAGGGTCCCGGAGTTGTCGTGGCGCTGATTGACGCTGAACTGACCGTCAAAAAAACCGGAAGGCCGATTGTGGAAGAAGACGAGATCCACCTCTGGCACTTCGATCGAGAGGGTCACGTCGTTCGATTCCGGCATTGCGTCGATACACACCAACATGTCGCCGCGTATCGGGGGTAGAGCGCAAACGCCTCGCCGGATCTTCATCACCGGCGGGAACCGGGTTCATCGGTCGACGACTGATTCCGGAACTCTTACGCTGGGCTTCCCCCCGAAAGAGCGCTTTTCGGGTATGATGGAAAAGGACTTCCATATCATGAGGAGAAAGCCTTCATGGAAAACGAGACCTCCTTTCCAGGCTCCCCGGGGGAGCACCGGCTTCAGGAAAAATATGGCACGGAAAAGCGTGCCGCGGCCTTTTACGGCCGGCAGATGCTCGATCATCTGAGTCCGACGATGCGCCGGTTCATTGAACAGCAGGAGATGGTCTTCATCGCCACTTCCGATGCTCGGGGAGAATGTGATTGCTCCTTCCGGGCTGGGTTGCCGGGCTTCGTTGTGGTGCTCAATGAGAAGACCCTTCTTTATCCCGAGTATCGGGGGAACGGTGTCTTGGCCAGTCTCGGCAATCTGTCCGAGAATCCTCACGTTGGAATGATGTTCATCGATTTTATTGAAAGTACAATCGGTCTGCATGTCAACGGAACGGCAAGAATCATCGAGCGGGACGAGATTCTTCAGCATCCCGATCTTCCCGACGGTGTTCGACGGGAGATAACGGTTGAAGGGGGGAGACGGGCGGAGCGATGGGTCGAAGTGAAGGTGGAGGAGGCCTATATCCATTGCGCCAAACATATCCCCCGTTTTGCAAAGCGCGATAAGAAGATCGATTGGGGAACCGACGATGAGCAATCTAAAGGAGGGGACTACTTTGGAGTGACAGCGAAGTGACAACGCCCCGGTCCAAGACCACGGCAAAGTCGGGATTGCCTTTCTCCGATGTTCCGTTTTATGATGGAAATCGGGTAAAAGGGAGATCCTGATGTCATTGGAGGAATTTTTTTCGACGCCGCTGATCACCGCGCTCTCTCGCCATCAAACCGACTCCGCCGAGGAGGCGGCCATCACCCTTTTTCACTCGGTTGCCGCAAAGGTTCCGGCGTACCGCGATTTTCTCGAACGACAGGAAATCGATCCAGGCCGGATTCAAACCTTCACCGACTTTCAGAAGCTTCCCCTCCTCACCAAGCAAAACTACATGCTCGCCTACCCGCTCCCTTCTCTCTGCCGAGATGGACGGCTGCATGATTGCGAGATGATCGCTGTCTCCTCCGGATCGACCGGGAAACCGCTCTTCTGGCCCCGGTCGCTCCGGCATGAACTCGATGTTGCCTTCCGTTTCGAGCAGATCTTTCGTGATGCCTTCCAGGCCCACCGTCGCTCCACCCTTGTGGTGATCTGCTTTGCCCTGGGGACCTGGGTGGGAGGGATCTATACCGCCGCCTGCTGCCGTTATCTGGCGCAAAAGGGTTATCCGATCACACTCGTCACACCGGGGAATAATAAGAACGAGATCTTCCGTGTCATCGAGACATTGGGCCCCTATTTTGGGCAGGTTGTCCTGGCCGGTTATCCTCCGTTTATCAAAGAGGTGATCGATTTTGGAAGGACGCAGGGGATCGATTGGAAACGATATGCGATCAAACTAATTTTGGCCGGCGAGGTCTTTAGCGAGGAATGGCGATCCCTCGTTTGCGAACGGGTCGGGTCAAACGATCCGGTCCATGACACCGCCTCGCTCTACGGCACCGCCGATGCGGGGGTCTTGGGCAATGAGACGCCCCTCTCGATTGCAATTCGCCGGTTCTTCGCTGGACATCCCGATGCGGCGCGGGAACAGTTCGGCGAGTCACGCCTCCCGACACTTGTCCAATACGATCCGTTGAGCCGATTCTTCGAGGTCACCCCGGAGGGGACCCTGGTCGTCAGCGGTGACAACGGGGTTCCGCTGATCCGCTATCACATCGCCGACAAAGGGGGGCTGATTCCGTATGAGGCGATGCTCTCTTTTGTGAAGGGGCACGGAGGTGATCCGGTGGCCGAGTTGCGGTCGGGAGATCTGTCAAAAGACCAACGGGGTGTCTATCCGCTTCCATTCGTTTATCTCTTCGGACGGGCCGATTTTACCGTCTCTTATTATGGCGCGAACGTCTATCCGGAGAATGTGACGGTCGGCCTGGAGAAAGAGCCGATCAAACACTGGGTCACCGGGAAGTTCGTCCTCCAGGTCTGTGAAAGGGAGCAGCTAAACAAGGTTTTGAGCGTCGTGGTCGAACTCCTACCAGGGATGACCGGAAATGAGCAGAAATCCGAGGCGATCGCGGAGTCGATCCGGCGCGAGCTGCTGCGTCTGAACAGCGAATTCGCAAACTATGTTCCGCCCGAGCGGCAACTCCCGGAGGTAATTTTAAAAACCGCCGGTGATCCCGAATATTTTCCCGTCGGCGTGAAACACCGGTATACCAGAAAATGACCCAGGCGCTGTTTTTATGCCGGCCCGGGCCTGTTGCTTGACAGGTCGGGGGGGTATGATATCTTTGGCACAGATTCGGATCGGGACGATTTCCAATATTCGAGAAACAGATATGGCCAAAATACTGATCATCGACGACAGCGCGTTCGAGGGGAAGCAGCTCAAAGCATCACTGGAAAAGAGCGGCCATGAGATCCAGATCGCCGAAACCGGGATGCAGGGGATGAAGATGACGAAAATGGAGCATCCTGATCTGATCCTTCTTGACTTGGTTCTTCCCGATATCTCCGGCCGCGAGGTCTGCCGATGGGTCAAGATGACGCAGGAGACCCGCACCATTCCGATTATTATCTTAACCTCTCGAACCGACGTGAAAGAACGGGTCGCCGGTCTCGATGAGGGGGCCAACGATTATGTGACCAAGCCGTTTGACGATGCGGAGTTAAAGGCGCGGATCGGCGCCGTTCTCCGGGAGAAGACCCTCCGTGACAAACTCGAGATTAAAAACAGGGAATACGAGGAGTTGATGAGAAAGTTCGAACGGCTGGCGATCACCGATCCGGTGACCGAACTTTTTAACCGGAGACGATTTGAAGAGGTGGTCGCTCATGAATTCGAGCGCTTCAGGCGCTATCAGACCCCTTTTACCTGCATGATGATCGATGTCGATCATTTTAAACAAATTAATGATACGTATGGTCATGACGTGGGGGATCTGGTTTTAAGGGCGGTGGCAAAAGAAATTCAGCGGCAGATCCGCGGAGTCGACACGGTCGCGCGCTACGGTGGAGACGAATTTGCGGTGATTCTCACTCAGCAAAAAGGTGAAGAGGTGTTGAAAGTGGCGGAGCGGATTCTCATGAATGTTCAACTCCTCCGATTGAAGGAAATAAAAAATGGGGAGAAGGTCAGCTTGAGCATCGGCATCGCGTCGCTCCCCGATTCGGACTTCAAAGAAATGGATCAAATCGTTCAGAGTGCCGATTATGCCCTCTACAAGGCAAAAAAGCGGGGAAGAAATTGTGCCGAGACGTCGACCATCCGCGAAGCGAGTCAGAGTTTGTGATTAAATCCCAACACGAATAGATCATTTCTTAAAGGACTTTCCTCCCCGTGTCCGGATTTCCATCACTTTCATTCGAATCAACAAAACTGATAGAATGAACCTCGTCATGCGAGGAGGGATTGGCAATGAGACGTGTTGACTATATGGTGGGCGGTGAAGACTTCAAAAAAATGACCGCCGCCCACTTCATGCAAACCGATATTTATTATTATCCGAAGAAGGCCACCGGCGACAAACTGGCAACCGCGGTCACCATGGGAGGGTTCGGAAGTATTCCGATTGTCGATGAGGAAAAAAGATTGGTCGGGATCGTGAGTGAATTCGACCTGCTGAATGCAATCGTCAGCGGGCGGGAATTGGAAAAGGTGACGGCGGAAGAGATCATGACGCCCGATCCGTTTTGCGTGAAGGAGGAGGCCCCGTCGGAAGAGATCATCCGATTGCTCCAAGAAAAGCATCTGATTCGGGTGCCGGTGGTTGACAAGAACGGCGCCTTGGTCGGGGTGGTGGCGCGACGGGATCTCTTACAGGGATATTTGAAGTCGAAGGAAAGTCCCCCCATCTGGTGGTTCTAAACCGGCTCCGCCGGAAAGCGGGGGCTTGCGTCGCCGACAATCCAATGTGGGGGCCCGTCCGGAAAGTCCTCCGATGCCCCCACCCCCCACGCTCGGACGGGCAAAGCCCGATCCTCGCTGACCGGCGAAGCCGGATGGAGCCTCCCCCTCAACCCTCTCTTCATTCGCTGGGCGTTAAAAATCGGGGGATCCGAGAATTTCCTGAGGATGGGGTGTGGAGTAGGGGGCTTCGGACAACGCCTTCTTGTGGGCCTTATCGACCAGGATCGGATCGGCTTGATACGTGTTCCATCGGCCGCATCGGCCGCATCGGCCGGACCACTCGATCGTGTGATAATCGCAATCGGCGCAGTAGTAGGGGACCAGGACCCGCTTTTTGAGTTTCAGACTCTTCTTGAACGCCTCTACTGCGGCTTCCGGTTCCCCTCGCCTCAGATAGAGATTTCCCAGGATTTTGTGTAGGTCTGGAAAATACTCGATGTGGGCATCAATTTCCGCCAGGATTTCGAATGCTTCATCGATCATTTCCAGGCGATAGTAGAGTTTTCCGAGGTAGAACTTGAGGACAATGTTATGACGATCTTTGTCGATTGTTTTCCGGTAGAATTGGAGGATTTTTTCCGGTTCGCCCATCTCAAGGTAAAGGTCTTCGAGCCGGTGGAGAAGGATGAGATGGCCGGTCATTTGATAGGCCCTTTCTAGGAGCGCGGCAGCCAGTTTTGTTTTTCCTTCCTTCAGATGTGTTTCACACCGGCCGATATATCCCGGTAAAAAGCCTTTATCGAGTTCGGTTACTTTTTTAAAGTAGCGATGGGCAATCCGGTGTTGTCCTCGGTGGAGGAGTATCCGGCCGATTTCATATTTGATTCCCAATAAGATCACCCGCTCTTTTTTACTCGACTCGGGCGAGAGGGGAAGCTTCATGATCTTTTCCTGAATGGGATGAGCCTCCTCCCATTGCTGAAGCCGGATGTAGAGGTCACGGAGACGGGCAAGCGCCGCGATATTCGCTTCGTCGAGATGAACGATCTCTTTCAGGTGTTGGATCGCTTCCTCAAAACGCTGAGCCTCTTCGAGGTCGCGTGCCAGTGCAAGCAAAACCTCGATATTCTGTTCATCGAGGCTTCGTGCCCGTCGATGGAGCTTGATCGCTTCGTTAAAGTTTTTCTCCAGGCGATGGATTTTACCGAGCCTGAGGAGGGTTCTGGCGTGATTGGGATTCAACCCTAGGATCTTTTGGAATAGCAGCGCGGCGTCTTGAAAACGATTTCCGAGGAAAGCATTCACCGCCTCGGTATAGTAGGTTTCGATCTGGGCTTCTTTTTTTTGAACCCGGGCATATTTCCAATTGAGGAAGAAATTTCGAGTTTCACGGATGCCTGCCGATAGGATGACCAGAAGGCCGCCGAATGCCGTGGAAAAGAGGATGAGTACGGTCACCGGCACCTCGTATGAGGTCTGGCTTGTCACGAAAAAAATGACCTTTTCCGGATTGAGCAACGCCAGATAACCGACGATTCCGGTGAAGGCAAAGAAAAGCAAAATGAGGAACGGCATCGCTTATTTTACCCTTCTGCTCCTCTTCTTTTCCGGTTCAGGTTCTTCTGTTTCAGAAGAAGGAAGGAAAAGGCGAGGAGCGTCTCCCCAGAGACGATCCAGATCGTAAAACTCCCTCGTTTCTTTCCGGAAGATGTGGAGGATGACATCGTTGAAATCGACAAGAACCCACGATCCAGCCTCGCGTCCCTCCACTCCGAGGGGACGGGCTCCTTCCTTTGACAGGGATTCCTCTGTGGCGTCGATAATCGCCCGGATTTGAGGTTCCGATTCCGCAGAGCAGATGACGAAAAAATCGGCGAGAGAGGTCAATGAGCCGACCCGGTATATCGCGATTTCTTCAGCGTGTTTCGAGTGGGCCGCCTTCGCGATCTGAACCGCCTTCGCTTCGGCATCCCAAACAGGTTCCTTGGGGCGGGGTTTGCCCGGGTCTTTAGAAATGGCACCCTCTAAGCTGGATGGAAAGGAATCGTTCGCGAACAGGTTTTATACAGAGGTATAAAGCCTTTTTATAATTATATATGACGCTACCGGGTCAGGCAAGCAGTTTTTCGTCTCTTGTCCGGTGGAAAACCGTTTTCGGATTTCGCTGGCAGAGATCGGGTTAGGGGGAAGAGAGACGAAATGGATCTCCGTTTCAGGAGTGAGCGGGAAGGTGACGATCCCTTCTTTTTGCCGGTCGAGTTGTATCAGCCGCTTTGGATCGATCTTCCGAAGGGGGTGAAGATCGGGAAGCTTGGAGAGAGGGTGGTCCGGTCGAGAAACGACAACAAAATCACAGAGCGATAAGAGACGTTCCGGCTCCCGCCATGTGGGGAGATCGAAGAAAGCGTCAGCCCCGATGATAAAGAACAAGAGATCGTTGGGGTATCGGCGCTTGAGTTCCGACACGGTTTCGACAGAATATGATTTCCCAGGCCGTTTGACTTCGATGTCGGAAAGATCAAAGAAGGGATCTCCTTGCAGGGCGAGCCGGGCCATCTCAAATCGATCGGTTGCGGAAGGAAGGGCCCCCTCTTTTTTATGGGGCGGATTTCCGGAAGGGATGAAGAGAATCCGGTCAAGATGAAGTTTCTTTCGAATTTCTTCAGCGATGTAGAGGTGGCCGAAGTGAATGGGGTTGAAGGTGCCTCCGAAGAGCCCAATGCGCATCGTTTTTTATTTTCTGATCTGTCCTTCCCCGAAGACGATGAATTTTGGGCAAGTGAGCGCTTCGAGGCCCATCGGGCCGCGGGCATGGATTCGGCTGGTGGAGATTCCCATCTCGGCACCGAGGCCGAACTCATAACCGTCGTTCAATCTGGTTGAAGCGTTGACGAAGACGGCGGAGGCGTCAACCTCGTTCAGGAAGCGGTGCGCATGGGTGTAATTCTCGGTGATGATCGCCTCCGAATGTTGCGAACCATAGGTTGCGATATGATCGATCGCTATCTCAATCGAGTCGACCACACGGATGGAGAGAATCAGATCGAGATATTCGGTCCGCCAATCGGTTTCGGTGGCCGGTGTAACCTTCACAGAGCCTTCGGGCATGGAGCCTTCCAGTAGTTTGATTGTTTCCGGACAGCCCCGCAGCGCCACGCCGGCCTCTTGGAGCCGCTTGCCAATCCTGGGAAGAAAAACCGGGGCGGTTTTACGATGGACCAGAAGGGTTTCCATCGCGTTGCAGGTGGAGGGACGTTGGATCTTGGCGTTCAGGCAGACGATTTCCGCCATTGGAAGGTTGGCTGATTCGTCGACGAAGATATGGCAGATCCCTTTATCATGTTTCATTACCGGGATTTTTGAGTGGGCGACGACGGTTTGAATCAATCCTTCTCCGCCGCGGGGGATGATCAGGTCGATCAAGTCATCGAAGGTGAGGAGTTCAAAAATCGCCTGACGATCGGTTGTTTCGACCAGGGTTACCGCATGGGGAGGAAGTCCCGCGTCCCGGCCCGCTTGATCGAGGATCTTGGCGATGGCGACATTGGAATGGATTGCCTCCGATCCGCCTCGGAGAATCACGCCGTTGCCCGATTTGATGCAAAGGCCGGCGGTGTCGGCGGTGACATTCGGGCGTGATTCGTAGATGATCCCGATGACGCCGATCGGAACCCGCATCTGTCCGACCTGAATGCCGTTGGGCCGACGGGACATTTTAAGAATCTCGCCGACCGGGTCGGGAAGGCCGGCGACTTCTCGCAGGCCGGCGGCCATCTCCCCAATCCGTTTGGGGGTGAGGGTGAGCCGTTCCAGGAGTGGAGCGGCGAGCCCCTTCTCTTTTCCGGCCTCGAGATCTTTTCCGTTTTCGGCGAGGAGGAGATCGGTCTCGCGCTCCAGGCGTTCGGCCATCGTTAGAAGCGCCCGATTTTTCACTTCGGAAGGGCACTTCGCCAATCGGCGAGCCGCCGCCTTGGTCTGTTCGGCTTGCGCCCGTAGCGTTTCTCTAAGTCCCATGAAGAATCACCAGATTGTCCCGATGAATCGCCTCATCGGTCGATTTATATCCCAATATTTTCTCGATCTGAGAGGAATGGACCCCTTTGATCTGGATCATCTCAGATGCGCCATAATTCGTCAAGCCTGTTGCAATTTCTTCCCCTTCAGGGGAGAGGCAACGGATGGCGTCGCCGACCTCGAATTTTCCTGAAACCTCCCGGATGCCGGAGGGGAGGAGCGACTTCCCTTTTTTCAAGATTGCTTCCACCGCACCGGGGTCGAGGCGAATTTCCCCTTTTGTTTTCAGGGAATGGGCGATCCAATGTTTCTTGGAGGGGAGGCGGACCGGTTTTGGGAGAAAGAGGGTTCCGATCGATCCCCCCTGAAATGCCCGTTTCATCAATCCGGGTATGGTGCCATTGACGATCAGGGTGGTGACTCCATAGGCGGCGACGCTCTTTGCAGCCTGGACCTTTGTTGCCATCCCACCGGTGCCGGCACCCCCCGCCTGGGTCGGTTTTCCAGCGATCCGCTCGATCTCCGGGGTGACCGATTCGACCAGGGGGATTCGCATGGCGCTGGCGGTTTTTCTCGGATCGGCGGTGAAGAGGCCGTCAACATCGGAAAGGATGACCAGAAGAGAGGCATCGACAAGATGGGTGACTTGTGCCGCGAGACTGTCATTGTCTCCCAGTTTTATTTCATCGATGGTGACGGTATCATTTTCGTTGATAATTGGAAGGACGCGATATTCAAGAAGGGTTCTAAGCGTGTTTCGAGCATTGATGAATCGCTTTCGGTCGGCAATGTCTTCTCGGGTCAAAAGAACCTGCGCCACCTTGATTTGAAACGGCTCAAAAAACTTTTCGTAGGAATGCATCAGTCGGCTTTGGCCAACGGCGGCGGCGGCTTGTTTCAGGGGGATCGTCTTGGGGCGGCGGGTGAGCCCCAATTTCTCCATTCCGCAAAGGATGGCGCCGGAAGAGACCAGGAAGATTTCGTGCCCCTCCAAGTGGAGGGAGGCGATTTCCGCAGCAATTTCAGCCATCCGCTCCTCGTTTAGTCCTTTCTCGTGCGAGGCGATCAAGCTGCTCCCGATTTTAATGACGATCCGCTCCTTTTTGCGAAGGAGGGGTCTTCTTGAAACAGTCATCCCTGTTCCTCCGCCGGCGTCTCCTTTGCTTTTTGAGAGAGGGCCTCTTCTCCCCGGAGGTGTTGGACCTGGTTTCCCATTGCGCGGATGAGTGCCTGAACACCTTTGCCCGTGGCGGCCGAGATTTCAAAGAATGGGATTTTTTTCTCTTTGCAATATCGACGGAGGGCGGTCAGGTGGGTTCCCGGTCCCGCGGCATCAATCTTCGTCGCGGCGACCGTAAACGGTTTTTCGGAAAGAGAGAGATGGTAAGAGGCGAGTTCCACCCGGATGGTTTCGAAATCATGTACCGGATCGTTCGTCCCGGTTTCTGACACATCGACAAGATGGAGAAGGAGATGGGTCCGCTCAATATGTCTTAAAAATTGGACCCCCAACCCTTTCCCTTCATGGGCCCCTTCAATCAAGCCGGGAATGTCTGCAACGATAAAATGAAGCGGTTCGTTCCGCGCTTTTCCCCACGTGACCACTCCCAGGTTTGGCGCCAGGGTTGTAAATGGATACTCGGCAACCTTGGGACGGGCCGATGAGATGACCGAGATAAGAGTTGATTTCCCAGCGTTTGGGAGGCCGACAAGGCCGACGTCGGCGAGGAGCTTTAGGTCAAGCTGTAGCCACCGTTCTTCTCCCTTTTCTCCCGGCTCGGCGATCCGGGGGGCTTGTCGGGTTGGAGACTTGAAGTGGCTATTGCCTCGTCCTCCCCGTCCCCCTTTAACAATCCGGATTTTCTGGCCGATTTCGGTGAGATCGGCGATTACTTCATCCGTTTGGGCATCTCGAATGACGGTCCCGGCCGGGACGGGGATGATCAGGTCGGGGCTGCTCCGTCCTGATCGGTGATTTCCGCTCCCATCTTCGGCAGGTTTGACGACATAGTGCTGTTGATAACGAAGGTCGATCAGGGTGGATAGGTGCGAGGAGGCTTCAAGGAAGACATCTCCCCCTTTTCCCCCGTCCCCCCCATCTGGGCCGCCCCGGGGAACATATTTTTCCCGCCGGAAGCTGACACACCCATCGCCTCCATCGCCGGCCTTGACGTAGATTTTGACCCGATCAATGAACACAGCGATTCCAAATCAGGATGCGATTGTCTGACCCGAGAAAAAAGAGGATGCGAAAAGGAGGAAACCAAAAGGAGAAAAAATCAAGAAGGGGGATAGACGCTGACCCGCTTTTTATCTCTTCCAACCCGCTCGAACCGGACGACGCCGGTCGCCTTGGCAAAAAGCGTATCGTCGCTTCCGATGCCGACATTCAGACCAGGATAGATGCGGGTTCCTCTCTGCCTGACCAAAATATTTCCCGCCAGGACCTGTTCGCCGCCGTATCGTTTGACTCCCAAGCGCTTGGAAACGCTGTCCCGGCCGTTTCGAGAAGAACCAACCCCTTTTTTATGTGCCATTGTCTCTCTCCCGCTATTTAAAGAAGTTACTTTACGATTTCGACGATCTTCACCCGGGTAAACGCCTGACGATGGCCCTGCGTCCGCCGATAATTCTTCCTGCGTTTTTTCTTAAAAACAATTATCTTACGGTCCCGTTCCTGTAGGACGATTTCCCCGACCACCTTTGCACTCTTCAAATGTTCGGAATCAAGCGTGAGTCCTTGATCGTCCTGAACAAGCAGCAGGGGGCGAAACTCAATTTTGTCGCCCTGATTTCCTGCATATTTTTCTACTTGGACGATATCACCCGGGGTCACACGATATTGTTTCCCCCCTGCTTCCATCACGGCATACATAATAACGCTCCCTTTTTATCATCAATTTGCGTAAAAGGAAAAATTAAACACGATTTCGATTTTATTGTCAAGAAGAGGCTTTGAGTTCATCGATATATTCCAGGACCAATTCCTTGTTTTTTTGCGGACTGATTTCCCGGCGGATGATCTTTTCGGCCGCTCCAACTGCGAGAGTCGCAATTTCTTCCCTAAGTTGCGCCTTCCCTTTGATCACTTCCATGGCAATTTTTTCTTTCGCTTTTTCAATCGCTTGTCGGGCTTCTTCCCGGGCCGAGTCGGAGATTTCTTTGGCCACGCGCTGGCCCTCCGCGACCGCCTCTTGGATTTTTAGCCGAGCTTCGTTTTCAATCCCCGACAGCTTGGCTTCGTAGTCGAGTTTCATTTGGACAAGCGCTTCCTTTCCCTTTCTGATTTCTTCCAGCTCGGAAGAAATTCTAAGCCGCCGCTCATCGAGGAGTCCAAGGAGGGGACCCCATGCAAATTTACGCATTAACCAGAGGAGTAGGAGAAAACCGACAATCTGTGTCAAAACCTGCTGTATATCGATATCCACGAGATCTCTCCGAAAATGACGGCCCCGTTTCAGGGTGGCCCGATCGGCAGCGATTGAGGGAAGTCTAATCGTTCTGCAGATCGGGCCCGATAAACGGCGCTTAACTGATACGACCTTGAAGGACGAAAACGGTCAACAAGGCATAGATGGTCAACGCTTCGATAAATGCGGCCCCGATGACCATGGCGAGCTGAATTCGCGGTGCTGCTTCCGGCTGCCGACCGATCGCCTCCATCGCGGCGCTGACCGCCTTTCCCAATCCAAAGGCCGAGCCGATTGCGGCCAGGGCCACCCCTAATGGAAGCGTTAATGCCAATACGACTCCTGGTGTCATCCTCTTTACCTCCTCAAGATAAATGCGAGGGACCTCCCCGCAGGGTTAGTGATGCTCCTCATGTGGAAGCATCAAGAAAATATAGATGGTTGAAAGAAGAGAAAAAACCAAAGCTTGAATAATACTGGTTAATATTGCAAGAAGATAAAACGGCACTTGGAGCGGAACTCCGACGGGACTGTTCATAAAGCTGAGCGCCGCAACCCCCAGAAGAAGCATCTGGCCAATCAAAACATCCTCGCCAAAAATGTTCCCAAAAAGCCGGATCGAAAGGCTTAACGGTTTTGTCAGTTCCCCGATCGAGTGAAGAACGAAGTTAAAAGGAACTGAAACCAAAGCGATTAAGTAGCCGATCGGTCCTTTGGGTCGGGGGCTTCCCGACAAATGATCCAAATAGCCGAGGATGCCAAGATTTCGAATGCCGGTGTATTGAACGTATAAGAAGACAGTTAAAGCGAGTGCCACCGTGGTATTGACACTCGAAGTGGGAGATTTCATTCCGGGAATAATTCCAATCAGGTTCATTGCCAGGATATACAAAAACAGGGTTCCGATAAAAGGACTATAGGTTCTGCCGATCGGGCCCATCACACTGACCACAAAATTATCTAAGGCTTCGACCGCCAGTTCGACGGCATTCTGTAGTTTTCCCGGGATCAGTTCCGGTTTACGAGTCGCCTGGCGTGCAAGATAAACCAGAATAAATATTACGATGGCCGAGAAAAAAGGGGTCTCGAAATGATGAAGAAAGTCGACGACCTTCGATTCATGCACATAATGGTGCAAGAGGGTGATGATATTGGGTGCTTCGAGGCTGGCTTCTCCCGCGGCTTCCGCCGCATTTTTAGCTGCTTCTACGGACAATTTGTCGCTCCATCTGCGTTGGAGAGAAGAGTGTTTGTTTTTTGATCAAGGTTTGTCCGAGCTCCTTTAAAACCATGACACCAAACGGCAACAAAAAACCGATGGTCAATGCGCTCAAGGAAACTGGAAGCCAATATAAAACTGAAATGATGAGAATATAAAAGAGGGGAAATTTGATTCCCAAGTAAAAAAATAGTTTATTTTTCGAGGAGTCTGGCGCGAAGAAGGTGCTGAATATGTGGTTAAGGGTCCATAAATTCAGGACGCTCAATAAAATCCCAATGGAGAAGCCCCATAGCGAAGCGAAGGAAGTGTAGGGGGCGAGAACAACGAAAAGAGCCCCCGCGATAACGAAGGAGGTTCGAATGGTTTGAGTAATAAGGTTAGAGCCTACGGTCATTGTTTCCTGTCGCCCGTTTAATTAAGGTGATTGTTTGCCGAATGCCGGAGACCGCACCCATCACAGTGAAGATCACCATGGACCAGGGAGAGGTGTGGAATTTCCGGTCGATGAAATCGCCGATGAAATAACCGATAAGCGGAGCCGACAGAAGCACCATTGGGATACTGGTCAGCAAGGCAAGTTGCCTCCAGCCTTCGTCCTTTCGCCGTGGGTCTTCTGGCATCTAATTTTAAAACCAAATTCCTATCCTACCCAGTGTAGAAAAGGCGCACGGGACAAATCTTTGGGAATATAGTCTGATGAGTGACCTCCTGTCAATGGGTCATATAAAAAATATTGATTCTGATTTTGATCGACGGATCTGGAGTTAGAGCAGGGCCTGTACCTGATGGGCACCATTTCCCTCACGTCTAGGATAATGCATAAGATTGGAAATCACTCACAGTCAGGAGTATTGGTTTTTTGTTCCATATGCATGGAGTTCGAATATGGATAAGCCGGGTTGAGAGTGTGTTTAAAATAGCTGGTTTTCCCATTACACGTTCCAAATATAAGCATTCGACGTGTTTAATAGTGAGACGTTTTCTGTATACGCTGCGAGATAAATGTTATAAGTGATTAATAAAAAACAGTATTTTATTATGGCACATTGTTTGCTTATTAATTATGGCAGGTCGCAGTTGACCCAACCTAAAAGGAGGAAGAAAACATGATACCACAATATATTCTTTATGGGTTTGGGGGAGTGATTGGTTTTGCTCTGGTCAATTTCTTAGTGTTAGGAACCTATACTCTCCTCAATTTGCCCTGGATGAACGATCTTAAGGCAATCGGAACAGATTGGATTGAGTTTATGCGTCGGGGGATTCCCATCCCGTCCGACCCTCCAAAGTTTCAAGAACGGTTTCCTGGCCAGACTATCCCTCTTTCTTTAGAGTATCGCCCAAAAACGTCCACTTTTGCAGCAGTGATTAGATCGACCTCGCTCGATACTTAAGCGAGGTCGATCCCTCGTTTCTTGCCTCATTATCTAATTCATCTGTAAGCGATATGGTCTTTGCCTCGATGAATGGTCCCCTGCTCATCGCAAGTCGCTTTCTCTTTCTCGTATTTTTATGTCATGTATATCAGTCCCTTCCTTTGAAAAGTCAAAACTAAGTAGCCGGCTTGACCCGCTCCCCTCCATTCTCTATAATCACCCCGCTTCCCATTCAAAACTTGGAGTACATTGGAGTACAAATGTCGTTTATCCTAGTTGCAAAGGCAAGCGAAATCACCCCAGGTTCAGCCAAGTTGATCGAGATCAATCGCCTTGAGATTGCCCTCTTTCGGCTCGGAGATGAGTTTTACGCGACTTCGAACCTTTGCCTCCATCAAGCAGGACCGCTTGTGGAGGGACGGATCGATGGAGAAGAGGTGATCTGTCCTTGGCACCACTGGCGGTTTAATATCAAGGATGGGGTTTCCTCCCTCAGCCCCAAGCTGAAATTGAAAACCTACCTGGTGAAGCGGGAGGGGGACGATGTCTTGATTGCCCTTCCTTGAACCTGTAAAGGGGCTGATTGAAGGATTATGGGATGAACATGAAGAGAGTGGCGGTTTTCCTCTTTTTTCTTTTTTTTTCGGTTGGCTGTTCCTGGTTTGGCCGAAGCCTTCCGCCAGACGTAAGCACGGAGATGGCTCGCCAGGTCTATGAAATCCGAGTTGCCACCGAGCCGTATCGAGACATTAAAAAGGCAGAGGCCGATGGCTACTTCCGGTTTACTGGGTATATTCCTGGCAGTGGTTACCAGTTTGCCAACCCGAAGCGGTTCTCCAGAGTTGATCTCCGTCAACCTCCCATCTTGCTCTATGATGAAAAAGAAGGACGATGGGACTTAACCGGAGTGATGTTTGTCGCCCCATTTGATCAAAACCCCACGAAGATCCTTTCATTCGAGGGGGCCGAATACCTGAAACATCCCCGGATGTGCCATTATCAGGATGGGACGAACCTGAACATAGAAAAGGAAGAAAGTTGTCCGGCGGAGCATCCGATCACCAAAGAGCCGCTTATTTTTTGGCATCCTGATCTCTGGATCATGTCGGCTTGGGTTTGGTATCCCAACCCCAACGGCCTCTTCGCGCTTGATAACCCGCTTCTCCGTCTCAACCAGCAACGGTAAGTCCCTCATCGCTCCGTCGGTTCTGGGGAGTTGGTTTTTGATCGGAGATCGATTAAGATGTTTCCTATGCCCGATTCTCCTGTCGATATCCGCCCCATTTTTGTTGTCTCTGATGCCACAGGAGAGACGGCGGAAAAAATCTGTCAGGCAGCTCTTTCCCAATTTGGTGACGGAAAAGCGGTTCTTGCCCGCCGGCATTACATCCGCACGGAAGCCCAGATCGAAGAGGTGCTCCAGGAGGCAAAGGCGCGTCATGCGCTGATCATCTTCACTTTTGTTTCAGAGGCACTTCGATTAAAAACGAGGGAGGGATCAAGGGAGAAGGGGTTAATGGCGGTTGATTTGCTCGGACCACTCTTAACTGCGATGAGCCATTTTTTAGAATCTCCTCCCCGTGCCGAACCGGGACGGCTCCACCGGATCGATACGGATTACTTCAGCCGCGTTGAGGCGGTGCAGTTTACCGTGAAGCACGACGACGGCCAAAGTCTCCAGGGGATCCGTCAAGCCGATATTATTTTGGTTGGTCCTTCCCGTACAGCAAAGACGCCGTTGTCGATCTACTTAGCGCAGTTCGGTTATAAAGTGGCCAATGTCCCGATCATTTTAGGCATTCCCCTACCCAAGGAGTTGCAAAAAGCTGATCCGATGCGGGTGGTTGGGCTGATCATTGATCCACAACGCTTGATGGAAATTCGAGAAGCTCGCCTGACGAAGTTAAACCGCCGTGTTGCCGGATATGCTGATATGGAAACGATCATCCGAGAGCTGAACTATTGTCGTGAAATCTACCGACAAAATCCGGAATGGGGGGTGATTGATGTGACCGGACGGGCGGTTGAAGAGGTTGCCACCGACATCATGGCTTGGTGTCGTCGGGGCGACCCACTCCGATAAAAAATACGCAATACCTCCCATCTGTTGGTCTCCGGCGCTTCAATAGCGCAGCCTCTCAAAAGGGTTCATCATGATGGAGGAATTTTTCAATTCCCCTTCCGTGCCGTCACCAGCGCCGATCCCTGTAGTGTGAGCGATTCAACCCGAATCTCTCTGAATCTCTCCCGTGCCATCGCTTCGGTGAGTTCCTCCACCCAGTTTGTTTTCCTGATCACCTTCGGCAGCTCATACAAAGTCTCTTTCCATTCCGGCCAGCGCCACCCGCCGATGGGGGGGAGGAGTTTGAAGTAGGCTTCAAAGCTCCATCGCAGGAACCGATTTGTCGGATAGGTAAAATCGTGGAAGATCAGGACGCCGCCTGGAGCGAGGATTTGAGAGAGGTTTGTCATCAGCCGGTCGAGGTCGGCATATTTGGGAAGGTACGATGTGACGCAGGCGTTGAATCGATCGGCCGGAAAAAACTCTTCGGCGGGGGAATGAACGAAGGTGACATTAGCGGTGCGGTTGACTTGGGTTTTCTTCCGGGCGATGTCGAGATAGCCCTTCGTCAGATCGACGCCGACGATCCGGGCATCGGGAAATTTTTTGGCGATGGCGAAGGTGAGGATGCCGGTGCCGCAGGCGAGGTCTAAGATTTTTTGAGAGGAGGGAGGGATTGTTGAAATAATCTTTTTCTTCCAGAGCCGGTCGATGGAGAAGGTCGTCTGGTGGACCACCTGATCGTAGCTCGCGCCGGTTTTTTCAAAAAAATGTTCCGCCCAGGCGCGTTTTTCTTCATGGCTCGGGGGGACCAATGGCTATCCCTTCAGTAAATCTTCGACGGTATAGAGGCTTTCGACCTCAAAGCCCAGTTTTTCCAAATGTTCCCGCCCCCCTTCTTTCCGGTCGACGAGAGCGATCACTTTGACGACATCGCAGCCGGCCTCCTGCAAAATCCGGATGGTCCGCTCGGTTGCCCGTCCGCTGGTGAGAACATCATCGACCACCACCACCTTGGTTTCCCGCCCGACGCTCCCCTCGATATATCCCTGGGTTCCATACCCTTTTGGCTCTTTCCGAACGATAAAGGCGGAGAGGGGATGGCCGGTTTCATAGCTTAAAACCGCGACGGCGGTGGCGATCGGATCGGCCCCCAAGGTCATCCCTCCGATTGCATCAATGTCGAGATCGGTGATCTGGTCGAGGACCAGCAGTCCAACCCAGGTTGCCCCTTCTGCATCGAGGGTGACTTTTTTGCAATCGATATAAAAGTGGCTTTTTCTGCCGGAGGAGAGGGTGAAGATCGGTTCGCTGCTGTATACGAATGAGTCGCGAAGTTTCTTTAATAGTTGTTGTCTCAGTGCGACGCGTTCTCGGTGGTTCATCACCTCATTATAATACAGGCAAGGCGGCCTGAAAGCAACCGGCATGTGCCGGTGGTGACGGGGTTTGACATTCAGGGAAGCGGGTGTGAGAATGGGCGCTGATGGAAAAACAGGGGACGAACAAAGAAAATAAAAGAGTGCGACAGGACCGGAAGATCCGAATCCTTCTCATTACCCCGCCGTTTACTCAGCTCAATACCCCCTATCCGGCGACCGCCTACCTGACCGGTTTTCTTCGCTCTCAAGGGTATGCCGTATCACAGGCCGACCTTTCCCTCGAAACCTTCCTAAAGCTTTTTTCCCGATCCGGCTTGGCCCGTCTCTTCGACGCGATCCGATCGATCGATGATCCCGACCCTTTGGTTGTCCGAAGCCTTCTCCTGAAGGAACGTTACCTCGATACGATCGAACCGGTGGTCCGGTTTCTCCAGGGTGCAGATCCGACTCTTGCCGTGCAGATTAGCCGAAGAGGGTATCTTCCCGAAGGCCCTCGGCTGGCCGTTTTGGAAGAAGACTTGTCGGTCTTTGGCCCTCTCGGGACAACCGACCGGGCGAAACATCTGGCGAGCCTCTACCTTGACGATCTGGGCGATCTAATCCAAGCGACCGTCGCTCCCCACTTCGGGCTGAGCCGATATGCCGAGCGGCTGGCGACATCGGCCGCCGAATTCGCTTCCCTCGGTCAGGCCCTTCAAGAGCCGCCCAATCTGGTCGACCAATTCTTGGAGGAAGTGCTCCTTCCCCATCTGGAGAAAGTCGATCCAGATCTGATCGGAATCACGGTCCCTTTCCCGGGAAATCTCTACGGTGCCCTCCGGGCAGCCGAGATCATCCGTCGGAAAACCCCTCGGGCGAAAATCGTCCTCGGAGGGGGGTATGTTAATACCGAACTCCGTGCGCTGGACGAACCCCGCCTCTTCGATTATATCGATTTTGTCACCCTCGATGCCGGGGAGCGACCGCTTCTCTCACTTTTGGAGTATATAGACGGCCACCGTCCGTCAGAGCGGCTCTGCCGAACCTTTCTCCGGGTCGACGGGAAAGTGATTTATCTGAATGGCGCTCCGGAAGGGGATATCCCCTTCGAGGAAACAGGGACTCCGACTTACGACGGACTTCCCCTTCGCCGCTACGTCTCCGTGATCGAGATGCTCAATCCGATGCACCGCCTCTGGTCGGACGGCCGTTGGAATAAATTGACCGTGGCCCACGGCTGTTATTGGCGCAAGTGCGCCTTTTGCGACATCGGACTCGACTACATCCAACGCTATCAACCGGCTCCGCCGAAAATCTTGGCCGATCGGATCGATGTCTTGATTGAAGAGACCGGCGAGAGCGGCTTTCATTTCGTCGACGAGGCGGCGCCGCCGGCACGGCTGGCTGACCTGGCGCTCGAACTCCTCGACCGGGGCCGGTCGATCACCTGGTGGGGGAATATCCGATTCGAAGAAGCCTTCACCCCTGACCTTTGCAGGCTTTTGGCTGCTTCCGGCTGCATCGCCGTGACGGGAGGGATCGAGGTCGCCTCCGATCGCCTCTTGGTGTTGATGGAGAAGGGAATCACCGTCGATCAGGTCGCCCGCGTCGCCGATGCCTTTACCCGCGCGGGGATCCTGGTCCATGCCTATCTGATGTATGGTTTTCCGAGTGAAACAACAGGCGAAACAATCGAAAGCCTCGAGCGGGTTCGCCAGCTCTTTGCCGCCGGGGCGATCCGGTCGGCCTTTTGGCACCGGTTTACCGCCACTCGCCACAGCCCGATTGGTTTGGATCCAAAGCGATACGGAATCACGATTGCGGGGCCATCCCCCGGGCCGTTTGCCAACAACGACTTGATCCATCTCGATTTGGTTGGGGACGATCCAGGTCCTCTCGGTCCGGGGTTGGCCAAGGCGGTCTACAACTACATGCACGGGGTGGGGCTCAACGCCGATGTCCGGGAATGGTTCGATTTCCCCGTTCCAAGACCAAATGTTTCGCCGCGTCTGATTGCCAAGGCGCTTGCGTCGAACCGGGAAGGGCGCCGTGAGGCGCGCGATGATCTCGATCGCCGGTTGGTCTGGCTGGGCGGGACGCCGCTGATCCGTTCTGCGGAATCAAAAAAGAGGGGAAACCGGGTTGATCTGATTTTCCCCGGCTGGGACGAAGATGGTGTTCTTCGGCTTGAACCGGCGGTTGCCGACTGGTGTCGGGATTTGCTTGATCGATCCCGTCCCCGAGGAAGGAAAGGAGCGCCCCTCGTGCGCCTTTCGGAAGCGGCGGAAACCTATCCCGCCTCGGCAAAGGAATCCTTTTCGCACTTTTTGCAGGGCTCCGCCTGGAGAACCCTTCGCGCCGCCGGTCTCCTTCTTATTTAGCGGGAGGCAAGACCGGGTCGGTTGTTTTGGCGAGGGCCAGTTCCACCTCTCGCTTAAAAAGGGGGTAAGGGATCGCCCCTTCGATCTTCCGTCCGTTCACGAAAAAGGTCGGTGTGGCGCGGACCCCTCGTTGGACCCCTTCGTTATAATCGGCTTCAATTTTGTTCATCAGACTTCGATCCCGTAGCGACGCATTAAAACGATCGAGATCGAGGTTTAACCGGCGGGCATGACCGAGGAGGTCATCGGGGGAGAGACGATCCTGGTTTTCAAAGAGGAGGTCGTGCATTTCCCAGAATCGGTTTTGTTCTCCGGCGGCAACCGAAAAGAGGTGGATCGCTGGGGCGTTGGGGTGGGAGGCAAAGACCGGAAAATGGCGGAAGATCCATCGGACCTGGGCGGGATGAGTCTCAAGAATCTGTTTTAATGTCGCGACGCTTCGGGCGCAGAAGGGGCACTGAAAATCGGAAAACTCCTCGATGGTCACCGGGGCGGTTTCAGTGCCCCGCACGGGAGAAGCGATTTTGATGGTGGCGACGTCTGAAACAGTTTCAATTGGACTGTGTGCTTCCTTCGTCGGGAGATTGGTACGGCGCATCGAGATGAGATAGAATCCCGCGGCCGTCGCTGCGACCAGAAGAAGGGCGATGGAGAAGGGGCGGAACGATCTCTTTTTTTGAAGGGGGGGCTTGGTTTTCATCTTTGTTGCGAGGAAGTCTACTCATCTTGAGCTGAAGAGTCAACCTCTTTGGAGCCGCCTCTTGGCAGCCGTTGCGATGGACGATGAGGGTGGTTGGGAGAAGCGGGCGGTAAGGAGGGAGGGAGCTCATTGGCGAGGAGTGATTTCGATGCCTGCTCCTCCAGTGAACGGAGGGCCCGTTCTAACAGCCAAAGCTTAATATAGATCTTCCACTGTGCGAATGGGGTGAACATTAAAATATCCTTTCATGGGTGAGATCGGTCTGAACGAGGGAGAGGGAAAATTTCCTCCAGGCTCACCTCGATATAAGTATTACTTTAAGGGATGTATGCCAATCGATCAATCCCCTCGAAAGGGGGGGAGAGGGATGGAGCCTCCCCTCGATCCATGATCTTCAGGGAATGGTTGCGGTCTTAAGGCGACCATTCCCACAGTCCGTCAGAGGTGGAACGGGAACGGAGACCATGCTACAATCGGCCAATGGTTTTTCAGGGGCAACATCAGGGACGACAATGGTTGGAGATGAAGATTGCCCTTCCGGCCGAGGCGGAGGAGATCGCCACCGCGATTCTCTTTGAGCATCGAATCACAGGGGTCTGGGTCGAGTCGGTCGGTTCCAAAGCGTTCCTTCGCGCCTACTTTCTGCCGGAGGAGAAAGGAAAAATGGAGGCAATTGAGAGGGCACTCCGACAGTTTATCTTACCGGGAACGCTCTCGATTTCAACCTCGTTCCTCCCGGAAGAAAGATGGCAGACGGCGTGGCAGAAGCACTCCGTGCCGGTTCAACGAATCGGGAAACGGTTGTTGATCCGCGCGCCATGGCATTTGCCCATCTCGAACCGATCCGGGCGGGAAATCATTCTCATTGAGCCGGGGATGGCCTTCGGCACCGGGACCCACGCTACAACGAGAGGCTGCCTCATTTTCCTGGAACGGCTGATCGGGAGCGGTTCTGGTGGGACCTTCCTGGATGTCGGGACCGGAAGCGGCATCTTGGGGATTGCCGCCGCGAAACTCGGTGCCGCGTCGATCACCGCGGTCGAAAACGATCCGGTCGCCCTGGCTGTGGCGAAAAAGAACGCCCGGATCAACAAGGTTTCCTCTCGTATCACCTTCCGGAAAACAGTCCCTTCCCACACGCCATTCCGGTGGGTCACCGCAAACCTCACCGCGCCGGTGTTGATCTCCCTGGTAGATCGGCTTTCGCGGTCGATCCGGCCCGCAGGAAAATTAGTCCTATCCGGGATGCTTTCGTCCGAGGCGTTCCCGGTGGTCCAATTTTACCGGGAGAAGTTCACTCTTTTGAAAAAAATGCGGAGAGGGGAATGGGTTACCCTTCTTCTCGAAAGGAGAAAAGGGTGATTCTCTCACCCCGAACCTTTTCTTCACGGCACGGGCTTCTTCGAAAAGTCAGCCTGGCGCGCGCCCTCTCCAAACTCGGTTTTGCCTCGCGCGCACAGGCGCGCGAGCTGATCTTATCGGGACGGGTCTCCGTCAATGGGCGCTCTCTTACGAATCCGGAGATCCGGGTCGATCCCAATCGGGAGGTTATCCGGGTTGATGACCATCCGGTCCATCGGGCTTCCCCGATCTATCTGATGATGCATAAGCCGAAGGGGGTGGTGACGACCCGGTCGGATGAGCGGGGGAGAAAAACCGTCTACGATTTGCTCGGAGAAGAGGGGAAATGGCTTTTTCCGGTCGGCCGCCTCGATCGGGACAGTTCCGGCCTTCTCCTTTTGACCAACGATACCCAGTGGGGAAACCGGATCGCGGCTCCCGAATCAAAAATGCCGAAGGTCTATCATCTGAAACTCCATCGGTCGATCTTGGAAGAAGATCTGGGCCATCTCCGTAATGGAGTTCTGATCGACACCGTTCGGACCGCCCCGGCGGAAGTGTGCCTTCTCCGCCTCACCGAGAAGGGGTGCTGGATCGCCCTGACCCTTCGGGAGGGGCGAAATCGCCAGGCGCGGCGGATGTGCGAGGCGTTGGGATACCGGGTGGAAAACCTGGTCCGCGTCCAAATCGGGGATCTGGTGTTGGGGAATCTCCTGCCGGGAAAAATTCGTCCCTTAACCCCGGAAGAGATTCGGTGGCTGGCTTCTCCTTACGGTAGGCCGCCCTGTCAAGCAATTGACACCTCTTGGAAAGGTTTGTAGACTAAAACCATTCACGAACGGAGGAGCCAATGGTGCAAACGGTGGATCACCCGATCGGTTCCACCCTGGCGGAGCGATTGGCCCATTACAGCCGGGAGATCGCCTATCGCCGCCTTCCGCCGGAGGTGATTCATGAAGTTAAACGGCGGCTGATCGACACGCTGGCATGCGCCCTCGGCGGCTGGCAAAGCCCCCCCTCAAAGATCGCCCGAAAGATGGCCCGCTCCGTCCGTCTCGTGTCGGGCGCGACCGTTTGGGGCGAGACCCACAAAACAAGCGGTGACCTTGCTGCCTTCGCGAACGGCACCGCCGTCCGCTATCTCGACTACAACGACACCTATCTTTCGAAAGAGCCGGCCCATCCGAGCGATAATATCCCCGCCGCCCTCGCTGCGGCGGAGGTGTCGGGGCGCGATGGGAAAGCGCTGATCGAGGCGATCGTCCTCGGCTATGAAGTTCAGTGCCGCCTCTGCGATGCCGCCCCCCTTCGACCCAAGGGGTGGGACCATGTCACCTACGGTCCTTTTTCCAGCGCCCTCGTTGCCGCGAAGCTCGGGCGGTTCTCGGAAGCGAAGACGGTCCATGCGATCGGCCTCGCCGGAACACCGAATCATGCCCTTCGCCAGACCCGTGTCGGGGAGATCTCGATGTGGAAGGCTTCGGCCTTCGCCAACGCCGTCCGAAACGGCCTCTTCGCCGTTGAACTTGCCCGACTCGGAATGACCGGCCCCGCCCCGATCTTCGAGGGGGAGAAGGGGTTCATGAAGGTCGTCTCCGGACCGTTCGATCTTCCCCCGCTTTCCCCTGACGGCCCCTTCAAAATCATGGAGACCTACATCAAATATTATCCGGTGGAGTATCATGCGCAAAGCGCCGTTCTGGCGGTGCTTCGACTCCGCGAGCGCCTTGCCGTGGAGAAAATCGAATCGATCACGGTTCGGACCCCCGATGTCTCTTATGAAATCATCGGGCGCGACCCGGAGAAGTGGCATCCCAAGACACGGGAGACGGCCGATCATTCTCTCCCTTACTGTGTCGCCGTTGCCCTGATCGATGGCGAGGTCGGTCTGAAGCAGTTCGGCCCCAAGCGGCTGGCCGACCCGAAGCTCCATGCCTTGATACAGAAGGTCCAGGTCCTCTCCGATGCCGATCTCTCCGCAGCCTATCCCAGCGCGATTGGAAATATCGTCGAGATCATGAGCGACGGGAAGGTCTATGTCGAACGGGTCAATCATCCGCGCGGCCATCCGAAAAATCCAATGACCGATGCCGAGGTCGAGGTGAAGTTTCGTCGATTGGCCGGGCCGCTTCTTTCCGAGAGCCAGATCGATGCGCTCCTCGACCGGATCTGGAAGCTTGAAAAGGTCAAATCGATGGCGGAGATCTTTCCCCTTTTGAAGGTGAGGAAGTAATGGGCGGTCCGGGAAGAGCGCTTCGTCAGATCCTCCGGAAGCGCGCCATCATCATGCCAGGGGCGTTTAATGCCTTTTCGGCGTTGCTGATCGAGCGGGCCGGTTTTGAGGCGGTCTACGTGACCGGGGCGGGGATGGCGAACGGCCTGGCGGGGGTCCCCGACATTGGCCTCCTCTCCCTGACGGAGGTGGTGACCCAGGCGGGGTATATCGCCCGAGCGGTGAAAATCCCGGCGCTTGCCGACGCCGACACCGGTTTTGGTGAAGGGGTTCATCTGGTCAGGGCAGTCGAGGCGTTCGAGGCGGCGGGGGTCGCCGGGATTCAAATCGAGGATCAGCAATTTCCGAAGCGGTGCGGTCATCTTTCCGGGAAGCGCCTGATTCCGGCTCGGGAGATGGAACGGAAGATCAAGACGGCCGTCCGCGCACGGCGCGATCCCGATTTTTTGATCGTCGCCCGGACCGATGCGCGCGGGGTGACCGGCTTTTCCAATGCTCTCGACCGGGCCAAGCGCTATCGCGACGCCGGTGCCGATATTATTTTCCCGGAGGCGCTAACGACCGAAAAAGAATTTCTGGAGTTCGCACGGAAGATGACGGTTCCTCTCCTGGCGAACATGACCGAATTCGGGAAGAGCCCCCTCCTCTCCGCGGAGGCACTTTCCGAGATGGGATACCGGATCATCCTCTTTCCGATGACCCTTTTCCGGGCGGCGGCGAAAGCAATGGAAGCAACTCTTGCCGAATTGAAAAAGGAGGGGACGTCGAGAGGGGTGCTCGGGCGGATGCAGACGCGGCAGGCGCTTTATGACGTTGTCCGCTATGCTGATTTCGAGCGGCTCGACCAGGAGTTGTCGGCGACACCGAAACGGATCACGCGGGGAAAATAAGATGAACGATGACCTTCACGCGGACAAGAAATCGGCGGAAGAATCAAAGGTAATCACGCACAGGGCGGCCGACCCGGTTTATCCCGGTCTCGAAGGGGTCTTGGCGGGGGAATCGGCGATCTGCGACGTGGAGGAATCGACCGGCCAACTCCTTTATCGCGGCTATCCGATTCAAGATCTGGCCGAGCGGGCCTCGTTCGAAGAAGTTGCCTATCTCCTCCTGATGGGAAAGCTGCCGAATCGAGAGGAGTTGGCCGGTTTCTCGGCGGAATTGGTCGGTTCCCGTCCCCTCCCGGAGACGACCCTTCGTTTCTTGAAGAGTGTCCCGGCTTCCGTCCATCTGATGGATTTTCTCCGAACGGCGGTCTCCTTCCAGGGGCTGGATGATCCCGACCGGGGATCGAACACGCACGAGGCGAATCTCCGCAAGGCGATCCGGCTGATCGCCCGGATGCCGGTCCTCCTGGCGGCCTTTCAAAACGGGCGAAGAGAGCCGCTTTCTCCCGACCCGTCTCTTTCCCACGCGGCGAACCTTCTCTGGATGCTCACCGGCAAACGGCCCGATCCCTTCTCGGCCAAGGTGATGGAGGTCTCTCTCATCCTTTACGCGGAGCATGAGTTCAACGCCTCCACTTTCGCGGCGCGGGTGACCGCCTCTTCCCTTTCCGACCTGCATTCGGCGATCACCGCTGCGATCGGGTCGCTCAAGGGCCCGCTTCACGGCGGGGCGAATGAGGCGGTGATGAAGATGCTCTTGGAAATCGGCGGGGTTGAAAACGCCGAATCGTTCGTGCGAGATCGTCTCGCCCGAAAAGAGCGGATCATGGGGTTTGGGCATCGAGTCTTGAAGAAGGGGGACATCCGGTCCGATATCATCAAACGGTATGCAAAGGAGTTGGGGGAACGGAAGAAGGATACGAAGTGGTTTGTTCTCTCCGAGCGGATTGAGGAGCTGGTGCGACGGGAGAAAGGGCTTCCCCCCAACCTTGACTTCTATTCCGCTTCGGCCTATTACCTCCTGGGTCTTCCGATTGAACTCGATACCCCCCTGTTCGTCTGTAGCCGGATCGCGGGATGGTCGGCCCACGTTCTAGAGCAGCACGATCACAACCGGTTGATCCGCCCCCGTTGCCGCTACACCGGACCACCCGAGCGGCCGTTTCCCCCGATCGAATCGAAAGGGTAGGAAGGCCCTCCGCTCTCTTGTGGCGCCTCGTTCGCCTTGACACCCTCTGATCGAATGTATAATAATGCCGCTTTTTCCGGAATGGCGCGGGAGATGTAATGGAGCGGTATCGCCATTGGTTGGCGTTAAAGCAGGTCGCCGGTGTAGGGAACGTTCTCTACAAGCGGTTGATCGATCGGTTTGGAACGCCGGAGGGGGTCTTCCAGGCGGGGGAGAAGGCGCTTCTGTCGGTGGAAGGAATTTCCATCGATACCGCGCGGGAGATCGGCGCCTTTTCTCATTTTAAAGAGGTTGATCGGGAACTCCAAAAGATAGAGAAGGGAGGGATTTCCCTTGTCTCTCTTCACGATGCCGACTATCCGTCGCTCCTGGCGGTGATCTACGATCCTCCCCCTTTTCTCTACGTGCAGGGCCGGTGTGTTCAATCGGAGTTCTTTCCGATGGCGATTGTCGGGAGCCGAAAGCCGACCCATTACGGCGTGACGGTGGCGGAGCGTTTCGGTCGGGAGATGGCGGAGCGGGGAATGACGGTGGTGAGCGGATTTGCCCGGGGGATTGATGCAGCGGCCCATCGCGCGGTACTGGCCGCGGGGGGCCGGACGATCGCGGTATTGGGGTCGGGGATCGACCGGATCTATCCGCGCGAGCATCGATCCCTTTTTGACGAAATCGCCGAACGGGGGGCGGTGCTCAGCGAATTTCCGATGGGGGCGGCGCCGGAGGCGCATCACTTTCCGCAGCGGAATCGAATCATCGGTGGTCTTTCAGTGGGGTGCCTTGTTGTCGAGGCGACGGTGGAAAGTGGGTCGTTGATCACCGCCCGGCTGGCGTTGGAGCAGGGGAGGGAGGTTTTCGCCGTGCCGGGATCGATCTTCTCCGAAACGAGCCGGGGGACGCACCGATTGATCCGCTCCGGGGCAAAGCTGGTCGAACAGATCGAAGACATTCTGGAGGAAATCGCGCCTCAATGGGCGAAGAAGCAGACCGAATCGGCCGCTCCGATCCCTTCGCTCGAGGGGGAAGAGAGGAAACTATATGACCTTTTACAATTCGACCCGAAGCATATCGATCAGTTGATCGGAGAGAGTCAGTTGAGCGCCGCCGCCGCGTCGAGTCTGCTTCTTTCACTCGAGTTAAAGGGGGTGGTCCGTCAACTCGACGGAAAGTTTTATGCTAGAATATAGGTCGGATATCAGAATCAATGGGAGGCAAGTCGTTGTCTAAGGCGTCCCTCAAAAAAACGGAAAAAAAGACGAAGCCTAAAAAAGAGACTGTTCGGAAGGGGAAGTCGCTCGTCATTGTCGAATCTCCCTCGAAGGCGAAGACAATCTCGAAATATTTGGGAAAGGGGTATGACGTCCGGGCCTCGATCGGCCATGTCAAAGATCTTCCCAAGTCGCAGTTCGGGGTCGATATCGATCACGGATTTCAGCCAGAATATACGGTGATCAAAGGAAAGGGGAAGGTCCTTGCCGAGATTAAGAAGGCGGCGAAAGAGGCCGATAAGGTCTATCTTGCCCCCGACCCCGATCGCGAAGGAGAGGCGATTGCCTGGCACATCGCTGAGGAGTTGAAGTCACGCAACGGCGACATCTACCGGGTTCTCTTCAATGAGATTACCGAGAAAGCAATCAAGCGGGCGATGGAATCGCCGGGCGCCATCGACATGCGGCGAGTCAACGCCCAGCAGGCGCGGCGTGTCCTCGACCGGATCGTCGGTTACAAGATCAGCCCTCTCCTTTGGGAGAAGGTCCGCCGCGGGCTCTCCGCCGGCCGGGTCCAATCGGTCGCGGTGCGATTGATTTGCGAGCGGGAGGAGGAGGTTCGCGCCTTCATTCCGGAGGAGTATTGGACGGTTGCGGCAAAACTGCTCGGCCCCGTTCCCCCCCCTCTGACAGCCAGGCTGATTTCGCGGGGGGGTACGCCGATTGATATGGCGAATGAGGCCCAGGCGCAAGAAGTGGTCGAGGGGCTGCGTGCCCTTTCCTTCGTTGTTTCCAAGGTCGAGAAGAAGGAGCGGAAACGGAATCCGACCCCGCCGTTTACCACCCCCCGTCTCCAGCAGGAAGCGGCGCGGAAACTCCGCTTTACCCCGAAGAGGACGATGATGCTCGCGCAACAGCTCTACGAAGGGGTGGAGACACGATCGGAAGGGGCGGTCGGTTTGATCACCTACATGCGGACCGACTCGGTTCGCGTTTCGCCCGATTTTCAGGGCGAGACGGCCGACTGGATTCGTGGGAAATATGGAAACGAGTATGTCCCAGAATCTCTTCCGGTATATAAGAGCAAAAAAGGGGCGCAGGAGGCGCACGAGGCGATCCGTCCGACCTCGATCGAGCGCGATCCGGAGCGGTTGAAAGAGGACCTGACTCCCGATCAGTACCGTCTCTACAAGTTGATCTGGAATCGGTTCGTCGCCAGTCAGATGACGCCGGCCGTCTTCGATGTCACCCGGATCGATATTGCCGCGGGGGAGTTTCTTCTCCGGGCCGCCGGGAGTGTGGTCAAGTTTCCCGGTTTTTCCGTCATTTATATGGAAGGAAAAGAGGAGGGGCTGCCGCGGGAGAAAAAAGAAGGCGAAGAAACGGAAGAGGCTTCCGAAGAAGAAGCGATTCTGCCGGCGCTTTCTGTGGGAGATCGGCTGACGCTCCAATCGCTTGACCCGAAACAACATTTCACCCAGCCGCCGCCTCGATATAACGAGGCCCTCTTGATTCATGATCTGGAGGAGAAGGGGATCGGGCGGCCCTCCACCTATGCTACCATCATTTCGACGATTCAAGATCGAAAGTATGTCGAAAAGAGGGAGGGGCGTTTCTATCCGACCGAGCTTGGAAAAGTCGTCAATGGGTTGTTGGTCCAGCACTTTCCAGAGGTGGTGAATCTCGAATTCACCGCCCGCATGGAAGGGGAGTTGGACGAGATCGAGGAGGGGGAGAAGGAGTGGGTCGAGACGGTTCGCGGATTTTACGAGCCGTTCAGCAAAAACTTCGATCGCGCCCAGGTCGAGATGCGCGACGTGAAGCGGGAGGAGACGCCGACCGACCTGGTCTGCGAGAAATGCAACAAGCCGATGGTGATCAAGTGGGGCCGATTTGGACGATTCCTCGCCTGCTCCGGATACCCCGATTGCAAAAACACGAAGGAGTTCGTGGAGACCGAACAGGGTGTCCAACCGGTCGAAAAAGAGGTACAGACCGACGAGGTCTGCGAGAAGTGCGGGAAGCCGATGGTGATCAAGACCGGTCGCTTCGGCCGCTTCATGGCCTGTTCCGGTTATCCCGAGTGTGAAAATACCAAGCCGATCCCAACCGGTGTCGCTTGTCCCGAGGAGGGATGCGGCGGCGACCTCATCGAGAAGCGGACCCGCCGGGGAAAGGTTTTTTATTCATGCAATCGTTATCCAAAATGTACCTTCGCCCTTTGGGATCGCCCCGTTTCCCGCCCCTGCCCCGAATGCAAAGCCCCCTTCCTGGTCGAAAAACAAGATCACGGTACTGTACGGGTCGTCTGCCGAAATGAGGAGTGCGGCTACGAAGAAGCCGGTTGATTTCCCCTTCCCATTTCCCCTACAATAAAAAAATTCCGGATGTTACTGCTTTTTTATGGAGTCCTTCGCATTCTATTTTCTCGCAGGATTCTTATCATTGGATGCCATCATGTCTGAAAACAATCTGATCGTCATCGGGGGCGGCCTGGCCGGTTGCGAGGCGGCCTGGCAGGCGGCGGAACGGGGGATTTCCGTTCTCCTTTACGAAATGCGGCCGGTTCAGATGACGCCGGCGCACAAAACCGGTAACTTGGCCGAATTGGTCTGCAGCAATTCACTTGGGTCGCTCGATCCGAACAGCGCCCCCGGTCTTTTGAAAGAAGAGATGCGCCGGATCGGCTCGCTGATCATTCGCGCGGCAGAGGCGGCGCAAGTCCCGGCGGGGGCGGCGTTGGCGGTTGATCGGGAGCTCTTTTCCGCCGAGATCATGAAGGCGATTCGGAATCATCCCAAGATCACGGTTTTACACGAGGAGCGCAAGGAGATCCCCGCCGAGGGGGTGGTTGTGATGGCGACCGGCCCGCTGACCTCCGATTTGCTCGGTGAATCGTTGAAGAAGCTGACCCATTCAGAATACCTTTCTTTCTTTGATGCGATCTCCCCGATCATCGACGCGGAGAGCATCGAGTCCGATATCGTCTTTCGCGCCTCACGATATGATAAGGGGGGGGATGACTATGTCAACTGCCCGATGGATGAAGCCCGATACGATGCTTTCTACCAAGCGTTGATGTCGGCGGAAAAGGTGGAGGCGAAGGAGTTCGAGAAGGTTCCTTATTTTGAAGGGTGCCTTCCGATCGAGGTCTTGGCGGAACGGGGTCGGCTGACCCCCGTCTTCGGACCGATGAAGCCGGTGGGGCTGATCGATCCGAAGAGCGGAAAACAGCCGTTTGCCGTTGTTCAGTTGCGTGCGGAGAACCGGTTTGGGAGCTGTTATAACATGGTCGGTTTTCAGACCAAACTAAAATGGCCCGAACAAAAACGGGTCTTTCGGATGATCCCGGGGCTTTCGAAAGCCGAGTTCCTCCGGCTCGGAAGCCTTCACCGGAATACCTTTATCAACTCTCCCCGGCTTCTTTCCGAGAGCCTTCAGGTTCGGACGCGGCCGGGCCTCTTCATGGCCGGCCAGGTCGTCGGCGTCGAAGGATACGTCGAATCGGCGGCGATGGGATACCTGGCCGGAATGAACGCCGCCCGGACGCTTCGCGGGGAAAAAACGGCGGTCCCACCCAAGACCACCGCGCACGGGGCATTGATCCATTACATTACGCAAAGTCATCCCGCCTTTTTTCAGCCGATGAACACCAATTTCGGGCTTTTCCCTCCTCTTGATGAAAAAGAGAAAGGTCCTGGCAAGGGGAAACTGAATAAGCAGCTCCGCCATCAGAAAGTTGTCGAGCGGGCCCTCGGAGATCTCTCGTTATGGATCGCGCAATCCAAGATTATGCCCAATACCTCCGGGTAGAACGGGATGCCTCGTCCCATACCCTCCGAAATTATCTCTCCGATCTGGCCGCGTTTCGGGTGTTTCTCATCGAGCAGGGGCCGGTGGACGGAGGCCAGGGACCCCCTCCTCTTACGCCCGACGCCATCGATCCCCTGGTGATCCGAGGATATCTTGCCTTTCTCAAAAAAAAGGGGGCCCGGAAAAGCACGGTTGCGCGAAAGCTCGCCGTGCTTCGATCGTTTTTTCGTTATCTGGTCCGAGAGGGAAGGGTGGGACTCAATCCGGCGAAGCAGGTCTCCACCCCAAAGCAGGAGAAGCCGCTCCCGCGATTCCTCACCGTTGATCAGGCGGGGGCCTTGATGACGACCCCGGTTGGATCCAGGTGGCTTGTCCTTCGGGATCGGGCGATTCTCGAGACATTTTATTCGACCGGGATTCGGGTGTCAGAGCTGGTCGGTTTGGATCCCGGCGATATTGATTTCGACTCAGGGATGGTAAAAGTATTTGGAAAGGGGAGGAAGGAACGGATTGTCCCGATTGGGGAAAAGGCGATCGAGGCCCTTCGTGCGTATCTCGTCGCCCGTCCCGGCGCCGCCCGTTTCGGATGGACAGAAGGGGTTTTCTGCAATGCCCGCGGTGGCCGTCTCACCCCCCGGAGCATCGACCGGATCGTAAAAAAATATATGCTCCGGATCGATCAACCGAACGGGGTTCCGCACAGCCTGCGGCACACCTTTGCGACCCATCTTCTGGAAGGGGGGGCCGATCTCCGGTCGGTGCAAGAGATGTTGGGCCATGCGAGTCTTTCGACAACACAACGTTACACACATCTTCAAATCGATCATTTGATGGCGGTTTATGACCGGGCCCATCCCAGAGGAGATGGGAATAGCGTAAGGAGTGAGGAGTAAGGGGTGACAAGTGAGAAAAACGGGGTCCGATCGACCACCATTCTTTGTGTCCGGCGCGACGGCCGGGTGGCGATGGGGGGCGATGGTCAAGTGACGTTTGGCCAAACCGTCATGAAACAGAATGCCAAAAAGATCCGGCGGATTTATAACAACTCGATCCTTGCCGGTTTCGCCGGGGCGACCGCCGATGCCTTTACCCTGGTTGAACGGTTCGAGGCGAAGCTGGAACAATACAGCGGCAACCTGACCCGGGCGGCGGTGGAGCTGGCAAAAGATTGGCGGACCGACCGGGTTCTTCGAAGGTTGGAGGCATTTTTGGCCGTCGCCGATCGGGATCACTCCCTGATCCTCACCGGGACCGGGGATGTGGTTGAGCCGGAGGATGGCATTCTGGCGATCGGATCGGGCGGTCCATATGCCCTGGCCGCGGCGCGGGCGTTGATGCTCCAACCTGGTTTCGATGCGCGGACTGTCGTTGAAAAGGCGATGGGAATTGCCGCCGATATCTGCATCTATACCAATCGGGAGATGACGATCGAGGAGTTATAGATTCTGTACCAGCGAACGAAGAGAGCGTTGAGGGGGAGGCTCCATCCGGCCTTGCCGGTGGAGGAGGCGACGCAAGCCCCCGCTCTCCGGCTTCGCCGGATGAGGAGAGGATTAAGACTTGGAAAAGAGATCGAATGAGGATTACAGCCATCTCATTCCGCGAAGAATCGTGGAGGAGTTGGATAAATATATCATCGGGCAGCGCGAAGCGAAGCGGATGGTGGCGATCGCCCTGCGAAACCGGTGGCGGCGTCAACGTCTTCCTCCCGATCTGCGGGATGAGGTTCTCCCAAAGAACATCATCATGGTCGGTCCGACCGGAGTCGGCAAGACGGAGATCTCCCGGCGTCTGGCCAAGCTCGCGGCCGCCCCGTTCGTGAAGGTCGAGGCGTCTAAGTTTACCGAAGTGGGATATGTCGGCCGCGATGTCGAGTCGATGGTCCGCGATCTGGTGGAGCTGTCGATCAATATGATCAAGGCGCAACATGAGGAGACGGTGAAGGAAAAGGCGGCAAAGTTGGGCGAAGACCGTCTCCTCGATCTCCTTCTCCCTCCCCCGGCCACACAACCCCCTGTCGGGATTTATAGCGAGGGGCGCGAGGGGGCGGTTCCCTTCTCCGAATCGTACGAGCAGAGCCGGGAGAAGCTCCGGCAGCAGCTCCGGGAGGGGAAGCTCGATGAACGGTCGGTCGAGCTGGAGGTCAAGGACAAGTCGATGCCTCCGATCGGGGTGATTTCAAACGTCGGCGGGATGGAGGATCTGGAGATCGGTTTGAGGGAGATGCTTGGGAACATGATGCCGGGGCGGAAGAAGAAGCGGCGTGTCAAAGTTCCCGAGGCCCTGTCGGTCTTGACCCAGGAAGAGTCGCATAAGCTGATTGACATGGACGAGGTGGTCCGGGAGGCGCTTCATCGTGCCGAAGACGCCGGGATTATTTTCATCGACGAGATCGACAAGATCGCCAGCCGTGATAAAGGCCCCGGTCCCGACGTCTCTCGCGAAGGGGTCCAGCGCGATCTTCTCCCGATCGTCGAGGGATCGACGGTAAATACAAAGTATGGGGCGGTCAAGACCGATCATATCCTTTTCATTGCTGCTGGGGCATTCCATACTGCCAAACCGTCCGACCTGATTCCGGAGTTGCAGGGGAGGTTCCCGATCCGGGTCGAGCTGACCTCGCTCGGCAAGGAAGAGTTCGTCCGGATTTTAACCGAGCCACAGAACGCCCTCACCCGGCAATATGTCGCCCTCCTGGAGACCGAAGGGATTCATCTTGAATTCACTCCGGACGGAATCGAAGAGATCGCGGTGACGGCGGTGCAAGTCAACGAACAGATGGAGAACATCGGCGCCCGGCGGCTTTTTACGATCATGGAGCGCCTTCTTGACCAGATTTCATTCGAGGCCCCGGAGATGACCGAGAAGAAGGTCGTCATCGACGCCAAGCATGTTCAGGGGAAGATGAGGGAGATCGTGAAAAACCAAGACTTGAGCCGGTATATCCTCTAACGCGATGGCGACGACTTCACTCCGATCCAAGCCCCAAAAAAACATCCCCGTCATCTTCATCGCGGAGAACGCCCCGGAACGGCTCGATTCGCTGCGCGGCTGCATCCGTCATCTCTATTTCCTCTCCCCCTTTGAAAGTACTTTCAAGGAATTTGTGCTCGCCTTTTCCGTCCGGAAGAAGACCGTCTGGATCTGGCTGATCCTGCGGAGCGCTACTGCGGAGGCGCTTCAGACGATCGGGGAGGTCGCCCGGAAGGAGGGGATCGGCTGGATCGATTTGAGCCACTTGACCGAGGAGGAGAAGGAGCGGCATCGCGAAACAGTGGTGAAGCATCAAGAATCTTATCAGGTTTTTTCGGCGGAGGATATCGATTCGCTCCTCGCCGTTTTTATGGAAAGGATTCAGGCCGATGAACAGCCTCCACGATAAAGCCCAGATTCTCATCGAAGCGCTCCCGTATATCCGTGCCTTTTTCGGCAAGACGATTGTCATCAAGTATGGTGGGGCGGCGATGACCGAGACGACGCTGAAAAACCAGTTTGCCGAAGATGTCGTCTTGATGAAGTATGTCGGGATGGCTCCGGTGATCGTTCACGGCGGCGGCCCGCAGATCTCCGGGATGATGAAGCGGCTCGGAAAGGAACCGAAGTTCGTCAAGGGGGTGCGGGTGACCGACGCCGAGACGATGGAGATCGTCGAGATGGTGCTGGGGGGAACGATCAATAAGGAGATCGTCACCCTGATTAACCGGCACGGGGGAAAAGGGGTCGGCCTTTCCGGAAAGGATGGAGGGCTGATTCAGGCAAGGCCGATCAAAGGGGAAGAGATGGGGCAGGTCGGCGAGGTTGCCGCGGTCGACCCACAGATTTTAAAAACATTGGAGGGGGGACGGTTTATTCCGGTGATCTCGCCGGTTGGCGCCGATGCGGAGGGGAGGAGCTACAACATCAATGCCGATCTCGCTGCGGCCCACGTCGCCTCCTCTCTGGTCGCTGAAAAGCTCCTGATTCTCACCGACGTCCCCGGAATTTTAGATGACAAAGGAAAACTCCTTCCGACCCTTTCTCGAAAAGAGGTCCAGAAGCTCATCAAAAAAGGGGTGATCAGCAAAGGGATGCTCCCGAAGGTCGAGGCGGCCCTCTCCGCCGTCGAAAGCGGCGTCAAGAAAGCACACATCATCGACGGCCGCGTCCCCCACGCACTCCTACTGGAGATTTTTACCGACCGGGGGGTGGGGACGGAGATCGTGGCCTGACCGCTTCGATTGTAATTTTGATCTGTGAGGAAATACCGGAGCGTTTACGACGACTTTGCGCAGCGGAATCCCAAGTCGGCGTAACCCTCTTCGGGCGGAATGGAAGAACGATAACTGGTCCGATAAAAGAGGGGGAGGGAGAAGTGTCCCTGTCCGCCCCAGCCGCCGCCGCGGAAGACCTTCTGTTTCTCGCCGAAGTTGGGGCTTTGGTAGGTCGAGCCGGGATAAGGTTGATACCAGTCGGCGGTCCACTCCCAGACATTTCCAGACAAGTCCATCGCGCCGTAGGGGCTCGCGCCATCCTTGAAAGATCCGACCGGTAGAATATCCCCGTAACCGGAATCTCCTGCGTTTAGCTTCTTCTTGTCATAGACGGGACCCCAAGGGAACTCGCGCCCATCGCTTCCCCGCGCTGCCTTCTCCCATTCCGCCTCGGTCGGAAGGCGCTTCCCGGCCCAACGGCAGTAGCGGTCGGCATCGTACCAGTTCACGTCGGTGACCGGATGGTTCTCCCTTCCGGGAGGGACGCTCCGGATATAGAAGTAGACCGGGGGCCGGGATCGGGTGGCGTCGATGAACGCCTTGTACTGCGCGTTTGTTACCTCGTACCGGTCGATGTAGAAGAGGGGAAGGGAAACCTTATGACTGGGGTGCTCGTCGAGATACCACGGTTTGGCGGAGCCAAACTCCTCTCCCTGACGATCCTTATCGACGTTGTCGCTTCCCATGATGAATTCACCGGCGGGAACGGCGACCATTTCCGGAGGGGGTGGGGGGACCCGGAGGAAGCAGCTTGAAAAAAAGAATCCAAAAAAGAGAAAAACGGTGAGAAAAAACCGAATCATGGCGGGATTATAGAGGCTTCATGAAAGAGGGTCAATCGATTTTCTTGATTGGAAGCGCGAGATATGCTAAAAAGAGACGCCAAGTTAGGAAGGGCCTTCAGGGCGCGTGGCGGAAATGGTAGACGCAGCAGTCTCAAAAACTGCCGAGGGCAACCTCATGCCGGTTCGATTCCGGCCGTGCCCACCAATTTGGCGAGCGGAGACGGGTCATTTTAATGAATGATAAAAATTATTCGTCGCCCGACTGTAAAGAAGGGGGTAATAAAACAGGATTCTGGTGATTTTTGATGAAGCTTCGAAGCCTCTGAAGGTCGTTCTCTGAGATTTCTTGAAATTCCACCCCGGTTTTAAAGTCGTCTCGTTCTTCCCCTGACAACAGTTCCGTCCAAACCACCTTCACCACGCAAAAAATGATCACTTTATCGGGGAGATAAAGTGCAAGCCGCATGACCGAGCCCTTATCAACCGCTCTTTTTAGATAGAGCATCAAGCCGCCCCCCCCGATCGTTCCCGTTTTTGTCAGTTGGGAGGCGGAAGCATCTTTGGCCGGATCGAGGCTATATTCGACGGGGAGGGTCAAGTCGATCCGGGGATATCGACGCCGATAAAAATGGGTGACGCCCAGTCCGGTATTTTCTGCCATCATCTTTCAACACCCTATGAAGCTCTGTTCAAATATAACCGGCATTCATGGTTTGTCAACCGAGGGTGTTTCTCCTTCCTCGCGGCATCCTGTGACGACGAGGGTGATCTCTCCCTTGAGAGATCGTGTCCGGATCTTTTCAAGAACCTCCGCGACGGTTCCTCGGATGAATTCTTCGTACAGCTTGGTCATTTCCCGGGCGACAACGATCCGGCGGTCGCCGAAGATCAGTCGGATCTCTTCAAGCAGGGCCTTGATTCGAAAGGGGGACTCATAGAAGATGATCGTCCGCGGGTCGCTCCGAAGCGATTCCAGCCGCCGGGCGCGGGCCCCTTTTTTCTTGGGCAAGAAGCCTTCGAAGACAAACCGATCGGTCGGGAGGCCGGAGACGGCAAGGGCGGCGAGGGCGGCGGCGGGGCCGGGGATCGGGCTGACCGGGATCCCGGCTCGGATCGCCTCTCGAATGAGATAGAACCCGGGGTCGGAAAGGGTCGGTGTCCCGGCGTCACTGACCAAGGCAACCGAATCTCCTACTTGAAGCCGGGCGATCAGAACAGGGGTTTTCTCTTCTTTATTGAAGTCATGGTAGCTTGTAAGCGGGATATGGATGCCGTAGTGGGTGAGTAGTTTCTGGGTATGGCGGGTATCCTCCGCGGCGATCGTGGTGACCTCTTTGAGGATGCGAAGCGCCCGGAGGGTGATGTCTTCGAGGTTTCCGATCGGTGTGCTGACGATATAGAGGGTGCCGGACATCGACGGTCAGGGGCTTGGGAAAGAAAGTTGCTGTTCAATTAACAGGCAGAGGAGATGACCGATCATGATGTGCGATTCCTGAATCCGGGCGGTGTTGGAAGAAGGGACCTTGAGACAGAGATCGACCAACGGCGCGAGTTTGCCTCCCTTTTCCCCGGTCAGGCCGATGGCTTTTGCCCCCTTGGCCTTGGCGGATGTGATTCCTTCGACGACGTTGGGAGAGTTCCCGCTGGTGCTGATGCCGATGACCAGATCGGCCGGCTGGACCCATGCTTCGACCTGCCTTGAAAAAATCTTGGCGTAGTCGTAATCGTTGCCGATGGCGGTCAACGTCGAGGTGTTGGCGGTCAGGGCGA
The DNA here is from genome assembly GCA_964579005.1 of uncultured Nitrospirota bacterium. Taxonomy (GTDB): domain Bacteria; phylum Nitrospirota; class Nitrospiria; order SBBL01; family Manganitrophaceae; genus CAZOFJ01. The sequence goes on from CAZOFJ010000010.1 coordinate 43,445, forward strand.
TCGCCGGAAGGGCCTTCCGTTCCCGCTCAAACCGTCCCACCAACTCCGCGGCGATATGCTGGGCATCGGCGGCGCTTCCCCCGTTTCCAAAAAGGATCAGTTTCCCATCGCTTCGATACGATTGGACAATGAGGCCGGCCGCTTCGGCGATCTCCGGGACCATCGTCCGAAAGATCCCTTCTTTTACCTGAATGCTGTCGCGAATGGTGCGACGGATCAATTCGTTTGTTTGTTCCGACGATTCCATACCCCTCCTTTGAGAATGAGTGACCAGCAAAAGGAGACTACACTTTTCTCGAATGGGAGTCAATTGAGGAATCGATCGCCGATCTTTCCCTTGTCAGGATAGTTTCGGTCTTGTATACTTTGGTCTCAAATTGTATGAGAAATAGGCCTCGAAACTATTTTTTCGGATAGGTTCTCAGCGAGAGAAGGGGAGGAGATCATGAATATTGCCGTCATCGGTTCCGGATATGTTGGCCTGGTCACCGGGGCCTGTTTTGCAGAGTTCGGCGTCACTGTGACCTGCGTCGATAAAGACGAGGCGAAGGTTTCCCAACTCCAAAAAGGGGCGATCCCGATCTATGAGCCGGGCTTGGGGGAGCTGGTGAAGAAGAACATGCAGAATCGGCGGCTCTCCTTCACCACAAATATTATTGAAGCGATCCAAGGGGCCTTGGTGATCTTCATCGCCGTCGGAACCCCCGATCGGGGGGACGGTTTCGCCGACCTTTCCTATGTCGAAAAAGTGGCTGAAGTTATTGCCGAAAATATGAACGGATATAAAGTCGTCGTGACGAAGAGCACGGTGCCGGTCGGGACGGGAAACCGAATCCGCCAAATCATCGGAAGTCGGCAAAAGGAGCATTTCGATTTCGATATCGTTTCGAATCCGGAGTTCTTGCGCGAAGGATCGGCCATCGAGGACTTTTTAAGACCCAATCGGGTGATCATCGGCGCGATCAGTCAGCAGGCGGTGGCGATCATGCGGGATCTCTATCGCCCCCTCTATCTGATCGAAACCCCGATGCTGATCACCGATATACAAACGGCCGAATTGATCAAGTATGCGTCAAATGCGTTTCTTGCAACGAAGATTTCCTTCATCAATGAGGTTGCGAATCTCTGCGAGAAAGTCGGTGCGAACGTGCAGCATGTTGCCAAGGGGATGGGGCTGGATGGGCGGATCGGGCCGAAGTTCCTTCACCCGGGACCCGGGTTTGGCGGTTCCTGTTTCCCAAAGGATGTCTCCGCGTTGGCTAAAATCTCGCAAAGGAACGAATATGAATTTGCCATCATCAATGCGGTGATCGAGGTAAACCAGAAACAAAAAGAACGGATGATTCAGAAGATCGAAAAAGAGATCGGAGACCTTCGGGGAAAGCAGGTCGGGATATTGGGGCTTTCCTTCAAACCAAACACCGACGACATGCGAGAGGCCCCTTCGATCGTGATTATTAACGGATTACAGGAACGGGGTGTGCGTGTGGTCGCTCACGATCCGGCCGCGATGGAAGAGGCCAAAAAGGTATTAAAAGGGGTAGAGTACGTTGAAGATCCGTATGCGGTGGCCGATGGGTCGGATGCGATTATTTTAATGACCGAATGGAACCCTTTTCGGAATCTCGACCTTGATCAGGTCAAAAAGAGATTAAAGACTCCCCTCTTTATTGACCTTCGCAACGTTTACGAACCGCAGCGAATGGTTGACCTCGGCTTCCGATATGTGAGTGTCGGGCGTCCGTTTCCTGTCTGATTGTCGAAAAAACGATTCAGAAAATAGATATTCCCCCGACGACTTCTTCTGGTTTGGTTGATAAACAACAAAAAAGGCGCCCGGTTGGGCGCCTTTTTTGTTGTTTATTTGCTAACCTTACGTTCTTTATATTTTATCCTTTTGGCTTTACGTGGCAGCGGGTGCAGTTGGCAAGCGGGAAGGCAACCCGTCCGTGGCACCGGCCGCAAAATTCGCCGTTGACAATTTTCACCATCGAGATCGGATTGCCCCCTTTCTTCATGACAAAGATGCCGGGGTGGCAATTGGCACAATCAAGCCAAAAAGTATGAGGGAAATGGGGGAAGATCACGTTTGGCATCGAGCCGATCGCCGGAATTTCGATGTCGAACATGAAAGGAGGAACCGGGGGTTTATTCAGATCAAGCGCTTCATACGGCTTAACCAAATTTTCTTTAAAAGCCTTTACCCAATCAATCGCTCCGACGGCATCGGTTGGAAAATCCTTTAAAACAACATCCCCGTTTGAGTTTTCTCTATTGTATGGCGCCCCAGGCTCCGGAAGTTTGGTCGGGTCGGCAAATTGGGGAACGGTGGTGCTGGGTGCGGGCGCAACCACGGATGGGGCGGCGGCAAGTTCCTTTTCCTTGGCTTGGACCGGAGGTTGAACCGGAGCAGCCTGTCCCTGCGGGGCTGCGGCAGCGGGCGCTGCGGTTGAACCGGCCGAATCACTCTTGGCTTGGCGGACACAGGCATAGATGGTGGAAAGGGAGAAAAGCATTACGCCAAACCCAATCAAGAAAGATCGTCGCCGTCCTTTTACCAAACCCATGATCATCCTCCCGTTGGTTCCAATATAAAAGAAAATCGATGATGCGAATGGAACGCTTGGAAACAGCCCTATTTTGGGAAACCCTCTAACACGCCGGTGGTCATTCCCGGTGTGCCGGAGTGACACCGGGCGCACTCAATCGGTTTCCATGAAATGGTTCCATTGTGGCATTTGCCGCAGAACTGACCGTCGACGATGATTTTTTTCATATCGATATCATTCGAGCCGGACCGCATCTCAAAAATAGCCGGATGGCATACCTTGCATTTGAACTCTGCCCGATGATACCAGTGAGGAAAGACAACCGGGGGCATCCCTCGCTTTTCCGCCTTGCTGTTCAAAACCATGTCGCCATAATAGCCGGAGACCCGATCCCCCACCCACATGTATGAAAGCAGAAGGCCCAAGCCGAGTATGATGCCGATCCGAACGCTTCTCATCGCCCCTCCCTTTTGTTACCTTGCTTTTCAATCCCCAAAAAATTAACCGCTTGATTATCATACCCCCTTTTTTTTGTCAACAAATTTTATTTGTCAATGAATTTTGTCCGGTTCGATTATTTCACCCGCTCCCGTTCTGTTCCTTCCTTTTAAAATGTTGTTTTTGCTCGATTGACTTCCCTCCATCGGTCGGCTAGGATACGAGGTTGATTCGTTTTTTTCGGAAACCATCTTCCATGTCTTTTGATTCCAGCGAAGTCATTGAAAAACTGCGAAGCTTCCCCCCGAATGCGATCTACTCCATTGCCCCCCAACGGATGGTCATAGAAGGGTTTGAGGAATATCGAAAAGGAAAGGTAACAGCATATAAATGGGTTGAATCGGGTTCCGTTCTGACCGTTCTGATCCGAGAAACGGCGCCACACACGGTCCGCTTTTCCGTCGATCGGGATCGGTTGAGTGCCGCATGCGATTGTTCCGCCAACCGTCCTCCTTTGCATTGCCTTCATGTCGTCTGCGCGCTTTTCATGACCCTCCGTCTTTTGTCGTCTGAGCGCTTCATCCTTCCTAAAGAAGACATTTTCTATCTCGAATCTTTGAAGGAAGGGCTTTTCCCGGAAGGGGAGGCTCCGGGTCGGCCGGGTAAGAAAAAGGCCGACGAGATTCTTCCTTACGAGATTGTCATCGGAAGAAAAAACGGCCATCCGGTTCTTTCCATCCGAAGGGGGGGAGCCCCGGTGACCTCCCCGATCGGCGTTCCCTCGGAGTTGTCCCCATTCGTCACTTCTTACTACTACTATACTCCCTTGTTCCTGTTCGAAACCTTTTTGGAGTATTTAAAACGACGGAGGGACAGTCATCCCATTTTCTTCGAAACGCCTGCGGGAGAGGCGCGGGTGGACTGGGATCCTTCTTTAAAATATGAGGCGAGGTCGGAACTGAACGTGATCGGAAATAAAATGGTGACGGTCCGGGCCCTCTTTACCCTCGGGGACGAGGAGGTTGTTTCGGGCGATCGTTTTTGGCGACTTGCCGTCGACCTAAAACGGAAAAAGTTCGGCGTCGTCCGAGATCCGGGGGGATGGAATCTTTTTCGAACACTCTACCGATTGTTCCATGCGTCGAGGGATGGAGAGGAGGGATGGGATCTCGACCGGTTCGGTTTTTCCGGTATCGGAGAAGCGGAAGGACCTTCTTCTTTTTCCGTCCCCCTTTCTCGTTTCAATTTGGTTCAGCTCAATATGGTCGGCGACCCCCGGAAGCGGTTTCCAGAAGATCTTTTCCTGAGAGTGGATGGAAAGAGGCAGGATCCGATTCCTTCGGAGTATCAATATCGGATGCTTGTTGATCCGGCGGAGGAGGGAAACCGGATGATCCTCCGGCCGGAGGGTCGGTCGGGAGAGGCCCGGGGGACGACGACGCTTCCCCTTTTCCGCTTTTTTGTCGAGTTGGAACGGAGTCGGCAGATTCCGGGTCCCCTTCGCGCGCAGAAAAGGAAGGGGGTCCTTTATGACCTCTTTTTCAAGCTTTTTTCCGTGAGAAAGAAGGAGGAAGCGGAAAAGCTCATCCGTACCGAACTGGGAGGGGAAGATTTCAGGCAACATGCCGTCAAATCGGCGGCGAAAGGACTCCTGAAATATTATTATGGTCTCTTTCTTCAACCCGATTTTAGGGTCCAGTTTCATGACGGCCGTTGGTTCGCCATTCCCAACGACAAAGCGAAGGAAGGGGAGCTTTATCGAATTCCTTACGAACTTTTCGGGTCGGAAGTCTTCAAGGGGATGGACGTCCCGAACGAAATGTCCCTTCCCTCCCCCCTGCTTCACGAAAAACTCTCCCTCCTTCACGCGCGATTGCAGGAAGCGGGAATCGACCTCTTCTACAAGGGGAAGTCGATCTCGGCGTCGGAGTGGGAGTTTTCGTTTGATGCCCGTCGGGCCTCCGGCATCGATTGGTTCGAGGTTCGGCCCGAGATCCGGTGTGACGGGGCGGTGATCGATGAAAAAATGTGGCTTCGCGCCCTGACTCAAAACGGGATGGTAGAAAAGGACGGGGTCGTCCAGATTCTCGATCCCAAGGCCCACGCCCTCTTGAACCGGCTGGTCACCCTTTATCGCATGACCCCAAAATCGGGGAAAAAAGAGATCGTCCGGATCCCAAGGCTTCGGATTCTCGACTGGGTTGCACTTCGAAAAGAGGGGGTGACCGTACGGTTGTCCGACGACGATGAGGCGTTGATCGAACGGCTCACCCGCTTTGAGAAAATCGAAGAAACGGACCTGCCGGAGCAACTGAAGGCGACGCTTCGGCCTTATCAAAAAATCGGATACGACTGGCTTGCCTTTCACTATCGAAACCGATTTGGCGTCTGTCTTGCCGATGATATGGGGTTGGGAAAGACCCTTCAAGCGATCACGCTCTTGGCGGGGATTCGAGAGGGGAAAGTCATTCCGCCTGATCTGCCGCCCGAGCCGGTGCCGGGCCCCCATCTTGTCGTCCTCCCGCCGAGCCTCCTCTTCAATTGGGAAAATGAGATTGCCCGTTTTTATCCCGATCTAAAGGTCTACTCCTACGCCGGGATCGAACGACGTCTCTCGTTCGAAGGGATTGACGTGGTCCTGACCACCTACGCCTTGGTTCGCCGAGACATCGAGAAACTCAAAGAGATCCCTTTCCACGTCATCATTTTCGATGAGGCGCAAGCGGTCAAAAACATTACCGCCGACACCACCGGGGCGGTCCGGCAGTTGAAGGGCTATTTCAAGGTGGTGATGACCGGGACTCCACTCGAGAATCATCTTGGAGAGTACTACTCTCTCATCGATCTCGCTCTTCCCGGTCTCTTGGGAGAATATGATGAGTTTCGATCGGAGACCCGGCGGGAATTTTCTCCGGCGCTCGATCTGTTGCTCCGTCGGACCCGCCCCTTTGTCATTCGAAGGACGAAGGAGGAAATTCTGAAAGAACTCCCCTCTAAGATTGAAACCGATGTCTACTTGGATTTAACCCCACAGCAGAAGGGCCTCTATCAGAAGACCGTTTCCGAAATCCGCTCCGCCATCGATGATGCCTACCGGAGCAAGACGGCGGCACAGGCGAAGATCATCGCCCTCACTGCCATATTGCGCCTGAGGCAGCTTTGTGTTTCTCCTCGGCTCCTTTCTTCGGAAATGGAGGGGCCCTCCCCTAAGGTCGCCTTTTTAATGGATCGGCTCAAGGAGCTACTGGAAGCCGGGCACAGCGCCCTCGTCTTCTCGCAGTTTACTTCCTTTCTCGATCTGGTCGAAGAGGTGCTCCGGTCGGAGGCGATTCCCTATTTTCGGCTCGATGGGAGCACCGCCACCGGCGCGCGGAAGGCGCGGGTGACCGGCTTTCAGGAAGGAGAGGGAGCCTCTGTTTTTCTCCTCAGTCTCAAGGCCGGGGGGCAGGGATTGAACTTGACGCGGGCCTCTTATGTTTTCCATCTTGACCCGTGGTGGAATCCCGCCGTGGAGAATCAGGCGTCGGACCGGGCCCATCGCATCGGCCAGAAGAACAAGGTGTCGATCACTCGGATTTTGATGCGGCACACAATCGAGGAGAAGATGATGGCTCTCAAGGAGAAAAAGCGGGCCCTCTTCGATGCGGTGATGGGAGGGACGGCACACGTTGGGGAAGGGGCCGTCATCACGAAATCCGATTTTGATTTCTTGTTGGGAGAGGGGTAGGGGAAAAGAGAAAACGGTTCGACTGGTTTTAAGCCGACCCGTGATTATCCCGGCACCAACCAGAAAGGAACCCCCTCCTCTTCCAAAAACGCCTTCGCTTTTTCTCCCTGAAGCATCGCAAGGGTGGCGAGTGTTCCCGCTTCGAGACAGGTGGCGGCAAGGACGGTGATCGAGCGGGGGGCGCTTTTCACCGGCCAGCCGGTACGGGGATCGAGGAGGTGTCCGTAGCGGACGCCGTCTTTAAGCAGGTAGCGGCGGGCATCGCCGCTGGTAGCGACTCCTCCGGTGGAAAGTGGAATCCGGGCGACGATTTTTCCCCCGCTGGCGTCGGGATCGTCGACACCAACCTGCCAGGGGACGCCGTCTCTTCGAGGGCCGACAGAAAAGAGATCGCCGCCGTAATTAATTAAGATTCCGCTGCGGAGATGTTGAGAGACGATCCGGGCGGTTTGATCGACGGCATATTCTTTCCCGATCCCTCCAAAGTCAATCTCCATTCCGGCAGGAAGCGTCAGAAGGGGGCGTTCCCAACGAACCTTCGTCCAACCGATCTGTTGTAAAAGAGCCTCGACCGCTTTCGGGTCGGGGAGACGGTCGCTTCCGTCAAAACGCCAGGCCTTCCGAAGCACTCCGGAAGTGATGTCAAACCTCCCCTCGCTCAACGCATGGCAGTTGGCGGCAAAATCGAGGAGATGCGCCGTCTCCTCATCGACTTCGACCGGTCGGCCTTGGGCGTGATGAATTCGCGAAACGATGTTGTCATCGCGATAGCGGCTGAATTTCCGTTCGACCCGTGTTGCCTCTGCTTGCGCCAGACGGAGGAGTTTCTTCGCAATCGCGGCATCATCGGTGTCGATCAGCAGTTCGCAGGGGCTTGCCATCGCTTGGAATCGCCCGATCCAGAGGCTGTTCTCGCTGTGGAGGGTGAAGTCATCTTCCTTCTTCATGGAGGCGGCCTGGACCAGAGGGCGTAGTCGATGAGATCGGAGTAAGAAAAAGTTGCCTGAACCAGAATCACATCAAGGGAGGGGAAGCGGTGCTCGGCGTCTTTTTGCTGTATGTATTCGGCCCGGATGCTGAACCCGGTTTTCCTGCCGAATGGAAGGGTGTATTTGAGACCAACCGTCTGTGTGATCAGTTGTCCGAGCCGGTAATCGGCGCTGATGTAACCGGGAAGCGGCAACCCTTCCGCCAAGCTGTATTGGTAGAAATCCGACCCCGTTTGGGTATAATAGCGGAAGTGTATTTGAAGAGAATGGCCTCGCCGCAGCTCCAACTGGTATTTCAAGTCGGCGGTATGAGAACGGATTCCCCAGTCGTCCCAGGCATAGCGGTAGGCAAAGTGAATGACGTCCTCCGCCAGATGGTGTGCGGTACGCCAGAAGAGACTGTTCCGGTTTCGTGTCGTGGGGCGCTTTTCAAAGAAATAATCGACCGGTTCACCCGCCGGATCGGTGACCGTGATGATCTTGTAGGGGTCGGTCAGATAGCCGTCGGTGAAGCCGCGTGTGTAGTTGATCTGAGCAAGGGTGCGTCGATGAAGTACTTGAGTGGTCCCCACAATCAGATCGATCGTTCTTTTTTCTCCTTTCCCAAGGCGGGTCGGATCGGAGAGATTGTTCAGCGCGATGGGGGTCCCGCCGAATGGCCGGACGGTGTCGTTATTGAAGGAGAGGCCGGTAGTCAGTGTTGTCCGGCGTTCGTTCAGATCCCAGAAAAGGGTTCCCCCCGCCCCATACGAATCGTAATCGTTTTCAAAACCGAGGCCTCCTTCCGCTCGCCCTTTCACCATCCGCCCCAGCGCCTTCTCGAACAAAAATTGAGCGGCGATGCGGGTGTCATTAAAGGGGGTGAGGGGATTGATCGTCGGTTTTCCACCGGTCGTCAGAGTCCGGGAGGCGCCGGAAGGGGAAGTGATGGTCTGGACGGTGCCGGTTGAGGCCTTCGGGAAGATCGCCCCGTTGGCGGAAGCGCCGCTGATCGCATCGAATGTGACTTTTAACCCGATCGATTCCTCATTGCCGATCTCCCGTCTGAAACCGGCGATCGATTCGGAGACGGTGACACGGTCCTTTTCGGTATAATAAAGGGTCGAAAGGTCTGCCGTCCAAGGGAATTCCGCCGCTTGAGAAGGCGGCGGGGTCTGGGTAAGGAGGGTCCAGCTCGCCACGGCGAGCGCCTTCCGGATCGACTGATTTTCCTTTAGTTGCATCCGCAACCCCCTCCGCCGATCCCCTGCCCTCCGCTCGATCCCTCTTTGCTGTAGTAAATCTTTTCATCGATCTCGTTTTCCATCGGGTCGGGAACCGGTTGCATCTTTTTCTCCGCCAGCAGGTCTCGTTCCCAGGGGGAGACTTTCGCGATGCAGGCCGATAGTGATAGAAAAAAAGTCAAGGCAAAAAGAAGCCCTAAGAGTCCTTTAGGAACCAGAGATATCAAGCTCATTTTCCGTTAAGAAGTTGTTTGATCTCGGATTCGATCCGAGCCATTTCCGTATCGAAGAAACCACGGTGAACGGAATGAAGACGCCCGGTGCGATCGATCAGGTAGGAGCTGGGCATTGTCCAGACCCGGTACGATTCCGCGACCATCCCGCCGGGATCGAAAGCGACGGTGAAGCGGGCGGGATGGTCGGCCAGAAAGGCATCCGCGGCCTTTCTTTTTTTATCGACATTGATTGCAATGATGATCAATCCCTCTTTGCCGTAACGCTCCTCCAGGGTATTCATCCAGGGAAATGACTTTCGACAAGGGATACACCAGGAGGTCCAGAAGTCAATGTAAATGACTTTTCCTCGGTAGGTGGTCAATTGAACCGGTCCGGTACTGCCGGGCAAAGAAAAGGAAGGGGCCTCTTCGGCGACGGCGGTCGCCAGGAAACCGATGAAGACGAGAAAAGCCACGATCACTGACGGGGCCGTGAATCGGATGGGCTTCATGTCGCACCCTTGTTAAGTATTTTTAAGTATATACCCGATTAAGATAAATATCGGAAAAATTATAGAAGAGGGTTCCGAACCTGGCAAGTAAGATTCCGGGTAGGGTTTCCAGAGCGGGCGGGTTTAGAACCAGGCCGTAACGTGGTCGCGCAGGCGTAGGACGGAGTCTTGCTCGAATTGCTGTTTATAGCGGAGGATGATTTCTTGAACGGCAAATTCCGTTTGAGGGGTATCTGGGTGAAGGATCTGAAGCACCATCGAACGCTCTCGAATCAGCCGATGGTCGGTGCCGCGCCATTGCCCGGTTGCCTCCCAATAGGTGATCCCGTTAGGAAATCGAGGGGTCACAATGTCGCGGACGAAGTCATCCCATTCGGCGTTGGGAACCGGCCCGTTTGCTGTGCTTAATCCGAAGAAGAGGAGGTCGGAGACCAGCAGGACCCCCTCTTGTCTTCGAAAGGGAGAGATTGGTCTGGTATTTTCTCCGGTGACGGCGCAGGCCGGAAGAAGGGAAGAAGCGATCATGAAGAACCAAAAAAGGAAGAGCCACTTTCTTTGGGGCTTTTCGAGGAGTTGATTTGTCCTCATGTTTCCTCGTTGGTTGATCGCGTTCTCCCTTCAGATCAGGGGTGGAGGAGGATCATAAAATATTGCGAGAGAGGTTGTTTGCCAAACCCAAAAGAGAGAGTGTGTAAATGAGCCATTTAGAAGGATCGAAATTGTACCACTTCGGACCATTGCGATAGTCTTTGGGATAAGTGTGGTGATAATTATGGTATCCCTCACCGAAGGTGATCCAAGAGATCAACCAGCTGTCCCGACTGCTGTTTGCCGTACCATAGGGTTGGTTCCCCCAGAGGTGGCAGATCGAATTGATGCAGAAGGTCGAGTTGAGGACGACAAATGTCCTTAAAATGCCTGCAACGAGAAAAGCACTGATTGCTCCGACCCAACCGCGGTGGAAAAACCCGATGATCGCTGGAAGTGCGAGGCCGGAAAAGACGATGGGGAGATAGTAACGGTCTTGCCAGACGATCCATCTGTCTTTTTTGAAGATGGCCCTGTATTTATCGTATTTCTCTTCGGCATTAGCCTCTTTCGAGAAGATCCAGAGAAGGTGGCTGTACCAAAACCCTTTTTTGGCATTATAGGGGTCGTCTTCCTGATCAACCTTTGCGTGATGCCGGACATGGTCCGAACACCACTTAAGTGCCGAATTTTCAAGGGCCCAGCCCCCCGCCATCAAAAAGGCGATCTTGACTGGGTCGGGGCAGGCAAAGCTTCGGTGCGAGATCATTCGATGATAACCGACCGTAATTCCGAGGCCGGTCACCACATAGAGAATGCCGAAGAGGGTCCAATCGACCCAGGTATAGCCGTAAAGATATCCAAAAAGAGGAACTCCGATCAGCACGACCAAAGAAATGAGCACGAAAACAGTAATTGCCCAATAATCTGTTTTTCGAGCCGAGAGTGCTGCTGGCGCAGCCATTATTTGAGCCATTTATTTTTTCCCTCAATGAAGAGATTCTTTTTAAGAACCGATTTCTAACGAACTCAGCTAAAATGAATACTGAATGTTTTTGTATATTCTAAGTATTAAGATTATTACAGGATGCCAAGCCATACCAGGATCGATGTTATCTCTTTGCTTGGTTTTCCTGCTCCCACCCTAAATCGGCATTCGGTATATCACAGAGGCGGGAAATGGGTCAATGGAAAAAACCATCCCAATTAATAGAGAATGCCAGAAAATGACAACCCCGGTATGGACCCAGTGGGAATGATGTAGGTATGAGTCTCTAATGTAATCACGCGGAGGTCTCTGTTCGGCTGAATCCCTATTCCCGAAATTCCGAGAAGATTGAAAAATTATAGAAGTGGGGAAGTGAGTTTCTTGTTGCCAGCGGTCCGCGGCAGGCCTATAATGCCGGTCGCATATAGAAGCGGACTTGGTTGCGGGGGCCGGATTTGAACCGACGACCTTCGGGTTATGAGCCCGACGAGCTACCAGGCTGCTCCACCCCGCGAAAAACATCCTAACAGATGGAGAATCGGAAGTCAAGGTTGAGTCTTTTCGAATTCAAAAGCGACACCCTGAGGAGGAAAAATGAAACGCACTCCGTCCCTGGTATTGGATTTTAAAAATGTGATGACCGATCAGATCGGACCGATTCATGGTTTGAGCGAGGAGGAGTCGGCCCGTGCCTTCCCATTGTTTGAGGAAGTCGACCGCCTTTTTCGCGAGAAGCGGGAGAGGGGCCTTCTGGCGTTTCTCGATCTTCCCTACCAGTCAACGGATAAGGTGAAGGCGCTGGCGAAGAAGATTCGGGGCCGTTTTGAAAACTTTGTCCTCCTCGGAATCGGCGGGTCGGCTTTGGGGCCGATCGCGATTCATCAGGCCCTCCACTCTCCTTACTACAATCTTCTCTCTAAAAAAGAACGAGGAGGGCCGAGGATGTTTTTTCTGGACAACATCGATCCTTTCGAAGTGGTGCCGCTACTAGAACTGCTTGATCCCTCCAAAACCGTAATCAATGTTGTTACCAAATCGGGAGGGACGATCGAGACAATGGCCCAATTCTTCCTTTTTCAAAAGTGGATTTATAAGAAACTTGGAAAGGAGAAAGGGGCGGCCCATTTTGTCGCCACCACCGATCCAAAGAAAGGGATTCTCCGGGAGATCGCGCAAGAAGAAGGGTTTGCGACCCTCGATATTCCGGAGTCGGTTGGCGGGCGTTATTCAGTTTTAACACCGGTAGGGCTTTTCCCTTCTGCCGTATCCGGGATCGACATTGATTTGATGCTGCAAGGGGCGGCTGATCTTGATCAGGAGTTTCAAAAGGCCCCTTCGCATGAGAACAGCGCGGCATGGGGGGCGTTTATTCATTATTGGTCCGACATGGTGAAGAAGCGGAACATCTTGGTGATGATGCCCTACTCGGAGGGACTGGTCGGGGTAGCACAATGGTTTGCCCAACTTTGGGCGGAGAGTCTTGGTAAGGGGGAAGACATTGGGGGAAAGAAGGTTTCAGTCGGTCAGACTCCCGTTGTTGCCGTCGGGGCAACCGATCAGCATTCGCAACTTCAGTTGTATATGGAAGGGCCACCCGACAAGATCATTCAGTTCTTGGTCGCTGAGTCTTTCGGAAAAGATCTTTCCTTTCCGGTGATCCGCAGGGAGGGTCTCCTCGCTTTATTGACGGGGCACACCCTTGGCGGTCTTTTAAGGATCGAGCAGCGGGCGATCGAGAGTTCTCTTGCGGAAGCAGGCCGCCCCAATTTTAAATTAACCCTTCCTGAAATCAACGCGTATCATCTGGGGGCACTTTTTTATTATTTTGAGTTTCAGACTGCGTTTGCCGGAGCCCTATACGGGGTGAATCCGTTTGATCAACCGGGGGTTGAAGCAGGGAAGCGGATGATCCAAAAGCTCCTTCGAGAGGAGGGGCGGGAACGGGTTTTGGCCGAAAAGCGATCCAGAAAGAAAACATGAAAAAGCCCATACGCGCCCTTGACTTGAAATAATGAAAGAGGTAAAGTTCCCACGACGATTGACGATTGACTGGACTCTTTGCGGGCGTAGCGCAGCGGTAGCGTAGGAGCTTCCCAAGCTCTTGGTCACGGGTTCAAATCCCGTCGCCCGCTCCAGTATCTACCGGGATTTTTTAGCTCAAAATCCCGGTTTTTTTTGTCTGCGATCAAACAGTACGCTGATAAATTTAAAGTTGGATGAAAAGGCAAAGCTTGCCATGTAAGTGGCTTTGTGAGGAATCCAAATGAACTCAAAAACGCCAAAAGAGGTCCTGCTGGAAAGCAATTTTCCGGGACTTGGAACTCCCCGCCGGGGAAAGGTCCGCGACATCTACGACCTCGGGGAGACATTTCTCTTTGTTGCAACCGATCGAATTTCGGCGTTCGATGTCATTTTGCCAGAAGGGATTCCCGGCAAGGGGTATGTCCTCACCCAGCTTTCGCTTCACTGGTTTGACTTTTTTGCCAAGAAGGGGGATTCAGTCCCGAACCATTTTCTGACCGCCGACTTCGATCGTTTTCCAGAACAGTGTCGTCCTTATCGAGGGGTCCTGGAAGGGCGAAGTATGTTGGTCCGGAAGGCCGAACCGCTCCCGGTCGAATGTGTCGTCCGGGGCTATCTCTCCGGATCGGGCTGGAAGGAGTACCTCAAAACGGGGGCGATCTGCGGCGAGAAGTTGCCTCTCGGCTTAGTGGAGTCGGCTCGCCTTCTGGAACCAATTTTTACCCCCTCGACCAAGGCGCCGATTGGAATCCATGATGTCAATATTTCCTTCGCAGAGATGAAGTCAGGGATCGGGGCCGCGTTGGCTGAAGAGGTCCGGGCGGCGAGCCTCCGGATCTATCGGCAAGCAGCGGCGTATGCCGAAGCCCGTGGGATTATCATTGCCGATACAAAGATGGAGTTCGGGATCGATCCACAAACAAAACGTCCGATCTTGATCGATGAACTGTTGACTCCTGATTCTTCCCGTTTCTGGCCGATCGATACCTATACTCCCGGGAAAGCCCAGCCGAGTTTTGATAAGCAGTATGTCCGAGACTATCTCCTATCGGTCCAATGGGATGGCACCCCTCCCCCACCTCATCTCCCCCCCTCCGTTATCGAGCAAACGAGCCGGAAATACTTTGAAGCCTTGGATCGCTTGACGAAGCCGGTTCCATCTTGAGAAGGTGACAGAGGGGTTCGCTGAGTCGCCACCCCATTTCGATTGACGATCCGATGGTTCAATGATATAATTTGCAATACTTTTCTACATTTGGGATTACTCTATTAATGACTCAACCCCAAAGTTCTTTGGGGTTTTTTTTTGAGAGGTTGCTGAAAAGAAATGATCAAAACAGAGATGCAAAACAGGCTGAGGGAAGACATCCGTAACATCGCAATCATCGCCCATGTCGATCATGGGAAGACGACCCTGGTCGATAAGATGCTCCGGCAGGGAGGGGCCTTTAAATCCCATGAAGGAGTTGTCGAGCGTGTGATGGACTCCAACGATCTGGAGCGAGAGCGCGGGATTACAATTTTGGCCAAGAATACCTCAGTTCATTACAAACATTTCAAGATTAACATTGTTGACACTCCTGGCCATGCCGATTTCTCTGGAGAGGTAGAACGGACTCTCAATATGGTCGATGGCGTCCTCTTGCTTGTGGACGCTTTCGAGGGGGCGATGCCTCAGACCAAGTTTGTCCTCAGAAAAGCACTTGAACTCAATCTTCGTCCGATCGTTGTCATCAATAAAATCGACCGGGTCGATGCCCGACCAAAAGAGGTGGTCGATCAGGTCATCGATCTCTTTTTAGAGCTGGAGGCCAACGATGATCAACTCGACTTTCCGATTGTTTATGCTTCGGCGAAAGCAGGTTTCGCCAAGCTAAACCTGAATGATCCCGCCACCGATCTTTCTCCCTTGTTTGAGACAATTATTTCAAGGGTCGGTCCTCCTCCCGGAGATGCGGCGGCGCCGCTGCAGATGCTTGTGACCTCTCTCGATTACGATAATTTTGTCGGCCGGATTGCGCTCGGTCGGGTTTTTAGGGGGACAATCCGTGTGGGAGAAGCCCTCGCCCTGGTTCAGGGGGATGGGGAGATTGTTAAAGGGAAGGCCGCACGAATTATTGGATATGAGGGGCTGAAGAAAGTGGAGTTGGCCGAAGCGGCGGCGGGCGAAATCATCGGCGTCGCCGGGTTCGAGGCGGCCCAGATCGGTGCTACCCTGGCCGATCCCAATATGCCGGAGGCACTCCCGACCATCTCTATCGGCGAGCCGACCATTTCGATGAATTTCATGGTGAATACTTCTCCCTTTGCCGGCAAAGAGGGGAAGTTTGTGACCAGCCGAAATCTTCGGGAGCGGCTCTTCAGGGAATTACGCTCGAATGTGGCGCTTCGGGTTGAGGAGACTGGCAATACCGATATTTTTAAGGTATCGGGGCGAGGGGAGCTCCATCTCTCGATCTTGATTGAAACGATGCGACGGGAGGGATATGAGTTTGCCGTTTCGAGACCCACCGTTATTTTGAAAGAAATCGACGGAAAAACATATGAGCCGATTGAGCGCCTTATGCTTGATGTCGAAGAAACCTATATCGGTACGGTGATGGAGGGTTTGGGACGCCGCCGCGGGGAACTTGTCAGCATGGGGAATACGCTGGGCGGGCATGTTCGGCTTGAATTCGATGTTCCTTCGCGCGGGTTGATTGGTTATCGGTCCGAATTTTTAACCGCTACCCGTGGTACAGGGATCATGAACTACACCTTCTCTGCCTACCAACCGTACAAGGGAGAGATCGCCTCTCGATCAAAAGGGGTTTTAATTTCGATGGAAACCGGAGAGGCGATCCTCTTTTCACTCCATCATGTTCAGGAGCGGGGTGTTCTTTTTGTCTCTCCCGGGGAGAAGGTTTATGAGGGGATGATTATCGGGGAGCACTCTCGGGCAAACGATCTGGTCGTGAATGCCTCCAAAAAGAAGCATCTTACCAATTTCAGATCGTCGACCGCCGAAGATGCCCTGGTCCTCGCGCAGCCAAGAAAGATGAGCTTGGAAGAGGCGATTGCTTTTCTCGCAGACGATGAGCTTTTGGAGATCACCCCGCAGTCGATCCGATTTCGAAAAAAGTATTTGAATGAGACCGACCGAAAAAGACTCTCCAAAAAATAGATCTTTCGTCCTGTCGCGGAAGTTTCTCATTTTCTATTTTGCCTCATAAAATAAAGGCTTTGGCGCAATTTTTTAGTTTGACAAGCGTTTGACCCCTGTTATATTATAAAAAATCGTTTTTCAAAAGTTCATATCTTTATCCGATCAGTAAGATCTCCAAAAATAAGGAGTGTCAATGAAGCAAATGACAGAACCGGTTTATCGCGTTCTCCCGGGTCCGGAGGGCCTCCTTCCGCCCGCCGCGGCAATCATGGGGATTCATCTTCCAGAAGAAGGGGAGGGCTTGTTGGAAGGAACGATCGTCTCTGAAGCGGAAGCAATCGAGGCGGCGGCAAAGGCAATGCTGACGCGGAAGAATCCGACCCTCTTTCCTGGCCCGCTGATGCTCTGGGGATGGAATGACCACACCCGAGAGAAAGCCGACCCTTTTTTCGAAATGGCTCGTGAGATTCCCGGTGTTCGAATCATCCCGATGCCTGATTATCGCCCGATTTATCCGAAAATTGATCCCGAAGCAGTCATTAATCCCTGCCATCCGAATTTGACCATTTGGCATAATAAAATCGAAGCGTGTGTTTTTATCGGTGTGCACTGCCATTTCGCGAATATTACCCTCAAGATGATCCGTGCGGGAACGAATTGTTATACGATCGCGCTTTGCGCTGAAGCAGGACATGAAGATGCGATGGCCTCGGTTCCCCATTTTAGTGCAGACAAGATCAGAAAGTTTACCGACGCCCTCCGTCGCCTAAAGAAGAGCGGCGTGAAGCCTCTGTATGAAGGAAAAGGGATCATCCCTTCCGGATGGGCTCAGGTGGCAGGGTTGACGGGCGCCGCTATTACTGCGCCAGTGCAGGAAATGGTCGAAGCAGGGGTTCATGGTGAATTTTCGCATGATCTTGAGAAGGGTTTGGACGAAAACGAAGAGTAGTGTTTCAGATAATTTGTTTTTCGCGTATTCGATAAAAAATCAAGGTTTTATCTATCATCCTGAATTGGATAGCACAAAATTTAAGGAGGTCACTCGATGAGTGAAGGGCTTCAGGAAGAGGTTAAGACAAACCCTCAGGGAGACGTGGTTGCTGCGACTCCGGCTCCCCCAAAAGAAGAGGCAAAAAAAGGGGCGGCTGCCCAACGGATCGTCGATCCCGACTACCTGTTCTTGCAGGCCCCCCGTGAAAAGACATTTATCACCGGGAGCGAGGCGGCGAAAGAGGCGATCCGGCGTGCCAATGTCGACGTGGCGATATCCTACCCGATCACCCCTCAGAGCGAAACGATGCAGCAGGTTGGCTATCTCTATGCCGAGGGGTATGTAAAAGACTACTATCGTGGTGAAGAAGAGTTTGGGGTGATGTCGGCCGTCTCCGGCGCGTCCCGGGCGGGCGTTCGCTGTTTGACCGCCACCGCCGGACCCGGTCTGATGCGTGGCCTGGAGGTGATTTCCTCTTGGCCGGGGGGGCGCCTTCCCTGCGTCCTGTTGATCATGTGCCGGGTGATTAATGCCCCGCTCGCGATTCAACCCGACAACGTCGAGCTCTCCTACATGCTTAATAGCGGTTGTCTCCTTTTCCACGCCGAAAACCAGCAAGACTTTTACGATTATTCACTTGCGGCGTTTATGATCGGTGAGAAGCCGGAGGTGACCCTCCCTGTTGCCGTGGCGGTAGATGGTTTCTTCGTCACGCATGCGCGCGGTTGGGTGTCCCTTCCCGCGGCTGATCTCAAACTCCCTCCTCGTGATTGCTACCATGAGGCGGTGCCGATGATGGACAATGAGAACCCGCCGATCCGGATTTCGCGTGATGCGCCGATTCAAAAATCAAACTTTATCTCCTATCAGATGCATGCTTCCTGGCAGCAGGAGATCTGGGCGGCGCAGGAGCGAGCACGGAAGTGGATCGACCGGTGGTTCGGGGGGTTAATTGAAGTGGTCAATCCGAAGGCAAAGATCATGATCGTGGCTTCCGGCTCCGCCGTATCTCAGTCGCGTGAAGCGGTCCGGCAGGCGGCCGAGCAGGGGATTGAAGTCGGTTTGGTCAAGATAAAATCGCTCCGTCCCTTCCCGGCCGAGGAAGTCAGAGCGGCGCTCGATCATGCCGAAAAGATTATTGTCCCCGAGTTCAATTACGTCGGCTGGCTCGCAAAAGAGGTCAAGTCGACCATTCGAGGAAGCGAGCGGGTGATTTCCGGGCCGCGGGTGTTCGGCGGAATGTCGATGCCGACAGAGTTGATCTTGGAATACATCACCGGTAGTCCAAACAGACGGTAAGAAAGTAAAAAGGAGGTTCTCTCATGTCTTTAGAAACAATTCGCGTCTCTCCAGGTTTCCAGAAGTTTTTACCGAAGGAATATCAAGATCTCGTCGAGAACGGTCCTTTTACGAAAGAGAGAAAAGTTTCCGAGCTGGGTTCTTTTAAAGAAATTCTTGAGGAGCATCCGATGTGTGCCGGTTGCGCGATGACCCTTTTTATCCGCGTGACGCTTCTCGCGCTGCCGAGCGTGGAAAATTCAGTCATTATCGGTACGGCTGGCTGCGGTCGGTTGGCATTGAGCCAGGCGGCGATTCCCTTCGTTTATGGAAATTATGGCGATACCAATGCCGTCGCCAGCGGTTTGAAGCGTGGCCTCTCGGTCCGGTTCAAAGACAAACCGAAAGATGTGGTCGTGATGGCGGGAGATGGCGGATTGGCCGACATCGGGTTTTCTGCAGTAATGCACTCCTGGTTCCGGAAAGAGAAGTTCACCACCATTATGCTCGATAATGAAGTCTATGGAAACACAGGTGGACAGGAAAGCGGAATGACCCAAAAGGGGATGGTTCTGAAGATGGCTCCGAACGGGAAGAAATTCGAGAAAATGGATATGGTTGGGCTCGCCAAGACGGCTGGAGTGGCCTATATTGCCCGGATTGCGCCGACCAACCCGACCCGCGTGGCGAACACAGTTCGGAAGGCGGTCTTGATTGCGCGTGAAGTTGGCCCCACCTATATCCAGGCGTACACCTCCTGCAACATCGAATATGCGATCCCGACTCCGAAAGTGATGGACGATGCCCGGATGGTCGAGAAAGATCGATACGGATTCATGGAATATTTTACCGATGATGCAAAAGCCTACTGGGAAAAAACAGAGGCCGAGCGTCGCAAGCTGAAGGGACCTGTTGAGAAGGCGGAATAAGAGACCCAGTAAACGAGG
>CAZOFJ010000011.1:0-34401 GCA_964579005.1 uncultured Nitrospirota bacterium
GCTCCCCATAATACTTGAACCGGGTGACCCCGTTCCATTTATCTTGATTGTCTTGAAGACCGGTCTGTCGAAAGCCTCTGTCGGCTCCTTCCTCCGGGTTGCCGCCGCTCCCAAAGGCATAACCGAGGGTCAGGGAGGGTCTCCAAGGCCGTTTGAGGGAATGACTTCGCGTGACTGGGGCCAGGTCTACAAATTACGTATTAAAATTCAAAAGTCAAATTTATAGACCTGGCCCTGTCTTGCTCTGAAGGCGGCTACATTCTCTTTCCGAAAGTCAGAGATGGTCTTAAAGTCCGGCTTCAATCTCCTTAAAAGCCAGATCACCTCCATGTTGCGATGGGTCTCCTGTTCCAGCCGACGGCTGGAGGTGATCCGGTTCTTATATCCGTATATATACAGCTTCAGTAAATCTTTCGGCTTGTAGCCGGGACGGCCGGTTTTGGCAGGTTCTGTTTTTATGAATCCCAATTCGCGAAGGTTCATCCGTTCCACAAAGGCATCGATAAACCGGACGGGATTGTCTTGGGTGATGTAGTCATCGATGGCATCCGGAAATAATACGACTTGATCCCTGCTGACCCCGGCAATGTAGGACACAATCACTCCTTTCAATGTTTTTTGTGGAGTCATTATATCAAACATGGTATCTTTTGAAAGAGTTTTTACACAGTCTGGCGCTTGAGGCGCCGAGGGGAGCGCAGCGACCCGAAGGTCGCCCTCGAAGCGCTGGTGAGGCGGCAAAATCGTCATAACTCATCGAGAAGCCTTTTTCCCATCCATTTTTTCTTTCTGGTTGGGCTGCCCTTTGCCTGTGGTAATTAAGCTCCGTAAACTATCTTTTATATAAGAGCCCCATGCGTTTGAACATATATCGAAACATTCATATTCGGGAATTAAACCCAGGTGACTGAAGTGGATTTCCGTTTTATTACCCTTTTTAGAGATTTCGAAACTAATTTTTGTGCCCTTCCACTCGCTTTTGTCTTTAGTAAAATTAAAATAGTTGTCCAAAACAAGCCAAACGACTTTTTTGTCAGGAGTGACTTCTATTAATTTCATTTTGCAATGATGGACGTCTTTGTAACGATACATAAACTCATCGTTGAGTTTATCTGTGCTGCCTTCAATTTCTTCTGACCACCAGCCACGAACGTTGTTGATGGCGCCAAAGACTTCTTCGGGAGATTGGTCTACCGTAAAAGAGGTGGTGTAATCTTGATCATTTTTCATGGTTTTGTCTCCTTATGGTTAGTTTTTCAAGAACCGAGTGATAACTTTCCGCGAATCAGCAGATGGTGATGTCATAAACGTACTCGCAGATGCCGCCTAACGAGCCTGTAGAAAAAGTCCCCGGAGCATTGAATCAATGGACTTCAGGGGTCGCTTGACCCCGCCCAGGGATGCGATCGTTTAATACAGGGCATTCTACGCAGTCGAATTTTTAAAAAACCTCCAAAATTTTTCGTTTGGGGGTTTTCCTACAGCCTCAACATTTGAATTAAGGAGCACGCCCACCATGAGGCCAGAACAACGCGCTTGCCTTGATGAGACCCGACACTTGGCAATGCCCCGACAAGGCGTGTCCCTCTTGAATGATGTGTTAGGCGGCATTTGAGGTGCTCACTCTCCGCCGCTAGGCTGGAAGGGTTTGGAAATGTGTTGGTGTGTCACTTTCCAAGCTCCTTCGGCTTTCTGTAGGCAGAACGTTGCGCGAACCAAGTCTTCAAAGGTTTCTCCATTAGGGAGCGTACCGCCACACTGAATGAAGCCGTGCGCGAAAGCGACGTCATCGCTTGAGACGACTGTGAGGTCCTGTAACTCGAACGTCGCCTCGCCTTGCGTGTTCGGCTGCCAGTCGCCCCAACTGCGACGATATGCAGCAGCGCTTTCATATTTCATCGGGGGCAACACGTCATAGATGAGTACGTCCGGCGCATGATGCTCGAGGACTTCGTCTAGTCGGCCTTCCCGGGTTGATCGTGCCCATTGCTGCAAAAGCTGGCGTACTTGATTGTCGTCTGTACCGGTGAGCGACAGATTGTTCATGGGGGTCTCCTATCAAGTATTAGGGAAAGTTGGTATGCCGCCTAACATATATTGGCAAAGGCGACGATCTCCCCTCTTTTCTGACCACTCCGATCTGGAACTGTTCCAGGTATTCTACGTTGAAGCATCCCAGAGAAAACTTTTTTTCCGCAGTGCGCTTCTCTGCCAGCCAGACATCGGATATTTCTTTCAGTTCCCTTTGGAGCAACGCTCTTGCGCCAGGTCGAATGACCTCAAACATATACCCTTCCCGCTCACATCGATGATAGTCGCGACGAAGTCCCCGATGCTCGCTCCCTTCCAGTGAAAAGAAAGTAAGCGGCACGGTGGCCTCTTCTCCGATTTTCAACAGGGTCAGGCCGAGGTCGATGTAAACAGAAAGGTACCTTTCATTTGTCGGGAATCTATAGTAAACCTTACATCTTAAGAGATCTCAGCCTCTCTGTCTTGCCCGGCCTCGTCCCCCCTCCCTCTTTAAGGAGGAATAGACCGAAGGTCTTATCTCCTTATTTTTGCAGATCTCCCTGAAGGAACTTCACAAGGTCATCGGCCTCCGCACTCGTGGCCAGACCTTTGGGCATGTCTTCGGGGAATTTCGGGTACTTTTTTGCTCCTCCGGAACGGCCTTCCATAATGACCGTCTTGATATCGGCCGGGTTACCCTTGGTGAGGAATGGGTTTCCCTTGTGAGGTGGGCCCATTACCGATCCTTCTCCTTTCGCTCCGTGACAGGAAGCGCACTTTGCCGCATACAACGCCGCACCGTCGGCTCCCCAAGCAATACCGGCTATCCCTAAGAGCGCCACGACCAGCGCCACTTTTTTCACTCCCATCTTCTTCTCCTTTTGTTATTTTGCCATTATCGATCGTTGCATCACGACACTTCTCTTCACTGTTTATCGTCTGTCAATATCCACGGTCCATTTATCGATCGTTGGTAAATTTTTTGGATTTTTCGGCGCAGCATACCGCTCGAATAGGAGCGTAACGATGTTATACAGGCAAGAGCAGAACGGGGTCTGGTCAAAATTGCTCAGTGTGCGCAAAATTGCTTGGGGCCAGGTCTACGAATTACGCATTAGAGTTCAAAAGTCAAATTTGTAGACCTGGCCCTGTCCTGCGTTTCTGGTACAGAACCGAAGAAAAGAAAACCGGCTCCAGTAATACAAAAAAACCGTTCCATCTCTTCCATTTCATGGGGAGGGATCTTAGCATATTTTAGGAGGGGTGTGTAGAAGGATACCGAAGCCGGAAGAGTGTCCTGCCCCTCCTCAAGAATTCAGAAAAAGAGCCGCAGCTTCAGTTGGGCGAGAAGCGCGTTCTCCGCGTTGGACGGAAAGGCGGCGCCGGGGAAGAAGACGCCGACGGTGAACTCCAGATTGAGATCCGGGATCTCCCGGTATCCGGCGACCAGATCGATTTCGCTGCCGAGCCTCCGGTGAAGACCGGTCGGTTGCATCCCAATGGCGGTTTCCCGGATCCGTCCGGAGGCGCGATGCTGCCAATACGAATGGTAGATCAGATCGAGAGAAGATTTTTGGGTGAGCCGGATGCCGATACCACCGGTGAAGATCGAAAGATTGCTGAGCTCCGGATCGAACAGCTCCCCATAATACTTGAACCGGGTGACCCCGTTCCATTTATCTTGATTGTCTTGCAGACCGGTCTGTCGAAAGCCTCTGTCGGCCCCTTCCTCCGGGTTGCCGCTCGATCCGCTCCCGAAGGCATAACCGAGGGTCAGGGAGGGTCTCCAAGGCCGTTTGAGGGAATAGGTTCCTCCCAGATCGAAACCGACCCCCCGGATCTCCTTCCCCCGCTCCTTTCCCCGAACCTGGGCCAGTTCAAGCCAGTATTCGAGGCTGTCTCCAACCTCCCCGTCGGCATGAAGTCCATAAAAGAACAAGCGGGACCCTGCCGATCGATCGTCGCGGAGAAGCGCGTAAGCCGCCATCTCTTTCTTCTCTCCAAGCTGATACCGGCCATATAGAAGGGCGTTGTTGACCCGTTTCGCCGGCGTCTCCCGGCTCTCATTGAGCAGGTCCTCTCTGAAGAGGCCGCTCTGCCCAACCGCGACGGTGATATCGAGATCGGAGTATCGGTAAACGGCTCTCGCCGCATCGAGCTGGTCATCATAAACCCATTCCCGGCTGTTTCTGAATCGTTGCCGTCCGATCTGAATGGAGAGGCGATCGCCCATCCATCCCTTAAACCGAAGAAAGGCCTGCTGTATGCGAAGCTCGAAGGGGTTTTCCCTGTCTCCCGACGCCGTCAAGATATCGGCGCGGGAAAATTCCAAATTAAGGAAGGCTTGAAAGTTTCGGTTGGGATCGAATGAGAAGGCGGTCCATAACTCCGGGACCGTGACGGAGCGATTGTCCTCCCGCCTCTTTTGCAGATCGAAACTCTTTTCGAGAGAGTGTTCCAGCGTCAGCCTCCCCCCGAAGGTCAGGGAAGGGGCCAAGGAGGTGCGGGTTCGAGGAGGACCATCGGGATCAAATACCGCCGGCGGCTCCCCCGGACCGACGGAATTCGACCCATTCGATTGGGCCCCCGCCGGATCGAACGAAATGGGAAAAAAGGCCACAATAAAAAAGAGGGCGAAGACGATTGACCTTGTTCGTCTCTGGAACATTCCGCCCCGTGCGTGATCACCGTTGATTTCTCCGCCAACCGCCATTAGCCCGCTTGTGCGTGATCTTCGCCATCGCGTTTCCTGAGCACCCGCAACGCCTGAACCTCGGTGGCCAGAGAAAGCGCGGCCCGAACGCCAAGCATGACGGGAACCCCGAAACCGGTCATCAGAAACCCGGCCACCATCGGTCCCAGCACTTCCCCAAGGGTGTAACCGGTATCGACCCACGTCATCGTCCGCGCGCGGCGGGCCGGATCGGCGTCGGAGAGCTCCACCAGCAAGGCCCCCCAGGTCGGACGGAAGGCGGCCTTTCCCGTATCATCGACAACGCGGGCGATCATAAAACCTGAAAAGGTCGGAAAGAAGATATAGAGAAGGGATGAAAAGACATTGGCGACGCTCCGGGCGCCAAGCGCCAGTGTGCGGTTTCCTCGATCGGAAATCCAGCCGAAGAGGGGACCGGCCACCAAGACGGCAAAGCCGGAGACCCCCACGGCCAATCCGGCCTCCCCTTCTGTCAGACCGGCGTATTGGACCGCAATGATCGGGAAAAACCCCCGCATCATCTCCGCGCTCCCGGCGACCATCAAACCGAATCCGGCGTAACGGAAGAGACCGGACCGCCTCTCCGCAAAAGAGATGATTGACTCGGGCTCGGTCGATGCCCCGATTCCAATCGGGCGCTCGGAGGCTTCCCCCCGCTCGCTTTCCGACCGCACGTAACGGATCACCGTCGCCAGCGCCGCGCAGGAGATGAAGAAGGCGATCAGAAAGACGGCGCGGTAGCTTCCGGTCATCTGAATCATCAACCCCGCCGCGGCATAACCCGCGGCGCGGCCGAGATCCCGCGCGGTCAGATACCAGGCGAAGGCCGAGGCCATCCGTTCCTTCTCTCCCCGCTCGGCAATCAGGGCCGACGCCGAAGGGTCGCGGGCGGCGGTCATCACCCCGTGAAGGAGCCGAACGGCGATCAGGTGCCACGGTTCGGTCGCGAAGGCGAGGAGGAGACCGACAAGACAACGGAGGGCCACCGCCGCCACCAGAACCGGCTTCAATCCCAAACGATCGGCCCAACCGCCGATCACCGGTTTGACGAGAATCGTGACGGCGGTCCGGAGGCCGTAGAGGAGACCGACCTCGGCGATCCCCATTCCAAGTGAGAGGGCATAAAGGGGAAGGGCAAAACCGACCATGCCGAACCCGAGGCGGGTCAGGAAGCCCTCCGCGGAAACGGCCAGCACCGTCGGATGCAGACGACCGATCTTCATCCCCTCCCCGCCCGAAGGAGGTGGTCGGCAAGAAGCCGGGGCGCTTCCGGAACACCCCGATAACCGGGGAAGGGGTTGACATCGACCACGAAAATCCCCGCCTCCCCTTCGATCAAGTCGAGGCCATACAGCGCCAGCCCGAAGCATTTGCCGCAGCGGCGGGCGATTTCTTCCATCTCCGGCGAGAGGGGGATCGGCCGGCCCGCCTGAAGAAAGCTCTCCGGTGAAAAAGGTTTACGAACACCAAAAATCGCCTCGTCGATGGCGAAGATCTTCAGGTCCTTGCGCGCGGAGCCGAAGTAACTCTGGGCAAAGGCCAGGCCGGGATAGGATCCCTCCGAGGGAAGGCCCTCCACCCCTTCCGCCACCGCGATCCCGACTCCGTGATAGCCCCGGTGAGGCTTGAAGATCAGCGGGCCGTTCTCCAATTCCGTCGCCAACAGATGGGGAACGGCGGCGGCGAGCGAGCGCGGCGTTGGAATTCCATCTCGAAGAAGAAGGGAAGCCGCCATCACCTTGTCCTTGGCGAAGGTGGAGGGACCGACGGCATTCAACACCCGGGCCCCCAACCCTTCCAGGGCCGCGGCGAGACTGAAGGCCATTTCGGTATCCGACTTTAGCAGATAAAGATCGGCCTCTACGGAGAGCGTGTCGAGCCGGAGCAACTCCTGTTCGGGATAGAGAAACGATACCTGGGTCGCGCGCGCTTCCAACAACACCGCCAATTCGGCGAAGACCGGATTCAACCGGGGCGGCGAGCCCCTTTCCATCAAGAAACAGATCTTCACCCCACCCCCTCCTTTTTCAGTTGTTCGGAGAGCCTTCTCTGAATGAGGATCGGAATGAACGACCAGATCCGGGCTTCCCGGAACTCTTCCGCCACCCGGTCCAGCGCCTCCCGGACCCGTTGAGGATCGTACCGTCGGCTGAAATCGAGGGCGACCGGTCGGAGGATCTCCGAAAGAGAGGTTGGAGGAGAGAAACAGGTTCCTCCCACCGGCATGATGCCGGCCGCCGGGGTGAACAGCCCGACCCGCCGGCGGGTCAGACGGAGCCATTGCCGCTTGATGGCATAAGCAAGCGGTTCATGGGGGAGAAGACCGCACTCTTCGGTCAGAACCTTCTCCAGCCCTTCTTCGGCGATCATCCGCTGCAACGCCGCCGACTGCGGATCCTCCGGATCGTCATAGACAAGGGCGGCGGCGATCCCGTGAGAGAGATGGTCATAAGGAAGACAATGCCGGACCGCCAAGCGCGCCGGGCCGATCAATCGTTCGCGCGGAGAGAGCTTCCGGCGCGGCCCCCGGGCAACCCGGCGGATCGGATCGGCCAGCTTCGGATTGGCGATCCGCTCCAGGGCTTCCGCCGCCTCGCAATCGATTTCATCGGCCTGACCCGGAAACTCGGCCTTCAGCGCCGCCCGGGCCTCGGCGACCGCCCCCTGGATCACCGGCGCAACACGGGGATGGGCTGCGGCTTCATGAATATACTCGCACCCCTCCCGGTGGCCGAGATAGGCGGCGACGGCATGGGCGCAGTTCAGAAGAAACAGTTTCCGCATCACCCTCGCCGGAAATGCTTCGGTCAATGTGGCCCCCTCCAGCACCGGAGGGTCTCCCTTCAACCCCTGTGCGTCAATCACCAGATCATAGTCGGCGTCGACGGTAAAGATTAATTCCCGGTCGGCAAGGCCTCCGGTCATGATCCGCCGGGTGAGCGCGGCGGAAAAGCCGCCAACACGCTCGACCGTCATGGCGTTTCGACAACAGGCCGCGCCGACAACCTGATGACGGAGATAGGCGCCGGCGCCGGGAAGGTTCTCGCAGGCCACGATATTTTGCGGCGGTCCGCCGGAGACCCGTCCCCGCCTCCAAAGTCCTTCGGCGATGACCGGCGTGATGGCGGAGATATTGTCGATCCCGACCGCTGTAAAAACCAGATCGGCGTCGGCCATCTCTCCCACCACCCGCTCACGGTCGTTGAGAGACAGGGCGCCGCAATTTCCGATCTCAACCCGGTCGACTCCCTCTCCGGTGACCAGAAGGGTATAACCCCCTCGACGGTTGATCGCATCAATGACTTCCGGACGTCGAGCGATAAAAAGAGTGGAATAACCCGATCGGGAGAGGAGCTGACCCAAAAGCCCGCAGGCCATTTTTCCGGCGCCGAAGATGACCGCCTTCATCCGTTTCAAGGTTTGCCTCCCGACAGTGTCCGTTCATAAAGATAGGCCGCGAGATGGGACGGGGCCTCCGCCACCCCTTTATAACCGGGGAAGGCGTTGACGTCGACGGCGTAGAACCGGTCACACGCCGTCAGAAAATCGACTCCGTAAAGCTCAAGTCCCAAAGCCCGGCCGCAGGCAAAGGCCGCCGCCCGGACCTCCGCGGAAAGATCAACCGGCTTCCCTCGCTTTTCCTCAAGGGTCCGGGCGGGGAAGGGACGGCGGATCGCCCAAGCGACCTCTCCCACGATGTAGACCTTGAGATCGAACCCGTCGGAAGGGACCTCCCGCTGGGCAAAAAGCGGGAGCGGCAGGCCATACGGATCGGTCGGTCCCTCATGGCCGTTCAATGCGGACAGATCGTTCAAACGGCGGACCCCCTCCCCCCGGCTCCCTTGCGGCGGTTTGATCCAGAGAGGGGCTTCATCAAGGAGAGGATGGAGGAGACCGGGCCGGCCGGTCGCCCACGAGGGGGGAACCGGCACACCGGAAGCGGCCAGAAACGGGGTGGCCGCCACCCGGTCCCTCGCCAAGCAACATGACCGGACGGTATTCACGATCTTCGCCCCTCCCAGCGCCAGCGCCCCCGCCAGGCTCAAAATCAGAGGGGTCTTCGATCGGATCACGTAAAGATCATACGCCGGCCTGAGATTCGAAAGGTCGAACCATTCCGTCTCCGGGAGAAGCCGGTCGACCCGGACCCCTCTCGTCTTCAGATCGGCCATCACCTCGGCCAGGATCGGGTCGTCGAGGTCAGACTTTTGCAGGAGAAACGCCATTCGCATCGATGAACTCCTTCGATCGTATCGACACCGTAGATATCCAGATTGAAGAGCCGACCGCAGCGGAGGGCAAAACGGATCATTTCCGCATCGGGCCGAACCGGACGGGGGAAAGCCTTCGGATCGCCGTTAAATGGGGACGGTTTCCGGACGGCGGAAACGGTCTCCCCGCAAACATAGAGCTTGAGGTCGAAGCCGTCATTGGGAAGATAGCGCTGTGCGAGAACCAGCCGGTCTCCCCAGTGAATCTCTCCCAACTCTTCCGGATGTCGGACCAACCGAAGACCCTGGCTGTTGTCGCCGTAGGTCGCCTTGAGAATCAACGGGAACCAGTTGTTTGGAAGCCCGGCGAAGAAGGTCACATCGTCGGCCAGGATGGTGGGGGCGCAGGGAATACCGGCCCGGCTCAAGGCCCCGGCCATCTTTGCCTTATTCCGCACCCGTTGGGTTGCGGCATGGGTATTGAGGGCCGGGATGCCGGCGACATCGGCATAGGCGAGCATCGCCAGTCCGAGAGGATTGCGGTTTCGGGAGACGATGGCGTCGTACCGATTGAGATCAAAAACGGTCCCCTCGCCGGAGCGAAGAAGGCCTCCCTCCGGCTCAAAGAGGGAATCGTTCGGAGAGAGGATCTCGGTTTCGATTCCCCGCCCTTTAAAGGCGCGGATGACCGCCCCCGGCATCTCCTGCCGAAGATAGCGTCTCTCCACGATAAAACCGATCTTCAAGGAAACCTTCATTGCATCTCGCTCCGCATCTCACTCCCTATCTCACTCCGATATCCTGGATCCGATTTAAAATCGATGTACGGAATGCCGAGAAGATCGAACAGGATCCGCGCCACCTACCGCAGCGGGCTTGGCTTGGACAAGAAGGCATCCGCCCCCCGGCAACGGGCCTCCGCCTCCCGACAATCGCCGGCTTCCTTGACCTGGTATTGATGCGATTCGAGAAAATCTCGAATGCCAAAACGGGTGCCCGGTTCATCATCGACGATCAAGACTTTATTTTCGGCCATGGGGATGCTCCTTTCCGTTTTCGACTCAGAGTTTGTGAATTAATCCCAGCGCGAAGCGAGGGCGTCTCTGGGTGTGGCTGGCGATGGCCCGCCCCAACTCTTTTTCTTTTTCGGTCTTTCCCAATCGAAGATACTCCGCGTGAAACCCTTCAAAGGCGGCATGCTCTTCTTCCATCAATCTGCGATACTCCAAATCGCCGGTGTCGAGGTATTTCAACACGGCCATACCGACATCATTGATATTGATCTCCATCTCATAGGCAGCCGAGCTGGCCGGAAGCGGAGGGTGGGGCATGGTTCGACAGGCCTGTCCTGAGCGGAGTCAAAGAGCTCACCATGAACGGTCATCCTGAGCTTGTCGCCTGAGAGCTTGTCGAAGGACGCACGGCCCCCCCCACATGAAATAGGGCGCCTGTTTTTGACACTTTTGGAGGATTGTTGTAAATTGAATCAATCGAGAGAGGATGACCGGATGGAAAACTTTGAAAAGATCTATGAGCAAGCCCGCGTTGCATTCGATGAGGGAAAGATGGACGAGGCGGAGGAGTTGTTTCAAAAACTCCTTCAAACCCGTCCCCAGGGATACGCCGACATCTACAATAAGCTCGGCCTCATTACTTTCCAAAAAGGAAATGCCGATATGGCGGTCGTCTATTTTCGAAAAGCCCTCCAGATCAACCCGCGTTACACCGAGGCATCCCTCAATTTGACCATCGCCCTCAACGATCTCGGCCGATATGGTGAAGCGGGCGATACCTTTTCAAAAGCGGCCCACGTCGTCCGCCAAGAGGCGAAATCACTCGACCCCTACATCATGGGAAAATTGGCCAACGAACATGCAAAGCTGGGCGACCATTACTTTGAAGTCGGCCTGTATGACGGAGCGCTGGAAGAATATCGAAAAGCCCTTTCGATCCGCCCCAAGTTCGTCGACGTGATGACAAAGGTCGGGATCACCCTCCGCGAAAAAGGACTGTTCGACGATGCGATCGAGTCATTTCACCAGGCGAAGGAGATCCACCCCAAGTATATTCCCGCGTTTGTCCACCTCGGCGTGACTTATTATATGAAAGGCTTCGTCGACCTGGCGCTGGTCGAATGGGAAGCGGCCCAGCGGATCAATCCCGAAAACAAAGAAGCACAGGTTTACCTGGCGATGGCGAAAAAAGAGATCATCGAAGGGTAACATCTCATGGCGGGAAACGTTGTTCTGCCGGCGGTCCTGCCGGATACGAGAGAAGGAACCGAATCAAGGGTCGAGGAGATCCCTCTTTTTAAGGTCATTCTTCTCGATGACGATGTCACGACGATGGAGTTTGTCGTCCGAATCCTGATCCAGATCTTTCGAAAAGATCCCGAGACGGCGGGGAGATTGATGCAGGAGGTCCATACACAAGGGGCCGCGCACGTCGCCACCCTTTCCAAGGAACAGGCGGAGCTAAAACAGGAACAGGTTCATGCGCGGGCTCGGGCCGAGGGGTTTCCCTTCCGCTGCGTCATCGAACCGGCCTGACCAAAATCGGATCAAAAAACTCAAACCACCTTTGTTGCAATCTCTGCAATCTCATCGGGAAGGCGCCTCGGCTTGAGTTTTGAGTCAACACAAACAAGCCGTACCCATCCCTCGACGACCTCCCGATCGCTTCCTCGAAGAAGTACCCGGTGCGAAAAAGTCAAGCTGGCACGGCTAAAGTCGACGATCTCCGTCTCCATCATCAAAAGATCGTTATAGCGCGCCGCCGAGCGGTAATCAACCTCGGCGTGGGCGACGACGAAAAGGATTCCGACGGCGGCGTAAGAGGCCACCTCGATCCCCCGCTCCCGAAAATACTCGGTCCGGCCCCGCTCAAAATAGTTTAGATAATTGGCATAATAAACCACCCCGCCCGCATCGGTATCCTCGTAGTAGACCCGGATCTCCATTCCCCCTCCTCGTCATCTTTCAAATCGACCGGCGATTTTGCGCCGTGAACCGGAACGGTAACCACCCGACATGATCGTCGTCCGGCATTGTCATTGTCTTTTTTCGGAGCTTTCCTTCCGAGGAGGAAGTACTGGAGAAGGCCTCCCCGCCTCTGGAGAAGAGATCTCCTTCCGCTTGAGAAATGAATCGGGAATTTTCTTTAGAATCTCCGGAACCTTGGAATAGCTTAGATATCGCCACGGTCCCTCGTGCGTTTCCCCTTCATACCATTTGTCGTTGTAGTAGAGATACCAGACCTGATCGGCCAGGTAGAGATTGTAGTCGAGGTTCGGCGCATATTCGATCCCGAGATTTGGGACACGGGCCATCTTTGGACGACGGGCAATCGGGAGAGGAGCAGGTGAGAGGCTGTGAATAAATCCTTGGACCGAGCTGGACGGCTGAGGTGCAAGCAGCGCAAGGCGCTCTGACGAAGCGTAGCCAGAGGCTACGGGGAGGAGGAGCAACACAGCGATGCGCCGCACATCGGCCGCATCAGCGACGGGCGAGGATTTATTCACAGCCTCTGAGCATCGGTCGCAGGAGAATACTTTTAAGAGGGGGACCATCCCAAAGAAGGGTCGGGATCTTGCGTAAGAAACCCCGGCCGAAAAGACCAAAAGGGGAAAAAGGAAGAGGAGCAGGAATCGAAGTAATCGAAGTGTCATACCGGCCCAATCCTAACCGGAGGAAGAAGACCTGTCAAGCAGGCATTGAAGACCCCCCCCAGCAAGCTGGGGGATTCTTCGATCCGAAAAGATAAAGGAAATCTATTTGTATTCGCGGCTTCAATTGCTTGACACCTTAATCATCCCCCCGATATAATTCTTACCTTTCAAATAGATCTTCCCATGCTCATCATGTAACGGGATGGATAATAACAGACAAGGAGAAATGATTCATGCCAGTATTGGTCAGAAAATATAAGTTGGCGACGGGACAGGTCAAAGAGGATCGGATTACAGAGGAAGATCGGATCGAGCGTTACCTCGGCATGTTCGACCGACAAGATCTCAAGCAGATTCAAGCCGGTCAAAAGGTCACAATCGAAAAAGACGAGTGGCAACTCCTCCCATAAACCGCTACGATCGTCCGCTCATAAAAAAATATGGGCGGACGATCGGTCAATCGAGACGAAAAAATCGCGATCTCCGGAAGCCCCTTTTCCGGCCGCATTCACAGATCGACCAAACCGGATGAAAAAAAAGAGCCGCACCGGCAACCAGGCAGAACGGCAACAAAAGGCCGCGGAGATCGTTGCCCAACTGAAGCGGCTTTTTCCAGAACCGAAGATCGTCCTCCGCTATTCCAACCACTGGGAATTGTGTGTCGCCGTGATCCTCTCCGCGCAATGCACCGACAAGAAGGTCAACGAGGTCACGCAAACCCTCTTTAAGAAATATCCGACCCTCGACGATTACGTCAAGACCGACCCAAAGAAATTCGAACAAGAGATCAAACCAACCGGATTCTATAGAAACAAGGCAAAAAACATTTTGGCGGCGGCCCGGATCGTCCGAGAGAAATTCGGCGGAAATATTCCGAGGACGATGGAAGAGATCCGGACCCTCCCCGGTGTTGGCCGCAAAACCGCCAACGTCGTTCTGGGAAACGCTTACGGGGTTGTGGAAGGGATCGCGGTCGACACTCACGTCAAGCGGCTCACGCGGCGTTGGGGGCTGACCCGAGAGACCGACCCCGACAAAATCGAGCGGGATCTGATGGCGATCTTACCGAAGCAGGAGTGGTTCGAATTCACTTATCTGGTAATCGATTATGGGCGGCGATATTGCCCCGCCCGGCCTCATCCTCATGAGGCTTGCCCGCTGAACCAGTTTGGATAATCACCGATAAGAAACCGAAAGGGATGGTAGCGGCGGAGGGCTTCGAACCCCCGACACGCGGATTATGATTCCGCTGCTCTACCAACTGAGCTACGCCGCCATTTGACCCGACTTTCAAAAGAGTGCCCAAGGTTGAAGATTTGAAAACGGGCGTTTTTTTATACCATCTTTCGTTCCACAGGTCAATTCAAAAACCGCCATTTTTCGTCTCTGCGGCTGTGCAAATCCTCTCCGCCGCTTGAGGACACACTTCCGCGCTTCCTTCTCAATCTCGATCCCGTCACTGACCTCTTTCCTTGACAGATCGAGGCGGTATGCTATCTTTGGATTCATCCCGACGAATCCGTTGATCCGTCTTCTGGAGGGGAGATGAAGCCGAAAATTTTAGTGATTGATGATAATGCCTTTGAAGCGAAACAACTGAAAGGAATGCTGGAGGAACTCGGTCATGATGTCCACTGGGCCGACTCCGGCGCCCAGGGGATGAAAATGATCAAGGAACTTCTTCCCGATCTCATCCTCCTTGATCTCACCTTACATCACGTCTCGGCGGCGGAAGTCTGTCGCTGGGCGAAATTGAACCCCGAAACCAAACATCTTCCGATTTTGATGCTGACCACCCGGACCGAGTTGAAGGAACGGATCGCTTGCATGGAAGAAGGAGCGATCGATTACATCTTAAAGCCTTTTGACAGATTGGAGTTGAAGGCCCGGATCGATTCGGTCTATCGTGAAAAACATCTAGTGGAAGAACTGCGAAAGAAAGACAAGGAACAGGCCGATCTCCTCCTCCGATTGCAAACCATCGCCGCAACCGACCCGATCACCTCCCTCTTTAGCCGAGAGCGGTTTCAGGCGGTCATCGCACAAGAGTTCGAGCGTTCGGTTCGATATAACACCCCACTCTCCTGTTTCATTCTCGGCGTCGACCACTTGGATGAGATCAACGAATCGTGCGGACGGGAGGTCGGTGATGAAGTCATTCGGATGATCTCACAGACGATTCAAGGACAAATCCGAGGGGTCGACACGGTGGCCCGCTACGGCGGGGACGAGTTTGCGCTTCTCTTGACCCAGCAAAAACGCAAAGAAGCGGAAAAAATCGCCAAAAGAATCGTCGATCGGATCCGGCAACACCCCATTGAAGCCCTTTCAAAACGGGGGAAAAAAGTGACCATCAGCATTGGGGTTTCGTCAATACCCGATTCCGAAATCAGACGGGTGGAGCAGATGTTGCAATGCGCGGAAGAGGCGCTCAAGAAGGCCCAAAAGGAAGGGGACACCGTTCAATCGGTTTCACCGAAGGAGATCGAAGAGAACGGACGACCGAAAAAGAAAGAGGGCCCGATCTTGAAAGTACAGCGGTAACGGTGGGCAATCTGGCTACTTTAAATTGATCTCAATGGTCGCGCGGGATCTGAGCCGAGTCAGGTATTCGGTTTCCTTCTCTCTTCGCTTTTCTTCGGTTAAGATCTGCCGGATGATCGGCTCGACCTCTCCTTCCTGTTTGCCAATAAATTCGGCGGCATGTTCTTGAAAATACCGGGTTGTCTCTTTGGGCGAAATAAAAACAAACGAGTCGATCCGCTCCTGAAGAAGCTTTTCCACCCAGAGATCCTCCCCAATCTCTTCCTTCAACTCCTCGGCTGAAAATCCGGTGCGCCGAAGCGCTTCTTGAAAGGATCCGTCATCTTTGAAACGCTCGCGGATCCGCTTCAGTCGCTGCTGAATTTCGGTCTCGGTCGGCTCCTGAAAGACAAACCGATGAGCCTCCATCCGAAGAAGACGGTGGTCGATCGCCCGATCAAGGATCTTTTTTAAATCATCCCCGGTTTCAGTCTTCTTGCTAAAAAAGAGTTGATACCGCCAAAGGTCGGAGAGAAAAACGATCTTACCGTTGACCGTTGCCGCGATCTGCTCGGCCAGCTCCGCGTTCCCCGGGGAAGGAGCGATCCAGAAGAAAAAAATAAAAATAGAAAAAAGAAGACTCACTCGAGAACCACTTCGGTACGGGCAAGCAGATCGTGCAACGCCCGCTTTTTTTTGCCGAAGATCGCCATGAAGAAGCCGAAGCCAAAAAAAGAGCTCGATAGAAAATATCCAAACGACCGGAGAAAAGAGCGAACTGGAGAAAGGGGAATCCCATCCGATGTAATGACCTTGATCCGGATGAGCCTTTTGCCCGGCGTCTGACCGCCATTACCATGAAAAAAGGAAAAATAGCCGATGAACAGCGAAAACCAGGCGGCGATGAACGGGACGACGATCACGCTAAAAGCCCCCACTGTGGAAAGAGAGGCTGCCTCTCCCGCGGCACGACGAAGGGACAGGATGCCGACAGTCACGACCACCAGATAAAGTCCTCCGATAACCATCAGGTCAAGGAAAAAGGCGATGACACGGCGGAGAAAACCAGCCGGCCGAGGCGAGAGGGCCTTGGGAATTTCATCGGCAACCGGGAGCGTCGGGGGCACTGTCGGAAAAAGCTCCGGAGCCGCTTCTTCAAAAGGCAACATGTACGTCACTCCCCTCAATCACCGGAAGACCTCCTTTGAATTTCATACTGGAGAATGGCCAACGCGGCGAGGGCGGCCGTCTCCGCCCGGAGAATTGTCGTTCCAAGAGAGAGTGGATGGAAACCGGCCCGACCGGCCGCTTCGACCTCTCCTTTTTCCCATCCCCCCTCCGGACCGATCAGCAGAGCCCCTTCGCGGGGCGCTGCACCGAGGACCGATCTGATCGCCATTGGAAGCGATTCGGCGGCAGCACCCTCCCAGAAAGCAAATTTTAAACCATAATGCGCGGTCACCGCAAGAAAATCATCGAGCGGAAGAACGGGATCGACTTCCGGAACGGTCCATCGGCTCGA
Source organism: uncultured Nitrospirota bacterium (assembly GCA_964579005.1). Lineage (GTDB taxonomy): Bacteria > Nitrospirota > Nitrospiria > SBBL01 > Manganitrophaceae > CAZOFJ01. The sequence continues at coordinate 16,647 of CAZOFJ010000011.1, forward strand.
TTGCTGGGCCGCCTCGAGTGTTATTCCGGCCCATCGATCATGCTGACGGGCAGCTCTCTCCTGTTTCGGTTGGATCACCGTCCGTTTCGTCGTCAAGAAAGAGATGCGGGCCGCCCCCAGTTCGGTTGCCTTCTGGAGAACCCAATCGATCTTTTCCCCCTTCAACAACCCAACACCGAGATGCAGAAAAGGACGGAGAAAAAGCGGGGGATCTTCTTCCCCAACGATTTCCACCATCAACCGCAATCGATCCGATTCGATCACCCGTCCGGTATACCGCTTCGGGCGCTCGTCGACCAAAAAAAGGGTCTCCCCTTTCTGAATACGAAGGACGCTGCAAAGATGGTGGGCCAGCCGGTCTTCAATCACGATCCGGCGGTCAACAACCTGCGATGAGTGGATAAAGTAGACCGGCATGATGAGAAGAGACGGGGGGGTTTACCGTCAGAAGGGGTTTAGGGTTTATTCAAACAGATTTTTTACCTTCTCGAAGAGATTTCCCGATTCGGCACCCATGCCAACGCCGCCAAAACCCGACTCCCCGCTGATCCGGGCATACTCCTCCAAGAGTTCTTTTTGTTTCGGCGTTAGTTTGGTGGGGATTTGAACCTTGATTCGGACCAGCTCATCACCGATGCCGTGTCCTCGGACGCTGGCAAAGCCAAGCCCTTTCAAGCGGAAGATCTTTCCATCCTGCGTGCCGGCGGGGATCTTGATCGGCGTGGGTCCCTTCATCGTCGGCGCCTCGGCTTTTCCCCCCAACGCCGCTGTTACGAAACTGACCGGAAGATCGCAAACGATATGGTCGCCGTCCCTCTTGAATTGAGGATGCTCCCGAACGGTCAACACCACATAAAGATCGCCCGGCGGGCCGCCGTTCGCCCCCGGTTCTCCTTCGCCGCCGACGCGAAGACGGTTATCGGTCTCGACACCGGGCGGTATCTTGACCGAAATCGTCTTATCCCGCATCCGATACGCCTCCCCGCGACATTCCGGGCAGGCCTCCGTGACAATCCGACCCCCTCCCCGGCACTCGCCGCAGGTCCGGCTGACCGAAAACATCCCCTGTTGGAATCGAAGCTGTCCTCTCCCGGCGCAGGTCGGACAAACCTTCGTTGCCCCTCCTTTGGCGCCGCTCCCCTTACAGGCATCACAGGCCTCGGGACGGCGAAGTTTGATCTTCGCCTCTTTCCCGAAATAGGCCTCTTCGAAATCGATCGTCAGATCGTAACGAAGATCATTTCCCTGTTGCGCCCGGCTGCGCGACCGCCCTCCGCCGGAGCCGCCGAAGAACTCCTCCATGATATCGCCGAAGATATCAGAGAAGCCGCCCTGGCTGGGGTCAAAACCACCCGCCCCCATCCCGGCCGGTCCGGCGTGACCATAGACGTCGTAGAGCTTCCTCTTTTCGGAATCGGACAAAACGCTATAGGCTTCATTGGCCTCCTTAAACTTTTCTTCGGCCCGTTTATCTCCCGGATTTCGGTCCGGATGATGTTTCATGGCCATTTTTCGGTAGGCCTTTTTAAGCTCCTCCTCGGAGGCATTCTTCTCAACCCCCAAGACTTCGTAATAATCCCGTTTATCGTTTGGCACGGAACTCCTTTAAGCCAAAGCTGCTATGAATATTTAAGACCCCTTTTCCTTATTCCTTACTTCTTATCGGTCTCTTCAAACTCAGCGTCAACGACGTTTTCGTCTTGTTTGGTCTGTTGCCCGCCGGAGGCCCCACCTTCCCCCGTCGGACCGGCCTGGGCTCCAGCGCCAGTCTTCTTATACATCTCCTCGGCCAGCTTATGGGAAGACTTCGACAATTCCGAAATCGCCGACCGGATTTCGTCGACATTGTTTGACTCAATCGCCTTTCGGGCCTGAGCAATCTTCTCCTCGATCTGTCCCTTCTCTTCGGCGGAGATCCGATCGCCAAATTCGGTTACCGACTTTTCGGTCGCATAGATCAGGCTATCGGCTTCATTTCGAACCTCGATCAGCTCTTTCTTCTTCTTGTCTTCCTCCGCGTGAATCTGTGCATCTTTGACCAGCTTATCGATTTCCTCTTTACTCAGCCCGCTCGAAGCGGTGATCCGGATCGACTGCTCTTTTTGTGTCGCCGTGTCTTTTGCGGAGACATGGACAATGCCGTTGGCATCGATGTCGAACGTCACTTCGACCTGCGGAACGCCGCGCGGCGCGGGGGGAATGCCGATCAGGTCGAACTGACCTAACAACTTGTTGTCGGCCGCCATCTCCCGCTCTCCCTGAAAAACCCGAATCGTCACCGCGGTCTGATTGTCCGACGCGGTTGAAAAGACCTGACTCTTCTTGGTTGGAACGGTGGTGTTTCGCTCGATGATCTTCGTAAAAACCCCCCCCAAGGTTTCAATGCCGAGCGAAAGGGGGGTCACGTCGAGGAGCAGGACATCCTTCACCTCTCCCTTCAATACCGCCGCCTGAATTGCGGCGCCGATCGCAACCACCTCGTCGGGATTCACCCCCTTGTGGGGTTCTTTGTTGAAAAACTGTTTCACCACCTGCTGAACCTTCGGCATCCGGGTCATCCCGCCGACCAAGACCACCTCGTCGATATCCGATGCCGAAGCCCCCGCATCGGCGAGCGCTTTCCGGCACGGCTCCACACTCCGCTGAATGAGCGGATCAACCAGTTGCTCCAGCTTCGAACGGCTCAACTTGACGACCAGATGCTTCGGGCCGGTCGCATCGGCGGTAATGAAGGGAAGGTTGATCTCGGTCTCCATCGCGGTCGAGAGTTCGATCTTCGCCTTCTCCGACGCCTCTTTCAGGCGTTGCAGGGCCATCCGGTCTTTCTTGAGATCAATCCCGTTTTCCTTTCTGAACTCTTCGATCAACCAATCCATGATCATCAGGTCGAAATCGTCCCCGCCGAGATAGGTATCGCCGTTGGTCGATTTGACCTCAAACACCCCTTCGCCGATTTCCAGAACGGAGACATCAAACGTTCCTCCTCCCAGATCGTAGACGGCGATCTGTTCATCCTTTTTTTTCTCCAATCCGTATGCAAGCGACGCCGCCGTCGGCTCGTTGATGATCCGAAGGACATTCAAACCGGCGATCGAACCGGCATCTTTGGTCGCCTGCCGCTGACTGTCGTCAAAGTAGGCCGGAACGGTGATGACCGCCTCGGTGATCTTTTCCCCAAGATATGCCTCCGCATCCTGCTTTAATTTTTGCAAGATCATCGCCGAGACTTCGGGGGGGCTGTAGGTTTTTCCTTGAATCTCGACATGGGCATCGCCGTTTGCGGCCCGAACGATCTTGTAGGGAAGGCGCTTCATCGCCTCCTTGACCTGCGGCGAATCATATTTCCGTCCCATCAATCTTTTAATCGAGTAGATGGTATTCACCGGGTTCGTCACCGCCTGTCTCCGGGCGATTTGTCCGACCAGCCGTTCCCCTTTATCGGTGATGGCAAGCACCGACGGTGTTGTCCGGTTCCCTTCCGCATTCGGGATCACTTCCGGTTGCCCGCCGGTCACAACCGACACGCAGGAAAACGTGGTCCCCAAATCAATTCCGATGACCTTTCCCATTTCTTCCTCCTTTAAAAATTCAGCTCTGCTTGTTCAATCAAACAAATTCAAGTTCATCTCTCCCCCTATGAGGGAGGGGTCTTCCGCTTCGCAATCGTCACCAAGGAAGGGCGGAGAAGGCGTTGATCCAGATGATATCCTTTTTGAACCTCCCCGACGATCTGATTCTCCTCGACATTGGACCCTTCATCAACCTCGACCTGCCCGATCGATTGATGGAGAAGGGGGTCAAACGGCCGGTTGAGGCTTTCAATCGGAACCACCCCGAACTTTCCGAATGCCGTGAGAATCTGTTTGTGGATCAGCTCAACCCCTTCGATCATCCGGTTGAAATCACGTGTTTCTCTGGAATGGGTCAACGCCCGCTCCAAATTGTCAATCACCGGGAGAAGCTCTTTGATCAGACGTTCGTTTGCATATTTTAAATTGTCGGCCTGTTCTTTTTGGGCCCGCTTCCGATAATTTTCAAAGTCGGCCAAGGTTCTCAAATAGAGATTCTGCGCTTCACGGAGTGCCTCTTCTTTTTTCGCGATTTCTGCCCGGAGCTTTTCTCTCTCTCGTTCTTCGCCATCCAAAGTCGCCGCATCGGGCCCTGAAAGAGGCTCGACTCTTTCCGATCCTTTCATCGTCATCTCTTCTTCTTTCTCTTCTTGCTCCCGGCTCAAGATCGCACCTCGTTCATCCTGATTTCTATTTTGTTAATCGATATCGATCATTGATCAAAGCATCTCACCCTAAATCGTCTCTCCAAGGATACGACTCACCTTTTTTGCGGCGGAGTCGACCAGAGGGATGATCTTCGAATATTCCATTCGGGTCGGGCCAAGCACACCGACCGTTCCCAAAACCTGATCTCCCCGCTTGTAGTTGGAGACAACCAAACTACAATGCGGATTCCCCAACAGAGGGTTTTCCGAACCGATATAGACCTGGACCCCATCCGTCCCGATGTATTTGTCGAGAAGCTGAACGATCGCTTTCTTTTCCTCGAATGCGCTGAACAATCCCTTCATCACTCGGAAATCGGCAAAATCGGGAAGATCGAGCATCCAGGTCGCCCCGCCGACATATACCTCCGCATCGATTCCAGCCGATCCCGTATCCATAAAGGTCCGTCGGGTCAACTCAAGGGCCTCTTCGAGCAGATGATCATAGAGATCCTTCATTTTTTTCATTTGGACAAGGAGTTTCCGCCGGATTTCCTGGAGGGTCAACCCCGAATAGAGGCTGTTGAGATCATCGGCAATCTGATCCAACTCTTTTTGAGAAAGATCTTCCGACACCTCGAAAAACTTATTCTGAATAAAGCCGTCTTGAGAGATACAAACGGCCATGACCGAATGTTTTCTCAGCCGGACAAACTCCACTTGCTTCATTCGGGTCGAAGAAAACTTCGGAGCAACCACGAACGCCATATAACGCGAGACATCGGAAAGGAGCTTTGTAGCATCTTGCAAGAGGGTTTGCGTGTTCTCCCGAGGAACCAATCGTTCGGTCCGGCCGATGATTTCATCCTGCTCTTTCCAAAGACCGGCATCCTGGAGAAGAGAATCGACATAAAATCGATACCCCTTCTCTGTCGGTACACGTCCGGCCGAAGTGTGAGGCTGCATGAGAAAACCTTGCGCTTCCAACTCGGCCATGATGTGTCGGATCGTGGCGGAACTCACCCCGATGTCAAGACCTCGGGTCACCGTCTGCGATCCGACCGGAAAAGCGGTTTGGGTATAGGAAAGGACAATCGCCTTTAAAACACGTATGCTGCGATCGTCAAGGGCCATCTCGTCTTTTTTTAACCTCTGAGAAAGTAAAGAAAGCGGATCCTCGCCTGTCACGCCAAGAGTGACAGTACCGTACCAAAACCCCATGATCCTGTCAAGAAAACCGGAGCAATTCCAAGGGTGAAGAGGTTCTTCACCCTACGTTCAGGTCATAAATAATCATGAGACCTTCCAAGGTCAAGGTCGGCCTGATTTTTTGGATCGTGCCGCACTCGGGTGCAATGAGACTGGAAAGCCCGCCGGTGGCGACAACCAATCCCTCCGACCCGGTTTCACGGCGGATACGGCGGACCATCTCATCGACCAATCCGGCATATCCGAAGATCATCCCCGACTGCATGCTGCTGATGGTGTCCCGGCCGATGACCGTTTTCGGTTTGATTAATTCGACCCGGGGAAGTTTTGAAGCCCGCGAAAAGAGGGCCTCGGCGGAGAGGGTTAATCCGGGCGCGATCGCCCCTCCCAGATATTCCCCTTCTCTTGAAATGACGCCAAAGGTGGTCGCCGTTCCGAAATCGACGATGATCGCCGGCCCGCCATAGAGATGGTAAGCAGCCGCCGCATTGACGATCCGATCGGCCCCGATCTCTTTCGGGTTGTCATAACGGATGAGAAGCCCTGTTTCAAGTTCGTGGGTCACCACCATCGCTTCCCGGGAAAAATATTTCCGGGTCATCTCTTGAAACACCGGCGTCAACGGGGGAACGACACTCGAAAGGATCGCCCCCATGATCCGTTCGATCTTGATTTTTCGGGCCTTAAGAAGATCGATCAACAATACGCCGTATTCGTCCGCCGTCTGATGGAAATGGGTCGCCACCCGCCACTCGCCGATCAGCTTCTTTTTGTCAAAGACACCGAAGACGACGTTGGTGTTTCCAACATCAATTACAAGGAGCATCGATCCCTTTATTCTTCCCCTCTTCGGAGACCTCATTTGCACATCACCCCAAAGCGCTCCGCTCGACTCCGCCGGAAAGGTTCTTGACCTCTCGAAGATGGGTGACATCTCCCATCACAATTTTTCTTCGGCTTCCATCCCCCATTCGAATGAGAAGGGCCCCATCCTCCTGAATCCCTTCGGCCCATCCTTCAAACGTTTGTTTCCCCGATACGATACGAACCTGCTCACCCACGGTTTGGCAACGCTCTTTTACCCGCCGGATCAGCTCTGTTCTATTATCCAGAAGAGAATACTCCTCCGCCAACGCATTGAAGATATCGATCAGCAAGTCGGTCCGCTCAACCGGTTGACCGAGGACCATCTTGAGAGAAGTGGCAATCTCCCGGATCTCCGGTGGAAACCCGGATGCGTCGATATTCACGTTCACCCCCACTCCGACCACCAGCGGCGAGGTCTGCTCCCCTCTCACCTCCGACTCCGACAGGATTCCGGCCACTTTCCGATCGTTTAATAGAATGTCGTTCGGCCACTTGATCCGCGGGTTCAGGCCGGTCGCCTTCCGAATCGCATCGACCAGGGCGACCGCCGTCGCCAACGAAAAGAGGGGGAAATCGCGGATTGATTGATGGGGCCGGAGGAGAAGAGAAAAATAGAGATTCACCCCTTCCGGTGAAAACCATTCCCGTCCCAGGCGGCCCCGTCCCTTCTCCTGCTCTTCCGCAACAATCGCAATCCCCCCCGGAAGACCCTGCGACGCCATCTCCAGGGCGAGCCGGTTGGTTGAATCGACCCGATCGAACAGAAAAATGTCATGAATCCACTCTCGAACCTTGGGATGATTTCGACAATGCTTTTCGATGCGCTCCAATTCCAGGGTCACAAGCTCTCCTATTTCTTGTCTAATCCGGCTCCGCCGGAAAGCGGGGGCTTGCGTCGCCCCCTCCACCGGCAAAGCCGGATGGAGCCTCCCCCTCAATGCTCTCTCCGTTCGCTGATTCGGATACCGGCTTGATTTCCAGGCTCAGATCGACCGCCGGCGCAGAATGGGTCAGCGCCCCCACCGAGATCATATCGACGCCACATTGGGCGATCGCCGCGACATTCTCCAGTCGGACCCCCCCGGAGGCCTCGATTTTCACGCCGGGAGCAGTCATTCGGATCAACTCCACGGCCTGTTTGATCTCGGCCAGGGACATGTTGTCGAGGAGGATGATCGCAGCGCCTCCTTGAATTGCCTCCCTGACCTCCGCAAGGGTGGTGACTTCCACCTCGATTTTGAAAGGATGCGAAAGGGACGCGCGCGCCTCCTTCAGGGCATTTGTCACCCCGCCCGCCAGGGCAACATGGTTATCTTTAATCAAAACCAGATCCCCGAGGTGAAATCGATGGTTCCAGCCACCGCCGACCCGAACCGCCTCTTTCTCCAGCATCCGGAGCCCCGGCGTTGTCTTCCGGGTGTCGACAATCCGGGCGCCGGTTCCGGCCACCTGATCGACGAACCGCCGGGTGAGGGTGGCGATTCCCGATAGGCGCTGCAAGAAATTGAGCGCCGTCCGCTCTCCCTTGAGCAGGGTTCGGCCGTCTCCATAGACAGATGCGATCAGATCCCCCGGCTTCCCGCTTTGTCCCGACACAATATGAATTTCGATTCGGATGGTTGGATCAAGACATTCGAAGACGGTCTGAAAAACGTCGAGCCCGGCAACAAGGAGTTCTTGTTTGGCAATAACTTCGCCAACCGCCGGAATCGGCTGGTGGAAGAGCGATTCGGTCGTCCGGTCTCCATAGGCAAGATCTTCGGCAAGAGCACGTTGGACCAGTTCCTTGAGAAGAAACGGTTCCATTATTCCGCACCCGAGATCATTTCACGGAACCGCCGGAGATCGTCATTTAACTTTTCTCTCTTTGCCTGTAATTCACCCCGCTGCGCCGAAAGCTTGACGATCACCTCTTTCGGCGCCTTGGTCATGATGTTCTGATCTTGAAACTTTCGCTCAACCGGCTCCAACTCCTTGCCAACCTTTGCGAGCCCCTTTTCAAGACGATCGATCTCTTTGCGCAGACGGGCTTCGTCGATCGGGACATAGATTTTGGCCAGGTCAGTCGATACCGTCGCCACCCGCTTCGGCAGGGGGATATCGATCCCAAGGGTCGCCTCGGAAAGACGGGCCAACCGTTGAATATAAGGGAGCGCGTTTTGGAAAAGATCTCGCGTCTTTTCATTATTCATACTGATCTGAACCGCCAGTTCTTCCGATGGCGGGATGTTCATCTCTCCCCGGAGGTTCCGAATACCGACGACCGTCTCCATGACGATCCTTTCCATCAAAAGCTCGATCGCTTCATCAAATTTCTTCAGATCGGGAAGGGGGTAAGGAGCGATGGCCAAGCTTTTTCCTTGAGGAGGAAAATGGACCGCCAACTCTTCGGTGATGAACGGCATGAACGGGTGGAGTAACTTCAGGAGTGTGCTAAACGTCTCGGTGAGGGTGTGAGCGGTTGCCTGTTTCTGGACTTCACTTCCTCCTTGAAGATCGACCTTCGCCAGCTCCAGATACCAATCGCAGAACTCATGCCAAATAAATTGGTAAAGGGCCTGGGCCGCCTCATCAAACCGGTAAGAATCGAGCGCCTTGTTCACCGACCCGATCGCCCGCTGAAGCCGGCTGATGATCCATAGATCTGCGAAAGAGCGCTCGGCCAAATCGGGCGCCGGTCCGGTCACCCCTCCCTCCGGAAGGTTCATCAAAACGAATCGCGCCGCATTCCAGATTTTGTTGGCGAAGTTCCGGTATCCTTCGATCCGTTCTTCGGAGAGCTTGACGTCCCTTCCGGGAGAGGCCATCGCCGCGAGGGTAAACCGAAGGGCATCGGTCCCGAATCGGTCGATGATTTCGAGCGGATCGATGACGTTCCCCTTCGACTTGCTCATCTTCTGCCCCTCGGCGTCGCGGACCAGGGCATGGATGTAGACCTCCCGGAACGGGACCTCTTTCATGAAATGCAATCCCATCATGATCATCCGGGCGATCCAGAAGAAGAGGATATCGAAGCTGGTGACCAGCGTCGAGGTCGGATAAAAAGTCTTTAGCAACTGTTCGGCTTCTTGCCGCTTTTGAGGATCGGTCTCCCGCTCCGCCGGCCAGCCGAAGGTCGAAAAAGGCCAGAGGGCGGAGGAAAACCAGGTATCGAGGACGTCGGGATCCTGCCGCAAATCGGCCGATCCGCAGTGGGGACATCGCGCAGGCTCGGTCAAGGCGACGATCGGCTCTTTGCATTCGATCCGGCATTGCCCGATATCCCTCCCCACACAGTACCAAGCCGGGATCTGATGCCCCCACCAGATTTGGCGGGAGACGCACCAATCCTGGATATTTTCCATCCAGCCGAAGTAGTTCGCCTCCCAGCTTTCGGGAATCAATTTAATCTTCTTCTCCCGGACGGCGTCGATCGCCGGCTGCGCGAGGGAGTTGTTCGGATCGTTCACCCGGACGAACCATTGGGTCGAAAGAAACGGCTCGACAACCGTTTTGCAACGGTAGCACTTACCGACCGCATGGAGGTGCTCTTCCATCCCACGAAGCCACCCTTCCTTTTCGAGATCCTGGACCACATGACTCCGCGCTTCGGGAAGCGGCATTCCGGCATAACGGCCGGTCCGATCGGTCTTTCCAAGATGTCCGTCTGGGGTAAGAATATTTTCAAAAGGAAGGCCGTGGCGCCTCCCCATCGCCTCATCGTTGAAATCATGGGCCGGGGTGACCTTGACTGCACCGGTCCCGAAGGTTCGATCGACCATCGGATCGGCGATCACCGGAATCTCCGCATTCGCCAGTGGCAGCCGGACCTTTTTTCCGATGAGATGTTGATAACGTTCATCTTCGGGGTGAACGGCGACGGCGGTATCGCCCAGCATCGTTTCGGGCCGGGTGGTGGCGACCGTGATCTTCTGGTCGGGAAAATCGACCAGCCGATAATCGATCCGGTAGAGCTTACCGCGGGTCTCCTCATGCTCCACCTCGATGTCGGAGAGGGCGGTTTGGCAGCGGGGACACCAATTGATCAGCCGCTCCGCTCGATAGATCAACCCTTCTTGATAGAGGCGGACGAAAACCTCCCGGACGGCGCGGGAAAGCCCTTCGTCGAAGGTGAATCGCTCCCGTTCCCAGTCGCACGAGGCCCCCAATCGCTTGAGCTGGCGGAGGATCGTCCCGCCGGAGCTCACTTTCCATTCCCAGACCCGTTCAATAAACTTCTCCCGGCCCAGTTGATGGCGGTCGAACCCTTCATTCGCAAGTTGGCGCTCGACCACATTCTGGGTGGCGATCCCGGCATGGTCGGTCCCCGGCACCCAGAGGACGTTAAAGCCGCGCATCCGCTTCCACCGGGCCAGGATATCTTGAAGGGTGTTGTTGAGGGCGTGCCCCACGTGGAGGGAACCGGTGACATTCGGAGGGGGAATCACCATCGAAAAAGAAGGACGGTCCGATTCGGGATCGGCATGAAAGAGCCGCTCTTTCTCCCAGAAAGCGGCCCATTTTTCCTCCGCCCGCTTTGGGTCGTACACTTTCCCCAACGTCTCATTTTTTTCTTCTGGCGACATCGTTTGATCCGATCATCCCGTTTTGGAAGGGAGCCATCTTAGCATGACGACCCGGTGTTGTAAACCGCGATTCACCCCTTGACTCCCAGACCAAAATCAGGTAGGAATCAGTTATGTTTCTTTCCCGCTCGGACCATGACAAATTACTCGGCCTTTTTTTCCAACGCTCCTTCCGGTATAGCGAAACCCCCTCCTTTCAGCTCACCTCCGGAAAGATGAGCTCCTTTTATATCGACTGCAAGAAGGTCTCGCTCGATCCCGAAGGGGCGTTCCTGATCGGAGAGCAGATTTTTGATCGAATCAAAAACCTCCCGGTCGAGGGGGTCGGCGGAATGACCCTGGGAGCCGACCCGATCGCCACCGCCGTTTCGCTCGTCAGCTTCCTGAAGAACAGACCGATCCCCGCCTTCATCGTCCGGAAGGAACCGAAAGGGCATGGGAGCCAACAGCAGGTGGAGGGCGCCCTCCCGCCCAATGCCAAGCTCGTGGTGGTCGAAGATGTCGTCACCACCGGCGGATCAACCGCCCGGACCATCGAAGTTCTCAAAAAAGAAGGCTATTCGGTATTGAAAGTGATTGCGCTGATCGACCGGAAAGAAGGAGGGGCCGAACGGATCGCCTCTCTCGGCGTCGGCTTCGAATCGCTCTTCACCATCGACGATCTGATGCGCCTGACCCGATTCCCCCCTTCACACTGACAGACACACCCGAAAACGCCCCCATACGACCTCTGTAAAAAATCCGCTCCGGTTCCATTAACACGCCTCCTCACCAACCCCTGTTTTTTATCTTTATGCTACACTCATTGAGGATATCCAAGAGGAAACGGTATGTCTCAAATCGACGCGCTGTTCGGTGTTTTGAAGGAAAAGAAAGGCTCCGATCTTCATCTTTCACCCAACCATCCCCCGATGGCGCGGGTGGCGGGAGATCTGATTCCCCTGGCGCCGAACAAATTGACCCATGCGGAAAATGAAGCGCTGCTCTACGAGATCATGACCGAAGAGCAGAAGAAGGCCTTCGAAAAAACCCGCGACCTCGATTTCGCCTATGAAGTCGCGGCGCTTCAGGCCCGGTTTCGGGCCAACATCTTTTGGGGACGCCTCGGGATCAGCGCCGTCTTCCGGATGATTCCGACCCAAATTCTAACCGCGGAGCAGCTTGGGCTTCCCCCCGCCGTCCTGAAACTACTCCACTTCAAAAAAGGATTGGTCCTGGTCACCGGCGCGACCGGAAGCGGGAAATCGACGACGTTGGCCGCCCTCATCGATCAGATCAACAAAACGAAAAAAGAACATATCCTCACCATCGAAGATCCGATCGAATTCGTTCACACGAGTCAAGGGTGTCTCGTCAACCAGCGGGAAGTCGGACGCCACACGCAATCGTTCTCCTCCGCCCTACGGGCCGCGCTGCGTGAAGATCCCGACATCCTCCTGGTGGGAGAAATGCGCGATCTCGAAACAATCGAACTCGCGATCACGGCGGCCGAAACCGGCCACCTGGTTTTCGGAACGCTTCATACCAGCAGTGCGGCGAAGACCGTCGACCGGATCATCAACGTCTTTCCCGCCAATCAGCAGGAACAGATCCGGGCGATGCTCGCCGAGTCGCTCAAAGGGATCGTCACCCAGAATCTCCTCAAAACGGTCGACGGCAAACGGTGCGCCGCGCTGGAGATCCTCTTTGTCACAACGGCCGTCTCCAATCTGATTCGGGAAGGAAAAACATTCCAGATCCCCTCCGTGATCCAAACAGGAAAAGGAGAAGGAATGCAATTGATGGATCAGGCGTTGCAGGCCTTGGTCACCGCGAAAAAGGTTTCGGTCGAAGAGGCGCACAAATTCGCGATGAACAAGGCGCTCTTCCCTCTTCCCGCGCAGGGGTCTCCGCAGGTGCCTCATGGATGAACAGCGCATCCAAAAAGAAACACGCCCGGTTCTTTTCCACCTTTCCGACGGCGGCGAAATCCGAGGGATGGTCTTTCTACGGATGCAAGCAGAACACCACTCCGGGATTCAAAAAGTCGGGGAACTGCTGAACGAGGATCGATCGTTTATCCCGGTCAAAATGGACGTGACTCCCCTTCTTCTAAACAAGAGGCATATTGTGGCGGCATCGGTCCCAGGCGAAGAAGAACGGGACGATCTCCTGCTCTTGGGAAAGCAATATTCCGTTGCCGTGACAACGAGCCTCGGCGCGACATTTCATGGCGAGGTCTTCGTCAATATGCCGGAAGGGTTCTCTCGGATGAAAGACTACCTAAATGGACCCGGTTCCTTCATCACACTCATCCAGCCCGAATCGATCCTCTACATCAACCGCCGGTTTATCCTGACCGTGAAGAGTTAAAGAAAGGTACCGTTCGAGTTGATCTTTCTCGACAAATGCCGCTACTTCTCCGCCAGTGCTTTGAGTTTTTGCAATGCCTTCGGCCAGATGGTTTGGAACATCTCTTTGAACTCCTTCAGTACGTCCATCCCCACCAAATCGACCTGCACCTCGGTTGCGCCGCCTCTCTCTTTGAAGGTGTAATTTTCAAGCGCTCCGGCCCACCCTTGCGCCGCCGCGCTTGAGATCTCTTCTTTTCCATCTTGTACAATACCAAGATGCTCGATGGAGACGTAATCATACAGCCGGTTTTCTTTTATTCGGCTCACCATGCCCGACATCTTGCCCGTCTTGTCGGGACCAAGAAAAAGGATTTTGCTCCCCTTGTTCCAGTCGCCGACATAGTGAGAACCGGGCGCAAATACCTCCGCCCATGCCCGATAGGAATCCTCGCCGAGCATGATGTTCCAAACTTTTTCTTTCGGCGCGTTGATCACGATTGAAAAATACAGTTTGCCCATGTCGATCTCCTCGGTTATTACTGATCCGACCGCAAAAGTGTGCGCAATTGGATGATGGCGTGAGAACCGCGTAAATAGGGTATTCTAGAAGAAGCGCTACGCACTATTTTGTGTTCTCCTCAGTAAGTGATTATGTCTAACGTTTTGACGACGGAGCCTGCTCCTCTGCTACCGTCTCCCGGATCGGCCGGATCGGGCGTACCTCGATGCTGCCGACGCGCGCCGGGGGAATGCCCGCGGCGATGCGGACGGCCTCGTTGAGGTCCTTGGCTTCGATCAGGTAAAAACCGGTTAATTGTTCCTTGGTCTCCGCGAACGGACCGTCGGTGATGGACAGCTTGCCGTCGCGTATCCTCACGGTGGTGGCGGTCTGCACGGATTCCAGAGCCTCCGAGGCGAGGCAATGGCCGCTCTTGCGGATCGCCGCGTCGTAGGCGACGCACTCTTCATCCGGCAGCTCGTTCAACCGCCGCTCGTCGAGATAGACCAGACAGAGATATTTCATCGTTTGCTCCTCTATAAAAATGGAACGGAATTGTTTCGAGTTTCTCGACGCCGAGATTTCATTGCATCGAGTGCAAGCCGATCATATTACCTTCCGTGTCGGTCACCAGCGCGATGAAGCCGTATTTTTCAATCGAGAACTTGTCCTTGAAGATACGCCCGCCGCTCGACGCGGCCTTTTTCGCCTCGACGGCGCAATCGGCGCACGCAAAATAGACAAGGGTGCTGTTACCGCCCGAGGGGCATCCTTCCATCTTGACGAGCGCGCCGGCTGCTCCGGCCCCCTTTTCTTCCATTGGAAAGGCCCACATTTCGACGCCGGGAGTCGGGCTTTCCAAATGGGTCAGACGAACGCCGAGCACCGACTCATAGAACGCCTTGGCGCGATTCATCTCTTGCACGTAAATCTCAAACCAGACGACAGGGTTGTTTGTCATGATCAATCTCCTTTGGTGAAGTGATGTGGTTAAGTGATTGTGTCCGGGCAGTTTGGTTTGACCTGTAGAGAGCGCGGAACTGCCGCATCTCAACGGCGACGCGCCGCCTCGATTGCAGCGATGTCAATCTTTCGCATTGTCATCATCGCATCGAATGCACGCTTGGCGGCAGCGGGATCAGAATCAGTAATCGCTTCAATCAATACCCGAGGCGTGATCTGCCAAGACAATCCCCATTTGTCCTTGCACCAACCGCACTCACTCTCTTGACCGCCATTGCCGACGATTGCGTTCCAGTAGCGATCCGTTTCAGCCTGGTCAGCGGTTGAGACCTGAAACGAGAACGCTTCACTGTGCTTGAACGCAGGCCCACCGTTGATCCCGAGGCAGGGAATACCCATCACCGTAAACTCGACGGTCAACACCTCCCCCTTTTTGCATGAAGGATTGTCCACTGGTGAGCGGAGTACTGCGCCAACAGATGAGTTTGGAAAGGTAGCCGCGTAAAACCGTGCCGCGTCCTCTGCGTCGCGATCGTACCAAAGGCAAATCCTATTTTTTGCTGGTGTTGTCATGTCATTTCTCCATTAAGATTTGAATTCGTACCATTTCGGTACAGCTTAAATGTGCTGCGCATTGGCAGTCTAACTTCAGATGTACTCCTTTTGATGGTTGGGGGAACACCGTGGATACACCTTTAGTCGTATGGCGGTGCCATAAATCGACAATGGTCATCAATCCGCAGCGGCGCGCGGTGTTTCAAAAACCGAGCGCCCGCGTCTGCACGTCCTCGGCGATCGGACGAATCTCAACGCAGCCGTAGCGCGCCCCCGGGATCTTCGCCGCCACCTGGATCGCCTCGTTCAGGTCGCGGGCCTCGATGACGTAATAACCGCCGAACTGCTCCTTGGTCTCGGCGAACGGTCCGTCGGTGACCGAGACCTTTCCGTTGCGCACGCGGATCGTTGTGGCGGTGTCCACGGGCTGCAAGCGGTTGGCGCCGATGAAGTGACCGTTGCGCTTAATCTCCTCGGTGAAGGCGGCGTACTCCCGGTAGTGTTTCGCCGCGTCCGCCTCCGGCATCATCTCCATCACGGTTTCGGCGCAGATCAGGCAGAGGTATTTCATCGCATTTCCTTTCGAAGTCGGTTGTGATGCCAATAGTCGATTGAGCAAACGCCAAATCGACAACGAGCGCGAATTATTTTTTGAGTTCGGCGAGCCGCCGTTCGAGAAACCGCCGCTCCGGCGCCTGCTGTGTGAGGGCAAGCGCGCGCTCGTAAGAGGTGCGAGCCTCGGCCGTTTTTCCCAAGCGCCGGCACAGGTCGGCCCGGGCCGCGTGTGCGAGGCGGTATTCGGTCAAGTCGCCACGCGCCAGAATGGCCTCGATCAACAAGAGACCGGCTTCGGGCCCATCGCGCATCGCCACCGCCACGGCGCGGTTGAGTTCGACCACCGGCGACGGCTCGACGCGCAGCAGCACGTCATAAAGCCCAACGATCTGCGCCCAGTCGGTCGCCGCGGCGTCGGGTGCTTCGGCATGTACCGCCGCGATCGCCGCCTGCAACGTGTACGGACCGAACCGGCGCGATGACAGTGCCCGTTCCACCCACGTCACGCCCTCTGCGATCTGCGCGCGGTTCCACAAAAAGCGGTCCTGGTCTTCCAATAAAACCAGATCTCCCTCCGGAGAGGTCCGCGCCGTGCGCCGCGAGTCATGCAACAACATCAGCGCCAGCAATCCGATCACCTCGGGTTCAGGCAATAACTCGATCAACAGTCGCCCGAGGCGGATCGCTTCACCGGACAAATCGGCGCGTGTGAGCAAATCCCCCGACGACGCGGCATAACCCTCGTTGAATACGAGATAGATCACCCGCAGCACCGCGTCGAGCCGGTCGGGCAATTCGGCCTGCGTCGGCACCTGATAGGGAATGCGCGCCTCGCGGATCTTCGCCTTGGCGCGCACGATCCGCTGCGCCAACGTCGGCGGACGGGTCAAGAAGGCGTGGGCGATCTCCTCGGTCGTCAGTCCGCAGACCTCGCGCAGCGTGAGTGCGACTTGCGCGTCCGGAGAGAGGGCCGGGTGGCAGCAGGTGAAGATGAGCCGGAGCCGGTCGTCCTCCACGTTCTCATCTTCCCACGCGGCGGGGTCCGTCATGGCGGGATCCACCGGATCGGGAAGATCGTCGAGCGGGTCGAAGCGAGCGCGCCGGCGGATGGCGTCGATCGCCTTGAAACGTCCCGTCGACACCAGCCACGCCCGGGGATTCTTCGGCACCCCCTCGCGCATCCACTGCTCCAGCGCCGCCCGGAAGGCCTCGTGCAGCGCCTCTTCGGCGAGGTCGAAGTCACCCAGCAGACGGATCAGGGTGGCGAGGACGCGGCGCGACTCGGCGCGGTAGATGGCGTCGACCCGCTCACGCACCTGTCGCGCGGCCGCGTCATTCTCCGGCCGTCGCTCCGGGCTGTTAGCCGTTTCCTCGTTCATCACACGAAGTCACCTCTTCTTCAGCAGTTCGGTGTAGCGGCGTTGCATCTCATCCGGAGCGACCTCTTCGATGCTGTGCCCGATGTTCCACCGGTGGCCGAAGGGATCGCGGATACAGCCGGAGCGCTCTCCGTAGAACTGATCCTTTGGCGCCATTTCCAGCGTCGCTCCTCCGTTCACGGCCTTTTGGATCACTTCATCGGCATTGTCTACATGGAGATGGATCGTCACCGGCGTCGCGCCGATGGTTTTCGCTCCCCGGATGCCGTACTCCGGAAACTCGTCACTCAACATCAGGGTCATGCCGTTGAAATCGAGTTCGGCATGTCCCACACGGCCGGAGGGCTCGGTGAGACGAAACTTCTCGCGGGCGCCGAAAACCTTCGCATAAAAATCGATGGCGGCCGAAGCGTTCGTGACGCACAGATATGGGAATAGTTCGTGGACCATGGTAGACTCCTCCTTATTTTAAGTGTTAAACGGCTCTTTTCATGTGGGGGCCCGTGCGGATGGCCCAAAGAACAGGTCCTCCGATGCCCCCACCCCCCGCATCACTCTACTCGGCCGACCGCTCCGCCGTCAAGGTCCCGTATCAAATCATCTAAAATGTAACC
>CAZOFJ010000011.1:34411-61237 GCA_964579005.1 uncultured Nitrospirota bacterium
CACCCCCGTGCTCGCGCCGGCAAAGCCGGTCGCTCGCTTCATTCTAAATGCCGCTTCACACCTCCGTCTTGAAAAAAATTGACCTCCGGCGCGCCGCTGTTTCATTGGATGAGATTAATCGAAAGGTGATGCGCGAACACCGGTGAAATTTCTCGATAATTCTCCGGGGTGACCCCCGTGAACTCCCGGAACTCACGATTGAAGTGCGCTTGGTCGCTGTAGCCGCAATCCAGGGCGAGGTCGGCCCACGAGATGGTTCCCCTCATGTCAACATCGGCAACGTGGGCAACGTGGGCAACACACTCCAGCGCCTTTTGAAACCGCAGGAGACGACCGTAGGTCTTGGGCGACAACCCGACGGCGCGCCGGAACAGCGCGATGAAATGCCGATGACTGTAACCGCTTTGCTTCACCACCTCATGAACATTGTTGGTCTCGGCAAGCCGTTGGATGGCGTGAGCCACCGCGGGATGCAGCCCATGTGTCGGGGGAAACCGGGCCAACAGTAGCGTCTCAAACAGGGCCAATTTCCGTTCCGGGCCATCGGCCTCGAGCAGCCGCTCGCGGGCCACGGCGGCCGCCGGCCCCCAGAGGTCTTCAAGGCGGGTGTGGCGTTCGGAAAGCGCGTCGGCGGTTATGCCGAACAGCACTTGCGCCGCGCCCGGATAAAGCTGCGCCCCCACGGAAGAAGACGGCGTCGAGACATCCCGCACATAGAACGACGAACGCGCTCCGCCAACGACCGCATGCCCCAGCACCCGTCCGATGGGATCGTCGGGACACTGAAATAGCCGCAGCGGCGCGTCACTCAGACGAAAAACCAGGTGCATCCCGCCGGTTGGCAAGACATGTTCACGGGCGCCCGTTACCGCAGGTTGCCCAGTCGCCGGAACCGCGACCCAGAGTCTCTTTACAAAGGGGCGCAAGGCCGGTTGGGGCAATCGTGATATCAACATTTTTCCTGCTGATCGGGAAAGAAAGATCGTTTCGAAAACTTTTCTCCTGAACGCGCCATGCCAGATCACGATGGGTCGCGGCGAGCGGACCGGAGAGGAACGGATCGACAAGAGATCACTACCACCGGAGCGACAGGCCCAAGAGATACCCCTTCGACCCGCGGGCAACCCACGGGGCCCAGCGCGAATCGGGATAGAAATACCGATAGGTGTCGACCGCCGCCGGTAAAAAAACGATCGCTCCGACGATCCGATCGCTCACCCCCAACCCTTCGGACATCCCATGCAGGTCGCCGTCCCGATCTTTCCGACCAATCAAGGCGTAGCCAATGGAGGTGGCAATATGAAACGCCAGCATCCCTTTGAGAAACGGACGCCGCTCGGAGCGAATGTTTGGATAGAAGGAAAGGATCGCTTCGGAAGTTAAATTCTGAGCATTGATTCCCGCCGAAGAAATGACAAACCGTTTCTGCCCCCCTTCCTCGACCGGTTGCCCGTTTTTATCGAGATACTGAACCTGACCCGACGCGTCTTTGACCAGATCAAGATCGTACCGAACAACAAGAAACGGGATCGGACTTCCCCGCGATTCGATCCGGGGATGGAATCCGAGCGATTCGGCCACCAGCATATGGGCCCCTTCATGGACGACGAACGCCGTCAGCCCTCCCGTCAGAAACCAGCCGATGTCGGAAGGGGTTCCCTCTTCGGCAAGGAGCCCCCCCTTCAAACCGACGAAAAAAAAGACCAAGAGAAGCAGAATGGCCCAAATATTCTGAACGGTTGACCTCAGAAATCTCTCCTCACAGAAATAATTAAAAATAATTAAGAAAAAGGGTATACCTGAAGCCGAAGTGAAAGGCAACGGATTTTGAACAATGCTGTTGACAAAAAATAAGAAAGCATGGTAATACCTACCAAGGTAGTCACTCTATACGGCCTCCTCTTCATCTGGAGCGGCACATGACCATCGAACCCCCTTTCTCCTACTCCAAAAGAGCGGCCCGGATCAAAAATTCGATGATCCGGGATCTGCTTAAACTCACATCGGATACTGCCTTCATCTCCTTTGCCGGGGGACTCCCCTTTTCGGACAGCTTCCCGATCGGCCCCTTCTCCGACATCCTCGATCGACTCCTGCGTGATCGCCCGGCCGTGTTGCAATATTCCCCGACCGAAGGGATCGCTCCGTTGAGGGAATGGGTTGCCGAGAAATATCGTTGCGATCTCCCGGGCCTGACCGCCGACCATCTCCTGATCACCCACGGCTCTCAGCAGGCCTTTGATCTGATCGGAAAACTGTTCATCGACGAGGGCTCGGAGATCGTCATCGAAAACCCCTCTTATTTGGGGGCGATTCAATCGTTCAATCTCTTTGGAGCATCCTACCGTCCCGTCGGCCTCGACGCCGACGGGGTCCGGACCGATGAACTGGAAGCGGCGCTCGCACGACCGGGAGCCCTCTTTTTTTATGCGATGCCGAGCTTCCAAAACCCGACCGGCTCCACCTGGACTCTCGCGCGCCGGAAAGAGGCGGCCCGCCTCCTCGATCGTCATCAGACCCTCTTGATTGAAGACAATCCCTACGGCGAACTCTGGTTCGATCAACCCCCTCCCTCAAGCCTGATGGCCCTGCGGGGGCTGGAACGGACCCTCTTGGTAATCAGCTTTTCCAAGTCGGTGGCGCCCGGCCTCCGGATCGGCGCCATCATCGGCCCAAAAGAAATCATCCGGCGGCTCACGCAGATCAAGCAGTCGACCGATCTCCATACCAACACCCTCGGCCAAGCGGTTGTCGCCGAATTTCTCGCCTCGCCGGGATATCGGGAACACCTTGTAAAACTCAGGAAGCAGTATCAAACCGCGATGGAAGTCATGGCCACGGCCCTGGAGAAGACAATCTGTCCTCATGCCGTTTGGAATCGCCCGGCCGGCGGGATGTTTTTTTGGTGCACCCTGAAAGGCCGGTTCACGGCGCATGACCTTTTAAGAGAAGCCCTTTTGAAAAAAGTCGCCTTCATCCCCGGCGAAGAATTCGCCGTCGCGCCCGGATTGGAACGGGCTCTGCGACTGAACTACACTTATGCCAGTCACGAGAAAATTCGGGAAGGAATCGGCCTCCTGCAAACATGCGCCGACCGGCTTCACTTTTCGTCTTGACAAAAAAGAACGGTCCATGTTAGTTACCCCCCCAGTAGTGAGTTAGGAGTGAGCGAACCTGTGCCGGTGAAAACCAAGGAGATCCTGCAAAAACTTTCAGAGATCGGCTTTTCGGAATATGAGGCGAAGTCATACCTTGCCCTCGTCCAGAAAAATCCGTCGACCGCCTATGAAATCGGGAAAGAGTCGGGGGTTCCTTCCTCAAAAGTTTACGAGGTCCTGAATAAACTCAAAGAACGGGGGGTGATTCTGGCCCTGGATGAAGAGGAAGGAAAACCAAAGCGTTATATCCCCCAACATCCGGATGAATTCCTTTCCCAATACCAACATGGTCTCCAGAAAACGATCGAGTCGCTGCGGGGAACACTCGGCCGGATCAATGGAAAGAAGGAAATCAGCTACGTTTGGAACATCATGGATCATGATCGCCTGGTGGAAAAGGCGTTCCAAATGATTGAATCGGCCCGAAAGGTCGTCCTCCTTTCTCTCTGGAAGGAAGAGCTCGCCCTCCTCGAAGGCCCCTTGCGCGCCGCCGAAGAGCGGGGAGTCCGTGTCGCCCTGGTCCATTTCGGCCCCCCCCAGATCCGCGTCGGGCAGGTCTACTACCATCCAATCGAAGACACTCTCTACGCGGAAAAGCAGGGACGCGCCCTGGTGATCGTCGTCGACTCCCAGGAGGTCTTGATGGGAACGATCAGCCAAGAAGGACGAACGGAAGGGGCCTGGAGCCGGAACAAAGGATTCACCCTGATCGCCGAGGATTACGTGAAACACGACATCTATATCGCCAAGATCATCCGCCGTTTCGAGAAGGAATTGATCGAAAAGTTCGGGGAGAAGTATGTCAAATTGCGCGATGTGCTGCGCGATGAGGTCGTTTTGTAAGATATTTTTCCATCGAAGGAGTTTAATTCCCCCCAATGAAGAGACAAATGAAGAGACAGAAGAGACAAAAAACAACGGATCTTCCCATCAGCCTTCCGGTCGGCCTTCCCCCTCCCCAAGGCCTCTATGATCCGCGGTTCGAGAAAGACTCATGCGGAATCGGTTTCGTGGTCGACATCAAAGGCCACCGGTCGCATGACATCGTCCAAAACGCGCTGCAGGTATTGGAAAACCTCTCCCACCGGGGGGCGGTTGGTTGCGATCCCTGCACCGGAGACGGCGCCGGGATCCTCCTTCAGGTCCCTCACACTTTCCTCAAGCGCTCCTGCGGCGAGGTAGACATCACCCTTCCAAGCATCGGAGAATACGGGGTCGGCATGGTCTTCCTCCCCTCTTCATCCTCCGACCGTCGGGCATGCGAAAAACTTTTCGAGAAGATCATCGTTGATGAAGGACAGCGCCTCCTCGGTTGGCGCGACGTGCCGACCAAAGAAAGCCACCTCGGAGAGGTGGCACGGCGGACCGTGCCGGTCATCCGTCAAATCTTCATCGCCCGCGATATTTTGAACGAGATCGAGTTCGAGCGAAAGCTATACGTCATCCGAAAACGGACCGAAAACGCCGTCCGGCAATCGGCGATCGAACAAAGGAATTATTTTTATATTCCAAGCCTCTCATGTAGCACGATCATTTATAAAGGGCTCCTTCTTCCAAATCAGATCCCCCTCTTCTACCCCGACCTCGCCGATCCGCAAGTAACCAGTGCGTTGGCCTTGGTCCATTCCCGTTTCTCGACCAACACCTTTCCGACCTGGCCGCTGGCCCATCCCTATCGTTATCTCTGCCACAACGGGGAGATCAACACCCTCAAGGGAAACGTCAATTGGATGCGGGCGCGGCAGGGACGGCTCTCTTCCGAGCTCTTTGGGGAGGAAATCGAGAAGCTCTTCCCGATCATCAACGAAAATCAGAGCGACTCCGCCTGCCTCGACAACGCGGCCGAATTTCTGGTAATGGGAGGACGGTCGCTCCCCCATGCGATGATGATGCTCGTCCCCGAAGCATGGGCCGGGAATCCAGACATGGACCTCGACCGGAGGGGCTTCTACGAATACCATGCCGCCATGATGGAGCCGTGGGACGGCCCGGCCGCAATCGCCTTCACCGACGGGAAGCTGATTGGGGCGACGCTCGATAGAAACGGTCTGCGCCCCGCCCGCTACGTAATCACCAAAAACAACCGGGTGGTCCTCGCGTCAGAAGCGGGGGTCCTTCCCTTCGCTCCGGAAGAAATCCGGACCAAGGGACGACTCCAGCCGGGAAAGATGTTCCTGGTCGATACGGTCCAAGGCCGAATCATCGATGACGAAGAGATCAAGGCTGGAATCTCCGGACGAAAGCCGTACCGGTATTGGGTCATGAATCACCGGATCAATATCGAGGATCTTCCGGAACCGCTGAATATCCCTCAACCCGATCATGTCACCCTGCGGCAGCGCCAACAGGTCTTTGGCTATACCCTCGAAGATCTCAAGATGATCATGATGCCGATGGCGATCAACGGCGAGGAGCCGATCGGATCGATGGGAACCGACACGCCGCTTGCGGTCCTTTCAGACCGTCCGCAGCTTCTCTTCAAGTATTTCAAACAACTCTTCGCCCAGGTGACCAATCCGCCGATCGATCCGATCCGAGAACAATTGGTGATGTCGCTCGTCACCCATATCGGGCCCAAATCGAATCTGCTCGGCGAGACACCGGAACATGCGCGCCGGATTCGGGTGCAGCAACCGATCTTGACCAATGCCGATCTGGAAAAGATCCGGGCGGTCGCCGACGGATATTTTAAGGCGAAGACACTGAAGATGCTTTTTCCCGTGGCGGAAGGGATCGGCGGATTGGCCCCCGCTTTGGAGCAGCTTTGTAAAGAGGCGTCGGAAGCGATCCGGGACGGCTACAAGTTCATCATTTTAAGCGACCGGGGCGTTTCGGGCGAATCGGCTCCGATCCCTTCCTTGCTGGCGATCTCCGCCGTTCACCATCATCTCATTCGGGAATGCAGCCGGACCGAGGCCGGCCTCATTGTTGAAAGCGGCGAACCGCGGGAGGTCCACCACTTCGCCTGCCTGATCGGCTACGGGGCCGGATCGATCAACCCCTACCTCTCCTTTGAAAGCCTGACCGACATGGCGCGGGAAGGGTATTTCCCGGAGACAATTGACGAGACAACGGCGGAAGCGAAATATATCAAGGCGATTAACAAGGGACTGCTCAAGATCTTTTCAAAGATGGGGATCTCTACCGTTCAGAGCTACTGCGGCGCCCAGATCTTCGAGGCGATCGGCCTGAACTCCGAGATGATCGGTCGCTACTTCACCGGCACCCCCTCCCGGATCGAAGGGATCGGACTCGAACAGGTCGCCGAGGAGATCCTTCGCCGGCATCGGCAGGCCTATCAGGCCGCCCCGGCCAAGCAGCTCCACTACGGCGGGGAATACCACTACCGGATCCAGAGCGAACACCATAACTGGAATCCCGATACGATCATGACTCTTCAACACGCAACCCAGAAGGGAAATTATGCCACCTTCAAGGAGTTCAGCAGGTTGGTCGATGACGAAAGCCGGAACCGCTCGAATCTCCGGGGGCTTTTGGAGCTTCGGCTTGCCCCTGAACCGGTTCCGCTCGAAGAAGTCGAGCCGGCCGCCGAGATCGTCAAACGATTCAATACCGGCGCGATGTCGTACGGCTCGATCAGCAAGGAGGCGCACGAGATGCTGGCGGTGGCAATGAACCGGATCGGCGGGAAAAGCAATACCGGAGAGGGAGGAGAAGACCCGGAACGGTTCATCCCGCTGCCGAACGGCGACTCAAAATCGAGCGCCATCAAGCAGGTCGCCTCCGCCCGCTTCGGGGTGACAACCGACTATCTGATCCACGCCAGGGAACTTCAGATCAAGATGGCCCAGGGGGCCAAGCCGGGAGAGGGAGGCCAGTTGCCCGGACACAAAGTCGACGAGACAATCGCCCGGATGCGCTATGCGACACCGGGGGTGCAGCTCATCTCGCCACCGCCGCATCACGATATTTATTCAATTGAAGACCTGGCGCAGTTGATCTACGACCTCAAAAACGTCAATCCGCAGGCGGCCGTTTCGGTAAAGCTCGTCTCCGAGGTCGGCGTCGGAACGATCGCGGCGGGGGTCGCCAAGGCCCATGCCGACAAGATCCTGATTTCCGGCGACTCCGGCGGCACCGGCGCATCACCTTGGAGTTCGATCAAACATGCCGGCATTCCCTGGGAGTTGGGTTTGGCGGAGACCCAGCAAACACTCGTTTTAAACAACCTTCGCGGCCGGGTTCGGGTCGAGACCGACGGACAATTGAAGACCGGCCGGGACGTTGTCATCGCGGCCCTTCTCGGCGCGGAAGAATTCGGCTTCTCGACCGCCCCATTGATTGTCGAGGGGTGCATCATGATGCGGAAGTGCCACCTCAACACCTGCCCTGTCGGAATTGCCACTCAAGACCCGGTCCTCCGCAAGAAGTTCACCGGAAAACCGGAGCATCTCATCAACTATTTCTTCTATGTCGCCGAGGAGGTCCGGGAGTGGATGGCGAAACTCGGTTTCCGGAAATTCGAGGAGATGATCGGTCGGGTCGACAAGATCAAGGCGCAAAAAGTAATCGATCATTGGAAGGCGAAGGGGCTCGACCTCTCGAAGATGCTTCAACGCCCAGATGTCAAATCCGACACCCCCACCCATTGCGTCGAATCCCAAGATCATGGAATCGACAAGGCACTCGATCACGAGTTAATCAAGCTTGCCAGACCGGTGCTGGAGTCGAATGGCCTAGAAAATGGAGCGGCCACCCGTAAGAAGGTCGACCTCTCCCTCCCGATCCGAAACGTCCATCGGACCGTCGGGGCGATGCTCTCGGGAGAAATCACGAAGCGGTATGGCCCTTCGGGGCTTCCCCCCGATACAATCCGCTTCAAGTTCACCGGGTCGGCCGGACAGAGCTTCGGCGCCTGGTGCGTGGACGGTCTTTCCCTGACCCTGGAGGGGGAAGCGAACGACTACCTCGGCAAAGGGATGGCCGGCGGCAGAATCGTCGTTTACCCCCCCAAAGGGGCCACCTTCCCTCCGGAAGAGACGATCCTGATCGGAAACACCGCTCTTTACGGAGCAACCGGTGGGGAATCTTACCTTTACGGAATGGCGGGGGAGCGGTTCGCCGTCCGGAATTCCGGGGCGCGCGCCGTCATTGAAGGGGTCGGAGATCATGGTTGTGAATATATGACCGGCGGCACGGTCATTGTCCTGGGGAAAACCGGTCGAAACTTCGCGGCCGGAATGAGCGGTGGGGTCGCCTTCGTCTACAATGAGGACGGCGGCTTCGAACGCAGATGCAACCTCAGCATGGTCGAGATCGATCCGATTCGAGACAAAAAAGACCAGGCGTTGCTGAAAGAGCTGATCGAGAAACATCTCACCGCCACCGAGAGCACAAAGGCGAAAATGATCCTTTCCCGATGGGAATGGGCGCTCCCAAAATTCGTCCGGGTCATGTCGGTTGAATATAAAAAAGTCCTGGCGCAACGGACGCGGCGGAAAGGTCAGAAGGAGGCGACAACACATGGGTGACATTCGAGGGTTTTTGAAATACAAACGGGAGGGTCCAAAGCGGCGCCCGGTGGCCGATCGCATCCACGATTGGAAGGAACTCTATGAACCGATTTCGGAGGAGACCCTTCAGATCCAAGGGGCCCGCTGCATGGATTGCGGAACCCCCTTCTGCCAGGGAAAGACCGGCTGCCCCGTCCGGAACATGATCCCCGACTGGAATGATCTCGTTCATCGCGGACGATGGCAAGATGCCTTGAAGATGCTCCACTCGACCAACAACTTTCCGGAATTTACCGGACGGCTCTGTCCGGCCCCGTGTGAATCGGCCTGCGTCTTGGGAATCATCGATGATCCGGTCTCGATCCGGGTGATCGAATGGAACATCATCGACAAAGGCTTCGCCGAAGGATGGGTCGTCCCGATCCCTCCGGAGCAGGAAAGCGGGAAAAAAATCGCCGTCGTCGGTTCCGGTCCGGCCGGCCTCGCCGCGGCGCAGCAACTCCGCCGCTGGGGACATTTCGTCACGGTTTTCGAGAAGGACGACCGGATCGGCGGGTTGCTCCGTTATGGAATCCCCGACTTCAAAATGGAGAAGTCGGTGCTCGATCGACGGCTGGAGCAAATGATCCTCGAAGGGATCGAATTTAAAACCGGGGTCGAGGTCGGGAAAACCCTTTCCACGGAAGAACTCCTTCGTTCGCACGACGCCATTCTCTTGGCCGGCGGGGCGATGCAGGCGCGCGATCTCTTCATCCCCGGTCGTGAGCTGGGCGGCATTTACCCGGCAATGGAATATCTGACGCAGCAGAACCGGGTCGATGCGGGGGATCCCATTGATCCGGCCCAACGGATCGATGCCAAGGGAAAGCGGGTCGTCATCCTCGGCGGCGGCGACACCGGCTCCGACTGTCTCGGCACCGCCCACCGCCAGGGAGCGAAGGAGGTCTATCAATTCGAACTCCTCCCCGAACCGCCGCCGCACCGGGCCGGATCGACCCCCTGGCCCCTCTGGCCGATGCAGCTTAGGACCTCCCACGCTCACGAAGAAGGATGCAAGCGGGAGTGGTCTGTTTCAACCCAAGCGTTTATTGGAAAAAATGGGCGGGTCGAAAAACTCCAGGCCGTTCGTGTCGAGATGAAAAGCGACCCGCAGGGCCGGAGCGCGTTTGCCGAGATCCCCGGAAGTGCATTCGAACTTCCGGTCGATCTGGTCCTCTTGGCGATGGGCTTCACCGGACCGGTGAAGCAAGGACTTTTGACCGACCTCGGCGTGATGCTCGACCCCCGCGGAAACGTGGTCACCAACGAACAACATCAAACAAACATTGAAGGGATCTTCGCTGCCGGTGATATGAAACGGGGCGCCTCTCTGATTGTCTGGGCCATCCGGGAAGGGCGGGACGCGGCCAAGGGGATCGACCAATATCTACAGACCGGCCGCAGCTTAAGAACTGCTACGAAATAACGGTTACAAACACGCCCGTCATGCCCGAATGATCCTATCGGGCATCCATGAAAAAAGAATCGGCTTCTCTCGCCGACTTTAATTACTCCTCCCATTCGATCGGGAGCAGGTACTTTTTTTTGGTATTGCACTCCTTGCAGGCGGGGACGACGTTTCCCTTGGTGCTTTTCCCTCCGCGGATGATCGGAACGATATGGTCCATCGTCAGATCAGCCGGTTTAAACTTCCGGCCGCAGTAATGGCAAACTCCGGTGCTGCGACGTCGCTTCCACCATTGGCTGTTCCGGAGCTCCCGCCCCTTCGCCTTCTCCCGCTGAATCTCTTCATCGGTCACTTCGGAATGGAAAGAATCAGACACGTTTTCTGGCAACCGTCGCTTCAAATAAAAAGTGATAGACCTCGGCATGTCGCTTTGTTTCCCAGAGATCGGCCCCCCAGATGTAGGCGCCGTGATCTTTCACCAGGATACAATACGACTTCGCAAAATCGGGATGCGCCATCGCCTCCTTGATCTCCCCCACCAACTCCGGCTCCCGCGCGGTGTTTCGGATCACCGGAACGGCATGGCGGTCGGCATTGGTGGCCCCCCGAATCCCTTTGAGCATTTCAAGATCATGAAAAACAACCCGGCCCGACTCCTCCGCCAGATCGGCGGCCAGCACCGCGGAGAGGGCGTGGCTGTGCATCACCGACCCGGCGCCGCGTTGATTGATTAACAGGCAGAAAATGGTCGCGCACTCGGACAGGCGGAGGGCCTCATTCTTCGGCGATCGGACGATTCGTATTTCTCCCACCCCTCCCCGCCGATCGACGACAAAGAGGTCTGCGGGCCGAACCCGTTCCTTATGAACGCCGGTCGGCGCCATCAAAAAGTGATCGGCATCGATTCCGGCGCAGATCCCCCCTCCAGTCCCGGCAACCCACCCTTTTTCGTAAAAGAGGGAAAGAAATTCGCAGAGGAGCGCGCGCGCCAGTTTTTCAATATCGGTCTTTGCCACGGGTGGCCGAACTTTCCCTTGGGCCATTCCTCATTTCTCCGTTTAGATTTCTATTGGAAAATCGGCCAGAGAATAGCATCCTTTCTGAATCGGATCAAGCGTTTGCACTCTTTCCGGTGACATGATATCCTTTGCACACTTTTTACCGTTTGCGAGAGATCGATGTTTCGAAAGTATTTCGAATTCATCACCGACCATGCTTATGCCGTCATGGGGGTGATCGCGGCCGTCACCCTCTTCTTCCTTTTCCGGCTCCCCACCCTCAAGACCGAAATCGATCCGAAACGGATCCTTCCCCAAGATCATCCCTACATCCAAACCAATGATAAAATCGAGGCGCTCTTCGGTGGCGGAAGGGTGATCGTCATCGGGGTCGTCTCCAAAAACGGCTCCATCTTCACCCCACCCCTCCTTGCCAAGATCGACCGGATGACCCGGGAGATCGAAAAGATTCCGGGGGTCTATTCAGAGAATGTCCTCAGCGTCGCCTCCCGCCGGGTCAAGCACCTTCGATTTAACAATGACGGTTTTAATGTCGAACGGCTGATGCCGGAACTCCCCGCCACGCCGGAAGAGGCCGATGCGGTCCGAAAGCGGGTCTTTGACAATCCCCTTTTTATCGGATCGCTCGTCTCATCCGACGCCACCGCCACCTCCATCCTGATCGAAATCCAAGATATCGAAGCGGCCGAAAAGATCCGAAAGGCGACCGAGGGAATCGGTGAAACGGCGGGAGAGCCGATCAGCGACCTTGCGATCTATCGCCAACTGAAGGAGATCGCAGACCGGGAAAGCGACGGCACAACCTCCATCCACTTGGGCGGCCTGCCAATTTCTCTCGCCTTTCTGGAGATGGATACCGCGATCATGAACCGGTGGATCTTCCCAATCGCGTTCGTCTTGATCATGGTGATCCACTATTTCTCCTTCCGAACATTTCAAGGGATGATCATCCCTCCCCTCACCGCACTCCTCAGCGTCGTTTGGGCATTGGGGTTCATCAGTCTGACCGGAATGAAACTCGATCTCTGGACAAAGGGGCTGACGCCGATCCTGATCGTGGCGATGGCGGCGGGCCACTCGGTGCAGCTTCTCCGACGTTTCTACGACGAGCTGGAATACGCGATCGGGATGGATGTGCCCGAACCGGCACAGAAGACAGCGGTCGTTCAGGCCACCTCCAAGATGGCGCCGGTGCTTCTGACTGCGGGGGGGGTTGCCGCGGGAAGCTTTGCTTCTTTGGTGACTTTTCGGGTCGCGACCTTCCAAACATTTGGACTGCTGACCGCCTTTGGGATCATCAGCGCGTTGATTCTTGAATTGACCTTGATCCCCGCCCTTCGATCGTTGATCCCCCCGCCAAGCGGGAGTGAGTTGGAAACAGTCCTCAGAAAAACCTTTACCGACCGGTTCCTTGGAACCTTGGCCCGATGGATCGCCGGTCCGGAGCAGAAATGGATCCTCGCCGGGGGAGTGGCGGCGGTCTTAATCGCCCTCATCTTCGTCAACCGGATCGTCGTCACCAACTCGCTCCGCGACCTCTTCTTCAGCCGCACCGATCTTCGAAAAGACGATCAGGTTTTGAATCAAAAGTTTGGGGGGACATCGACCCTCAACATTCTCATTACCACCCCCGCCCCGGACGGATTGAAAGACCCGAAGATCATGCGAGCGATCGAAGGTCTGGAGACCCGGCTGAAGGAAAACCGGGCCGTCGGGCGAACGGAGTCATACGTCGACTATGTCAAGCGGATGCGGCGTTCTTTCTATCAGGACGATCCCAAAATGGAGCAGGTTCCCGACAGCCCGGAGGAGGCGGCGCAGTTTCTCTTTCTCTACTCCGTCTCCGGCAACCCGGATGACTTCAAGCGACTTGCCGACGTCGGCTTTCAGAACGCCGTCATCCTCACCTTCCTTCGGTCGGACGCGACCCGACTCGGAGAACAATTGATCCAGACGATCAACGAATACAGGGCGGCTCACTTTCCCCCCGACGTGAGCATCGGCGTCGCGGGAAGCGTCCCGGTCACCCTGGCGCTCAACGAGGTGATCATCCGGGGAAAGATGTTGAACATCGTTCAAATGATCCTCCTCACCTTTTTCCTCTCATCGATCATCTTCCGGTCGCTTTGGGGAGGAGCGGTCGTCATCCTTCCGCTTTCCTTGGCGGTGCTCTGGAATTTTGGATTGATGGGATTGACCGGTATCCCGCTTGGGATTTCGACGGCGGCCGTTTCCGCGATGGCGGTCGGGATGGGGGCCGATTACGCGATCTATCTTCTCTACCGCTTGCGAGAAGAGCTTTCGCTCAATCGGCATTTAGAACGGGTTCTTTTGGTGACGCTGACAACGGCGGGGAAAGCGATCCTCTTGATCGCCATCGCCTTCGCCGCCGGCATTTCCCTCGTCACCTTCACCGGTTACTATTTTCACACGGAAGGGATCCTGATGCCGGTGGCGATGCTGACGAGCGCATTCTCGGCGGTGATCTTGATCCCGGCGATCATCATGACGTTTCGCCCTCGATTTATCTTCCGCCATATCCCCTCCGAGTGGATTGAACTCCACACCCGAGGAAGTGGACAGAAATTTAATGTCGAAGGAGACCTGTTGAGGAAACCGAAGAAATAACGTTACGAAATAACCCTCTATTCGCCCGCTCCTATAACCCCATCCAACTCAGCCCCGCCTTCCCAAACCACGCCAGCGAAACGAGATAAACCCAGGTCAGTCCCGCCATCAGATAACCGCCCATGATGACGGCGCCATCGTTCTCCATCATTCCCGCGGCCATCAGAATGATCGACCATGCCGGAAGGGTGTTGGTAAACGGGATCGGAAGCGGGAGGGCCAAAACGAAGGCGCTCGTAAGGATCGCCATGCCGTTCAGAAAATTGAACGAGGGCCAATCCTTAAAAAACCGGAGCCGGGGATGGAGGATCTTTTCGAGACGGGTCGCCACGGCGAGGGCGCCGTGAATAATCCGGGTCAAGGTGGGAAACGAGATTTCAATCCGAAGCAATCGCCGCGGAAGCCAGGGGCGCTTTCGGAGGGCAATCCGAAGACCGAAAAACATCAGGATCATTCCGAACGGGGTCGAGAGGCCGGGAAGCGGAATCGGCGTGCTGAAGGGAAGGGATAACAGGATCACGAGAACGTCGAAACCGCGGCCGTGAAGGATGTCGATGATTCTGCCGATTGTCACCCCTTTCCCATCGGCCTCCTTTAAGATATGCCGGAGATCGTCCGAAAGCCGCGTCGGAGGGAAATGCTCTTTCTCCCTGATCACCCTCTCCCCTTTTCCATCCAAGCGCCCCTTCTTGATATCATTCTCATCCAGACTTTGCAGACTTTGGTTGCAGGTGATTATATCGGAGAGGCAAAAACGGTGCAAGCACCCCATACGCACAACGACCGGATTCGTCTTGACGTTTATGACCCATCTCATTACAATCTTCCCATGCTAACACAGAGCTTTGTCCACCTTCATCTCCATACTCAGTACTCCTTACTGGATGGGGCCAACCAGGTCGACCCGCTGATCGAACAGGCGCAGAAATTCGGAATGCCGGCGATCGCCATGACCGACCATGGCAACCTTTTCGGCGCGATCGAATTTTACTCGAAAGCAAAAAAAGCGGGGATCAAACCGATCATCGGATGCGAGGCCTACCTCGCCCCTCGGAGCCGGTTCGACAAAGAAGGGGTCGGCGCCGAGGACGATTACAACGACATCGGCGGCTCGAACCCTTATTACCATCTGATCCTCCTCGCCGCCAACGAGACCGGCTACAAAAACCTGATGAAGCTCCTCACGATCGCCAACCTGGAGGGGTACTACTACAAACCGCGGATCGACAAGGAGGTCCTTCGGAAACATGCTTCCGGACTGATCGGCCTCTCCGCCTGTCTCCGGGGGGAAATCCCCTATCTCATGGCGCGGGGTTATGAGAAAGAGGCGCTCGCGGCGGCGGGAGAATATCAAGAGATCTTCGGAAAGGAAAATTTCTACCTGGAGATCCAGGACAACGGCCTCGAACCGCAGCGAGTTGCCAACAAGCAACTGATCGACCTTGCGAAAAAAACCGGCATCCCGCTCGTCGCCACCAACGACTGCCATTACCTGCACAAAGAGGATGCGCGAGCGCATGACATCATGCTCTGTCTTCAGACCGGCAAGACGGTCAACATGCCGAACCGGATGCGGTTCGAGACGCAACAGCTCTACTTCAAATCGCCCCAGGAGATGATCAAGGCGTTTGGCGAAGTCCCGGCGGCGATCAACAACACCCTTGAGATCGCCGAGAAAATTCACCTCGATCTCCAGTTCGGAAACTTCCATCTCCCCAATTATCAGATCCCCGCTGGAACCACTCGCGAAAATTATCTCGGCTCACTCGCCGTGGAGGGGTTGGCCCGGCGGTTTTCAAGGATGAAAGTGGACCGTCTCAAACTCCGTCCCCTTTACGAAGAGCGGCTGACGAAGGAACTCGATGTCATCAACAAAATGGGGTATGCCGGTTACTTCCTGATCGTCTGGGATATTATCAACTATGCGCGGACTTCGCATATTCCGGTTGGACCGGGGCGGGGCTCGGCAGCCGGGAGCTTGGTCGCCTATGCCTTGGCGATCACCGACATCGACCCGATCGAATATGGTCTGATCTTCGAACGTTTCTTAAATCCCGAACGGATCACCCTCCCCGACATCGACATGGATTTCTGCATGGATCGGCGGGAAGAGGTCATTCGTTATGTCACCGAAAAATATGGTCCCGACCATGTCTGTCAGATCATCACCTTCGGGACGATGGCAGCCAAGGCGGCGATCCGCGACGTCGCCCGGGTCCTTGAACTCCCCTATGCCGAGGCCGACAAGCTGGCGAAGTTGATCCCGAACACCCTCAACATCTCCCTCGATGAAGCGTTGGCTCAGGAACCGCGCTTGAAGCAGGCCGCCGAGGGCGATCCAAAGATCGGGGAAGTCATCGATCTTGCGAAGCGGCTCGAAGGGCTGGCCCGCCACGCCTCTACTCACGCGGCCGGTGTGGTGATTTCAGACGAGCCGCTGGTCGAATCGGTTCCCCTCTATCGCGGGAGCAAGGGGGAAACGGTGACCCAATACGCCATGGGGGATATCGAAAAGATCGGCCTGGTGAAGTTCGACTTCCTGGGCCTCCGAACCCTCACGGTGATCGACCATGCCGTTCGTTTGGTGAATGAGAAGGGGGAGCGGACACTTCAAATCTCCCAGGTCCCGATGGATGATCCGGAGACCTATAAATTGCTTGGGTCGGGCGAGACAACCGGCATCTTTCAGTTGGAAAGCGCCGGGATGCGCGACCTTCTGGTGAAGATGAAGCCGGAGTCGTTTGAAGATATCGTCGCCATCCTGGCCCTCTACCGCCCCGGCCCGATCGGGAGCGGGATGGTGGAAGACTTTATCAAACGGAAACGGGGGCAGACGAAGATTCATTACGAACTCCCCCAACTCGCCGATATTTTGAAAGAGACCTACGGCGTCATCGTCTATCAGGAGCAGGTGATGAAGATCGCCAATGTTCTCGCCGGATTCTCTCTCGGCGAGGCCGATCTGCTCCGTCGCGCCATGGGAAAGAAAAAACCGGAGGAGATGGCGGCGCAGAAGGCGCGGTTCATCGAGGGGGCGAAGAAGAACGACATCCCGAACGAAAAGGCGGTTAAGATCTTCGACCTGATGGAATACTTCGCCGGCTACGGCTTTAACAAATCGCACTCCGCCGCCTACGCCCTGATCACCTACCAGACCGCCTATCTCAAGGCGCACCACCCGGTCGAGTTCATGGCGGCGCTTTTAACCGGCGACATGGGAAACGCCGATAAAGTGGTAAAATACATCGGCGAATGCCGGAACATCGCCATCCAGATTCTTCCCCCCGATGTCAACGAAAGCGACCGCGATTTCACTGTCGTTCGGAACGGAATCCGGTTTGGTTTGGCGGCGATTAAAAACGTCGGGAGCGGGGCGGTCGATGTCATCATTGCCGCCCGAAATGCACAAGGACGCTTTACCTCCCTCTTCGATTTCTGCCGGAAGATCGACCCCCGCAAGGTCAACAAGCGTGTTATCGAGGGGCTGATCAAATGCGGCGCCTTCGATTCGACCGGCGCAAAACGGGCCCCGTTGATGGAGGTGTTGGAACGGGCGATGCAGGAGGGGGCACAACGCCAGAAGGTGAAGGAAGCGGGCCAGATGACGATCTTCGGGGGCGAGGGAGGGCTTTCCGACGGGGTCGATGCCCCCCTCCCGGAGATCCCGGAGTGGGACGACGCCCAGATTTCGAAACTGGAGAAAGAGGCGGTTGGTTTCTATATCACCCGCCACCCGCTGACCCCGTTTATCGAGATCATGAAGAAGCGGTCGGCCACGGCGACCGAAGA
Organism: uncultured Nitrospirota bacterium; assembly: GCA_964579005.1. Classification (GTDB taxonomy): domain Bacteria; phylum Nitrospirota; class Nitrospiria; order SBBL01; family Manganitrophaceae; genus CAZOFJ01. The sequence continues at coordinate 51,927 of CAZOFJ010000011.1, forward strand.
TTTGGCGGCGATCGAAGAAGACCGCGAGGTCCGGATCTGCGGCGTGGTCGTTCAAGAAAAGGTGGCGACGACCAAACGGGGAGACCGGATGGCCTATCTTCGGGTGGAAGATCTGACCGGCTCGGTTGAAGTGATCGTCTTTCCCGATCTCTACCAATCGTCGGCTCCCCTCTTCCAACAGGATATTCCCCTGATGATCAATGGCATGTTGGACCGGGGGGAAAAGGGATTGAAACTGAAAGCAACCCTCATCGTCCCGTTGACAAGCTCGGTCTCCGTTTCCACCTCCGACCATTCCCCGAAGGTCTCGGTCTCCGTCCCTACCTCCGACCATTCCCCGAAGGTCTCGGTCTTCGTCCCTACCTCCGACCATTCCCCGAAGGTCAACGAAAAAAGAGCCTCGACAGAAGAGAACGGCACCGGATTGTCCTCTCCCCCTCCGAACTCAAAGCTAAAAGCGGAACTTCCCTCACCACCCTATCTGATTCGACTCGCCGGAGAAACCCTCGACCCCGCCGAGCTCAAGTCGGTGCAGGAGATCTTGCAGCGGCACCCCGGATCGGTGCCGGTGCATTTGACTGTTCGCGTCCCAGATCCATCGGGCACATTTACCGAATTGACCATCGCCGTTGCGCCAAAATACAAGGTCGATGGTTCGGACCGGCTGACGCGGGAATTGGTCGGTCGATTCGGGAAGGGGATCGTGGAAACGATATGAACGATTTCTTGGAGTTTGAAAAACCGATCTTGGAGATTCAAGCCCGGATCAATCATCTGAAAGACCGGCTCCAGACCGATCCGCGTCTGGGGGAAGAGATCAAAAAACTTCAGAAGAAGATGGAAGCGCTTCAGGAAGAGATCTATTCCAGGTTGACCGCTTGGCAGAAGACCCTCATCGCCCGACATTCCCAACGGCCAAATACCGACGACTACCTCAAGATGCTCTTCGACGACTTCACCGAGCTTCATGGAGACCGGCTCTATGGCGATGACAAATCGATCCTGACCGGCTTCGCCCGCTTGGAGGGTCGTTCGGTGATCGTCATCGGACATCAGAAAGGAAAAACGGTCAAGGAACGGATCGCCCGGAACTTCGGGATGCCCCATCCGGAAGGATATCGAAAGGCGCTGCGGGTGATGCAGTTGGCCGAACGGTTTAAAAAGCCGATCATTACCCTCGTCGACACCCCCGGCGCTTATCCCGGCATCGGGGCGGAAGAGCGGGGACAATCGGAAGCGATTGCTCGAAACCTGCTGGTGATGTCGGGTCTGAAAGTCCCGATCCTTTCGGTGGTGATCGGCGAGGGGGGAAGCGGCGGGGCATTGGCGATCTCCGTGGCCGACCGCCTCTTGATGCTTCAAAACGCGATCTATTCGGTGATCTCACCCGAAGGATGCGCCGCCATCCTCTGGAACGATGTCTCCAAAGCCGCTGACGCGGCGGAGGCCCTAAAAATGACCGCCACCGACCTTCTTCAGTTAAAGATCATCGACGAAATCATTCCGGAACCCCCCGGGGGCGCCCATCGCAACCCGGAACGGATGGGAGAAACGCTTTCCAAAACCCTCACAAGACACCTCCGGGAAATCGAGTCGTTTCCTGAGGAGGAGCGGTTGGAAATGCGGTATCAGCGTCTGCGTAAAATCGGAGCCTACACCGAAGAGTCCCCCTCAGCGAAGACGCCGTCCGCCTCCTCCGCCCCCGCTTCCACCACCGCCGCCTCCGCTTCCCCGGAATCCTCCCCCTCCAAACCCGTGTGACGAGCCGCTAAACCCACTTCCAAACGATCCCCCCCCACGGAGGCTCCTTCCAGGCCCAGGCCGATCGATAATAATCATATGCTGGTGTGGCCAGAAAAAGGAAGCGCCGAAAAAGAAACGGGAACGGTAAAAAGGATCGCAGTAAAAAGGGTCACAATAGAAAGGATCGTAGAAACGAGCGGAAGAATAAAAGGGCCTGTAGAAAGGATCGTAATAATAAGGATGGCCGCCCGGATAACCGCCATAAAGATCGCCACGGACATACCCCCCGCCCCCTGTATGACAACCCGCCAGGCCTACAAAAACCAGAAAAAAGATCATCAAAAACATTTTCTTCTTCATGTTATTTTTCCCCATATAGATCAATTTAATAACTGACGCGGATTCCTCCCGCCAGCGAAAATTGATCGATGATGCTTCCTTCAATAAAAAGGGCCGCCTGTTCCGACGGCGAGAGATAATAACGGGTCCCAACAAAGAGCCCAAAGGTGTCCCGTTGCCTGAAACCGATGTTCAGATTCTGAGTTGGAGATGGGAGATGGTCATTCCCATTGATAAATGAGAATCGAACTCCCCCGTAAGGTTCATATTCAAAATGCCTCCCCTGAATTCCGAACCTGATCGTATGTTCCGTCCATCGAATGGTTTCCCGCAAAAGCTCCTCTACGGGATTCGCTTCGCTTCCGAGAAAATTGACAGTGTCATGCCCCTTAAATTGGAGATAACGATAATCGGTGAAGATCTCATATGGCATCCTTGGATCTCGTTCTCGAAACAGGCTCAGCCGCACCCCACCACCATATGCCTCTACAAAATTAGAACTAAAAGTAAACTCATCTATGTCAAGATTGCTCCCTCCGACTGCACCATAAATTTCCAAGGGATCGGCAACGCGAACACCCACCTTCGCCAGAAGTCGTAACGATTGAATTGACGTGTTCGACCTTGGGATATTTGAATTAACAAAGTGGATCGCATCCTGTGTAATATCCCGACTGAGCGCTTCGAATCCGGTCTCGAAATAGATCCGGCTCTCCCGCTGAACAAGGCCTCCCTGGATCTGCCTCTCGGCAGCCATCCCCTTAAAGGGAATGCCTAATAAAAGCAGTAGAACAACCAAGACCATGCTTTTTTTCCCGCTGAATATCATTGGCACTTCGGGCACTTCGGACACCTTGGACATCTCAAGCCTCCTGAAATAAAACCTGCTTTATTCTAGGCTCCTTGAAATTTAAATGTCAATGAGGGTGACAGGAAACACAAAGGGAAACAAGCAGGGTAAAATTGAAAATCGGATCGCGTCAGGAGGGGTCTTCCGCCGGGGAGGGAGAATGTCGGCTCAAAATTACTTCGCTTCCTTCATCTTCCGCGCCTTCCTGCTCCGCCTCTTGATCGGCATCTTGAGGAAGGATCTCTTCACCTTCGCGTTCCGCCGCCACCACCTCCGAAAATTCCTTGAGGGTCGGAAGGCCGGTAAGATCGGAAAGCCCAAAATATTGAAGGAACTCTCGGGTGGTCCCATACATCATCGGACGGCCCGGAACCTCTTTTCTTCCGACGATCTTGACCAGCTTCCGCTCCATCAACGTCTTCAGCACACCGGCCGCGTCGACACCCCGAATCTGTTCGACCTCGGACCGCGTCACCGGCTGCTTGTAGGCGATGATCGCCAAGGTTTCCAAACCGGGCCTTGAAAGTCGGGCGGCGGCTTTTGCCCTTTCCATCTCCTTGATCCAGGGGGCCATCTCAACTCGCGTCGCCAGTTGATATCCCCCCGCGACCTCGACCACCTGAAGACCTCGATTTGACGCGGCATATTCGGCTTGGAGTTCCTCCAAAGCGGCCTTGAGCTTGGTTCTTTCCACCTGGGGAAGAACCGCGTGAAGGCGATCGATCGAAATCGGATCTCCCGAAACGAAGATCAACGCCTCCAAAATCGGCTTCATCTCATCCACTTCCATTCAATTCCACCTCTTCCATCAGATTAGGTTGGGCTTTAAACAGACGGAGCGGTCCCCCCAGGTCTCCTTGAATCACGCGAACCAAACCGAGACGGATCATCTCCAAAAGGGCTAAAAAGGTGACGACGATGGCATGGCGGGCGCGGAGCTTCTCGAAAAGGTCATCGAAAAGGAGACTCTCGGCCGGTTCCAGCCGCTCCATAAGGAACTGCATCCGCTCCTTCACGGTCAACTCATCGGCGGTGACCTGAAGTACTTTCTTGTCGGGAAGACGGGCCAAGACCTTCTTCAGGGCATCCAGCAGGTCATACAGGCTCAAATCAACAAGGGGAATCTCTTCCGGAAGCAGCTCCGGGGAAGAGGTTGGATCCCGAGTAAAAATATCGCGCCAGAGGCGTTCCCGTTCTTCGAGCCGTTCGGAAGCATCTTTAAATTTTTGATACTCCAAGAGACGGGCAACCAGATCGCGGCGGGGGTCTTCCTCTTCCTCCCCTGCCTCCGTTTCGGAGGGGGGAAGCAGCATCTTTGATTTGATGTGGATGAGTGTCGCCGCCATCACCAGAAATTCCCCGGCGATGGAAAGATTGAGCGATTTCATCAGGTCGAGGGTGTCGAGATATTGCCGGGTGATCAGGGCGATCGGGATATCGTAGATGTTGAGTTCGTTTTTCTTGATCAGATGAAGGAGAAGTTCCAGCGGGCCCTCAAAACTTCCGACTTTCACCTCGTATGATGCCTCTCCCTCTTCCATCCAGATCGATTGATACCCCGTTGAAAGCCGTTAAAGACAGACAGGAAAACTTGCTTTTCTCTCTCAGAAAACCCAGCCGTTTGATTGTATAGCATTTCATCGGAGTGAGAATCAAGGACAAAAACCGGTAAAAAGGAGAACCCCATTACAGTCCCTTTCAAACACACCCCCCGTGATGAAGAAAATAAGAAACAAGAATATTTCCAAAGAATCAAGAGATTCGGTTTTAGCACTATACAGAAATAGGAAACGGCCTTCACAATCGTGAGCCCAAAAATGTCATACATGCCTCGCATGTGAGTATCCATTTTGAACCTTCCGTTGTTCCATCTTCTAAATCCTTAAAGAACTCCATTAACAAACTTGGCAGAGAATCCCTCCCGCCGCTTTTTTATACTAAATAGGTATATTGCTTGCGTATAGGGACCTCCACCTGGTTATTCATACCTATCTTTACCGGATGGAGGATTTATGGAATTCCTATATAAAAAGCAGTGCCTCCCGATCGCAGTCATCCTTTTTTTATCGATTTTTAAGAACGTCGCTTTTTCGGCTGATGCCACCCTTATATGGAATCCCAACTCGGAGAGTGACCTTGCCGGATACAAGGTTTATTACGGAACCTCCTCTCGAAACTACGGAGCTCCGATCAACGTTGGCAACAAGACAACCCATACCATTACCGGGTTAGTCGACAATCAGAGCTATTATTTCGCGGTGACCGCTTATGACACGTCCGGCAACGAAAGCGGTTTTTCAAATGAGGTGAACAAAGGCTTTGCCGATTCAACTCCGCCGACCCTTACAGGAATCACAACCAGCGGAATGACCACCACGGCCGTGACCATTTCATGGAACACCAGCGAACCGGCCACTTCCCAGGTCGAGTACGGGACGACGACCGCGTATGGCGCTTCTTCACCTCTCAATAGCGCCCTGACCACCAGCCACAGCCGATCCCTCAACGGCCTGACCCCTGCGACCCTCTATCACTATCGGGTCGTCAGTAAAGATGCCACCGGCAACACCGCCACCTCCGGAGACAACATCTTCACGACAACCACCCCACCCGACACCATACCGCCGAGGATTTCAGGGATTACGGCAAGCAATATCTCCTCCACCTCGGCCGTGATCACATGGACGACGAATGAACCGTCCGATTCTTTGGTCAAATATGGCGTCACCTCGAACTACAACTTCTTCACGCTGTTGGACGCAAATCGGGTCACCAGCCACAGCCGGACCCTGACCAATCTCAGCCCCTCGACCACCTATCACTTCCAGGTCGTCAACAAAGACGCCGCCGGGAATCAGGCCATTTCCGGAAACAATTTTTTCACTACCGTCACTCCGCCCGATACCACACTGCCGGTCATTTCGGGAATTACGGCAAGCAATATCTCCTCCACCTCGGCCGTGATCACATGGACGACGAATGAACCGTCCGATACTTTGGTCAAATACGGCGTCACCTCGAACTATGGCTCCTCCACCCCGTTGGACGCTACTCGGGTCGCCAGCCACAGCCGGACCCTGACCGGTCTAAGACCTTTAACCACTTATCACTTCCAAGTTGTCAGCAAAGATGCCGCGGGAAATCAGGCCGTTTCCGGAAACAACACCTTTATCACCACGACCACTCCCGACATCACCCCACCGGTAATCTCAAGGATCACCACCGGTGGGATCACCTCCAGGACGGCCACAATTACCTGGAGCACCGGCGAAGCGGCAACCTCTCAAGTCGAGTACGGGACGACGACGGCGTATGGCGCTTCTTCATCTCCCAATACGACTCTGACCACCACCCACGGTCGATCCCTCAGTGGTCTGACCCCTTCCACCACCTATCATTATCGAGTCGTCAGCAAAGACGCCGCCGGAAATACCGCCCGATCCGAAAATAACACATTCACCACCACGGCGCCTCCTCCTCCCGACGATCTGACCGGACCAGACCTTTCCGGTATCACCGTCAAAGAGATCACACCGAACGGTGCCACGATCACTTGGGGGACCGACGAGCCTGCCACCGCCGAGGTGGAATATGGTCTCAGCACCGACTATGGAGAGAGCACCGATACGAATGCCACCCTCTTGAACGGCCACAGAGTAACACTTGTTGATCTGAAACCGGATACCCTCTATCACTACCGGGTCAAGAGCGCCGATGCGGTTGGAAACCTTTCTCTTTCAGCCGATGGGACTTTCGTAACAGCAAAACCATTGGAAGATGGAACCCCGCCGGAAGATGTGAAAGAGTTCAAAGCGCTGTCCGGCATCCGACAAGTAATGCTCAGTTGGATCAATCCCCCCGACCCCGATTTTGTGGGGGTCCGGATCGTCTATCGGACCGATCGTTTCCCCAAAGACCTTGACGACGGGGAGAGTCTCGGCGACTTCACGGGCGAACCGAACGGGGCGATCACCACCCTTCATACCACACTGACGGGAGGGCTCACCTATTTTTACATCGCCTCAAGTTATGACAACCACGGAAACTTTCAACATACCGCCCGGGCTTCGGCGATACCGATCGGTTTCTCGAATGACAATTCGAGCGATCCGGTGGGAGGAGCCACCGGTGGTTGCACCGCAGTGACCGCTCCAGGAGGAAATCCTCCCGGCCCGATGGAGGCCGCCGACCTTTGGACGATCGTCGGGTTGGTCTGCGTGCTTCTGATTCGAAAAAAAGAGAAAACTGAAAAAATGAAATAAATTTAACTTCAAATTAACCATAAATTAACCCCTACCATGTACCCTCGTTGGAGGTTTTCTTGAACACGAACGCAACGTTTTACAGACAGATGGAATGTCACGCCTTTGCTCAGAGCAAACCGACCGAAAGGCCGGGGCGCAGAGTCACGGGGCTAAGGGAGAAGGAACCGCCTTGAGTTCCCCATGATGAAGGGGTCCATCCCTTCATCATGAATCAAAAACGGCTCTTCTCTGATGCCGGCCGAGCCGCCAAAGAGATATCCTTTGGCGGCTCTTTTTTTCCCGTTTTGAGCGAATCGAGAGGAGGTTTCGGGGATGATCGATGATCAATGAAACATTCCGGTTAATCAATGGAAATGCGAATAGAAATCGATTGCGTTTTTTTACCTGGGTGGCTCTACTTTATCTATTTCAGTCCATTCCAGCCTTGGCCGGGGATGCTGTTCTTTCCTGGAATCCAAATACGGAAGCCGATCTTGCCGGATACAAGGTCTATTATGGGACCTCCTCCCGCAAATACGGCGCCCCGCTCACCATCGGAAAACAAACCTCTTATACCGTCACGGGGCTGGCGGCGGGAACCTATTTCTTTTCCCTCACCGCTTTCGACATCGCTGGAAATCAAAGCGGCTTCTCAAATGAAGTGCAAAAAATAGTTTCAGCCGGAGGATCGGTCTCCGCCTTTCAGCAGAGCACCGCCGCCGATGGTCTCGTCTCGTTTGAAGCGGAACGCTATCATGGCAATGTCAGTCAAGGAGGCCGCGCCTGGACCCTTGTCACCACACCCTCCGGCTACTCCGGCACCGGGGCGATGGTCGCCACACCCAACAGCGGAGCCAATGTCAACACCGGTTATACCACCGGGAGCCCGCGCCTTGATTTCCGGGTTAATTTCGTCAAAACGGGAATTCATTATATCTGGATTCGAGGGTGGGGCGCGACGGGAAGTGATGACTCCATCCATGTCGGCCTTGATGGCGCCCCCCCCGCCAGCGCAGACCGAATCGCAGCGACATCATTGGCATTGTGGAACTGGACGAAGAGCACCATGGACGGGGTCGTCGCCACTTTTAGCGTCCCCTCAACCGGTCTCCATACCGTCAACGTCTGGATGCGGGAAGATGGATTTATCTTTGACAAAGGGGTTCTCACCTCCAGCAGTACCTATACCCCTTCCGGTGTTGGCCCAACGCAAAGCACCACCGCCACTGTCCTACTTAAATCGGCTTCTATCTCAATGGATACAATCCCGGTAGCAAGCTCGGGAGCATCACCAGATCCTTCGGATCCTTGCGGCAATCCGTCGGCCTGCCTCTCGATGACCCTCTCTCCAATGGCGGACACCGTCATCAGCATCCGTGATGGAACCACCGGTCTTGACCCTCTCCTCAGCACGGAGACCTGGCCGGACCGTCAAATTGCAAAAGCGATCTTGATGAAATTCGATCTGTCTAAGGTTCCAACAGGAGCGGTCATTCGTCAAGCAACTCTTTACCTGACGCAGATCGAAAGCGATACCGCTTCCGATGATACATATGCGATGACCCTCCACAAGATCATTCATAAGAGTCCGAATCTCGAAAAAGCGAACGGGATGACCTACGATGGGGTGAATCCTTGGACGGAAAATCAATGCTGTTATAAAGGTATTCCCCTTGCCCAAGCCGATCTCTCCTTCGCCTACGACATCCAGGAGGTCGACAAAAAGCCCGTTGATAAATCGTGGGATATGAGCGCTCTGGTGCAGGAGTGGATCGATCGCCCCGAAACCAACTTCGGTATCCTCCTCAATGGAGATCCGAACAAAGGGTCCGATCGTTACCGGTCGTTCGCAAGCGTCGATCACCCCGATACCCACATGCGGCCGAGGTTAAACCTCCTCATTGAAGAACGACGTTCTCCTCTTCAAGCTGCCGGTTCAGGGGTGCTCTCCGGTGATCAAACAGGAGGGGGGTGCAGTATGCTCGTTCCGATCGGTGGAGATCCGTCGGCTCCGGCGACGGCTCCGGAGGGAGCGGCCGACATGATGGCCCTCATCGGGATGATCTTGGCAGCTTGGCTGAGGCGGAGAGTGAGAAGGGGGAGGGGGGAAAGGTAAGCCTATTCCCAGATCATCC
>CAZOFJ010000012.1:0-57424 GCA_964579005.1 uncultured Nitrospirota bacterium
CTGGATGGAGGGGGCGACGCAAGCCCCCGCTTTCCGGCTCCGCCGGATTAGAGGAGATGTGCGGCTTTCTCTTCGCGCGTGCGGTACAGCGCCTCCCCGAACATTGTCTGCTCGATACTTCCGAGGATGCCCTCCAGCGCCTCTCTTCGGGGGGCGCCGAACAGCGGCGTTCATTACGGGCCATCAGTTCCCGTTTGAAATCGGCGATCGCGCCGTGGGCTCTGGCGTAATCGAGCACGCCGGAAGAGGGCCGCACGCCGGGCGGTAACGCCAGCAGGTCGAGCGTCTGGCGCGCTTCCAGCAGACCGCGTTCCGCCAGCCGGGTCTGGTTGAAGCTGTAGCCCTGAACCAAATGCTCGCGCAGCACACGGGTGGCCCACTGGCGAAAGCGCGTGCCCTGACCGGATTTGACGCGGTAGCCAACAGAGATGATCACGTCGAGATTATAGAACCTGACCGGTTTGTCGGAGCCGGCAATGTGCAAATTTTGCACATTGCTTTCCTGATCCAATTCTCCCTCGCTGAATACATTACGCAAATGCTTGGTGATAACCGAACGCTCGCGCCCGAACAGCTCAGCCATCTGCTCTTGGCTGAGCCAGACCGTTTCGCGCTCCAGCCGGACATCCACCCGGACCTCGCCGTTTGAGGCCTCGTAGACGACGATCTCACCGCCCGGCAGCTTGGGCAGCAGGGCGGCGGTCCAGAGCTTCGCCTCGAAGCCGAGATTGGCGCCGGTCTCTTTCTTATTTTTTCTCTTTTTTTCTGTCGGCATACGGAACGCGGTTGAATCCAATCCCTGACTTACATCGAAGGGATATAGAGGAGACCACTATAGTTGACTCTCCAAAAATTTTCAATGCGCCGCCTTGTCCCCGTATTCTTGCTATGTTACCCTCTGAGGCTGTGATTGTATTAAAAGAGGTCGGCAAAATCTATCCCCATCCGGTTCATCCGGTGGCGGCGCTGAAAGGGGTGACCCTTGAAATCGAAAAAGGGTCATTTTCTCTGTTGATGGGGCCCAGCGGTTGCGGGAAATCGACGCTGCTCAACCTGATCGGCGGACTCGACACCCCAACGTCGGGCAGCCTCTTCATGGGGGGGCGATCGACGGCTGGTTTTACCGACGCCGACTGGACCGCGCTCCGCCGCACCGAGATCGGAATGATCTTCCAGTTCTTCAACCTCCTCCCGATGCTCAATGCCCTAGAGAATGTCGCCCTCCCCCTCCTCTTGCGGGGAGACCGGCCGGAAGAGGGGCGAATGAAGGCGAAGGAGCGGCTGGTTTCGGTCGGACTGGGACACCGGCTCGACCACCTCCCGAGCGCCCTCTCCGGCGGGGAACAGCAACGGGTGGCGATCGCCCGCGCCGATGCCGTCTCCCCGAAAATCATCCTGGCCGACGAGCCGACCGGCAACCTCGACTCCGAAAGGGGCGAAGAGATCCTCCGGCTCCTTTCCAAGCGGGCCGAGGCGGGGATGACCATCCTCCTCGCCACCCACAGTGCCCAGGCAATCCCATACGCCGACCGGATCATCCATCTCAAGGATGGCCGGGTCGAACGGGTCACGCGCGGCCCTGAGCGGAACGGTTGATGCGGATCCTTCTCCAATGGATCTCCTTTCGCCACCTCTTTCAGGAACGGCGTGCCTGGCTCACCTTGATCGGCGTGGCCCTTGGCATCTCGGTCTTCATCTCGATCCGGATCGCGAACATCAGCGTTCTCGACACCTATCGCCGCTCGGTCGACGCCGTCGCGGGAAATACCACCCTGGAGATCGTTGGCCGCGCCGGCCCCTTCGACGAAACCGTCATCACGGCAGTCCGGGAAACGCCGGGAATTGATTATGCCGCACCGATCGTCCAATCGGCCTTCCCGTTCGTCGCGTTCGTCGATCCGCCCGCTGCACGGGGGGAGATGCTGCTGTTGATCGGGGTCGATCTTCTCCAAGAAGGCCCCTTTCGACAGTATGGCATCTATGGCATCAAGGGGGGGACCCCGGAAACGATTTTCAACGAACTGATCGCGCCCGACGCAATCCTTCTAACCGAATCGTTCGCCGCGCGGCGGCAGATCGCCATCGGCGACACAATTTCGGTCCGGAGGGAGGGGACGCCCCTCCCACTCCGCGTGATCGGCCTCTTAAAAGGAGGGACGCTCGATCGGGTCGAGGGGGGAAACATCGCGATCATCGACATCGCCTCGGCGCAATGGCGCCTTGGCAAAGTCGGAAAACTCGACCGGATCGACCTGATCACCGACAGGCATCAACCACTCGATCAGATCATGCAGCAATTATCGGCGCGGCTTGGGCCGGGCCTCTCTATCCGGCGGCCCCAGACGCGAGGAGAGCAAGTGGAAAAAATGCTCTCGGCCTTCCAGCTCAACCTCACCGCCCTCTCCGCCATCTCGCTCTTCGTTGGGATCTTCCTGATCTACAACACCCTCTTCGTTTCGGTTGCCCATCGACGGAAGGAGATCGGCCTCCTCCGGTCGCTCGGCGTGAGCCGTCTCCAAATTTTTTCCCTTTTTTCCCTCGAAGGGACCTTCCTCGGAACCATCGGCGGAATGGGAGGGGTTGTTCTCGGCGCTCTCTTGGCGCGCGGCATTCTCACACTCGTCGCCAAGACGGTCTCGGCCCTCTATGTTCCGATCCCCCCCTCCCCTTTTTCGCTCCCCCCTTCTCTTTTCTGGGAAGGAATCGGCATCGGAATCGCCGTGGCCGCTTTCTCTTCCTTCTTTCCGGCACTTCAGGCCGGCCTCCTCCGCCCTCGCGAGGCGATGGAAGGAATCTACGCCTCCCATCGTCGTCCCCCCGTGACACTTTTCTTAACCGCGGCGGCGATCATCGGCCTCATCGCCTTTCTTCTTTCGCAGGTTCCTCCCGACTGGAATCTTCCCGTCGCCGGTTATCTCTCCGCGGCGTTTCTCCTGATCGCCTCCTCCCTGCTCGTTCCCCCCGCGATCCTCCTCTTTTCATCGATGCTCGACCCGCTTCTGACCCGCCTTCCCCCTTCCTGGCGGATCGCACGGGGACATCTGGAACAGGCGATCCGCCGAAACGGGCCGACGATCGCCGCCTTCATGGGGGCGTTGGCGATGATGGTGAGCGTCGTCATCATGATCGAGAGCTTCCGGGAGACGGTGATCCTCTGGATCGATCAGACGATCCGGGCCGATCTCATCGGGGCGCCCGCCTCCCTCCTCTCCGGGAAAACGGAGGAGACCCTCCCAAACCGGTTGATCGAAGAGATCGGCCAGGTTCCCGGCATCGAGGCGGTCGAGGGATACCGAGAGAGAACGGTCCTTCTCATCGAGAATGCCGATACGGGGAGAGAAGCGCCGGCCCTCCTGGTCGGACGTGACCTGGCGATCCATGCCGATCACAGCCGATATCTCTTCCGATCGGGTGATTCGAACACCCTGATCCGGCAAGCCGTGCGGGAAGGAAAGGTTCTGATCTCCGAAGTCTTCGCCCACCGGTTCCACCTCCGCGAGGGAGATGTCATCGAGGTTCCCGCTCCGGAAGGAAAGATCCCGCTTCAAATCGCCGGGGTCTTCTACGAATACAGCACCGACGGGGGGAAGATGGTGATCGACCGGGCGCTTCTTCACCGGCTCTGGGGCGACGACCGGATCGACGTGATCGGCATCTATCTGAAAAAAGGATTCGCAGCGGAAGCGGTGCGGGAGACGCTTCTTGGGCGCTGGGGCGGGGAAACCGGCCTGACCTTCATCACGCAGGTCGACTTCAAAAAAGAGATCTTACGGATCTTCGATCAGACCTTCCTGGTCACCTATGCGTTGGAGTGGATCGCCGTCGTCATCGCCCTCCTTGGAATCACCAACACCCTCTTCGTCTCGATCCTGGAGCGGCGCCGGGAGATCGGGGTTTTGCGGGCCATCGGCGCCTCACGAGGCCAGGTGGTTCGGATCGTCCTGATCGAAGCCTTTTATATGGGGGTCATCGGCCAGATCCTCTCCCTCTTTTGCGCCCTCTTTCTCTCGCTCCTCCTGATCTTCGTGATCAACAAACAGTCGTTCGGTTGGACACTCCTCTTCCACTATCCCCCTTCGGTGATCGTTCACTCTTTTCTCCTGGCGACGGCGACGGCGCTGCTCGCCGGCTACTTCCCGGCGCGTAAGGGGGCGCAACTGGAGGTCACGAAGGCGATTGCATATGAGTAAGCACCTCACGAAACTTCTCTCCCTCCTCTCGGCAATTCTTCTCCTTACCGCTTCATCACCGGCCGCGGAGCGGTTCAAGAATGCCGAGCCTGGCTATCGCTTTTTGTTTCCGAGGGACCACGGAGCACACCCCGATTTCCGAATCGAGTGGTGGTACTTCACCGGAAACCTGATCGCCGGCGGGAAAGAATACGGCTATGAGCTGACCTTTTTCAGAAGGGGGATGGAGCATCTGAAAGGAAACGAAAACCCTTCCCGCTGGGCCGTCCGGGACCTCTACGTCGCCCACTTCGCCCTGACCGATCCTGGCCGGAAGCGGTTTCGCTATGCCGACAAAATCAGCCGGGCGGCGCTCGGAAAGGCCGGTGCGGAATCGGACCGGCTTGCGGTCTGGATCGATCGCTGGCGGGCGGTCCAGGAAAACGACGGGACAATCCATCTCCTGGCCGAAGAGAAAGAGGGGGAGCGCTCTTTCAAAATCGATCTGACCCTGAACCCGGTCAAGCCGCTTGTCATTCATGGAACCGACGGGATCAGCCGAAAAGGAAACGAGGCAGGGCAGGCTTCTTATTACTACTCCTTCACACGGCTTGACACGAAGGGGACCCTTTCGATCGACGGGGAAAAATCGGCCGTCTCCGGCTTCAGTTGGATGGATCACGAGTTTGGCAGCAGCCTTCTCAACAAACAGCAGGTCGGCTGGGATTGGTTTTCAATTCAACTGGATGACGGAAGTGAGTGGATGCTTTTTCAGATCCGGACCGTGGCGGGAGGGAAAGATCTGGTCTCCAGCGGAACGGCAATCGCCCCGGACGGAACGGCTCGCCATATTGAAGCGGCCGCTTTTGAACTCACCCCCCTCGGAAACTGGAAGAGCGGAGCCAGCGGGGGAACCTACCCCGTGCGCTGGCGGATCACCATTCCCTCCGAGCAGATTTTCCTCGAATCAGAACCGCTTCTTGAATACCAAGAACTGATCACCGCTCGAAGCACGCGGGTGATCTATTGGGAAGGGGCAAGCCGATTCCGCGGGACAAAGGGGGATCACCCGATCTCCGGGAAGGGATATCTGGAAATGACAGGATATGGAAAGGGGGGGAACTTGCTTCAGACGAATCCCCATCCCCCATAGACATGTCGAAGGAGATCCCTCACCGAAATCACGCCGATGATCTTTCCCTTCTCGATCACGCCGAGGTGACGGACATGTTCCTGGTCCATGATGTCGTTCGCATCGACCACCGACCGGGTCGATTCGATTGCCAGAAGCGGCGCCGTCATCACTTTTTCCACCGGGGTGCTCTTCGGATCAAGTCCCTCCGCCGTGACCCGCCGAACGATGTCGGCGTCGGTAATAATCCCGGTATACCCCTTTTTATCGGCCACCAACACACTGCCGATCTGTTGGTCCCGCATCATCTCCGCCACCTTCTTGACGGATGTTCCCGTCCTCACCTTGAGGATCTTCTTTTGCATCACCAGCTTCACCGGCACCATCGTCGACCTCCTCTATTCAACATTGAAGGGACACTCAAAATACTCAACTAAAAAGGGTTTGTCAAAATTTCAAATCCAAAAAAATCTTTTCCGAGCAAACGATCCCGATCGCCAAAATAATGCTTGACACTTTTTTTGACCTTATTATAGAATCCCGTCAATGCAAATCATTTTGCAAGGCCGCGATGACCCGACCGAGGTGTTGGTTTGTTGCTCACGCAAAATATTTGCTTCATTGACGGGCCTTATTTCCCGTCTTCACCAAACAAGGAGGAGTTAGTAATATGGCAAAGGGTCGTGTAAAGTGGTTCAACGCCAGCAAAGGGTATGGTTTTATCACCCAAGAAGATGGAAACGACATCTTCGTTCACTTCACTGCAATTCAAGGAGAAGGGTTTAAGTCTCTGGAAGAAGGGCAGGAGGTTTCTTTCGAAGTGACCAGCGGCGCAAAAGGGCCACAAGCGGCGAACGTCACAAAGATCTAGTCATCGTCATTGACGGTCTGAAACAAAAAAACCCCAGGGTTCTCTCTGGGGTTTTTTTGTTTCAAAAAACTCCCTTACTCCACCTGATGGACCTTGATTAAATCATTCGCCGCCGTCACCCCGACCCAAGGAGAGCGAGAGACCATCACCAAAAGATCTCCCCGCTTGACCAATCGACTCCCATCCATCGCCCGGACGAATTCCTTAAAAATGTCATCGCTGTTTTTCAATAATGGCATCCTTCGAGGGGTCACCCCCCAGTAAAGGCTCATCCGACGCTCAATCTCGGGATAAGGGGTAAAGGCCAAAATCGGACTGACCGGACGATACTTGGAAAGGCGCAGGGCCGCCCCTCCGGTCAAGGTGGAGGTGACGATCGCCTTTGCGTTCATCTGCCAGGCAAGTTGGCAGGCGGCCGCGCTGACCGCCCTCAGCACCGGAAGTCCTTGCTGGAGTCGGCGATCGAAGACCGGCGGCCGACGCCGTTCGGCGGCAACGATAATCCGGGCCATCGTTTCGACCGCCTCCACCGGATATTTTCCTGTCGCGGTCTCGGCCGAGAGCATGACGGCGTCGGTCCCATCGATGATCGCGTTCGCAACGTCCGAGGCCTCGGCCCGGGTCGGCCGGGGGCGCTCGATCATCGATTCGAGCATCTGGGTCGCGGTGATGACCGGAATATGCGACTCGTTTGCTTTTTTGATAATCTCCTTCTGAAGGAGGGGGACCTCTTCCAGCGGAAGCTCCACCCCCAAGTCTCCCCGCGCCACCATCACTCCGTCGGCGACCTTCATGATTTCGTCGAGATGCTCGATCGCCATCGCCTGCTCCAGCTTGGCAATCACCGGGACTTCTTTCTTCTCCTTCCGGATCAACCGCTGGATGGCAAGGAGGTCTTCCGCCCTTTGGACCATCGAGAGGGCAATATAGTCCACCCCCTGAGCAAGGCCGAATTTCAGATCGGCCCGATCTTTCGACGTGAGCGAAGGGAGGCCCAGGTCTCGGCCGGGAACGTTCACCCCTTTGTGAGGCTGAAGGATTCCCCCGCCGACGACACGGCAATGGATCTTTTCGTCGACAATCCGGAGCACACGAAGCTCGATCTGACCGTCGTTGATTAAGACCGCATCCCCTGGCGCGACCTTCTGGTAGAGATCGGGATAATCGATTGAAACGCCCCTCTCGGTTCCGAGGGAAGATCCCCGCAAGAGATCAAAGAAGGCCCCCTTTCTCAGCAAAACCGCCTTCTCTTTTAAGAGACCGACCCGAACCTTCGGACCTTGAAGGTCTTGAAGAATGGCGACCGGCTTCCCCTTTTTTTCCGCGACCCTCCGGATGCGCCGGATCGTCTCTCCATGTTCTTCCTGAAGACCATGAGAAAAATTCAGACGGAGCATGTCGGCCCCGGCGGCGATCAACCGGCCGATCATCTCCTCGGAGGCGGTGGCGGGACCGAGTGTGCAGACAATTTTTGCGCGGCGTTGTTCCATCAATCGGTTCGGTCTCCTTACTTTAGGTTGAGCGCCATGAGCTTGAGATCGGTCATCTCGTCGATCGAATATCGAACCCCTTCACGGCCGACCCCCGATTCTTTCAGCCCCCCATACGGCATATGATCGATCCGATAAGTGGGGACGTCGTTCACGATCAGGCCGCCGACTTCGATCTCCTCAAAGGCATGAAAGATCTCTTTCAGATCCCTCGTGAAGAGACCGGCCTGAAGACCATAGGGGGATCGGTTGACCCGGGCGATCGCTTCATCGAGATCCCGATAGGAAGTCACCGTCACGATCGGCGCGAAGACCTCCTGGCAATTGACCTGCATGTCGGGGGTCGTGTCGGTCAAGACCGTCGGTTCCAGAAGCGTCCCCGACCGCTTTCCGCCAACGGCGATTTTCGCCCCTTGAGAAACCGCCTCTCCGATCCACCGCTCGGCTCGCTCCGCCGCATCGAGATGAATCATCGGCCCCATCGCCGTCTTTTCATCGAGCGGATCACCGATCGAAAGCGATTTGACCTGGCGGATGAACGCCTCCAAGAAACGGTCGTAGATCGGCTCCTGAACAAAAATCCGTTGGACCGAGATGCAAACCTGTCCCGCATACGAAAAACCGCCGACTGTGCAGCGTTTGACGGCAAAATCGAGATCGGCATCGGCCTGAATGATCACTCCGGCGTTCCCTCCCAACTCGAGAACCACCCGTTTCTTGTTCGCCTTTTCCTTGAGATGCCATCCGACCGCTGCACTTCCGGTAAAACTGAGCATCTTCACCCTCGGATCGAGGACCATCCGCTCGGCCAATTCGTTGGAACAAAGAAAGATGCCGACCGCCCCGTCGGGAACGCCGACCGAAGCGATGATCTCCGCGAGGAGAAGGGCGGTCAACGGGGTCTTCGGCGCCGGTTTCAGCAAGATCGCGTTTCCGGCGGCGAGGGCGGGAGCGACTTTGTGCGCCACCAGATTCAACGGGAAGTTAAACGGCGAAATCCCGACAATCGGCCCGATCGGGAAACGGCGGGTGATCCCGACCCGCCCCTCCGATCCCGGCATGAGATCAAGCGGAATCACCTCCCCCTCGATCCGCTTCGCCTCTTCCGAAGCGACCTGGAAGGTATTGATCGCGCGAGCCACCTCTCCTCGCGCATCGACAATCGGCTTTCCCGACTCCAGGGTGATGGTTCGGGCCACCTCCTCTTGGCGGCGCTTCAAGCCCTCTGAAATCCCATGCAAGATCTCGGCGCGGCGGTAGGCCGGAAGCCGACGCATCTCCCGAAAGCCCTCGACGGCGGCGGTGAGCGCCCTCTCTATATCGGTCGCCGATGCCGAATAGGTCGTGCCAACCGGCCGACCGTCATAGGGATTGATCACCTCCACGGACTCGGCCGATTCTCCCCACTTCCCCCCGATCCAAAACGGATGCTCCCGGCTCATTCTTCCCTCCCCCGTTTTTCCCGCACTTTTCCGATGATACTAAAACCAAGAAAGGGAAGCAAATAGAGTTTGCCGTGATGGACCAGTGGAATTGATCCCGCGTTTGATTTGGGATACGATGTGTGAGTAAACGAAGGATCAGAGCAATGGCGGAATCAAAACGAGAAACACGGTGGGGGTGGTTTGCGATCTCGGCGCTTGGAATCGGGGTGATCTATTTTGCGAGAAGCATCCTGGTCCCTTTCCTCATCGCCCTCCTCCTCGCCTACACCTTCGACCCAATGATCACCTTCCTGGAACGGCGACGGATCCGTCGCTTCCTGGCGATCTGGTTCCTATTGACCCTTCTCTTCGCAGGGGTCGTTCTCTTCCTCTTTGTCATCATTCCGATCATCCAAAAGGAACTGACCCTCGCCCTGGAGCAAATCCCGCGATACTTGCAATATCTCCAAACGACCCTCCTCCCGGCCTTGGAACATCGGTTCGGTCTCTCTATTCCAAAGACCTTCGAAGAGGTCTCGGCGGCTCTTCTTCCCCGGTTGAAAGAGGAAGGGGCAACAATCGTCCAGCCGCTCACCGCCCTCGTCGGCTCGCTCTTTTCCAACACCGCCCGGCTCTTCGGGGCGCTGGTCAACCTGATCGTGATCCCCTTCGCATTTTATTATTTTCTCAGCGACTTCGACCGGATCAAAAAAGTGATTTTGGCTTATATCCCACCGAGATACCAGGAAGAAGCGAAGAAACGGTTCGAGGAGATCGACCGATCACTCAGCGGATTCATTCGGGGACAACTTCTCATTATTCTTTTTCTGGCGATATTATATGGAATCGGTCTCCGCCTCATCGGGCTCGACCTCGCCTTGATCTTGGGAATTTTGAGCGCCGTCGGAGAAATCGTTCCTTATGTCGGCTTCACCGTCGGGCTCTCTCTCTCCGCCCTGGTCGGATTTCTTCAATTTCAGGACCTTCTTCACCCCTTTTATATCCTCCTCCTTTTTGCGGCAATCCAGTCGATTCAAGGGATGGTCATCGCTCCCTGGGTGATGGGACATCAGGTGGGCCTCCGTCCCCTCGTGGTGATCGCCGCCATCTATATCGGAGGAGATCTCTTCGGCTTCATCGGAATCCTTCTTGCGATACCGGGAGCGGCGGTGGGGGTGGTTTTGTTGAAGACCCTGGGCGACGCCTATCGGCGATCCTCGCTCTACACGGGAAATTGACAGGAAACCGATTTGGAGTAAACTAAGGAATATCCCTGAAAAGGTTGAATCCGTTTGAAAGAGAAGATGTGAAACCGGATCACGCATCCCCCACACACACAGACGAAGCCGATTCGATCATCGATCATATGATGAACGCTCTCATCGTCATTGATCCGGATGGAACCATTCAGAAGGTCAATCCGGCGACCTGCCGTCTGCTTGGATATGAAAAGGAAGAGCTCTTGGGCCGTCCGATCGATATGGTCTTCGCCGATGATGCCCCCTTCAAGGGGATCGGCTCCGGCCTTTTTGAAAATACCTACCTCGCCAAGGATGGCCGGAGGATTCCCGTATTGATCTCCGGTTCGGTCTTGCTCGATGATGCGGGGCAAATAGGAGGGATCATTTCACTCG
This sequence comes from uncultured Nitrospirota bacterium, assembly GCA_964579005.1. GTDB lineage: Bacteria > Nitrospirota > Nitrospiria > SBBL01 > Manganitrophaceae > CAZOFJ01. Next base: position 10,721 of record CAZOFJ010000012.1, read on the forward strand.
CCCAGGACATCACCGAGCGGAAAAACTCGGAGGAGGCGTTGCGGGCGGCGGAGGCCCGGTTCCGTGGGCTGTTGGAGATCGCCCCCGACGCGATCGTGGTCGTCAATGCCGACGGTGGTATTGCGATGATGAATGAACAGGCCGAAACCATGTTCGGTTATGCCCGCGAGGAGATTCTCGGCAAACCGATGGAAATATTGCTTCCGGAGCGGTTGAGAGAAGCGCATGTCGAACATCGCCGTCGCTACAACGACCTTCCTCGGCGCCGCCCGATGGGGAGTAAACCGGGGCTGTTGGGGAAACGGAAGGATGGGAGCGAGTTCCCTGTCGAGATCGGTCTCGGACCGATGCAGACCGAGGAAGGGCTCCTGGTCATGAGCATCATCCGGGACATCACCGAACGCAAGCGTTCCGAGGAGCGGCTTCAATACCTCGCCCATCACGACTCCCTCACCGGCCTTCTCAACAGAACGTTTTTTATCGAACATCTCCAGATGGCGCTTAAATCGGCCGCGCGGCAAAGCCGCATCGCTGCCGTTCTTTTTCTGGACCTCGACCGTTTTAAGCTGGTCAACGACACTTTGGGCCACGCCACCGGCGATCTTCTCTTGAAGGCGGTCGCCGAGCGACTGACCTCCTGCCTCCGCCGGGGGGATGCGGTCGCTCGCATGCTGGACCAGAGCGATACCGTCGCCCGCCTCGGCGGTGATGAATTCACACTCCTGCTGACCGGGATCGAGCAGGCGGAGAATGTTCCGCATATCGCACAACGGATTCTGAAGATGTTTTCCACCCCTTTCTTTATCGAAGGACACGAACTCTTTCTAACCCCCAGTATTGGAATCAGCCTCTATCCCAACGACGGAGACAACGCCGAAAAGTTATTGCGAAATGCCGATGCCGCCCTCTATCGCGCGAAGGAGCAGGGAAGAAATCATTTTCAATTTTACACGTCCGAGATGAATGCCAAGATCGCGGAACGCCTGGCCCTCGAGAACAGGCTTCGTAAAGCGGTTGAACAAGAGGAGCTCCTCCTCCACTTCCAACCCCAGGTTGACCTCACCACCGGAAAGGTGTTTGGAATGGAAGCGCTTGTCCGATGGCATCCTCCGGAAATGGGGATGGTCTCGCCGGCGAAATTTATTCCACTCGCGGAGGAAACCGGCTTGATTATTCCGATCGGAGAGTGGGTTCTTCGCACCGCCTGTGCTCAAAATAAGAAGTGGCAGGAAAAGGGTCTCCCGGTCATTCGGATGACGGTGAACCTTTCGGGCCGTCAATTTCAACAGATCGATTTGATCGAAATGGTCGGGCGGATCTTGAGCGAGAGCGGGCTCTCGGCAAAAGATCTCGAACTTGAATTGACCGAAAGCACCCTCATGCAAAAGTTCCAAACAACCACGGCCGCGCTCTCTCAATTGGACGCGATGGGAATTGAACTTTCGATCGATGACTTCGGCACAGGATATTCCTCTCTGAGTTACTTGAAACGTTTCCCGATTTCGAAGTTGAAGGTCGATCGGTCGTTTATCAAGGAGATCACCACCGATCCCGACGACGCTGCCATCACCACGGCGATCATCAACATGGCGCACAGCCTCGGAATCAAGGTCGTCGCCGAGGGGGTGGAAACGGCCGAACAACTTGTACTCTTGCGATCGCTCCAGTGCGACGGGATGCAGGGTTATTTCTTCAGCAAGCCACTCACCGCCGAAGGAGCGACCGATCTATTGTTAAAAGGAAAAAGGATGACGTTCTCGCCATCCCTTTCCATCTCCCCCTAGAAAGTCCAATCGATTAAACCGGTCTCCCCGGTCACTTTTCCCCTTCCAGTTTTTGAAAATTTCGTTTAGGATAAATCGGTTTTGTTTTTTACCGCCCTCGTCGCGAAATCAATTTCACCATGGACTTCTTTTACAATGATGAGGATTTCAGCTTATTTAGAATCGGGCCGGCCGGTTTTTTCGTTCGAATTCTTCCCCCCCAAGACCGAGGAAGGAATCGAACACCTCTTCCGGACGATCGGGGAGCTCAAGGCCCTTTCACCCGCCTTTGTCTCGGTTACCTACGGCGCGGGAGGGAGCACCCGGCAACGGACAGTGGAACTGGTTCGGAGGATCAAGAACGAACACGGGATTGAAACGATGGCCCATCTCACCTGCGTCGGCTCGGATCGGGCGGAGATCGACCGAACCTTACAACAATTGCGGGAAGCCGGCATCGAAAACCTCCTTGCCCTTCGGGGAGATCCTCCGAAAGGAGAAGCGGCCTTCGTCCGTCCACCGGACGGTTTCTCCTACGCCTACGAGTTGGTCACCTATATCCGAAAGCGTTACGATTTTACATTGAGTGGGGCCTGTTACCCGGAAGGACATCCGGAATGTCGAGACCTCGATAAAGACCTCGCCCATCTCAAGCTGAAGGTCGATGCCGGGCTTGATTTCGTCATTACGCAGCTTTTTTTCGACAACCGGCATTACTTTGATTTTGTGAGGCGCGCGCGGGCCGTCGGCATTCGTGTTCCGATCCTTCCCGGCATCATGCCGATCACCAACGTCGGTCAAGTGAAACGCTTCACCGAAATGTGCGGCGCCTCCATTCCCACGCCGCTCTTGGCGGAACTGGAATCGGTTCAAGATCGGCCGGAGGAGGTCATCCGGGTGGGCGTTCGGCACGCAACGTCGCAATGCCGCGACCTCCTCGCCCAGGGCGCCCCCGGAATCCATTTTTATACCTTAAACAAATCCCCCGCGACGCGGGCCGTTCTCGAATCGTTATCAAAGGAAATGTAACCGATGGGAAAGTTCTTCTACTATCTCGGGAAAATGATCCAAGCGACAGGACTCCTCTTGATCCTGAATGTCCTCTTCGTCTCCGCCCTTCAAGACGGGAGCATGGGCTTCCTCTTCAAGTTCACCCTGCTCGGTATGGGAATTTTCATGGTCGGCTGGTTCGTGCAGCAATATTCCTGATCGGAAACCATTTCCGCAGAAACGCCTTTCCGATCTCTTTCCAAAAACGGCGATACTCCCCCTCACCGCGCAAGATCGCCAAATAAAGATCACTCCCTTTCGGGTAGCGTTGAACCATCTCCAGGAAGAGGCCGGGAAAGGCGTAGACCCACTTCGCCATCCAGGCCGCCGCTTCAAAATCGGGATAAAAGGCCGACCGGATCTCGCGGTCATACGATTCGATCCCTTCCGCTCCGGTCAATGCCGCCGCAACTACCCGCCCCGCCATCTGCCCGCTCCGAACAGCATAATAAATCCCTTCCCCGAAAAGCGGATCGACCAACCCTCCGGCATCCCCCACAAGGAGAACCCTCCCTTTGGCCAACGGATACGATGAACGGCGATAAACCGGAATGGTACACCCGCTCGGCGGAACCTCCTCCCCGCTTGGCCCGCTCGAAAGGAGGCGATATCGTTCTAGGAGATCACGCTGCCGCTCTAGAAAATCATGGTAAAGGGTGTAAGGTTTATTGACCTTTCCCCCGAAGTCGGCGATCCCAATGGCCGCTCCCGACGCCTTTGGAAAGACCCAGCCATATCCCTTCGGCATCGTCAGATCGATCCAGACGCTCTCCTCTTTACTTCGGAAAGGAACTTCGGTTTCAATCGAGAAGGCAAGGTGCTTTTTCCAGCCGGGTGAGAGCCGCCGCGCCACGCGGCTGGTAGCGCCGTCGGCGCCGATGAGGAATGAGGCGGTATCCCGGCCGGACCGGCTTTGAACCTCGATCCGCTCCGGGGTTTCCCGCCAGTCGAACATCGGGGAGGCTTCATGGATTTCGGCCCCGGCCTTCCGGGCCTTGTCGGCAAGATAGGCGTCGAACCGGGAGCGGACAACCAGGTAGGCAACAGGGCGAGATGACGAAACGGTGACTTCTTTGTCTTTAAAACGGAAAGACAGATTCAGAACAGTTCTTTCAACAACCGCTCGGACATCTTCATCGAGATAGGGAAGAAGCCTGGCCGAAAGCCCTCCGCCGCATGATTTGTGGCGAGGATGTCTTCCTTTCTCCAGGACGAGAACCGATCGCCCGGCCCGCGCGAGGGTCAGGGCGGCGGCCGACCCGGCGGGGCCGCTCCCGACAACAATCGCGTCGTAATGCACCTATTCTTCCTCTTCTTCCTTCAATCGGACGATTTTGACCTTCAATTGAACCGGGGTCCCATCCCGGATAATCCGGACCGGAACCGTTTTTCCGATCGGCGTCTCGGCAACCAAGGCCGGAAGCTCGTGCATCCGTCCAACCGTCTTTCCATCGTACTCAACGATCACATCTCCCCGTAGAATTCCGGCTCGTTCTGCGGGACTCCGCTCCATCACCTGAGAAACCAATGCCCCCTGATCATCGCTTAATCTAAATGCTTTGGCCAGTTCAAGCGTCAACTGCTGAATCATCACCCCCAGCCAGCCGCGGACCACCTTTCCCTCCGATTGAAGCGATGGAAGAATCTTGCGAACCATTTCGATCGGAATGGCAAACCCGATTCCCTGGGTCGATGTACTGACGGCGGTGCTGATCCCAACGACCTCCCCATGGAGATTGTAGAGGGGACCCCCGGAATTCCCGGCGTTGATGGCGGCATCGGTCTGAATAAAGTTATCGTATGGGCCGGTTCCCAACGCCCGACCCACCCCGCTGACAACACCGACCGTCACCGTCTCTTCCATCCCAAAAGCATTCCCGATGGCGATCACCCACTCCCCGACCTCCAAGCGATCGGAATCGCCCAGAACCGTCGAGTGGAAAGGCCCCCCTTTTTCGATTTTCAGAAGGGCGACGTCGGTCTTGACATCCCTCCCAATCACCTTCGCCCGAAACGCGCGGCGGTCCGAGGTTTCGACGATCAGCTCTTCCACGACCGCGCGATGGGCCGGGGCAATCACATGATCATTTGTGAGAATCAGGCCGGAGGAATCGATGAAAAAACCGGTTCCGAGGCTTCCGTCCCGGACCTCGGAGCGAAGCTGATTTCCAGGAAAGAAAAAATCCTTGAGTGGTCCCCCTCCCTCCCGTGCCAATTTTGTTGATTTAATATGGACGATCGCCTTCTTCTCCTTTTGAACCAGTTCGGCGAAGGTATAGTTTCTGGGAGTCTCCGCCGCATGGAGGAAAGAAGGACCGATTAAGAAGAGAGGAATCAGTAGAAATTCTTGACGCATGGCCCTCCCTTCATCGGTGTCGGGAAAAGAGACTGCCTCGAATCATTGGCCGATCGCCCAGCCGACCCCGATCTGCGTAAAAAAGGAGGTCAAGCGGGTCAGCGAATTGGTGAAGATCAGGAATCCCACCGCCACCAGAAAGACGCCGCTCCCGGCGGAAATCCATCGCATATATCGGGTTGTCTTCTTCGAATAGGTCAGAAAAGATTGCACACCAAGGGAAGAGAGAAAGAGGGGAAGGCCTAACCCGAAGGAATAAACAGCGAGGAGGGCGATACCGGTTGAAACCGATCCGGAACTGCTGGCATAAAGGAGGATCGAACCCAAGATCGGGCCGACGCAGGGGGTCCAGCCGGCCCCAAAGGCCATCCCGACCAAAAAAGAGCCGAAGAGTCCGGCCGGCTTGCTTTGTAAGTGGATCCGGGCGTCCCGCATCAATAGAGACGGCCGGATCAGCCCCATGATGTAAAGACCGAAAAAGATGATCAAAATGCCACCGATCTGCCGGATGGCCGACTGATAGATCAAAAAAAAGCGGCCGATCAGGGTGGCGGAGGCCCCCAAACTGATAAAGATGAATGAGAAACCGCCGATGAACATCAATGAATTCTTGATCGCGATCTCCCTGGCACGCCTTTTCCCCTCTTCGGAGGTCAACTCGTCGAAGGAGAGCCCTGTGATATAGGAAATATAGGAAGGAACCACCGGCAAAACACAGGGAGAAACAAAGGAAAGAAACCCCGCCGAAAAAGCGATAAAAAATGAGACGTTCTCAGCTCCCGCCATTTCACTTTCCTTTTTTAAAATCGCCCGCTTTGAGGGCCGTTACCCCTTCACCTGAATCACCTGATCAATCAAACTCCGGCTCTCCTTGCTGTTCCAGTCTTTGGCGCCGAGGACCCGCTTGGCAACCACCCCTTTCCGGTCGATTAAAATGCTGGTCGGTACAACCCGAACTTGGTATCGGTCGTTCACTTCAAAAAAATTGTCGATCAAAACCGGAAAAGAAAATCCAAAATCCTCGATAAAAACCCGAACGGGAGGCTCGCCGATCGTGTCGATGGAAACGGCCAGGATCTCAAACTCACTCCGCGGATAACTTCGATAGAGCGCCTCCATCGACGGCATCTCCATCCGGCAAGGCTCACACCAGGTCGCCCAGAAATTGATCAAAACCACCTTCCCCCGGTACTGCGAAAGAGAGGCGGCCCCTCCCTTGAGGTTCTTGACCAGAAAGTCGGGGGCCAAAAAACCAACCTCCGGCCCGATGACCGGCACCACGGAAGGCTTCTTCTCTTCTTCTCCTTTTGCAACACAACCAAAGAGAAAGGAAACCAATAAAAAGGGGACAAGAGAAAGCCGCAACAGGATTCGAGAAAAACGACGGTCCCTCCAAGTAAGTTCCAATATAGTATATCTTTTATTCAAAAATACTCCCGTCCCCTAAAACAGGGGTGCACGGCCCGACCGGAGATCCTGCAACGCCTGTTTAACAAACTCGGCACTCTCCGTCCCCGGAGGAATATATTTATATGCCTCCGTCCAGGCCTCGTCGGCCTCTTGGTATCGCTCCAAGTGGACCAGTGCGACTCCTCTTGCCCAATGGGCTGACGGATCTTGAGGGGCCTTGATTAACGACTTGTCAAGATGGACCAGGGCCTCTTCAAATGCTTTTCGATCACCCGGATCGGCGATCCGGATCAAAACTTCGGCCAAGCCGTAATGGGCCGCTTGGTTGCGATCATCGAGTTCCAGCGCTTTGCGCCAGGCCTTCTCCGCATCCTGCCAACGCTCCAACGTCATGTAGGAGCGTCCCGCCATCACCTGGCCTTGAAGATCGTTCGGATTCTGTTTCAGCCGCTCCTCCAGCCGCGCCACCATTTCAACCGGATTGACCGGAGGCATTCCCGCCGCCCCTTGCCCCCTTTCGGCGAGCTGCTGCCGCTCCAGTTTCCAGTGTACAAGGGAACGGACGCCAAAGGCCCCCAAGCCGACCGTGAGAACAAGGGTACTGATCAAAAACAGACTGGGGTGTACAGAGCCCCCTTTCGATTGCTTCGGTTGCGAGTGAGAAGGTCCGGTCCCCACAAGGAGATCGAGCCGGTCAAGCACCGCCACCAGCCGATGTTCCTGGCCGAGCTTGAGCCGTTGGTAGTCTTCTAAGAGAACCCTCCCCTGGGCACGGTCGTCCTCCAACTCGGAAAGGGTTTTTAAAAGGCTCTCTTTTTCGATCTGGAGATCGATCCGTTCCTCATCCAAAACCGCCGCTTCGCCGACAATCATCCCCGTATTCGATCGTCGCCAAAAGGGCTGGAAGAGAAAAAAAACAACCAGTGTCAACAAGGTTCCGGCGGCAATTGGAAACATAAAAACTCCTTCGCTAAAAGAATCGACTACCGGTCCAATCCGCGGGAGTGGAGTTCCTCTTCAATCCGGCGGCGGTTCCGTTCGTCAATGGGATCAGGAAGGTCGGAAGACTCTGGAGCAGTCTGGGCCACCCATTTTCGGAGGGTTCGGTACAAAAAAGTCCCGCCAATCAGCAAGAGGAGAAAGGGTCCCCCCCAAAGGAGCCAGTTCAATCCGAAGACCCTCGGCTTAAGGAGAATGAAATCGCCATATCGGCTGACAAAATAGGCCCGGATCTGATCGGGCGATTCCCCTTTGATCAAGCGTTCTCGGATGATCTCCCGCATCTGGATTGCCAGCTCTGCATTCGACTCCCAGACCGACTCCGATTGGCAGACGGCGCAGCGGAGGGTCTTGGACACCTCTTTGACGCGGACCTGAAGCGCGTCTTCATTCACATTCTGAACATTCTGCGCAATCGATACGGAGGAGAGGAGAAAGAAAAAACACAAAATAAAAAAAAGTGATCTCATGAAGATGCCGGAAGGTTTCCCTTTAATAACGGTTCGATGACTCGCTCAACCAAATAGGTATAGGTTTCTCCGACAATCGGGCCGATCTGTTTGTGCCGGATAATCCCGTTTTGATCGATGACAAAGGTCTCCGGGACACCATAAACGCCATAGTCGATCGAGATTCTTCCTTTGACATCCCGGACATGCTCAAAATTGTTTCCATGTTCCTGCAGATACTGCCGGGCGAGATCTTCTTTGTCCTGATAATTGACACCCAGCATTACGAAATTCGGATCTTGGCCCAATCGCTTTTGAATGGCCAGGAGGTTTTGATGCTCGAGTTTACATTCCTGACACCAGGAGGCCCAGAAATTGAGAACCACTACCTTACCGCGAAACTGAGAGAGCGACACCTCTCTCGGTTGATAGAGATCGGGCGCGGTGATCTCCGGCGCGGCCGTTCCGACGAGGACGGGAGGAATGTAAGACGGATTCCCCCAGAGCCCTTTATAGAAAAGAATAATCAATCCGAAAATACCGGCCAGCAATGTTATTTGCCACCCACGGACACCGGTAGGAGGGGATTTTACTTCAGCGGCTTCTTTCATATTTCTTTTCTCCCGGTCCGAAGATTCGACCGATGCTGCAGCACCCCTTCCCGCGCCGGTCTCGGCACCGGGACGATCTTTCCCTTTGTGGTCACCTCCGATTCTCCCGCCGACACCCTCTTGGGTGATCTCCTAAAGATATTCAAAATCGCTCCGATCCCCATGATCGCCCCACCATACCAAACCCAGAGGACGAGGGGGTTATGAAGCGCCCGAACCCGCGCCCAACTCCCATCCGGAGCCACCTCCGGAATCGTGAAAAAGAGGTGCCCCATATAGACCTGATGAATCGCCGTCTCGGTGGTTGGTGTTTGGGAAACGGTATAAATGCGTTTTTGGGGCCGGAGTTGGGCGATCAGCGTCTCTCCCTTATAGAGGTTAAAGAGCGCCTCCTGTCCGGCCCAATTTCCCCCCTCCACACCATACAGCCGGATCAGCTTCGCTCGATAGGAACCGAGCCCCACCTCTTCCCCCGGTTTCAAAATCAATACCTTTTCGGTTTGATAAAGGGTGGAGAAGATGATCCCGATGATCATCACGAGGACCCCGATATGGGTAATGATCCCGGAGATCCGCTTCGGGCTTTTCTTATATGCGGTGAGAAAACCTTGAAGGGGGCTGGTCTGATTTCGTTTCGCCCAGAAAGAAGAGACCTTCACGAAGTCAATGAAGATGGCGGCACCGACGAAGGCCACCAGTGTCAAACCGGCCAAGGCATAACTGCTCCGCATTCCAACAATCAGAAGAAGCGCCAAGGTTCCCGCGGCGATCAAGCCGGGGGCGAAGAAAAGTTCTTTCAGATTCCCGGGAGATGCCTTCCGCCACGGGATGTACGGCCCAATCCCCATTAAAAAGACCAGCCCGAGCGCCACCGGCATGAAGACGGTGTTGTAGTAGGGGGGACCCACCGAGACCTTCTGGAATTGAAGCGCCTCCATCAAGAGCGGATAAAGCGTACCGACAAACACGGTGACGAGGGCCACCAGAAAGAAGAGGTTGTTGAAGAGAAAAACCGCCTCGCGGGAGAAGATGGAGTCCATTTCGATCTGGCTTTTGAGCTTGGCGGAGCGGAAGATCAGGGTGCCGAACGAAAGAAGGAGCATAAATGAAAGAAAACCAAGAATGAAGACCCCTCGGCCCGGATCAGCGGCAAACGAATGGACCGAGGAAAGAATACCGCTTCGCACCAAGAAGGTCCCGATCAGTGAGAGGGAAAAGGCAAGGATGCTCAGGAAAAGGTTCCAGACCTTGAACATTTTTCGGGCCTCTTGAACCATCACCGAATGAAGAAAGGCGGTTGTCACCAACCAGGGCATAAAAGCGGCGTTTTCAACCGGGTCCCAGCCCCAATACCCCCCCCAACCGAGTTCATAATAGGCCCAGTATCCCCCCATCAGGATACCGATCGTCAAACAAAGCCAGGCAATCAAAGTCCAGCGCTGGGTGACCTTAATCCATTCCTCCCCCAATCTTCCCGAAAAAAGGGCCGCCATCGCAAAGGAAAACGGAACCGAGAGACCGACATAACCGAGGTAGAGGAAGGGGGGATGGAGGACCATCGCCGGGTCTTGCAGCAAAGGATTCAAATCCCTCCCTTCGACCGGAATCGGAAAGATCCGTTCAAAAGGATTGGAGAGAAAGAGGATCAGGAGGAGGAACCCGGTTAATACTGTTGACTGTATGGAGATCAGGTATGGCATGACGGCAGGTTGGGTCTTCCAATGAATCCGGGTGGCCAACATACAGAAAAGAGATAAGATCCAGGCCCAGAGGAGTAGAGACCCTTCATGCCCTCCCCAGAGACCCGCCACTTTGTAGAAGATCGGCAACTTGCTGTTGGAGGTGGCGTAGACATACTTGACCGAATAGTCCTGTATCAAGTACGAATAGATCATCGCAATCATGCCGACCGAGATGAGAATGAAGTTGAGGAGGACCGCCTGCTGCCCGGTCTCCACCCAGACCGCATCGCGCCGCCTCAGCCCCACGATCGGGAAAACGATCCCGACGACCGCCAGAACCAACGCCGTGATCACGGCGAAATGGCCGATTTCAATGATCATTCGATTTGGACCTCCGCTTTTTACCGGCCTGTGAAAATTTTATTCGACCTTCAGGGTCTTGAAGAAATCCTTCGTCGGAAGTTTGCCCCCCGCCTTCTTCATTTCAACCGGCATGTAGTCTTCCGAGTGTTTTGCCATGATCATATGAGAATGAAAAACCTGATCGTGATCCCAAAACCCTTCGACCACCGCCCCTTGCCCCTCTTTGAAAAGATCGGGAGGAACCCCTTCGAAGGTCACCGGAATTCGCTCGGCCCCGTCGGTTAATTCGAAATTAATTTTGAGGGTATTCGGAATCGCTTTCATGCTCTCTTTTACCACCATTCCAGCCACCCGGACCTTTTTCCCAAAGTGGTCGGGCGAAAAGGCAACGACCTCGGATGGGGTGACGAAATAGACCAGGTTCTCCCCAAAATTTCCGAAGGCCAAATAACCGAGACCGCCCAAAACAAGGGCGATACTGATGATGATCGCCGTTCGCTTCCCCCCTCTCAAGCTTGCCCCTCCGGCTGATAAACTTTTTCTTCTTTAATGAGGATATAAAGCCGCGCCACTTTCCTTTCCATACCAAAAAGAAACAACCCGAGTGGAACCAACACCACTAGATAAGCGGCGGTGATGAATCCGTAATTCGGTGTCAGGCCGATTCTTTCTCCCTCGAAAATCTGCGTGGTTGGATCCCATTTTCCAATCATCACCAAGGTCTTCAAGTCCCGGAGGTTCTCGGTGTCATCCCCACGATATCGGACCGAGATCCGTTCCCCTTCTCCGGAGAGTTGAAAGGCCATCGGCTTTCCTCCCTCTCCCTTGACAATAGTTCCGGCCTCAACCCTTCCGATCACGCGAACCACCTCAGTGGGACGCGCTCTGAGAAGACGCTCCGGGGAAATCGCCTTCACATCCCGATCATATCGCCGGACCCCAAAGAGACTGACGGTCATCGCCGCAAGAAAAATCAGGCCCCATCGAAGATAAAGCCACTTCATAGATGCGCTTTACTGAGCATCCGCCCTTGTTTCGCCTCCAGCAATCGCTGTAGATAGAGCATCTGCGTCCGGACCATCAACATATAGGTGAGGAGGAGGTAAAAACCGACCGACATGAGAAGTAAGGGGATCAGCATATCCGAGGCGATGCTCACTCCCCGCGTCGAGACGGAGAGGGGTTGGTGAAGCGTCCTCCACCATTCAACGGAGAAATGAATAATCGGGAGATCGATAAAACCGATGATGGCCAGCACGGCCGAGTAGGTTGCTTCTTTTTCTTTATCATCGAGGAAGGTTCGAAGCATCAAATATCCCACCAAAATCAGAAGCATGATGGCGAAGGATATGAGCCGCGGATCCCAGGTCCACCAGGTGTTCCAGGTTGGTTTCGCCCAAATCGATCCGGTTAATAAGGCGACCACCGTAAAAAAAACACCGATCCCCGCGGCGGCATGGCACATGTTGTCAACCACCGGGTCGCGTTTCCAAAGATACCAAATGCTTCCACCGAAAAGAATGGTATAAACCAGCATCGCCCCTTGCGCGGAGGGGACATGGACATACATGATCCGAACGACCTCCCCCTGATAGTAGTCGGAAGAAGAGGTGACGAGCCCCGTATAGAGGCCGACCATGATCAAAACCGCAGCGGTGACGCCAAACCACCCTTGATATCGTTGAAGCCTTCCGATGAAACGACTTGCAAGCATTCTCAATTGTCCAAAACGAATTCAAAAACCCAAAACGAGACGACCACGAAGATCAGATCAAAAACAATCAGCAACCGAATCCAATCCAAGTAAAGCGAGAGTGGGTCGCCGTTGAATACGCCGCGGGTCGATTCGACCGCGCCGATGAAAACCGGAACCGACAACGGCAGGAGAAGGATCGGGAACATCACCTCCCGTGCTCGGATTTGAACCGTCAGGGCGGAGAAGAGGGTGCCTAACGCCGAAAGACCAATCGTCGCTGCCACAAATATTAACAGAATCATCGGAATTTTTTCAAGTACATCCAGATTGAAGAAGAGGATAAACAATGGAAAAAGAATGACTTCGACGATGAGCATAAAAAGCAGGTTCCCGGCAAGCTTCCCCAGGTAAATCGCGCCTTTTTGAACCGGGACCATCTGGAAATATTCGAGGCAATCGTTTTCCACTTCGGCCAAAAATGATTTTCCAAGACCGAGAATTCCGGTAAAACCGAAGGCAATCCAAATAATCCCCGGCATCAACTCCCTCGTCGTCTTCGGATCCATCGAAAAACTGAAGCTGAAAATAAAAATGACGATCAGGGCGAAAAAAAACATCGAAGAGATGTTCTCGCGGCTTCGGAGTTCGCTCAAGAGGTCTTTCCAGGCAATCCATCGAATCACGCTAAAAAAGTGCATCTGCCGCCAACATTTCCTTCACGGTCCATTCCTTCAACACCCCCCGGTTCAACACGCCGACACGATGCGCCACCTCGGCCGTCTTTGTCCGGTCATGGGCGGTGATCAAAACGGCCGCCCCCTCTCGGGTGACCTCCCGAATATAGGCATTCATCATCTCGATCCCTCGCTCATCCAACGAGGCATAGGCTTCATCCAACAGCAGGACCTTCGGTTTAACCAACATCGCCTTGGCGATCGCCAAGCGTTTTTTCATTCCCGCCGAGAGATATCGACTCTTCAGTAAGCCAAAGGGGCCGATTCCAACCCGATCGAGGGCCAGTTTGATTTCCCGATCGGAAGAATACCCACCACGGAGACCGATCGCAAATCGAATATTTTCCAGGACACTCAGGTTATCGTAAAGGTAAGAACCGTGGCTGATGAGATAGAGCAGTTCGCGCGCCTTCATCTTTTCACGAAGTCCATCATGGCCCATGATCTCAAATTGGCCGGTGGTCGGACGATGAAGGGTTGCCAGGATTCTTAACAAAGTCGTTTTCCCGGCCCCGTTTTGTCCAAAAAGGGCGTAACACTCACCCTCCTTCACCTCAAATGAAACCTGGTTCAATACCTGAAAATGATGGAAAAGTTTACCGAGTTCTATGCCTCGAATCGCCGCCATTCTTTCACAAAGAGATCTTCCGCCTATAAAAGTGTTGGATCTTAGCATGGTTCAAAGAAAGCGGTCAAGCCGGAGAAGGCCGCCCCTAAAGCAGAGATAGCAGCTTGACCGCTCTCCATTAACCTGTTAAAATTCAACCGTTTTGGAGGCCAGGCGTGGAGCGACGCCAAAGCGAACGACGCCAAATCATACGCGGCTACGGACCCGATCGGCGGAAGGGAACCAATCCTTTCAAAGGGATCGATCGTCGCCATCACCAACGGCGAATCAAAGATCGGCGTCTCACAGAGCGCCGCGAGAACGATCTTCCCATCTTTCATCTCGCAAACGAAGAAATTTTCCACATTCCCCATGAAGATTAATGAAATCTTCAAGAGCGTCCAAGGAGAGTCGACCTACGCGGGTCTTCCTTGCGTTTTCGTCCGAACCGCCCAATGCAACCTCCGATGCGTCTGGTGCGATACGACATATGCCTTTGGCGAGGGGATGGAGCGGTCGGTCGAGTCGGTCCTGGAAGAGGTCCGTGGCTACGGGTGCCGTTTGGTGGAGGTCACCGGCGGAGAGCCGCTTCTCCAAGAAGAGGTCTATTCTCTGATCCAAAGACTTCTTGACGAAGGTTTTCAGGTTCTGATTGAAACAAGCGGAAGCATCCCAATCGGCCGGGTCGATCCCCGAGCGGTGATCGTCATGGACATCAAATGTCCCGGCAGCAAGATGAGCCATACCGTCCATTGGGATAACCTGAAGCAGTTGAAAAGAACCGACGAGGTCAAATTCGTCATCGGAGATCGCGCCGATTTCGACTGGGCCAAAGCGGTTCTCGCCAGACACCCCGATATACAGGAGCGGCCCATTCTCTTCTCGCCGGTCTTCGACCAGATCGATCCGCAACAATTGGCCGAGTGGATCCTCGAAGAAAACCTTCCGGTTCGGTTTCAGCTTCAGCTCCACAAATATATCTGGAGCCCCGAAATGCGTGGGGTATAGATTTTTTACCAGCGAACGCATGAGACTAAAGGGGGGTCGATGGAATTTAAAGTCCAACGGGGACCGCTGACCAAACAGCCAACCGAGATCTTGATTCTCGGTCATTACGAAGGTGAACCGCTCCCTCCAGAGGGGGTGCAGATCGATCGTGCGATTGGCGGAAAAATCCAAGAGGTCATCGCCTCGGAGGAGTTCTCCGGAAAATTTCTTCAAGCCCTCATCGTCCGAACCGATCATAAGATCGCCTCTCCCCGTCTTCTTCTCCTGGGCTTGGGAAAACGAACCGAAGCAACCCTCGATCGAATCCGCCAGTGCATGGGCCGGGCCGCCACCCAGATCCGGGATGCGGGGCTGACCCAATTCGCCACCCAAATTCACGGAAAGGAAATCCCTCGCACCAAAACAGGGGAATTGGCCCAGGCGATGGTTGAAGGGATCCTCCTCGGCCTCTATCAATTTCAAGTCTATAAGACCGACCGTCAATCCTTCTCCAAAGAAATCCGTGAATGCACCCTGATCGAACCGGACCAGAAAAAGATTGTCGAGGTTCAAATGGGGGTCCTACGGGGGAAGACAATCGGAGAGGGGGTTTGTTACATTCGGGATCTTTGCACCAGTCCGTCCAACGTCGTCACGCCGAGCCGCCTTGCTGAAGAGGCAAAAAAAATCGCCGCCGACCATTCCCTTCGCGTGGAGGTTCTCGATCGCTCCGACATGGAACGCCTCGGCATGGGGGCGCTGTTGGGGGTCGCCCGCGGAACGGTCGAGCCGCCGAAATTCATCGTCCTGGAATATGACGGAGGGAAGAAAAAAGGAAGGCCGGTGGTCCTGGTCGGAAAATCGGTCACCTTCGATTCAGGGGGGATTTCCCTCAAACCGGCCGAAAACATGGAGCAGATGAAATACGACATGACTGGCGGGGCGACGGTCTTGGGAACGATGCGGGTGGCGGCGCAGATGAAACTCCCCCTCTCGATTGTCGGCATCCTTCCGGCCACCGACAATATGCCGAGCGGAACCGCCATCCATCCCGGAGATGTTGTCACCACCCTCTCCGGGAAGACGGTCGAGGTCATCAATACCGATGCGGAGGGTCGGCTTTGTCTGGCCGACGCCCTCGCCTATGCCGCGCGCTACAAACCGGCCGCCTTGATCGATCTTGCCACCCTCACCGGTGCCTGCGTCGTGGCGCTGGGGAACCACGCGATGGCGCTTTTCGGAAACGACGCAAAACTAACGGAGCAAATTGAGAAGGCGAGCGAAGAGACCGGAGAACGGGTCTGGAAGATGCCACTCTGGGATGTCTATTTCGATCAGATCAAGAGCGACATCGCCGACCTGAAGAATACCGGCGGCCGGCCGGGAGGGAGCATTACGGCGGCCCTTTTTCTGAAGCAGTTTGTCGGAGAGACGCCGTGGATCCACCTCGACATTGCCGGAACCTCCTGGAACAGCGAAAAGCCACGGCCCTACATCCCAAAGGGATCGACCGGAACCGGCCTTCGCCTCCTGGTTCAATATTTAACGAACCTCACCAAACAACAAAAAAGGAAGGGGAGAGGATGAAATTATCGCAAAAAATCGGTCAGCTCCTGATGGTTGGATTCGACGGAACCACCCCCTCCAAAACGATTCAGGAGTTGATCGCCAAGGATCGTATCGGAGGGGTCATCCTCTTTTCTCGTAACATCAAAGACCCTCTTCAATGCGCCAAACTGACCGAATCACTCCAGAAACTTTCGACCGACGCACCCCTCTTCATCGGAATCGACCAGGAAGGAGGACGGGTCTCCCGGCTTCCTCCCCCTTTTACGCAATTTCCAGCGGCGCGCGTCATCGGAGAGCGGGATTCGATCGACCTCACCTACCGCACCGCATCCGCAATGGCGAAAGAGTTGGCCACGGTCGGCATCAACATGAATTTCGCCCCGGTTCTCGATGTCGACACCCACCCGAAGAATCCGGTCATCGGCGATCGCTCGTTCGGCAAAAGTCCAACCCTCGTCGCAAAACATGGGCTGGCGGTCATCGCCGCGCACACTGATCAAAAGATCATCGCCTGCGGCAAGCATTTTCCGGGACATGGCGATACCTCCGCCGATTCACATAAAACCCTCCCCCGAATCGATCATCCCCTCCACCGGCTGGTTGACCTGGAACTGAAACCGTTCATCCATGCAATCGAAAACCGGCTCGAAGCGATCATGACCGCCCATATCCTCTATTCTCAAATCGATGAAAAGTATCCGGCCTCCCTCTCCAAAAAGATCGTCACCCGCCTCCTCCGAAAGACAATTGGGTTCAACGGCCTTGTCATCACAGACGATCTGGAGATGAAGGGGATCACCGAAGGAAACACCGTCCCGAAGGCGGCGGTCAAGGCGATCCAGGCCGGATCGGACCTCCTCTTAATCTGTCACTCGGTCGAGGAACAAAAGGGGGCAATCGAAGCGCTGACCCATGCGGTCGAGAAGGGAACGATCCGTGAGGCGCAAATTGATGAATCGCTCAATCGGATTCTCCGGTTGAAAGAACGGTTCCTTCTTCCCCGGCATCGCCCCAAAACAAAAGAAATCCAACAGGTCATCGGATGCGAGGAACATCGGGCCCTCGTCGAAGAATGCGCCGCGATGGAGCCCCGTGGAGTT
Organism: uncultured Nitrospirota bacterium; assembly: GCA_964579005.1. Taxonomy (GTDB): domain Bacteria; phylum Nitrospirota; class Nitrospiria; order SBBL01; family Manganitrophaceae; genus CAZOFJ01. The sequence goes on from CAZOFJ010000012.1 coordinate 28,097, forward strand.
CGTTAACGCCTTCCTCGACCTTTTCCTCCACCTCGACCGGCACCTCTCCTCGGTTTTGGAGCAGTACGGCCTCTGGACCTATCTGATCCTCTTCCTGATCATCTTCTGCGAAACCGGCTTGGTGATCACCCCTTTCCTTCCGGGAGACTCACTTCTTTTCGGCGTCGGCGCCCTTGCCGCAGGGACCTCGCTCAATGTCGGATCGCTTTTCGTCCTCCTGAGCATCGCCGCCGTAATGGGAGATGGGGTCAACTACTGGATCGGCCACTGGGTCGGACCGAAGGTTTTTTACCGGGACGATCTCCGATTCTTGAAACGGGAACATCTCGACCGAACCGAGGCATTTTACCGGAAGTATGGTGGTAAAACGATCATCCTGGCACGGTTCGTCCCGATCATCCGGACGTTCGCCCCGTTTGTTGCAGGGATCGGCCGAATGAGCTATCGGCACTTTACTGCTTATAATATCGGCGGAGGGATTCTCTGGATCGGTTCTTTTCTCTTTGGTGGCTATTTCTTCGGAAACATCCCGATCGTCAAGAAGAACTTCACGCTGGTGGTTCTCGGCATCATCTTCGTCTCCCTCTTGCCTGGCATCATCGAACTCCTCCGTGCGCGGAAACAATCCACCTAATTCCTCTTCTTTCACTCTTTCTGCAAGAATTCCCATCTCTGTTCTTGAGACATCTCACCGAATATTGACTGTCGGCGCAAATTGGAATATACAGGACTCGGAGATTTTTTGATTGTCGAATGGAATCGCCATGTCGAACAGGGTCGCCGTCATCACGGGGGGAGCGAAGGGGATCGGCCGGGCAGTCGGGCTCGATCTCGCCGATCGGGGATGGTCGGTTGCCCTCTGTTATCGGACAAGCGAGAAGGAAGCGAATGAGACGGCGGCGGCGATAGAGAAAAAGGGGGTCGGCGGGCTTTCCATTCGGGCCGACGTCTCCAATCCGAAGGAGGCCGACCGATTCATCCGGCGGGTGGAAGAAACCTGGGGCCGGATCGATGCCTTGATCCATGCCGCCGGACCGTATCGCCGGGTGAATCTCTTGGAAGAAACGATCGAGGGATGGCATGAAATGTTCGATCACAATCTCCACCCCCTCTTCTATCTGAGCCGGCTTGTCGCCCCCGGAATGAAGGAGCGACGATGGGGGCGGATCGTCAGTTTCAGCATGGCGAATGCCGACCAGATGATCGGTCAGCCGAATCTCACGGCGCACTACATCGCCAAGGTAGGCATTTTGATTCTCACCCGCTCTTTGTCAAAGCTCCTTGCGCCGCACGGGATCACGGTGAATGCGATTTCTCCCGGCTTTATCCGATCGGGAAGCGCTCCTGATTCGGAATTGGCGGCGATGGTGAAGAATATCCCCGCAGGTTATGTCGGAGAGATCCCCGACGCGGTGGCGGCGACCCGCTTTCTCCTCTCCGACGAGGCACGTTATGTCACCGGCGGAAACATCCATTTGAGCGGCGGATGGGGGATTTAAACATCGGAGCAGACGAATGAAACAGCTTCGGAACATCCTATTGACCGGACTGGTCGCCCTGCTCCCCCTCTACCTTACGATCACCCTCCTGATCTGGCTTTTCCAGACGCTCGACAATATCGCCCAGCCCTGGATTCAGAAGGTCTTCGGGGTGGAGATCTGGGGGTTGGGGGTGGCGGCGACCGTGTTGGTTATCTTCGCCACCGGTTTGATCGTCGGAAGCGTCACCGGCGCCCTCTTTCTCGGATGGATGGACCGGCTCTTGGAACGGCTTCCGATCTTCAAGGGACTCTATCGGGGGATCAAGCAGATCGTCGAGAGCTTCAATCCGAACAACCCTGCCGGGTTTAAGGAGTTTGTCTTGATCGAGCAGCTTGATGGCGGGGGGTTCAGCGCCGGCTTTCTGACGGGGGAGTTCACCCTGACGCAGGAGGACGGCCGCCGGCGCGAACTGGCCACGGTCTTCATCCCGAGCAATCACCTCTATCTCGGCGCGATCCATATTGTCGAAAGAAGCCGGATCGTCCGGACGGCGATGACACTCCAAGAAGGGGCCACCTTTGCGCTCTCCGCAGGTTCCTCCGCCAAAGGGGAATATCATCAAATCACAACACCCAAAAACCCTTCCTAAAAGAGGCCTTTGACCTCCGCCACCCTTTGATTGTAAGATCGTCCCAGTCAAAATAAAAAAAGGAGACGCAATGTCCTCCAAGTCATCTCCGGAAGAAAAAACAAAAACCGTGATCGACCCGATCTGCCTGATGGAGATTGTTCCGGAAGAGGCGGTGGGATCGTATGACTACCAGGGGGAAACCTACTACTTTTGCTCTTCCTTCTGCCTGGAACGTTTCCGGGAATCACCCGCGAAGTTCTTGGCGGGGGGATCAGAGGTAATCACGCACAAGGAGGAGGCCCCGGCCACCGTGCCACCTCCCCCTCCCGGGGCCGAATATATCTGTCCGATGGACCCGGAGATCCGGCAAAACCATCCGGGCGCCTGTCCTAAGTGTGGGATGGCCCTCGAACCGATCGCCGTTGCCCCTCCCACAACCCGGACCGAATATGTTTGCCCGATGCACCCGGAGATCGTTCAAAGCGTTCCGGGCAGTTGCCCGATCTGCGGCATGGCGTTGGAACCACGGACGGTTACGGTCGACATGGAAACCAATCCGGAATTGGCCGACATGACCCGGCGTTTTTGGATCTGTACCGGACTGACCCTTCCCCTCGTCTTCCTCTCGATGTCCGACCTGATTCCTGGAAATCCCCTCGGCCGGCGGATCCCGGTTCACCTCCTCGGCTGGATTCAACTCCTGATCGCAACCCCGGTCGTTCTCTGGGGAGGATCCCCCTTCTTCGAGCGGGGATGGCATTCGCTCCTCAATCGTTCCCTCAACATGTTCACCCTCATCGCCATCGGAACCGGAATCGCCTACCTGAGCAGCCTCGTCGCCGTCTTTTTCCCCGACCTCTTCCCGGCATCGTATCAAGGAGAACACGGCCCGCCGCTCTACTTTGAAGTGGCGGCGGTGATTATCGTATTGGTCCAACTCGGTCAGGTTTTGGAACTCCGGGCGCGCAGCCAGACCGGAAGTGCGATCCGGGCGCTCCTGGGACTGACCCCTAAAACCGCCCGGCAGGTTCTGGCAGACGGGACGGAGAGAGACCTCCCCTTGGAGGAGGTTCACCCCGGTGACCGGCTGCGGGTCCGGCCGGGGGAACGGATTCCGGTCGATGGCCTGGTGTTGGAAGGGACCAGCTCGGTCGACGAATCGATGATCACCGGCGAACCGATCCCGGTCGAAAAAGGATCGGGAAGTCTCCTGACCGGGGGGACAATCAACGGAACCGGGGGATTCCTGATGCGGGCAGAGCGGGTCGGCGCCGACACACTCCTGGCGCAGATTGTCCGGATGGTGAGCGAGGCGCAGCGGAGCCGCGCCCCGATTCAGCGGCTGGCCGATCAGGTTTCGTCCTATTTCGTCCCCGCCGTCCTTGCCATCGCAGTGATCACCTTCATCGTCTGGTGGTCGGTGGGACCCTCGCCGCGTCTCGCCTACGCCCTCGTGAACGCCGTCGCCGTCCTGATCATCGCCTGTCCCTGCGCCTTGGGTCTGGCGACACCGATGTCGATCATGGTTGGAACGGGCCGGGGTGCAACCGCCGGGGTTCTTTTTAAAAACGCCGAGGCGTTGGAGCGGCTCCAGAAGATCGACACCCTCGTCTTCGATAAAACCGGGACCCTGACCGAAGGACGCCCCCGCCTCGTCACGATCATTGCCCTGGAAGGATGGGAGATCAATGCGGTCCTGCGGCTGGCGGCCAGCCTGGAACGGGGAAGTGAACATCCCCTCGCCGGCGCCATCATCGCGGGAGCAACCACGCGCGGGATCGCGCTCGCGGAAGCAAGCGACTTTCAATCGATCACCGGAAAAGGGGCCACCGCCGTCATCGAGGGTCGGACCGTGGCGCTCGGCAACCGCGCCCTCTTCGACGACCTGAAGATCCCCTTGGACCACCTCTGTCCGAAGGCCGATCCGCTCCGAAAAGACGGTCAAACGGTTGTCTTCCTTGCGGTAGATAGGCAGCCGGTCTGCCTCCTGGGACTCACCGATCCGATCAAGGAAACGACCCCCGAGGCGATCGCGGCACTCAAAGCGCACGGTATCCGGACAGTCATGCTCACCGGCGACAGCCGTGTCGCGGCGGAAGTGGTGGCGCAGAAACTGGGAATCGACCAGGTGATCGCCGAAGTCCTCCCCGATCAAAAGGGGGAAGCGATCAAACGATTGCAGGCGGAGCGCCACATCGTGGCGATGGCGGGAGACGGCATCAACGACGCCCCGGCGTTGGCGGCCGCCGACGTCGGAATCGCAATGGGAACCGGCACCGACGTTGCCATCAAAAGCGCGGGGATCACGCTGGTGAAGGGAGATCTCAGAGGGGTCGTCCGTGCCTTGCAATTAAGCCGCGGGACGATGAAAAACATCCGGCAGAATCTCGTCTTCGCCTTCATTTACAACATCCTTGGCGTCCCGGTCGCCGCCGGCGTCCTCTACCCCTTCTTCGGAGTGCTGTTGAGCCCAGTCCTTGCCGCCGCGGCGATGAGCCTGAGCTCTGTCTCGGTCATCGGCAACGCACTCCGGTTGCGGCGGATCTCGCTTTAATTTTTTCGGGTAACTGCTCAGGTTGCCTGGATTTTGCTTCAGGGCAAGGCGCGAGGAGCGCAGAACCGCAGCGTATGTGTCTATACGTGAGGATTCGAGCACCGCAGCAACGCCGCCATGGAGCAAAAGATGGGCGACCTGAGTAGTTACCTTTTCGGAAGGAGTTCGGGTGAAGCATTCCCTTCGTGTCATGCTCCTTTCTCTTTTTCTCTCCGCCCTTCTTCCACCTTCCCTCCATGCTTGGGGGGAGGCGGGACACCGGATCGTCGCCGCCGTCGCCGAACAGCATTTGGAAAAAAACACCGTCCAAGCGATCCAAGAACTGAGCGGAGTAATAAAAGGTAATCACACACAGGCCGGCGGAACGGGTCTCGTTTCCCTCGCCACCTGGGCCGACCAGCTCCGGGGCGACCGCCCCGAGACGGGACGCTGGCACTTTGTCGACATTCCCTCTCGCCTCTCGAGTTACCATCCGGAGCGGGATTGTTCTTTTCCAAACGAAGGAGACTGTGACCCCCTGGAAACGCTTGGAGGTAGCCACGGAAAGCGTGACCTCCTGGAAATGGTTGGAGGAAGATACGGAAACCACGTCATTGGGGCGATCGAACATTTCCGATCGATCTTACACGACCGGAAACGCCCCCCCGCCGACCGGTCCGAAGCGCTGCGGTTCCTGGTCCACTTCATCGCCGACCTTCATCAGCCGCTCCACACAATCGATACCGATCGGGGCGGGAACGATCTTCCGATCTCCTTTTTCGGCGAGGCGGTTCATTCCGTCAACGGAGAACCGTGGAATCTCCACGCCGTCTGGGATACCGGCTTGATCAAGGCGACCGGCCTGAGCGAGACGGCCTATGTCGCGCGTCTGAACGCATGGCTCAAACGCCGGTCGATCCGATCCCTTCAAGAAGGGACGGTGATCGACTGGGCGCTGGAGTCCCACCGTCTGGCCAAAGAGGTCGCCTATCAAATCCCGAAAGATCGGAATCTGTCCAAAGGGTATTTCGAGAAAAGCCTCCCGGTCGTGGACGAAATGCTCGCCAAGGCCGGCGTCCGCTTGGCAACGGTGTTGAACATGGCGTTGAGATGAACAATCAATGAATCCGGATGAGAAGACGCTTTCGCTCCTGAAGGCGGTTTCGTCTTTTGCAGACCTCGCTCCAAACGTGCGCGCAACCATCGCCGGCCGCTGCCAATCCAAGTCCTTCCAAGCGGGCCAGTTCGTCTTCATGGAGGGAGACCTCTGCCAACACCTCTACATCCTCGAATCGGGGCGGGTGAAATTCTATCGGACGAGCGCCGAAGGGCGGGAGCAGATCCTGAAAGTGTTCGATCGTCCGGGAGACACCTTCTGCATTCCGTCCGCTTTTCGTACCGGGAAACATATCGTCAGCGCCGGCGCTGTGACCGAGACGCGGCTGCGCCTCCTGGACCTGGACACGGTGAACCGTCTTGCGCGGGAGCATCCTTCCATCGCGCTCAAATTGGTTGCCACCGCTGGAGAGCACATGACGCATCTCGTGTCACTTGCCGAGGATCTCTCGTTGAGGAGCGCGACCGCGCGCCTGGCGAAGTATCTCTGTGAACTGGCCGTAGCAGAAGACGTGGAGAATGGGAAGGAGATCCGGCTTTCTCGGGATCGCCTCCCCGAAGAGGAGCTGGCGTCGCTGCTCGGAACCGTCCGCGTTCACATCTCGCGAAGCCTGGTGAGTCTGGTCCAGGCGGGCACCATCGATCTGACCCGTGCGTTCATTCGCGTCCGCGATCTGGCAGTTCTCAAGCGGATTTCGGAAGGAAAGTAATACAAAGGGGGAAATGAGGTCTGTTGCCGTTATTTCTTTGCCTTTTTAATCTCAACCAACTTTTGTTTTATCAACTTTTTAGCCAATTCATAAATATCTTTTTTACTTCCTTCTTTTCTTAAACCCAAGGCGATCACTAAAACCAAAACGCTGTCCCTGTCTACAGAATAAATAATTCGGTACCGTTGCCCCACCGCTCGGACACATCGATAACCGGTCAGGTCGCCTATCAACGGCTTCCCCTGTTTCTCCGGATCTTGTGCCAAATCATTGATCGTCTCCTTGATTTTTTCCTGCACGCGCCGATCTGAAATCGCTCCCAGCATTTTAAATGCCGTCTGCGTCAGACTAATCCTGTGTGTTATCATTTAAGCTCTTTCTTGGCTTGGTCCCAAGAAATAACCTGTCCCTCTTCTATATCCTTGATTCCCCGACTTAAAGCCTTCATCAAATCGGGATCTCCAAGAACTTCAAGCGTTTCAATGATCGATTCATAGAGTTCCCAGGGCATTAAAGCAAGGACAGGTTCTCCGCGACGGGTGATCGCCACGGCGCCCGGTTCTCCCGCCAAACGCTCCGGGAGAGAGGTTAACTCATCCCGCGCCTCGGTGATTGATAAATTCTTCATCTCTTCTCTCCTCTACTGCCAAGAGGGCTTCCGAAATCTGGTTCTCCTACTTTCAGGACTTTTAAGTCTTGCACATCTAAATGTACATAATAACGAACATGATGTCAAGCGTACTTCTTCCCCCTGTCAAGCCGTCCAGTTGAATTCGCCTGTAACATTTGTAACAGACCGCTACGCCTTCCGGTGATAGACTTCACCTGTGATGCAAATCGTCTGGCATAAGATCCGAGAGGCACTCGTGGAATGGTCCATTGACCATCCGCGGGCTGTTCTCGCGCTCATTTTTCTTCTCACGCTCGCCTTCGGGAGCCAGCTTCCGCGGATGCAGGTCGACACCGACCCCAAGAGCATGCTCCCGGCCACCTCCCCCGTCCGCCAATATAACGATCAGGTGGAGGGTTGGTTCGGGCTTCACCCGGATGTCATCATTGTGGGGGTCTTTCGCGAAGGCGGGATCTTCACGCCGGAGACACTTGCTCGGATCGCCCGGCTGACCGATGGAATTCTCAGACTGCCGGGGGTGATCGCGCGGGACGTCGCGGCGCTGCCCACCGTCAACGACGTCACGGTGGCCGACGGAGCCCTTCAGGCGCGCCCGATCCTCGAACAGGTTCCCCGCGATGCGGTCGCAGCGGAGCGGCTCAGACAGCAGGTTCTTGCGAATTCTCTCCTGGTCAACCGCCTGATCTCTGCCGACGCGAAGACCACGGCCATCTACGTCCCCATCGAGCCGGGCGCCAACGGAAAGGTCATCGCCGACCAAATCAAGGTGATGGCGGCCGCTGAAGGAGGGCCCGAGCGCTACTTTTTTGCGGGGGACCCTGTGGCGCGACACACCGTCGGGACTGAGATGTTCCGCCAGAGAAAACGCTTTGCCCCGCTGGCAGTGGTAGTGATGTGTGTGGTTCTATACCTTTTATTTAAGCGTGGGTGGATCGTAGCGGGCAACATGGCGGTGGCCATCGTCTCCATCATTTGGGCTATGGGGCTCTTCAGCGGCCTCGGGATCCCGATCCATATCCTCGCCTCCATGGGCCCGATCTTCATTATGGCCATCTCTACCGACACGGTGCACATCTTCAATGAATTCATTTTCAGGCGGCGGGAAGTCGGCGACCGCCGGGAAGCCATTCACCAGACCATGGAGGCGCTGGCCAAGCCGGTCTTATTGTCCGACCTCACCACTATCGCCGCCTTTGCCTCTCTGGCCATCGGACCGATTATCCCGGCGCGGGTCTTCGGCCTCCTGGTCGCCTTCGGCACTTTTGTGGTCCTCCTCCTGAGCTTCACCCTCGTCCCGGCGCTGCTGATGCTGATGCCAGATCGTCCGACGCTTACGGCGGCACCGGTGGAGGAGCCGACCTCCTCCTGGCTTGCACGCCTCGGTCAGGCGTGCGTGGCGTGGAAGAGGACTGTCGTCCTGGCCGGTGTGATCCTCATGGCCGTCTCCGTCGTGGGGATCTCGAAGATCCGGATCAACAACAACTTAGTCTCTTTCTTCAAACCGGGAAGCGAGATCCGTATGGCCGACCGGCACTTGACTCAGGCCCTCGGAGGAACCGCGCCGCTCTACCTGGTTGCAGATGGGAAGACGCCGGATGCCGCGACGCAGCCGGCGTTTCTGCGTGCCTTGGAGGACCTCCAACGAAATCTAGAACAAGATCCGATCGTTGGAAAGACGGTATCAGTGACGGACGTGGTCAAACGGGTCAACCGAGTTCTCAACGGCGATGACCCCTCCCGCGAGGTCATTCCCGAATCGCAAGAGGAGATCGCTCAGTACCTGCTCCTCTTCAGCATGGCCGCCCGTCCGCAACAGCTCAACAACGTGGTGGACTACCCATTCCAAAAGGCCAATCTCATGGTCCAGCTCCGGAGTTGGGACGCGGTAGAAACCCGAGCGCTCCTGGAGCGGATCCAAAGATATCTGACCTCCCGACCCCTTCCGGGCGGCGTCGAGTTGAAGCCTGCAGGGATGGCCTACTTCAACATGGTCTGGAGCGAAGAGGTCCTTGTCGGCATGCTCGAGGGGTTCATTGCCTCGTCCGTCCTCGTCTTGGTCCTGCTCATCCTGGATTACCGCTCCTTCCGTTGGGGCGTGGTTGCTTTCCTGCCGCTCCTCTTCACCGTGGTCCTGATCTACGGAGCGGTGGGTTTCATCGGGAAGGACTTCGACCTGCCGATGTCGGTCCTCTCAACCCTATCCCTGGGTCTTGCGGTTGATTTTGCCATCCACTTCGTAAGCCGGTTCCAGCAGCGTTATCGGGAGACGCAGGATCTCACGGGTGCGCTGATCTGGACAGCGGCACGCCCCGGACGAGGGATCATGAGAAATGCGATTCTTTTCGCTTCGGCTTTTTCCGTCATGCTCTTCGCCGACCTCCTCCCCTACGTCACCGTCGGCGCCTCGATGATTGCGACCATGCTGGTATCAGCGCTGGCGACCGTCGTCTTTCTTCCCGCACTGATCGCGCTCTTCCCCCGGTGGCTGGGTCAGCAAACTTTAGGAGGTGCAGAATGAAAAAAACCGTTCATCTTGGCTGGCCGCCCCATTTTTTGAGCTATTTGGGCTATTTGATTGTTGTGATGACGGCAATCACTTTCGGCGCGGCGGTGGCTCGGGCGCAGGCGCTCTCCGGTGAGGAGATCATGCGGCGCTCTCATCTCGCCAGATACTATCCTGGCAAGGACATGCAGGCCAGGGTCACCATGCGGCTGATCTCCAATGAGGGGAAGGAACGGCTCAGAGAATTTACCATGTCCCGCTATAACCTTTCTGAGGGAGGTGAGCAGCGCTACTTCATCTCTTTCCACCGACCGCCGGACGTGCGGGATATGGCGCTCCTGGTCTGGAGTTACCCGAACCGTGACGATGACCGCTGGCTTTACATCCCGGCTGTCAAGCAGGTCCGCCGGATCGCGGCCAGCGACAAGCACACGAGCTTCGTCGGTTCTGATTTCAGCTACGAAGACGTGTCGGGACGCGACCCTGAAGACGACAGCCACAAGCTGCTCCGTGAAGAGAAGATAGCAGAGGGAGGGCAGGAGGCCTACGTCGTCGAAAGCATCCCTAGGGATATGAACAGCGCGGATTTTAGCCGGAAGGTCTCCTGGATTGGCAAGGTGACGTTCCTTCCGCTGAAGGAGGAGTACTTCGATCTCCGTGGCGATCTGGCGCGTGTATTTACCGGCGAAGATATTAAGGAGGTTCAGGGGTTCTGGACGATAACGAAGCGGATCATGAAGAACGCTCAGAGCGGCCATTGGACGGAGGTAATCTTCAGCGAAGTTCGCTACAATCGCAAGCTCTCTCCCGAGGTTTTCAGTGAGCGATCGCTACGGGCGCCTCCCGCCGAGCTCACAAAATAGAGTCCGTATCTTAATTCCTGAAAGCGGGATTTTAAACCGACCCCAGGTCGGCGGCACTCGTTTGTCAGGTATCAAAATGATAGGGGTAAGCTTATGAGAAAACCACTCATTACAGTCATTACAATGATCACTATCGTTATTGTCGGGATCACTATTCACAACAATAGTGGGCCCAGCGCATCTTCCACGGGAGGAGCGTTTTCCGAAGACATTTCCGGTCTTGCCGAGGCTCAATCATCCGAGATGATTGAGCTTAAGAACGGCGATTCTTATCATCTGACCGCTTCAATCGTAAAGAAAACAATCGGAAACAGCCCCGTGAAAATGTTCGCCTATAACCGCATGATCCCCGGACCGCTCATCAAGGCACCGCAGGGCGCGGAGGTAACACTTAAATTCACCAACAATACCGATGTTGATACCACGATCCACTCACATGGCGTGCGGCTCGAGAATAAATTTGACGGCGTGCCCAATGTGACACAGAATGAGATCAAGCCGGGCGAATCATTCACTTACAAGGTCAAATTTCCAGATGAGGGCGTGTATTGGTATCACCCCCACATTCGGGAAGACTATACGCAGGAACTGGGCCTTTACGGCAACTATCTTGTTGCACCAAACGACTCGAACTACTGGTCGGCGGTCAATCGCGAAGTCGCGCTGTTTGTAGACGATATCCTGATCGAAAACGGAAAGATGGTGACGTTTAGTAAAGCGTCTTCCGATCATACCCTCATGGGCAGATTTGGCAATACCATGCTCGTAAATGGCGAGACGAATTTCACGCTTCATGCCAAAAGCGGAGAAGTCATCCGTTTTTATATCACCAATGCGGCAAATACCAGAACATTCAACATCTCCATCCCCAACGTAAAAATGAAGCTTGTGGGCGGCGACGGAGGCAAGTACGAACACGAAACATGGAGCGATGGCGTTGTCTTGGGCCCTTCTGAACGTGCGATTGTCGAGGTCATGTTTGCGGATGCCGGATCGTATAAGCTTGAGCACAAAACTCCGGAGCGAACTTATCCACTCGGAACGATTACCGCTGTAGATGAGAAGGTGAATCCCTCTTTTGAGAAGGAATTTGGAGTGTTGCGTTCAAACATGGACATACAGTCAGAGATTGACGCATTCCGGCCATTCTTCAGCAAACCTGCAGATAAGCGTCTGAGGCTCACTATTGCTATGCCTATGACCGCGCACATACGGGGCATGGTCATGCAGAAACTTCATGACATCTATAATAGATTTATTAAGGGAGAAACAACAGTAAGTGACGATCATCCCATTGAGTGGGAGGATAGACACAGTTTTATGAACGCGAAATCCAATCCGTCTATGACGAAATGGGCTTTCCTTGATGAAGAGACCGGCAAGAAAAACATGGACATTGATTGGAACTTCAAAATCGGTGACAAAATAAAAATCAAAATTAACAATGATTCGAAGTCCATGCATCCGATGCAACATCCGATTCATATTCATGGCCAGCGATTCTTGGTGCTCTCCACAAATGGCAAGTCGAACGATAATCTCGTCTGGAAAGACACCGTCTTAATTCCCAGCGGCGACACGGTTGAGCTTCTTGTCGATATGGCCAATCCCGGTGAGTGGATGGCGCACTGCCACATCGCAGAGCATCTCGAAGCTGGCATGATGTTTCAGTTTAAAGTCGAATCGATATGATGACTCAATGAGAGTATGGGTGCTGGGACTGGCCGCCATCCTGCTATGGCCCGGCGTGTCGGGCGCGGAGCTGACTTGGATTCACGGATTTCTCCAGGGTGAATCGGCGTACCGTCTGATCCAGCCGGATCGGTGTCCCGAGACCCAGCGGTTGGCCTGTGAGGAGGAGTTTGTGCGAGGCGGCGAGCGCCTCCAATTGGAGGTTGCCCCTCGTGGAGATCGGTGGAGCCTCCTAGGCAAGGCTGAAGTGATCCACGACGCAATCAATGGGGACATCGACTTTGACCTCAGGGAGGGCTACCTGGACGTCCGGTTTCCAACGCTCGACTTTCGCCTCGGGCGGCAGATCATCACCTGGGGCGTCGGCGATCTGATCTTCATCACCGACGTCTTCCCTAAGAATCGGGTCGCCTTGATCTCGGGCCTCCCGCTCGAATACTTGAAGAAAGGCTCCGACGCGATCAACGCGACAGTCCACTGGGGAGGCCGTTCACTCCAGTTCGTCGCAATTCCCCGCTTCGAGGCCGACACGATCCCCGAAGCGGGAGGCCGGCTCCGCTTCAATGATCCGAGGGCGGCCATCGAAGCGAGACGCACCAACGAGCCCTCACAGACCATCGAGAACGTCGAGGCTGCGCTCAGGCTTTTTGGCAATGTGAATGGGTGGGATCTCTCCCTCTCCGCCTATCGGGGTTTCTTCCGTACCCCGGCTGGACAGATCGAACCCGGGGCGCAGCCGGGTGGCCACCCCATTCCCTCGGCTATTCGTTTCTTTTTCCCGCCCCTCCATGTCTACGGCGCCAGCACCCAGGGGGCGATAGGAAGCGGGGTGCTGAGTTTGGAGGCTGGATATTATGACTCGCGGCAGGATCGATCAGGGCGGGATCCTGCGGTGGAGAATTCCTCGATCCGACTTCTGACGGGATATCAGCGCGAGGTCATCCCCGATCTCACGCTCTCCGGACAGTACTACGTTCAGATCATGGAGGACCACGCGGAATTCCTGAGAACACGGCCTCCCGGCATGCCGAGGCGTCCACGCGCCCGACACGTTCTCACCCTCCGGTTGACCCGGCTCCTTCTACACCAGACCTTGAAGCTGACCCTCTTTGTCCTGGGAAGCCCCAATGAAAGGGATTTCTACCTGAACCCCGAGGTCAAATACAACGTGACCGACGCGGTATGGGTCGCTCTCGGCATCCACCTCTTCGGCGGTCCTCGCGCCACCGAGTTTGGCCAGTTTAAGGAGAACTCGAATCTCTATTTTGTGGCGCGCTATGCCTTCTGAGGGGAGGGGAAACCGTCTTCGCACAAAAAATCCACCTGAAGAGCGCTTGGGTTGACCCGGGAAGCGCGCATGGTTTATCATCGCCTTATCAAAGAAAACAGACAGATCTCGATCCGGAATCCTCCATGCAAAATGCCCCATCGGTTGCCCCCCCACTGGCCCGGCAGCTCGTTCTCGATGAGCTGTTCGATCTGATGCTTTACAAAAAATTCCGGGAGATCTCTCCCCCGGAACTGCATCCGATGCTCGATGAACTGATCAAGGTGGAGAGCGGACACCTCTCTTTCTGGCAGAATCTTTTCAAGGTCGAATTCTCGGAACTCAATCTTGCGCGCCGGCTCAAGCTGAGGTTGATCGTTCTGGTCTGCCGGTTCTTCGGCGCCCCGGCGATCGATCTGATCTTGGAGGCGATCGAGGTCCACGGCATTCGCAAGTACCTCACCCTCTGGGGAGAGAACAAAGACAATTCGCTTGGAAAGGCGGTTCGTGACATTCTGGAGGATGAGTTTCAACATGAGGATGCGATCGTCAGCCGGCTGAAGGAGCGGATCATCAACCCCGACCGGATTCGGAATATCTTTCTCGGCCTGAATGACGGGATGGTGGAGATTCTCGGCGCGGTGAGCGGCTTCTTTGCGAGCTTCGGGGAGAACGCCCTGGTCCTGGTGGCGGGGTTGACGACTGCCGTGGCGGGATCGCTCTCCATGGCGGCCGGCGGGTATGTCTCTGCGAGTTCCGAAAACGAGGTACGGCAAACACAGGAGGAGAAGGCGCGCTTCCTGGGAGAGAAGGACAACCGGAACGAACGGCCGGAGCCGGCTTTTAGATCAGCCGTGATCGTCGGGACCAGCTATTTCATCGGGGCGGCGTTTCCCCTCCTCCCCGTCCTCTTCGGCGCGCATACGGCGCTCTGGTCGATCGTCAGCGCCGGGACGATGATCATCCTCGTCTCGATGACCCTCTCCTTCCTCTCCGGAATGGATCTACGGAGGCGGGTTCTGACCAATGTGATCATCATCGCGGTGGCCTCCGGGGTCAGCTACGGCATCGGCCTCCTCGTCCGGAACCTGTTGGGGATCACGGTCTAACACGAAACGGCCCCAAAATTTACCTTCCGAAGATGGCACCGAAGCCGAAACCGATGTTGATCGAAGGCTCCCTTTGATGGCGCCCGGACGGCCAGAGGTAGATGTGCTCATCTCCCAGGACCGGGACAACCCCCTCCGCCTGCCCGATCCGTTCCATCCGCTTTCCTTGTACGACGCCGACGACGGTGATCCGCCGACCGCTTTTGAAAACGGCGGGATCGAGAAAGGTCGGATGGATCAGGATAAACCTCCCTCCTGATTCGTCGATCGAAATCGGCGCCCGATCGGACCCAAGCGGTTTCTGAAGAACCTCGATCTCTGTTTTGTCTTCGAAGTTTCGGGTCTCGATGATCTCCCCCCCGATCAAAATCAACCTCCCCAGATGGGCTTCCGGATTCTCTTTCACCTCCTCGAAGGTCAGCTTTCGATCGATCCGCTCCTCCAAAACTTCGGGAATCACCTTCGGCCCGCAGGAAACGAGAAGAAGGAACGCCGATACCCAGAGAGAAATCATCCCGATGTTTCTTGCAATGGCCCTCATAGATACTCTATCCAATTGACTTCTTTGAGTCTGCAATGCCGCGCTATTTCGGTAAAATCTTGATCTACGTGGAGGAGAGGAATTTCATTTTTAATGGCAATGGACGCAATCAGACTGTCCGCGGCCGATGGAGTGAGGCCTTTTTTTCTCAAATGGGCGGCGAGTTCCCAGGCGATCGGCCAGCAGGCGTCTTCTACCTGAAGCTTCGGAAGCGGCTCCAGATTCGACGTTGTTTACGGATCAAATCAACGGTGAGGTCCAGATCAATCTTACCCAACAAGCGGGCGGAGTTCTCCAATGCTTTATGATGAAGGACCTCCTCGAAACTCTTCTTGATGGTGTCCTTCAGAGTCTCCGTTCCCAAGACTTCCTTGACGTTCTGGTAAAGTTTTTTATCAATTTCCACCGAAGTTTTCATCTTCCATGGCCCTCCCTCATCGATATCTTATACAGCCAGATTAGATATCCTGTCAATATATAGAGGATCGCCTGTTCAAGAACAGGCTCCAAGTCGCTACTCATACCGGAGGGCTTCGATTGGGTCGAGGGAGGCGGCGCGGCGCGCCGGGTAAAGGCCGAAGAAAAGTCCGATGGAGACCGAAAAGACGAACGACAGGAGGATCGCGCCGGAGGAGACGCTCGTCGGCCAGTGAACAAAAGCGGAGATCACCTTCGAACCGGCCACGCCGAGCCCGATGCCGAGGAGCCCCCCGGCCAGGGAGAGGACGACCGCCTCCATCAAAAACTGGAGGAGGATATCCCGTCCGCGCGCACCGACCGCCATCCGGATGCCGATCTCCCGGGTCCGTTCGGTCACCGAGACGAGCATGATGTTCATCACCCCGATCCCGCCGACGATCAGGGAAACCGAGGCAATACTCCCCAACAACATCGCCATGATGCGGGAGGCGCTTTCCGCCGCCGAGGCGATGTCGATCATGTTTCGGACGACGAAATCGTCCTCCTGCCCGGCTAAAATCCGGTGGCGTTGACGCAACAGGAGTCGAATCTGCTCCTGCGCGACGGCCGTCTCCGCCGGGGAGTTCGCCGAAACCAGGATCGCCCCGATGTGCGTCACCCCCATGATCCGCTTCTGCAACGTGGTCAGCGGAATGACCACCACATCATCCTGATCCTGCCCTTGGGTCGACTGCCCTTTCGACGCCAGAACCCCGATTACCTTGAACGGAATATTCCGGATGCGGATGATCTCCCCCACCGGATCTTGCGCCCCGAAGAGGTTTTGAGCCACCGTCTTGCCGATGACCACCACCTTCGTGGCGCCGGCGACGTCGGCCCGGGTAAAGGCCTCTCCCGACGCGATCGACCAATCGCGGATCAAGAAGAAGGCGGGGGTGCTTCCCGACACATTCGTCAACCAGTTTTGATTCGCGCTGATCACCTGGGCGGAGGTCCGAAGCGTCGGCGCCGCCAGACGGACCGCCGAAAGTTCCTTCTCGATCGCCTCGGCATCCGCCTCGGTCAACGTGGTAAATCCGCCGGCGCCGGTCCGGGCCCCTCCCTGCGTCATGCTTCCCGGAAAGATCATCAACAAATTGGAGCCGATGGTGGCGATCTGCGATTCGACCTGCGCCTTCGCCCCCTGGCCGACCGCGAGCATCGCGATCACCGCCCCGACACCGATGATAATCCCCAGCATCGTCAAGACCGATCTCATCGTGTTTCGGATCAACGCTTGACCTGCAATTTTGATCGCCGCCAACGGATTCATGTCACTCTGTTTCCGCCTTCACCGTCACCGGTTCGGCCAACGCCTTCCTCGCATCGGCCCGGTCCTCCACCGGAAGATCGCTTTGAATCGCTCCATCCCGGAACCGGATGATCCGGGAGGCATACCGTGCAATGTCGGATTCGTGTGTCACCAGAATGAGGGTCATCCCCGCTTTATTCAGCTCTTGAAAAAGGGCCATGATTTCGATCGAGGTCCGGGTATCGAGACTCCCGGTCGGCTCGTCGGCCAAAATCAACGACGGTCGCATCACGAGCGCCCGCGCGATCGCCACCCGCTGCTGTTGCCCCCCGGAAAGCTGGTTCGGATAGTGGTAGAGGCGGTCCACCAGTCCGACCCGTTCTAGCGCTTCCCGCGCCCGCGCCTTTCGTCCTTCTCCCCGCCCTTCTCCATTTTCACCGCGGCCCTCCGCCGTTGAATACAGCATTGGGAGTTCGACATTTTCAAGAGCGTTGGTACGGGAGAGGAGATTGAACCCCTGGAAAACGAAACCGATCTTCTGATTCCGGATTCGGGCAAGGTCATTCGCGGGTAACGCTCCGACATCGACCCCTTCCAGGAGATACCGTCCACTTGTCGGACGGTCGAGACAACCGAGGAGATTCATGAAGGTCGACTTCCCCGATCCGGACGGCCCCATCAATGCAACGAACTCCCCTCGATTCACCGCCAAGGAAACCCCCTTTAAGGCGGCCAGTTCCATCTCGCCATTCCGGTAAATCTTCCAGAGGTCATCGACTTGAATGAGGGCCATCGCTCTTAAAACCTGAGGGAAGGAGGCCGACTTCCGGTCGGCGCTCCACCGCTCCCCTTTTGAACCCTTTCAGTAATCACTTCGTCACCCGGCTTTAGATCTCCGGCAACCACTTCGGTGAAGTTGCCATCGGACAGACCGAGGGTCACCTGAACCGCAACCTCTTTTCCCTCCTTCAACACCCAAATGTCGGCCGTCCGCCCCTTCTCTTTTTTCGGAGAAGGCGCCTGTCCTGGCGCCCTATCGGCCCGCTCCGGGCGATAGCGGAGGGCGGCGTTCGGAAGCTTCAAGACCTCTTCCTTCACGTCGACCCGGATTGTCACATTCGCCGTCATCCCCGGCTTGAGTTTGAACTCCGGATTCTTGACATGGATGATGGCATCATACGTCGTGACATTTTGGACGATGATCGGTTGATTATAAATATCCTGAACGGTCCCTCGAAAAGGGGTATCGGGATAAGCGTCGACGGTAAATTCCGCCTCCTGACCGATTTTCACCTTGCCGATATCGGCCTCGTCGACGCTGGTATCGACCCGCATCTCGGTTAAATCTTGTGCGATGGTAAATAAGGTCGGCGCTTGAAGCGAGGCGGCGACGGTCTGGCCGACGTCGACATTTCTCGAAATAACGGTCCCCGAAACCGGCGAAACGATCGTCGTATAGCGGAGGTTCGTCTCCACCAATGTGAGACCCGCCCGGTCCTGCGTCACCTGTGTCTCCGCCACCTTCACCCCGGCGACGGCCGAGTCATGGGCGGTCTGTGCCGTATCTTTGTCGCTCTGGGAAACGAGATTGCGGGCGAGAAGGGTCTCCATTCTCTGAAGGTTCCGTTTCGCGTCGGCCAGGACGACTCGCGCCTTCTCCAGGTTCGCCTCATCGTTCGCCAACCTTGCCCGCGCCTGTTCAACCTGGGCATTAAAAAGGGCCGGATCGATCTGGGCGATCACCTCCCCTTTCTTGACACGCGAATTAAAGTCGGCGAAAAGTTTCTGGACGGTCCCCGAAACCTGGCTTCCGACCTGGACCGTTACCAGAGCATTCACCTTGCCGGTCGCCGACACGGTGGCGACGATTTTCCCCCGCTCCACCTTCGCCGTCCGAAAGACCGGTTCTTTTTCTCCGTTCCGAAAAAAGGCAACACCGCCAAAAATCACGATCAGGAGGACCACCAGGAACAGCCCCTTCTTCCAGCCCCGGAAAACGGTTACCGACTGCATCTTCCGCGTCTTATTTTGGAGATCCGCTTCCGCGATTCCCATGCACTACTCCAATCCTTAAAGCCGTCCCATCGCCCGCAACAACCGCGCCTCCGCCACCTTGTAATCATAGAGGGCCTGAACTTGGGAAGTCTTGGCGTTTGTCAACAACACCTGGGCGTCGGTCCGCTCCACCGAAGAGGCAACTCCCGCCTGATAACGCCCATTGGCCAATTCAAGATTCTCTTCCGCCTGATGGACAACGAGGTCCGACACCCGGACCCGCTCCTCCGCCTCCTGGAGGGACAAAGAGGCCTGCCGAACCTCCAAGGTGACATTCTGTCGGAGCACCTCTTCGTTGGAAAGAACCGTTGTCAGATTGGCGCGGGCCTGGGCCAATTGAGACTGCTGTAGAAAACCGGAAAAGATCGGAAAGGTGAGATTCAGTCCAAGCCCCCAATTCCACACCAACGGGAAATCTTGTCCCCGATAGGTATAGTCGGCCGTTCCCGAAAGGACCGGGAAATAATTCCGTTCCGCCGCGCGGATGGAAGATTCTCCCGCCCGCCGTTTCGCCCCAAAAGAACGGAGCTCCGGACGACCCGTCAGCGCCTCTTCCACCGCTTGGGCTTCGGTGATTTCCATCTTGTTGAAATCGAGCGAATCCTCCATCTCGCCGATCGGCCGGTCGGGAAGACCGATCGCATTGGCCAGGGTCACCCGGGCAACTTCGGCGGCGTTCTTCGCCTGGATCAACATCAACCGGGCATTGGTCAGATCGACCCGGGCCTTCGTCACATCGAACTTGGGGCGGGCCCCAACCTGAAAGAGCCCTTCCGCCTTCGCAAGATGCTCCTCAAACTGCCGGACCGTCTCTTCGTTCACCCGGACCAAACGGCGGGAACCGAGAAGGCCAAAATAGGCGACCTTCACGTTGACCGCAACCTCGCCGCGGACCGCTTCTTCATCCCATTGGGTCGCCCGGACCCCTTCCTTGGCCGCTTGAACGGCGGCGCCGGTCTTCCCAAAATCGAAGATCCGCTGCTGAAGCGACAGAGAGCCGGTGTAATTATCAAACGATTGGCTCGATGGCCCGGAACTGCCAGGCCGGCTCAGACCGGGTACGGTTGGATTCGGCGCGAAATTTGAAGTGGCGCGACGATAACCGGCCGTCAGATCGAGGCGGGGAAAGAGATCGGCCTTCGCCACCCCCACCAGGGATTCTTGGGTACGAACGGTCGCCCGTGCCGCCCTCAGACTGGGATGGAACTGTAACGCCAAGGCAACGGCTTGATCGAGGGTCAAACGACCGGTGGCCGCTCTTTTTCCTATTTCTAGGCTACTGGAAGGGGGTTCCTCGGCGGAAAGCACTCCGGAGAGGGGAAAAAAGAGGCACAAAGGCACAAAGGCACAAAGGCACAAAGAGAGAAAAGGTAAGACCACTTTGTGCCTTTGTGCCTTTGCCCCTTTGCCCCTTTTGTTATCCGCCACTCTGCCCCTCCTAAGTAGCAATAACACTCACCGTTCCTCTTGCCCCAAGGTTCGAAGATAGTGGACCACCATCCAAGCCTCCTCTTCGGTCAGGTTACGGGGCACAAAGGCAAACATCCCGGTATCTGGAATGCCATGCTTGATTGTCCAAAAGAGCTCCCCGTCGGTCCGGAGACGCTGAAACTGGACATCGGTAAAGTTCCGCGGGGGAGGGCTTAACATCACCCCCGCCGCTCCGTCTCCATGCCCCCCCATCCCGTGACAAACATGGCAGTTCCCTTTCCCCTCATAAATCGCCTTCCCATTGGAGAGGACCTCTCCCGAAATGCGAACCGGATTGACAATCTTCCTTGCGTCGGAAGGAGCGCGGGGGCGGGTCAGATCATAGGCCGCCACCAAGGGGTCGGACTCGGTCGTCACAAAAGCATTCGTTAAAAGGTGGATAAAACCGGCGAAAATGAGAATCATCGCCGCCAATGTTGCCAAAATCCGAAGGGGATTCATCTTTCTTCCTTCTCATTTCTTTTGGCCTCTTCCCAGAGGGCATCCATCTCTTCCAGGGAGAGAGACTCGAACGACACCCCCCGCCGCGCGGTCTCCGTTTCCATTGCTTGAAACCGGTCGGTAAACCGGTGGATCGTCCCACGGAGCGCATCTTCCGCGTTGACGTTCAGGAACCGTCCGGCGTTCACCACGGCAAAAAGAAGATCTCCCAGCTCCGCCTCAATCCGGGAAGGAACCCCTTCGGCCATCGCAACCCGAAGCTCTTCAAGCTCTTCCTCCACCTTGTCGAAAACCGGCTCGATCGTCTTCCAATCAAAACCGACCCGGGCCGCCCTCGCCTGAATTTGGTGGGCCCGGAGGAGGGCCGGGAGCTGATTTGGAATTCCTTCCAATGCAGATTTTCGAGACTGGTTCCCCCGCTCCTTTTTCTTCATCTCCTCCCAACGGGCCAGAACCGTCTTGCCGTCGATGGGAGGAGACGTTGTCTTTTCGGGAGAGAAGACGTGGGGATGGCGCCGGGTCATCTTTTCGTGAGATCTCTTGAGGACCGCCTCGATGTCAAACTGCTTCCGTTCCGCGGCGATCTGGGCATGAAAGAGGACCTGAAAGAGAAGATCCCCCAACTCTTCGCAGAGCGGTTCCGCCTTTCCCGATTCGATTGCTTCGAGGACCTCATACGCCTCTTCGATCAGAAACGGCTTCAGCGATTCAGGCGTCTGGGCCCGATCCCAGGGACACCCCGTTTCCGACCGGAGCCGCTCCATCAAAACGACCAGTTGATCGAATGCCTTCGACATTGTTCCTCAATAATTTTCGGATCATTATACAGCCTTTAGTAAGAGATTCAAGAGGAGGAGAGAACAAGAGCACGTGGAAATCGGGTTGACACGCTTTTCGCGCCGTGTCAACATCAACAAATGATCCGGCGCCGGTTTTTCCTTCTTGTTTTCTTGTTGATTCTCCTGCCGATCCTCTTCCCGGCATTCTCTTTCTCCGGCGAGACGGGGCCGGTCTATTATTCCGATCGGTTTATTTTTCGCGGAAAAGAGGTCAACGATCTGGTCTTGGTTGTCCTCAATTTCGCCCGGGGAAAAGAAGAGGAGAAGTATTTCGGGGAGTTTTTTGGCGCCGTCTATGCCCAAAACGGCTGGTCCTTTTTGGAAGGAAACGACAAATACTTCTATCGTCCGGGCGACCTCGCAACGATTCAGCCCTCCTATTTCGCCAAAGTAGAAGGGTCGTCCGTCTCCGGTTTTAAGCTCCGATACGACGGGGGTGATTTCACCCTGGCGATTTCAAGCGGTCCGACGGAACCGTTCTTTACCTCCGACGCCGGACAGACCCTCCAGCGGAGCATCCACGTCGCCGAGGCGGTGTTGACCCTTCATGGGAGAGAGTATTGGGGGAAATTGATCCATGAACCGGTCCACTGGCAGGGTTTCAACGGGCTCAAGCGATACAAGGGTCTGCACAAAGAGTATCAGGCGTTCTACCTGACCACAGAAAAAGGGAAGGAGATCTATTTTCATCAAAACAAAGCCGATGGGGCAGGGTTTCTCAAACGCCACCGTCTCCCGGAAACGCTCCTTCCGGAGGGGGGATTGATTCGATCCGGTCCCGGATCGACCCTGACTTTCAAACCGCCAATCTCTGTCGACACGCTCAATGCGATCCACCCTTTCTTTGCGACTTACACACTTCCACAGCGCTGGAAAGTGGAGGCCCCCTCGGTCGGGACCTTCTATATCTGGTCGCGCGAGAACGCCTCCAAGAACTGGCTCTGGGGAGGATACTATCTGATGGCGATCGAGGGAATACTCAAAAGCGAGACCGGAGAGGAGCGGGTCTGGGGAATCGCGGAGTATATTCCGTCATAAAGGAAAGCGGGCCGAGAAGGTGTTAATGTATCGACGATTGTGACTTGGAATAGTCGGAGAGTTCTTCCGTAATGATCGTTCCGGTTGGGTTTTCGCCGTTCATTCCGGGAAATTCGGTTCGCTCGATCCCCTTCACCATACCGACATCGGGGGCAAACCAGTTGACGGTCTTGTCGGTCATCAGGAGGACTTTCTGTTTGCCGGAAAGGGTGATGTAGATTTTCATCGAGCCTTCGAGTCGGAGACAATCCTTGAAGACACCCGCCGGAACCGAGATCGTTTCAAACCCCTTCATAACAATCTTCGCTTCCACTTGGGCCTCCTCGTCGGTGCCATCTTCATCGAGGTCCTTGCCGAAGGGAACTTTTTTGTCGAGCTGGGAGAACGGTTTTTCCGGAACCATCGGAAAAGAGATCACGCGGTAGGGAACCAACCCGGTTTCAAAGGGGGTCGTTGGGTCTCCTCCGTAGTAGCTGATTCCCTCTTTGTCCCTTAAAAAGTAGCTTTCGGCCGGGCCTTCGTTCGCCTGGTTGCTTTCGGTGAAGACCTTCACCCGAATCCCCTGCTTTTCGGCTGTTCCCTTGACGGTGGCGTTGTTGACATACGATGCGATCCGCTGGACCTGATCGACGACCGATCCGCGGTAGCTCCAAGTCATCCCGATCTCATCGGGAAAGTACCGCTCGATGTTCGGAATCGGCGACTCTTCGGCGCGCGCGATTCCCCACCCAAGGAAAACGAGGGTCAACAGGACGACTTTTAAGAAAATACGATTCATGGTCTTCTCCAAATCGTTTCTTATGATAACGAGATTCACCGGTTCAGTCAAATCGGTTTCGGTTTGGCCGTCCGGGAGTCTGACTTGCGCCTCCTCTGAAACTTCCGCTTGAAATTAATTTCCCACCTACGTATATTCTCATGTATTGTTCTTTCCTCTCAGTTGAATGATCAATGTGGGTCCAATGTGAAAAACTTAGAACGCAAGATCACCTGGAAAACCGTTCCCGTCTACCTTCTCATGGCCGCTGTCGTTTATTACGCCCGCCCCAAACCGATCTCTTTTCTCGGGGGACTTCCGTTGATTCTCGGAGGGGAGATGCTCCGCCTCTGGGCGGCAGGCCACCTGAGCAAAAACCGTGAAGTCACCACCACCGGTCCCTATGCCTATGTCAAGAACCCGCTCTATCTTGGAACCTTGTTGATCCTGATCGGCTTTTGCGTCCTTGCCAACCAGTGGATCATCCTTGCCGCAGGGATTGCCATTTTTTTTGTTTATTATGTCCCATTTAAAAAGAAACGTGAGTCGGATCGGTTGCGAGAGATCTTCGGCCCTGCCTGGGACGATTACGATCGGAACGTCCCCGACTATCTTCCCCGCCTCACTCCCTATCCGGGAAGAGGCCACCATCCCTGGGAGTGGTCTCGGGTAATCGGCAACAGCGAGCATGAAACGGCGATCGTGACGGCGCTCGGCATCCTGGTGTTAACCATCCGTCTCTTTTTCTAATCTAAAACTGGAAGGGTTCTCTCATCGAGCTGAGCCGATCTTCACTCCAACATGATTTACTGAAGACGCTTCGTGAGGGGTATCCCTGGAAGCCGGACGTTTTCCTTCTGGAAGTGGACGGAAAACAGGTGATCGTGAAGGATTATGCGGCGAAACCGTTTTTTTTTCGATTTTTTGTCGGGATCTTTTCCACCTGGCGGGAGAGGGCCATCTATCGAAAGCTTCGTGGCATTCCGGGGATTCCGGAATATATCGGGTCGATCGATCGATATGCCATCGCGGTGGCATATGTCCCCGGCCGAGACGCTTCCCAGCTTCAACCCGGAGAACTCTCCCCCTCCTTTTTTGAAAAGCTGAGGGCGCTGATCGATGCGGTTCATGCGCGGGGAGTGGTTCTCTGTGATTTGAGGAATGTGAAGAATGTCCTCGTCGGCGACGACGGGAATCCTTATCTGATCGATTTTGCAACCGCATTTCAAAAGGGAAGGCGGTTTAATTTCCTCAAGAACGGCCTTTATCGGCTCTTCTACCAGGACGATCTGCTGGGGATCGCAAAGCTAAAGAGAACCTGCTCGCCCAATTTATTAACTGAAGAGGAGCGTCTTGCCCTGGAAAAGGGGGTTTTTCTACAAAAGCAGGCCCTCTTTGTGAAGCGGCATGGGCGAAACTTTCTTCGAAAACTATTCGGTTTCGGGAGGATTCATGGGAAAAATCGCAAGGGCCATACTGAGCGTTTACGATAAAGAAGGGATCGTCGAATTCGCCGAGGGGCTTCGGTCGCTCGGAGTCGAAATCCTCTCAACGGGGGGGACCTATCGCCTCCTGAAGGAAAAAGGAATCGCCGTCAAGGAAGTGTCGGAGCATACCGGCTTTCCGGAGATGCTCGACGGACGGGTGAAGACGTTGCACCCGAAGATTCATGGCGGAATCCTGGGGAGACGGGACGATCCCAAACACCGATCGGAGATGGCGGTGCAGGGGATCGCGCCAATCGATCTGGTGGCGGTGAATCTTTATCCCTTCAAAGCGACTATTTCCAAGCCGGATGTCACATTGGAAGAAGTGATTGAAAATATCGACATCGGCGGGCCGACGATGCTCCGTTCCGCTGCGAAGAACTACCGGGATGTCGCCGTTCTTGTCGATCCGAGGGATTACGAACCGATTCTGGACGAAATGAAGCGAAGCGACGGAGAGATCTCCGAATCAAAGCGGTATGACCTTGCCAAGAAGGTCTTCTTCACCACCTCCGACTACGATCGGACGATCTTCGCCTATCTTGACGGCCGGGTGGAGAAGGCGGAGCGTTTCCCCGATCATCTCGTCCTTCAGTTCGAAAAGGTCCAATCGCTTCGATACGGCGAGAATCCCCACCAGCAGGCGGCTTTCTATAAAGAGCTCCGATCTGTAGATGGAATCGCCGCCGCGAAGCAGATCTGGGGAAAGGAGATGTCGTATAACAACTTCCTCGACACCCACTCCGCTTTCGAGCTGGTAAAGGAGTTTAAAGAACCGGCTGCCGTGATCATCAAACATAACAACCCTTGCGGCGTTGCTACGGGGACCACCTTGGTGGAAGCCTACAAGAAGGCCAAGGCGACCGATCCGGTCTCCGCTTTCGGCGGGGTGGCCGCCTTCAATCGCCCGCTCGATACGGAGACGGCGCAAGAAATTACCGCCACCTTCATGGAGGTGGTCATCGCCCCGACGATCAAGCCGGCCGCCATCGCCCTCTTCCAAAAGAAAAAAGACCTCCGTGTCCTGGAAGCGGGAGCCGGATCGATCGCTGTGTCAAACGCCGGGCGGCTCGATTTCAGGCGGGTCGGGGGAGGATTGCTCGTTCAGGATTTTGACGCCGCGATGATCCACGATCCGAAGGAGTTGAAAATCGTCAGCAAACGTCCGCCGACCACGGAAGAGATCGAAGCACTCCTCTTCGCCTGGAAGGTCTGCAAACATGTAAAATCGAACGCCATCATCTTTGCCCGGCCGGGACAGACGATCGGGATCGGGGCGGGACAGATGAGCCGGGTCGACTCGGTGAAGCTGGCGACGATAAAGGCGCAAAGCCCGATCCCCGGCTGCGTGATGGCCTCGGATGCCTTCTTCCCCTTCCGGGATGGGATCGACGCCGCCGCCCAGGTCGGGATCACGGCGGTGATCCAGCCGGGGGGATCGATCCGGGATCAGGAAATTATCCAGGCGGTCGACGATCAAAACCTCGCGATGGTCTTCACGGGGATAAGACATTTCCGGCATTGATTGTAGGGGCGCAATTTATTGCGCCCTCCGGGTGGGCGTGATGAATCACGCCCCTACTGCGTGATTTGTCAGGAACATTTTCTATTATGAAGATTCTGGTCATCGGAAGCGGGGGGCGGGAACACGCCCTTGTCTGGAAAATCGCGCAAAGCCCGCGTGTTCAAGCACTTTACGCCGCGCCGGGGAATTCCGGCATGGAGCCTTTGGCCTGGAGGGTTCCGATCGGGGTCGATGAGATCGAGCGGCTCCTCGCCTTTGCCAAGGAGAAACAGATCGACTTGACGGTGGTCGGCCCGGAACTTCCCCTCTCTCTTGGAATCGTCGACCGATTCGAGGCGGAGGGGCTTCGCATCTTTGGCCCTTCCCGGGCCGCCGCGGAGATCGAGACGAGCAAGGTTTTCTCCAAGCGCTTGATGCAAAAATATGGGGTCCCCACCGCCGAGGCAGAGATCGTTTCGCTCGAAGAGGCGTATCGGAGAATCGACTCACTCCCGATGCCAATCGTGTTAAAGGTCGAGGGGTTGGCTGCGGGAAAGGGGGTCGTCATCGCCCGCAATCCGAAAGAGGCGAGGGAAGGGCTTGATGGATTCCGGTCAATGGGGGAAGCGGCGCGCCGAGTGATCCTGGAGCGTTATCTGGAGGGGGTCGAGGCGACCTTCTTCATCCTGACCGACGGAACGGAAGTGATCCCGCTCGCTTCTGCCCAGGACCACAAGCGGGTGTTCGACGGCGATTTAGGACCGAATACCGGCGGAATGGGAGCGATTTCTCCCACCCCGCGCATCACGCCGCAAATCGAATCGCAGGTCATGGAACAGATCATTCATCCGATTCTCCGGGGACTCGCGGCGGAGGGATGCCCCTATCGGGGCGTCCTCTATGCGGGATTGATGCTGACATCTTCTGGGCCCCATGTCCTGGAGTTCAACGCCCGCTGGGGAGATCCGGAGGCGCAGGCGGTTCTTCCCCGCTTAAAAGGTGATTGGGTCGACGTTATGGAGGCGGTGCTCGACCGCCGTCTTCCACACCTCCGTCTCAACTGGCGAGAGGAGGCTGCGGTCTGTGTCGTTCTCGCCTCCGAAGGTTATCCGGGGCCATACTCAAAAGGAGAAATCATCTCGGGGCTCGACCGGTCCGACCTTTCTCCCATGCGCGCCCCCCTGCCTGCCGATGTCATCGTCTTTCATGCGGGAACCGACCGGCGGGGAACAAACTGGATCACGCAGGGGGGACGGGTTCTCGCCGTCACCGCCCTCGGAAAAGAGATCTCCGAGGCGCGCCGACGTGCCTACGCCTCGGTCGAGCGGATCTCCTTTCGCGGGATGCACTACCGGAAAGATATCGGTGCCACGGTTTTCCCATAAACCACAGTGCTTTCGCCCGCCATCGGGGTCACCCATGGCCCAGATTTTTCAACTGTTTGCCGAATCGAATTCCAATATTATGACCGACGGTAGCGCCGCCGGCCGGTTCGGGAGAAAACCTTGATCCAACGATTTGATATCTTGATCATCGGCGGCGGAATTGTCGGGAGCAGTGTGGCGATGGCACTGTCGGAGCGGTTCGAAGGCCGGATCGGCCTGGTCGATATCGACCTGTCGGGGACCTGGGGTTCCACCGAGCGGAACGCCGGGGGGGTTCGCGCGGACTGGGAACAAGCGGTAAATATCGAACTGGCAAAACAATCGATCGCCTTTTACGAAAGGATCGCCCGGGAGGTTGGTTTCCACCAGAAGGGCTATCTCTGGCTCTACGATTCAGAACAGTGGCGCCGCGCGCCGGAACGCTTGGCCCTGCAACGGAAGATGGGTCTCGTCGTCGAGGAGTGGACCCCTGCCGAAGTCGGAGTTCGACTCCCTTTTCTCGACCGGTTGGAAGGGGTGGCGGGCGCCGCCTTCTTCCCCCGCGACGGCCTGATCAATCCGAATCTTCTGAAACGCTATTATCGTCGAATCGCTTCGGAACGGGGCGTGATTTTCCTCGATCATCACGCCGTGGCGCGGATCAAGATCCAGGAAGGACAACCCCACCGGTTGTGGCTGCGAGAAGTTCGATCGGAAGAAGAAGTGGAACGATTCCTCAAAGAGGAGCGGCTTTCGGATGAGACGCCGTCGGAAGAAATTTCGGCCGATCTCTTGGTAAACGCCGCCGGCCCCTGGGCCCCCCGGATTGCCCGGCTCTATGGGAAAGAGATTCCGTCCGTGCCGGTGCGGCGGCAAGTCAGTATCGTCCACAGCCGGGAAATTGACCCAACCTCATATGGAATGATCGTCGACACAACCGGCGTCTATTTTCATCCCGAAGCCGATAATATTCTTGCAGGGTATTCAATCCCGGCCGAGCCGGAGGGATACCGATTCGAATACGAGGGCTATGATTTCTTTCTGCAGGAAATCTGGCCCCGGCTTTCGGCACGGAGCAGCCGGTTCGAAAAACTGAAGTATATCGGAGGCTGGGCCGGTTTATATGAGGTGGCTCCCGACCGAAGCGCGATCATCGGACCGGTCACTGGAGTCGCACGCTGTTTCGAAGCGCATTCCTTTTCCGGACGCGGGGTGATGCAGTCATACGCTGCCGGACAAGCCCTTGCGGAGCGGATCGTGGAGGGGGAATATCAAACCCTCGATCTCACCCTTCTTGCCGGCAACCGATTCGATGCGGGTCGTTTTGTGCCGGAAGGACTTCATATCTGACCGGGCTGGACCAAGATCTCGACTTGCCCCGGTTATCCCCTTTTTTGTCGTAGATGCTGATTCCAGGCAGCCATGACAAAACCAATTTCGGGGGATGCCTGGCGAATCCTCTTCTCCTCGATTTCGTCCAGGTCGACGGATAAAATATCGTTTCTAACTTTGGAGTCAATCCCATTTTTAGTTGAAATTGGTCTTGCGGTTCCTGGTGTGGCTT
>CAZOFJ010000013.1:0-55134 GCA_964579005.1 uncultured Nitrospirota bacterium
CTCAACGGAGCGTCCAGCAGCCTGGAGGCTTTTTTTAGGATCTCGACCTCCGTCGTTAAGCGACCGACCAGCCGCTCCAGTTCACCAATGCGTTCCTGGTCGGCCTCCCGCTGGGGATCCCCGGAAAACAGTTGTGGCGCTTTGTTCAGGAAATCGCCCCTCCAGCGTGAGAGAACCTGCTGGTCCAACCGATACTTGCTGCACGCCTCCGCCACTCCCATCGCTCCGCTTAGAGTCTATCTAAAAACTACGGAGTTAGGATACAAAAGGGCATTCTGACGAAATAAGGAAGGAGGATGCCCGTGAGTAAAAGACACAAAAGGAAATTGGCTTCATGGAAGTTGCCCGATGCGCTCTGGGAAAAGATGGAACCGCTGATTCCGCCTCGTAAGAGCCAAGAGGGTCGACCCAGAACCGTTGATTTGAAACGGATCACTGAAGGGATTTTCTATGTTTTGCGAACCGGTATCCAGTGGCAGGCTGTCCCCCGGAAACAGTTTGGCCCACCGAGCACCGTTTATTACTATTTTTCCCAGTGGGTCAAGACAGGCGTCTTTAAAAGGTTGTGGCAAGAGGCGCTGGTCGTCTATGACGACCTCAAAGGCTTGGAGTGGACATGGCAGAGCGTAGACGGAGCGATGAGTAAAGCCCCTTTGGGGAGAGGCCACGGGTCACGGACCGTGGCAAGCGGGGAACGAAGAGAAGCCTGCTGACTGAAGGGGGTGGCATTCCCATCGCGGTGAGAGAAGAAAGAGATTCCGGGCGCCCGAGCGCGGCGATGGGTTGTGGAAGTATGTCATTCATGGCTGAACCGCTTTCGCAAGATTCTGGTCCGCTTTGAAAAGCATCTGGCAACTCATTTGGGCTCTTACAATTCGCCTGCGCCTACATCGTCTAAGAGACCCAGAACCAATTCCATGCGCTATGGTCGGTGGCAGCCGGAATGCCGGTATAGAAACATGTCTGGATGAGCTCCCTCCCTTCGCAGCACAGAGAGCCCGCGCGAGCGCCTTTACATCGTAGTTGGGAAAGGTATATCCGAAAGCCTCCCGCGCGGCGTGGAAGAGATTTTGTCCATCAACAAAAGCAACGGCTTGTTTAAGCGAGGGTTCTATCAGAGGCGGCTCTATGGTAAGGAGGGTCAAAATAACCCCGTCCGAAGGTCTTTCAGCACGACGGGCGGGGAGCAAATATAGGAAAAAGTTAAACCATGAATAACTTATTGCCAAACTATTTGTTTGTCCTGTGGGGAAAGAACGCATTGAAACCGATGCGGTTTCTTCATCCCGGCAAGAGCGCGATCAATGCCCAGCTTGGAATTGCATCTTCAATCTTGCCTACGGTTTCCGCTCTTTGAGCCGGGCAAACGCCTCCGCCATCGTCGTCATTGGAGCCGGGGAAACCGGGGATTGCTTCTTGCCGGAGGGAGGGGTGGGCCGGCTTTTGGCGGGCGTTTTCTCCCCGGCCGGCTTGCCGCTTTTTTCTTTTCCACTCGGCGGGGCGGTCCCCTCGCTCAAGCGCAGGGTGAGGGAAATCCGCTTTCGCTCCAGATCGACCTGCAGTACCTTCACCTTCACGACATCGCCCGCCTTGACCACTTCGCGCGGATCTTTGACGTAACGGTCCGACAGCGCCGAGATATGGACCAGGCCGTCCTGATGGACGCCGATATCGACGAAGGCGCCGAAGTTGGTGACGTTGGTGACCACCCCTTCCAGAACGCTGCCGGGAACGAGATCGGCCAGGGTCTCGACCCCTTCGCGAAATGCCGCGGTCTTGAACTCCGGTCGCGGATCGCGCCCCGGCTTCTCAAGCTCGCGGAGGATGTCGCGCACCGTCATCTCGCCAAATTTTTCATCAATGAACTCCTGCACCGCCAAGTGGGACAAGAACGGCTTGTCGCCGATCAGGTCGCGCAGGGAGCGGCCGGTGGCGTTGAGAATCCGCTCCACCACCGGATAGGCCTCGGGGTGGACGGCAGAGGCATCGAGCGGGTTCTCGCCGTTCACGATCCGCAGAAACCCGGCGCTCTGCTCGAACGCCTTTGGCCCCAGGCGGGGCACTTCCAGCAGTTGCCGCCGACCGCGGAATCCCCCCTGCTCCTCGCGATAGGAGACGATGTTGGCCGCGGTCGTTTCTGTCAAACCGGCGACGCGCGCCAGCAACGGGGCGGAGGCGGTGTTGACATCGACGCCGACCGTATTGACGCAATCTTCTACAACGGCGCCGAGCTTACGGGTCAGGCGCACCTGGTTCAGGTCGTGTTGGTATTGGCCGACGCCGATCGCCTTCGGCTCGATCTTCACCAACTCGGCCAGCGGGTCCTGCAGGCGCCTCGCGATCGACACGGCGCCCCGGAAGGTGACGTCGAGATCGGGAAACTCCTTGGCCGCGATCGCGGAGGCGGAATAGACCGAGGCCCCCGCCTCGCTCACCACCAGGCTGATCAGTTTCAATTCGGGATGCCGCTGGATCAGTTCCCGCGCCAGCTTGTCGGTCTCGCGCGAGGCGGTGCCGTTCCCGATGCTGATTAACTCCACCTGATGCTTGCGTGCCAGCCCTGCCAAGGTGAAAAGCGATTCTTCCCACTGATTTTTAGGGGGGTGCGGAAAGATCGTCGTATGATCGACCACCTTCCCGGTGGCGTTCACCACCGCTACCTTCACCCCGGTGCGCAGACCCGGATCGAGCCCCATCGTCGGGCGGGAACCGGCGGGGGCGGCCAGCAGCAGATCGCGCAGATTCTCCCCGAAGACCCGGATCGCCTCTTCCTCGGCCATCTCACGCAGCCGCAGGAACGACTCGGTGTCGAGCTGCGATTTGATCTTGACCCGCCAGGCCCAGCGGACACAATCGGCCAGCCACTTGTCGGCCGGGCGTTGTTGAACAACGATGCCGAACCGCCGGGCGATCATCGCATCACAGAGGCCGAACGCCGTCGACGATTCCAGATCATCCTGACCCGGCACCTGGATCACCAGGCGCAACATCCCCCTCGGCCCGGCCTCGGAAGAGCGCCAGCGCCCGGTGGGAGGGGATCTGTTTGAGCGCCTCGGAGAACTGAAAGTAGTCGGAGAACTTGGCCCCTTCCTGTTCCTTTCCGGGGACAACCGTCGAGAGCAGGATCCCCTTTTCCCACATCCCGTCGCGGAGCGCCCCGACCAGATCGGCCTCTTCCGAGGCCTGCTCCATGAAAATCTGCCGGGCCCCATCCAACACCGCCGCCGCATCGCCGAATCCTGCTTCCGGGTTGAGGTAACCGGCTGCGACCGCCTCCGGCGCTTGATTCGGATCTTGCAACAAGGTATCGAGCAACGGCGTCAGCCCCGCCTCGCGCGCGATCTGCGCCTTGGTCCGCCGCTTCGGCATGTACGGGACGTAGAGATCTTCCAGCCGGGTCTTGGTCTCCGCGGCGAGGATCGTTCCGTTCAGTTCGGGGGTCAGCTTCCCCTGCTCCTCGATGCTTTTTAAGATGGTCGCGCGGCGCTCCTCCATCTCACGCAGATAGATCAGCCGCTCTTCGAGCGTGCGCAGTTGGGTATCGTCCAACCCACCGGTCACCTCTTTCCGGTAACGAGATATAAAAGGAACCGTGGCCCCTTCGTCCAACAAGCGAACGGCGGCCTCCACCTGATCGGTGCGGGCATTCAATTCTTCGGCAATGTATTGTGAGATATTCATCGGGTGAACCATCCTGGTAAGCGGTGAGAGCAATCGGATCTCATCCTACAGCCGACCTCCTCCAGAATCAAGTGTTTCTCAACACCGATCTTCCTTCCTTGAATCGAGAGTTTGTGAATAAATCCCCTCACGGCTGCGGCCGCCCCCGGGCGCGCCTGGCTACGTTGCGGGTCCCCCAAGATCTGCTCATGTAGCGCTGCTACACTCCCAGATCTTGTGCACCCCCGCGCCTTGCCAGCCACACCCAGTGACACCCTCGCTTCGCGCTGGGATTTAATCACAAACTCCGAGCCTTCGCAAAACACCCCCTTCGTGGTATTGCACTTTCCGGAGGGTGGGCGCAGACTGACACCAACATTAGAAGAAACTGGAGAGAGAAAATGAAGATCTCGGCTTTTGCTTTTCTGTTTTTCATAGTGCTCGGCGCCGGAATGGCCAATGGCAAGACGTTCACCTTGACGACAAACATGTCGGACGACTTCGCCTTTGTCGGACCGGATGGAACCAAGAATCCGACCCTTGAGGTACACGAAGGGGACGTGGTGGAGTTGATCCTCCAAAATGACGACGGGGCGCCGCATCTCATTACCATTCCCGAACTCGATGTGAAGTCGGCGCGTGTTGACACACTGGGCGAACAAACCATTGTCAAATTCGTCGCAAAGAAAGGAGAGTTTACCTATTTTTGTCCCGTTCCCGGCCACCGGCGGCTCGGAATGGAAGGAAAGATCATCTGCCTCAATCGATAAGTGGTTCCCGGTCGGTAAATTCTCCACGTTGCCCTGTCGAAAAAATGAAGATAGGATGCGTTGCAAGTGAGACCGACGCCGATGGCGAGAATGATTGCGGGGGTGGTTGCGCTATTTTTCCATATCCTGCTTATAACGCTGCCGTGCCGCTTCTTCCTTGAGCACGGCGTCGATTTCCCTGACAACGCCGTTCACATCGGCCGGTTTTTCGCTGCGCTGGAAGCGCCCGGTCAGCCCAATCTCCGGGTACAGCTCGCCGCTCTGGTAGTGCGACCAGATCTCAATGCCGTAGTCGGTGGTCAGAAGTTCGGGAGCGAATCGGCCGAAGTAGGCGGCCAGGGTGTCGATGTCCCGCTCAAAGATGGTGAAGGCGTTATTGTTAGCGTCGGCGCTTACGGCTTGGGGCAAGTCGATGATGACCGGTCCATCGCTGCCGATGAGGACGTTATATTCCGACAAATCGCCATGGACGATCCCGGCGCAGAGCATCCGGACGGCCTGTTTGATCAATAGACCGTGGTATTCGCGGGACGCCTCCGCTGTGAGCGCCAGATCGCTGAGCCTCGGGGCGATCTCTCCATCGTCGCCTGTCACCAGCTCCATCAGCAGCACACCGTTGACGAAGTGATACGGTTGCGGGACACGCACGCCGACGGCGGCGAGTCGGTACAAGGCGTCGACCTCCGTGCTTTGCCACGACTCCTCTTGTGCTTTGCGTCCGTAGCGGGCGCCCTTTTCCATGGCGCGTGCGTCGCGGCTGTTTCTGACCTTGCGGCCTTCCGTGTAATCGACGTTCTGGCGGAAGCTGCGTTTGTGGGCCTCCTTGTACACCTTGGCGCAGCGGATATCCTCCCCACAGCGGACTACGTAGACCATCGCCTCCTTGCCGCTCATGAGCTGACGGATGACCTCGTCGACGAGACCGTCTTGGACAAGGGGTTCAATTCTTTTTGGGATCTTCATAAAAACCTTTTTCCCCTTCAGCGCGCATTAAAAATAAGATCGCCCCATGGTGATCGATACCCACTGTCATCTTTCCGGGCCGGGGTTCAAGACCAATCACACAGTCGGAGCCTATATCGAAGCCTATAAATGACGGGGCAAGTTCAAGGAGGTCCATTATAGCATTTTCAATCCACCAGATTACGAGGCGGCAAAGAATAAACCACCTCTTGAAGTAAAGGTGATTGCTGCGGCTCTCTATGGCACAGTGAGTACGGATGGGAATCGCGTCGTTTGGTTGACATTTCCAGGGAGAGTTCATATCATCTCGGGCATCCCGGAGATTCGGAAGAGGTGTCCTCCTTCAACAAATATTATCAGGACGAGCTCGCCTTCCTGCGCGAGATGGGGCGCGAATTCGCCCGGGCCTATCCCGCGATGGCGCCATTTTTGGCCGATCGCGGAAGTGATCCCGACGTCGAACGCCTTCTCGAAGGGGTCGCCTTCCTCACCGGCAGAATCCGGGAGAAACTCGACGATGAGTTTCCGGAGGTGGTCCATGCGTTGATGACCCTCCTCTGGCCTCACTACCTTCGGCCGATCCCGTCGATGTCGATGGTCGAATTCACTCCGATCTCCGGCGCCATTCGGGAACGGCAGCGGATCGCGCGTGGGACTGAGGTCGCTTCCCTTCCCGTCGACGGAACCCCTTGCCGTTTCCGCACCGCCTTCGACCTCGATCTTTACCCTCTCACCATCGAGGGAGCAGGGATCGAAATCCTCCCGGAAGGACGCGCCGCATTGCGCCTCCGATTCCGCCTCAGCCCAGGCATCACGCCGGCCCAGATCGGGTTGGAGTCGCTTCGATTTCATCTTTTTGGGGAGGCCGCCTATCCCCTGTATCTTCTTCTCTGCCGCCACGTGGCGGAAATACGGGTCCGGTCGATCGTCCAGGGAAAGGGGGGACAACAAATCGTTCTTCCCCCTAACCGGATCGAAGCCTCCGGCCTCGGAAGTGACGAGGCGCTTCTCCCCTATCCGAAGAGTTCGTTTGAAGGGTATCGTCTGCTACAGGAATATTTCACCTTTCCGGAGAAGTTTCTCTTCGTCACGCTGACCGGGTTGGGCCCCTGGGCGGCCGCCGCCAAGGGAGAGATATTCGAGGTCGACATCCTCTTTTCCCGCGCGCCGGCCGCCTCACTTCGCGTCTCCCGCGAAAATGTCCGGCTCTACTGCGTTCCGGTGGTCAACCTTTTCGCCGCCGAGTCGGACCCGATTCGGGTCACCCATGAGCGGGTCGACTATCCGATCCGCCCGGCCCTGTTTCAGCCCTCTCATGCCGAGGTCTACTCGGTCGACCGGGCAGTCGGATGGCGGCGCGGTTCGGCGGAAGAGGAGACCTTCCCCTCCTTCTTCTCCTTCGATCATCCACTCGGCCCCGAGGGGCGCCGCGCCACCTACTATCAAACACGCCTCCGCAAGGCGGTCGTCGGGGAGGGGACGGAACTCCACGCCTCTTTCGTGAATGGGGAACAATCGACGGTTGTCCCGCCGACCGAAACGGTGGTTTTTCACCTCACCTGCACCCATCGCGCCCTGCCGGAAAAACTCCGCGTCGGCGACATCCAGGTGCCGACCGATCGCTCCCCCCAATTCGTCCGCTTTCGAAACATCAGCAAGGTTTCGCCAACGGTCCGCCCTCCCCTCGACGGCGATCTCTACTGGCGGCTCCTCTCGCATCTCTCGGCGAATCAGAGTTCCCTCTCAGGCGCCGCCTCCCTGCGGGAGATTCTGGAGTTGTATAATTTCCCATCGCTCTATGACAAAGAGGCCGGGCGGGTGAACGAACGCCGCCTGGAGGGAATCGTCGATCTCCAAAGCCATCCGGAAGACCTTCTCTTTCGGGGGGTCCCGGTCCGGGGGGTGGCGACCACCCTGACGATGCGGGAAGACCATTTCGCCGGAGAGGGGGATCTGTTCCTCTTCGCGACGGTGCTGAATGAATTCTTGTCACTCTATGTTTCCCTCAATGCGTTCAGCCGACTGACGGTGAGGGAACAACAGGGAGAGGTCTACCGATGGGCACCCCGGATCGGCCGGCAGGCGATCCTTTGAAAGAAAAGCCGTTCCCGTCCGCAGAGCGTTTTTCTTTTTTCCAGATCGTCCATCTGATCGAGCGGTATTACCGCCCTGTCGCCCCGGTCGGAGGAGGAGGACCGGCCTCCGAGGAGGTGATCCGGTTCCGGCCCGAGGCCTCCCTCTCTTTTCCGTCGTCGGACCTCGCGGAGATCGAGGAGATCGTTCCGGAGGGGCCGGAGGGAAATGGTCGAACCCGGTATCTCATCACAACCCGTTTCTTGGGCCTCTATGGAACCACCTCTCCCCTCCCGACCTTCTATACGGAAGACCTCCTCCGGAGGGAAAGCGATGACGAGACCGTTCGACATTTTCTCGACCTCTTTCATCATCGGCTCCTCTCCCTTTTTTACCGCTCCTGGGCGAAATACCGCTATCATGTCACGTTCGACGAGGGGAAAGACCCCTTCTCCCGCCGGATGTTCGGGTTGATCGGGTTGATCGGCCTCGGAACCCCCGGTCTATCTGAGCGGGCCAATCAGGCCGACCGGACCGCCTTCCCTGCCGTCCGGCTGATCCGATACGCCGGGCTGCTGACGCAACGCCCACGTTCCGCCGCAGCACTGGAAGGAGTGTTGAACGACTTCTTCCACGGAATCCCGATCCAGATCACGCAGTGCATGGCGCGTTGGGTGGCGATTCCAGCGGAACAGCGGCTACGGCTCGGCCGGGCGAACGGCCATCTCGGGATCGACGCGTCGCTCGGAGAGAAGGTCTTGGGGCGCGCGACCGATTTCCGGATCACCCTGGGACCGATCGGATATTCCGATTTCAAGCGGTTCCTGCCGGGCGAAACCTCGCTCCGGTCGCTTCAGAGCCTCGTCGACCTCTTCGTCAGCGACCGGTTGCGATTCGACATCGCCCTGCAACTCAACGGATCGGAAATCCCTCCCCTCCGAGTGGCCGCCGGGGGGGAAGCGCGGCTCGGTTGGACCACCTGGCTCGCCACAAAACCGCCCGTAAGCGACCGGGCGCAGCCGGTGGTTTTTTCATAACCCGGAGGTTTTTTCATGATGGGAGTGGCGTTTACCCTGAAACAAAACCAATCGGCAGACCCATTGCACATCGATTGCTTCCGTGCGGATGATATGGTGGCGAAGCGGAACGGGATCTCTGAGTGGGTCCGGCACCCTTCTCTACTCCCTTTTTAAATCGTTGACACTCAAAAAGAATTGGATTACAAAAAAGCCAGGTCGTAAAAGAAGATATCTTTTAGGACGTCTATATACCTGTTAGATGCTCACCCCACAAGGAGCCTAGTACATGCCGAGAGAAAATATTTCATCAGGCGCACCATGGGAACCTGTCGTTGGATACTCCCGTGCAGTAAAGGTTGGTGCGTATATCCACGTTTCGGGCACCACGGCAACGGATAGTAAAGGTGGCATCGTGGGGCTAAACGACCCCTATGCACAAACCGTTCAATGCCTACGTAATATTGAAGCGGCTCTAGTGAAGGCAGGCGCAACACTCTCAGATGTTGTGAGAACGAGAATGTATGTTGTGAATATCATCGACTGGGAGAAAATCGGTAAGGCTCATGGTGAGTTCTTTCACGACATCCGCCCGGCCACAAGCATGGTTGAAGTCCGCCGTCTGATTTCTCCTGAAATCCTGGTCGAGATTGAGGCAGATGCATATATCGGAAACTGAGCATCTAACTTCGCGTTCGAGGCCGACGCGGTGAAGTGGCGCGCCGTTTCCTGTCGTGTTTATGCCCCGCGCGGTTCAACGCGGCGTTAGCGAGCTTGCCCTAATGAGACCACGCACATAGATGACGGATGACATCTTTTGAGATCATTGGGGAGATTTCAGATCGAAACGATCGCCGCTGGCCATAAGATCCGAGAGGTTGTCCGCTTAAAAAACTATATGGTCCGGGACGTTGGTGAAAGCTGAAAGGAATTGCTATCATTCGTCTTGCCAATGGATAAACCCGCCGTGCCGAGCTTCACTGGTATGAAGCGCACGGCATCGGCAGAAAAGAGTTCAAACGAAAGCGATATTTGGATTAAGTCTATGCGTAAACGATCATCTCGGCGCTTTGCCGTTTGCGTCGATAACTCGGAATATCCCGCCTCTTTAGAGATACATAAGCTCTACCGGGTGCTTCCCGATAAGGATGCTGAACGAGAAGGGGATCTTCGTGTTGTTGATGAGAGTGGTGAAGACTATCTCTATCCGGCTGACTACTTTGTCCTCGTTGAGTTTCCGGCTGGCACAGCGCGGGCTTTAAAAAAGTCTTTTGCGAGTGGCCTTCAACACGCTCGCTGACACTGGAACCGACCGCATAAAGCCGTCGCATGTTAGGGTTGCTCAGTGGGCGGCGGCTCACCTTCATCGTTAAGCGTCATCAAGAATGAGTGTCGGAGCAAATGCCCGAGCTAATTGAGTTCGACACAGATCGCCTTCGGTTCCGCCAGTGGTGCGCCGCCGACCGTGAACCCTTCGCGGCGCTCAACGCTGATCCAAAGGTTATGGAGTTCTATCCTGCGCCTCTTGGCCGTGCTGAAAGCGATGCTATGGCGAGCCGTTGCGAAACTCTTATCGCTGAACGTGGTTGGGGGTTTTGGGCTGTAGAAATAAAGAACACACATGGGTTTATCGGCTTCGTTGGCCTGCATATTCCAGCGCCAGAGCTTCCATTTTCTCCGTGTGTGGAGGTTGGTTGGCGGCTGGCTGCAAAGCATTGGGGCAAAGGTTTTGCCACTGAAGCAGCACGGGGCGCGCTTCACATTGGCTTTGAGCGGCTCGGGTTAGCGGAAATCGTGTCTTTTACCTCAGCCATCAATCTCAGGTCGCGTGCAGTTATGTTAAAGCTTGGAATGCGTGAGACAGAAGAAACATTTGAGCATCCCAACGTGCCAGTGAGTAGTGTACTTCGACAACACTGTTTGTATCGGTTGTCGAACTCGCAATGGGTGGC
Organism: uncultured Nitrospirota bacterium; assembly: GCA_964579005.1. Taxonomy (GTDB): domain Bacteria; phylum Nitrospirota; class Nitrospiria; order SBBL01; family Manganitrophaceae; genus CAZOFJ01. Next base: position 10,435 of record CAZOFJ010000013.1, read on the forward strand.
AAATGCCGTTTAACGCCACGCGAGATCAATCGGGTTGTTTCACACGGAGATCGATATGCAGATAGAGCCCCCGAACCGTGTTCCATGTAGCGCGTATCATCGCGTCGGCGGGATCGTCTACTTCGCCCGGATGCTCGATAAGATTCGCCTCCACGCCGCCGGTGACTTGCGCTCTGATTTCCACCCGAATCTCGGTTCCGGATTCGACGGCCGTTGTTGCCGCTTCCTCGGCGTCGCGTATTCCGCCTTGCGCGAGCGCGTCTTGGCAGGGGGGACCGATGCGGAGATCCTGGCATGGTGTTTCGCTCAAGGGACGCAACACAACGAGGAGCAGATTCTCATCTGGAACAAGTTTATGCTCAAGCGGGGTTGGCGCGACGAAGACGATGGGTCGACTCAAGAGCTTGATCGCTATAAGGCCGAAAGCGGTCTTACCCACCGCGCGGACATCGTTACCTTTTTTGACTATTACGAGGTCGATGAAGGTCGTAAACCATAAACGACAACGCCCAACGGTTCACGAGGAATCAGGGGGGAAGGGACTTTTTGACGACGCAAAAACTCGAAACACTCAACTTTGATAACAGTTTCGGACGCCTTCCCGATTTTTATTACACCCGTCTCTCCCCGACTCCGATTCCCGCACCGTATTTGGTCAGCTTCAATCCGGATGCTGCGGCGCTGATCGATCTCGACCCCGCCGAGGTAACGCGCCCGGAATTTATCGAATATTTTTCCGGTAATCGCCCGTTACCAGGGAGCAGCCCACTGGCGATGCTCTATTCGGGACACCAGTTTGGTGTCTATGTCCCGCAATTGGGAGACGGCCGGGCCATTCTGCTGGGAGAGATAAAAAATAGCGCGGGGGAAAGATGGGAGTTGCAATTGAAAGGTGCCGGACGAACCCCCTATTCCCGCGATGGGGATGGTCGCGCCGTTCTACGCTCCACCATTAGAGAATACCTCTGCGGAGAGGCGATGCACGGCCTCGGCATTCCGACCACCCGCGCCCTCTGCATGGTAGGGAGCGATTTGAAAGTCTACCGAGAAACGACGGAGACCACTGCGGTCTTGGTCCGTCTGGCGCCATCCCATCTCCGGTTCGGCTCTTTTCAGGTTTTTTACTATCGGAAACAATTCGATCGTTTACAAGGGCTGGCCGACTACGTCATCGCCGAACACTTCCCGGAATGCCTTGGCTCTGAAAATCCCTACACGAATTTTTTCACCGAAGTCGTTTTGCGGACGGCCCGTTTGATGGCTGGATGGCAGGCGGTCGGTTTTGCACATGGGGTCATGAATACCGATAACATGTCGATCCTCGGCCTGACCTTTGATTATGGTCCGTTCGGCTTCGTTGAATATTTTGATCCCGGCTTCATCTGTAATCATACCGATCAGATGGGACGTTACGCTTTCAACCGGCAACCTGAAATTGGTTTATGGAACCTCGGTGCGCTGGCCCAGGTGCTGACTCCGCTGATTTCGAAAGAAAAGTTGACGGAAGCGCTCAACCAATACGAGCCGGCCTTTCAGGCCGACTATTCAAAACGGATGGTGCAAAAACTGGGGCTAAAAAAATTCCTTGATAGCGATGTCTCTCTGGTCTCGGAGCTTTTGAGCCTTCTCCAAACCAATCGGGTCGATTACACAAATTTCTTCCGCGCATTAGGCGATTTCAAGCGGAGCGGCGTCGATCCAACTGCCCCGGTTCGGATGATGTTCACCGACCTTCAGCAATTCGATGCCTGGGCCAAACAGTATCAATCGCGCCTGATCACGGAAGAATGGGAAGATGCCGATCGAAAACAAGCGATGGACCGGGTTAATCCCAAGTACATCCTCCGGAACTATCTCGCACAGATCGCAATCGAAAAAGCGAGCGGAGGCGACATTTCCGAAATCGATCGTCTGCGCCAACTGCTTAAAAATCCCTTCGACGAGCAGCCGGATATGGGGAAATATACCGCCCCGCCCCCCGACTGGGCGAAGGAACTCCATGTGAGCTGTTCGTCGTAGTCGTAAAGAGCCGCGACAAAACAACTGGCGCAGTTCGGCAGGCGATCCGTTTTGATAAGATAAAAGAGGTGAAATAAGAAAACTCCATGCAATCGCTCTTTCCATGAAAAAAATCGTCAATTGGGCGCATCGAGGGGCGTCGGGCCATGCGCCGGAAAATACGCGGGCGGCCTTTGAAAAGGGGCTCACCATGGGAGCCGACGGGATCGAGTGCGATCTTCAGGAAAGCCGCGACGGGGTGCTGGTGGTCTTTCACGATCCAACAATCCAACGGCTGACCGGGAAAGAGGGGCGGGTGGAGGCGCTCCCTTTGAGCGAGCTCTCTCGACTCGACATTGGAAGTTGGTTTTCTCCCTCGTTTGCCGGCGAAAAGATCGTGACGGCCGACGCCCTGGTTTCAATGATCCCCCCCCCGTTTCTCCTGAATCTCGAAATCAAAAGGGCCGCCCCACGGAGAATCATCGATCTGATTGAAAAACGGGGGATCAGCGACCGGACCATTGTCTCTTCGTTCAACCACCCCTTGCTCAAGGAGATCCGTCATCTTCATTCGACTCTTTCACTCGGTTACCTGGTCGATCGCGAACCGTGGGAAGAAGTATTTAGAGAAGCGGCCGCGCTCCGTGCGGTCTCTCTCCATCTTTCCGCCAGACGGGTGACAACCAAGGTAATCGAACGTGCCCACCAGGAAGGGTTTGATCTCTATGTCTACACGGTGAATGAACCGGCCCGGATGCGGTCGCTGATCGAACGGGGGGTTGACGGCCTCTTCACCAACTATCCCGATCGACTGGTCGAGGTGATTTCCCAAAAATCGTAACTTGCAGATCGCTCCCGGCAGTGATATGATCACAGAATTCTCCTTGGGAGTCGACATTGTCCAGGTCCCAAGATCGGCTTTCTGACCCATCCAGAGAGGAATTGATCAAAAAAAAGTGTCATTCGATCCGGAAGCGCCTGATCGAGGAGCAGCTTTTCAGACCGGAAGGAACTTCCGCCGCCGGGAACGATCTCTGGCGGATCGCGGTCGAACCGTATCGAATCACCCCAGAGGAGTTGGTTTTTCTGAAATCGCTCGGAAACCAACTCCTTTCTTTTTACCAGGCGGCGAACCGGCTCTACTTCGAGAGCATTCATCAACGGCTTCCCCGATGGGTCGCCGACTATCTCGACCGGGGAAAGCCGGAATCGGTGATCGAATATGGCCGGATGAACCGGTTTAAACAAGATCTGCCGGGAATCATCCGGCCCGACCTGATCCCAACCCAAGCGGGGATGATCGCGACCGAACTCGACGCCGTCCCGGGGGGAATCGGCCTGACGGCGGCCCTTTCGACATCTTATCTTGCCGAGGGAGATCACCCGGTTGGGGCGGGCGACGGGATGGTTGCCGGATTTGAACGGATGATTCGCTCAAAATCAGATCGTCCCGATCCGTTCCTGGCGATCGTCGTTTCAGATGAATCGAACGATTACCGCCCCGAAATGGAATGGCTTGGGAGGGCGCTCCATCGGCAGGGACTGCGGACCCGGCTTCTCCACCCGAAAGAGGTCCGCTTCGATGACGAGGGACTTTGGACCGAGGCGGAGGGAAAGCGGGAGCGGATCGACCTCCTCTATCGCTTTTTCGAACTGTTCGACCTCAAGAATATCCCCAAGTCGGAGCCGATCCTTTATGCCGCCAAAAAAAAGCAGGTTGTTCTCACGCCGCCGCCGAAGGCGTTCCTGGAGGAAAAGAGTCTCTTCGCCCTTTTTCACCATCCGGTTCTGAGAACGTTTTGGACGAAGCAGTTGGGAAAAGAGTGCCATGCCGTCCTCGAACGAATCTTCCCAAAAACATGGATCCTCGATCCTCACCCGCTGCCACCCCACGCGGTCATTCCCGGCCTCGATCTGGAAGGAGAACCGGTGACCGATTTCAGGCGCTTGGGGGAAGCGACCCAGAAGGAACGGCAGTTGGTCATCAAGCCGTCCGGTTTTTCGGAGTCGGCCTGGGGAAGCCGTGGCGTGGTTGCCGGACACGACGTTCCGGAGACGGCCTGGAAAGAGACAATCGATCAGGCGTTGAACGCTTTTTCGACGACCCCTTCGATCCTACAACAGTTTCACAAGGGGAAAAAGGCGACGATTTCTTATTACGATTTTTTGGAAGATCGGGTTGTTCCGATGGAAGGACGCGTCCGTCTCTGCCCCTACTATTTCGTCGACGGGAAAGAGGCGACGCTCGGCGGGATACTGGCGACCGTCGTCTCCCCGGAAAAGAAGTTGATCCACGGGATGGTCGATGCGGTGATGGCCCCGTGCGCCGTGGCAACCCCCATTTAATCCCTCTCCACTGACGGGAGAGAGAAGGTGAGGAGGAAGAGCCGATGGGAAAGATGACGTTATACAACCTGGAATCGTGTCCCTATTGCAAAATGGTTCGAGACAAATTACAGGAGCTCGACATTGACCATGAAAAGATCGAGGTCCCTCCCGCCCGGCCGATGCGGAAGGAGGTTTTTGAGGTCTCCGGTCAGTATACCGTCCCCGTTTTGGTCGACGGCGAGGTGGTGTTGGACGACGAAGAAAAGATCCTCCCCTATTTGGAGGAAAAATACGGCAAGCAATCTCAAAGATAAGGCGGAGTGACGACGTGGAAGAGTGGCAGAAGGAGATCAAAGAGAGTATCGACGACGTCGAGACCCTTGAAAAGATCCTGGGCGTTCCGGCGGAGGAGGTTCGCCGGGTCGTTGAAGAATACCCAATGCGGATCACCCCGCACGTCCTGAAAACGATCAAGGAAAAGGGAGATGCGATCTGGAAGCAGGTCGTCCCGACCGCCGAAGAGGGCCGGCCCGACGCCGCCTGCTCCGAAGACCCGCTGCATGAAGAGGGAGACAGCCCGGTCCCGAACCTGGTCCATCGCTATCCCGACCGGGTTCTTCTGGTCATCACCAATCAATGCCCGATCTATTGCCGTTTTTGCACCCGGAAGCGGTTCGTCGGATCGCCCGGGACCCTCACGCCGGAGAATTTAAAACAGGTGGTCGATTACATCTCGGCACATACGGAGATCCGCGACATCATCCTCTCCGGCGGCGACCCGCTGATGGTGGTCGACATGCTGCTGGAACGGGTCCTGAAGGCGCTCCGCGCCATCCCCCATCTGGAGATCATCCGGATCGGAACGCGAGTGCCGGGGAGCCTCCCCTCCCGGATCACCGAGAACCTCTGCAACATCCTCAAAAAGTACCACCCGCTCTACATGAACCTTCATTTCAACCACCCCGATGAGATCACCCCGGAGGTCGCCCGGGCCTGTGGAATGCTCGCCGACGCCGGAATTCCGCTCGGAAGTCAGACCGTCTTGCTGGATGGAATCAATGATGATCCGGAGGTGATGAGGCGGTTAATGCAGAAGCTCCTGGCGATCCGGGTCAAGCCATACTATATTTATCAGGCCGACCTGGTAAAGGGGACCCACCACTTCCGGACCCGCGTGGAAAAGGGGTTAAAAATCATCTCGGCGCTTCGCGGCCACACTTCCGGTATGGCGGTGCCGCACTACGTGATCGACGCTCCGGGTGGGGGAGGGAAAGTGGCGATCCTCCCGCAGGAGACCCTCCTCTATCTCGACGATGACGAGGCGATCGTCAAAAACTATGAAGAAAAGACTTTCCGCTACCCTCAACCGAACACCCCCGTGGAGATCGACAAAAAAGCCCCCTCCTTCTGGGTCGTTCCCCACAATACGGCCCACGATATGGATCGATGATGGGGGGAGGTATCCGAAAAAAGCCGTTTGCAACCGACCTCAAGACCATCCAAAGGGAGAGCGAAGTCTCCTTTTATAAGAGCAGCGGGCCGGGGGGCCAGAAAAAGAACAAAACCGAAACGGCGGTCCGCCTTCATCATCTTCCCTCCAAGTTGATCGTCATCGCAACCGAGCAGCGATCCCAATTACAGAACCGCATTGTTGCCTTTCGCCGGCTTCAACGGAAGCTGATCGAGTTGAATCGGATTCCGAAACAACGGGTCAAGACCGGCATCCCCAAAGAAGTGAAGGAACGGATCCTCACCGTCAAGAAGAAACTCGCCGAGAAGAAACGCCTCCGGAAGCCCCCTCCCGCTTGAAATCATCTGGTCGATAGGAAGTAAACCGTCTCCAGAGTGCCATCGTAAATCATCGACTCAGAAAAATAACTCCCTTATCTTTTAATCAACCCGCAGTGGCCGTTCACAAAGTTGGGACAGGAGACGCAGACCTCTTTTGTCATCCGTTCGGAAGCGGCCTCGATTGCCTGATCGGCATGTTCGAAAATCCGCTGTTCCGGAATCCGTTCCATCAGTCCCATCTGTGTGAGAACAGACCGAACCTGGGGCTGAAGGCTACTGATGTAGAGCTTTGAACCGATCCGCTCGGTGTGATCGAGAATGGCCCGGAACGCCATCACGCCGGTGGCGTCGATCATGTTCACCTGCCCGAGGCGGAGGATGAGGACTTTCATGTCGATCCGCTTCTTGATCTCGTTCACAAATTTTTCCGCGGCGCCGAAAAAAATGGGGCCGGCAACCCGAATGGCGACCACGTAAGGGCAAACTCGAATCGGCTCGGCCTTCGCGTGAGGTTGGATGATCTCATCGACCGATTGATTCAGTATTCCGAGCTCGCTCATCCGGCGGATGAAGAGGATGCCCGCCGCGATCAATCCGATCTCGACCGCCAGAATCAGATCGAAAACGACGGTGACGACAAAGGTAAGGAAAAGAACGATCCGATCGGCCTCCGGGGCGCGGGCAATCACCCGGGTGTTTTCCCACTCCATCATTCGGACAGAAGTCATCATCAAGATACCCGCCAGGGCCGCAAGGGGAATGTGCGCTGCAAAGTCGGCGAGAAAGAACATGATCAAAACAAGCACCAAGCTGTGAATGAGGCTCGAGAGACGTGATTTGCCGCCGCTTTTCACGTTCACCGCCGTCCGGGCGATCGCGCCGGTGGCGGGGATGCCTTGAAAAAAGGCGGTGACGACGTTCGCCATTCCCTGCCCAACCAGTTCTTTGTTGCTGTCATGCCGTTCGGAGACGGTCATGCTGTCGGCGACCACCGCCGAGAGGAGCGATTCGATCGAGCCGAGGGCGGCCAATGCCAGCGCGGGACGGATCAACAGATGAAGGTCGCCCCATGACCAAGCAGGGAGGTGGGGCGAGGGAAGAAGATGGGGGATGGCGCCGATCGTCGGCACGTTCAGCCCCAGCAATGCCGCGACCGTCGTCGCGACGGTCAGGCCGATGAGGGATGCGGGGACACGGCGGGTGATGAAGACCGGCGTGGCAATCATGAGCGTGATGACGATACCGGTCAGGAGAACGGCCGACAGGTTCGCCTCGGGAAGAGACGCAAGCGTGGTAAAGAGTTTTTCAATGAACGTTGCATCACCCCCGGCCGGAATTTGAAGACCCAAGGCGTTGTTCAACTGGCCGGCAAAAATGATGACAGCGATCCCATTGGTGAACCCGGTAATCAGGGGGTGTGGGATGTAGAGGGCGAATCGCCCCATTCGTGAGAGGCCGAGGGCAATTTGGATGACCCCGGCCAGGATGGCGGCGACCCAGAGTTTTTCGATTCCGTATTGTGCGACGATCCCGGCGAGGATGACCGCCATCGCACCGGTCGGACCGGTGATCTGGACTTTGGAGCCTCCGAAGACCGACGCCACCACGGCGGCGACGATGGCGGTATAGAGGCCATACTTGGCGTCGACGCCGGAGGCGAGCGCAAAGGCCAGTGCCAGGGGGAGGGCGACCACCGCCGAGGTGACCCCTCCCCAAAAATCGCCGGAGAAGTCGACGAGATAGTTGGATTTCACAAGGGTCCAAATTCGATCGGGATAAGAAGACTGCTGTAACAAAGCCGGCGTTTTCATCGATCTTTCACATCCTCCTGAAATCGTCATTTGCTCTCACGGGCGCTCCCACGGGCGGCACGCCCGTCAAAAAGCATACCATAAAAGGAAATTGAAGATTCCCTGCAGCAAGCTGCAGGGAATCTTCAAAGTGCAGGGGAGTAAAGAAGCACCACTCCCATTTTTCTCGCTTACCCCGTAGCAAGCTATGGGGAATGCGCTCGCAATGCACTTTCACGATTTTCAAAAGGCGAATCTTTCGGTGACGTTCTACGGTTTCTGTCCCAAATGCCGGACAGACGCCGAGAGGCTCCATTAGAACTCCGCCGCGACGCCGAAGAAAGGGATGATGCCAAAGAGGCGCTCGATCTTCTGGTCGACCTTTCTCTCCGCGACATTTTCCTGATAGGAAACCCCGATCGGGTTGAGGCGGTTATAGACGTTCCAGATTTCGAGGTAAACCGTCAAGATCCAGGTGTCATACGGTTTCTTGTATTCGGCCCGGAGATCGAGGCGGTGGGTTGATGGAAGACGTTTCGAGTTGGTATTCCCGAAAGTCGTCTCATAGCGGCCGGTCGCCGGGTTTAACCGGCTGTCGATCAGGGGGGTATAGGGGCTGCCGGAGAGGAACCGCCATCGTCCCCCGATGTTCCATCGGCGATTCAACTGATATGTTGCCACCAACGTGACAGCGTGAGGACGGTCATAGTCGGAGTCACGCCATGCCTCTCCCGGCCCCACCCGTCGTTGGGTTTTTGAAAAACTGTAGGAGAGCCATCCAAAGAACCGATCACCGATCCGTTGCCGGAGGAGAAGCTCGGCGCCGGCAGAATATCCAACCCCGTCATTGTTGTAAAAAACGCCGAGTTCCCCGGAAGGGACGACCAGGCGATCCATCTCCTTATAATAGACCTGCAGGTCAAGATCGGTCCCCGCCCCGAAGGAACGTTGATATCCCAAAACAGAGTGGATCGACCGGGGTGAACGGACCTCCGGATTCCCAACTCCTTTAACGTACTCAACCGGCTGAGGCCACTGCGTGTAATACCCATAGGCAACCTTGATTCGATCGTTTTCGGTCAGACGAAAGAGCGCCGAAGCGCGCGGATTCGGATCGACCGCCCGGGTGGGGCTAAAATAGTCGATCCGGCCCCCCAGGGTGATCTCAAATCGGCGGTCCGGATGGAACGTCTCTTCCAAATAGAAGCTTCCTCCATAAACAGATTCGCTCAGATCGGTCCTAAAACGGGGGGCGTCGGTGACGTTACAGGCCGGGTCTCCCTCTCCGCAGGGACGGGTCAAACGCGACCGGAAACGATACCAGGCCTGGCCGACCTCGAATCCGGTCGCCAGGCGATGGGAAGGCCGTGTATAGACGAAGTGCCCTTTGAGGCGAACCTGATCGGAGACGACATCGGCGAAGAGGTCGCTCCCAATCGTGGTATGCTGCTCGTTGTAGTTGTTGAACAGGGTCAGGGTGGAGGTCCATCGGGGGGTCAGGAAAGAGTGGAGTGTCACCCCCTGATTGTGGAGGGTGAGGTTCGAGTTAAAACTGCTCACGATCGGATCGCGCGGATTTGGCTTGTCTGCTTTGAAGACAAAGCCATCGTGCGATCCGAAGAAGAGAAAGGCCAACCGATGACGGTCGGAAATGGGAATGCTCCATTTGGCCTGATAGTCATTGAACGTCGGGATGAAGGTCCCCTCGTCGGTTGACAGGGGAAGATTTTCAAGCAGGCCCTGTCTGCCGGCCAAGAAGAAAGTCGAATTCCCTCTTGCCGGTCCCTCCACCCGCCCTTCAAGAAGAACCGGGCTGAGGTTCAGGCGACCGGCAAGCCGATCGCCCCGGCCGTCTCGGCTGGTCATCTCGATCACCCCACCCATTGCATTTCCATACCGCGATCCGAACCCCCCGGCGTAAAAATCGGCCGAGCGGATCAGATCGGGGCTCACGGTGCTGACGAGTCCGATGAAATGAAAAGGGAGAAGGACCGGCATCTGGTCAAGGAATACCTGATTGTCGAAGGGGCCGGAGCCGCGCGTGTAAAAATAGCCGATCCCTTCAACCGCAGGAGTCACCCCCGGCAAATTTTGAATCGCGAGGAGCTGATCCCCTCCGGTCCCCGGAATCTTTTCAATCTCTTCCTTCTGAAGGGTCTTTCTTCCCGGATCGGGGGTCTTTCGCTCCTCTTCGACAAGGATCTCCAACATCGAGATCGGCTCCCGCTCCAGATAAAGGACCATCGTCCGTTCTTCACCTTCCTTAATTTCAATTTCAACCGGCGCCGGTTTTTGATAGCTGACCGCGGCGGCAACCAGCCGGTATTTTCCGGCGGGAAGGGTTGGGAATTGAAACCGGCCTGTCTCGTCCGACATCCCAAGAAAAGGGACAACCCCCAAAGGGGCATTCTCCCCGGTCGGCTCCAGAACAAGTTGCACCCCCGACAAAGGTTGCCGGGTCCCTTTTTCAAACACCTGCGCGAAGAGCAAACCGCCACTTGATTCGGTTTGAATCTCTTCTCCCCAGGCAAGCGCTCCCCACCCCATCAGTAAAATCAGGAAAACCATCATCGTCCTCATCTGTGGCCGCCTGTGCGTGATCATCTTTGATCCCTCCGCTTCCATTTCCCAGGCCATCGGCCCATCCTAAGACGCATCCTCTTCATCCTTTCAATCGAAACCGGATCGGGATACGGAGGATCACCGCGACCGGCCGGTCCCCCAGATAGGCCGGCTCGAAACGGAACCGCTCCATCGCCTCCTTCGCCGCCTCCTCAAAACCATACCCCGCTCCTTGAATAACCTCCATCTTCAGCACCTCTCCCATTTCGGAGATACGGACCTCCAGGATGACCGTTCCCTCCTTTTCGAGCCGTTTCGCCTCCTCCGGATAGACCGGGGCAACCTTCCCCTTCAAGAGCGGCATCCGGGTCACCTGAACCAGCGGCACATAAACCGGCTCTTTAAACGTTCCTCCGCCTCCTCCGGAAGAAGCATTACCTCCCGGTCCCCCGCCAGGGCCGCCGACACCGGCACCCCCCTCTTCTCCTTGAATCCCCCCGGTGGAAGGGCCAATTCCTTCTCCGCCGCCGGTTTGGTCCCCTGTTCTACCGGAGGAAGGAAACCCTTCATCTTCGCCATTCTTGAAAGGGATTGCTGTGGAAGGGGGAAGCGGCGTAATCGGTTCGACCGATTCATCGAGGGCCATTCCCGGTGGGGGAGGCTGAATTGGTTTCTGGGGAGAGACCGTAGATCTGGTGGCCGATCGATTTTCTAAGCTGGGAGGAGAACGAGGCGGCACAACACGACGGGAAGGGGCCGCTGGTGTAGAGGGAGACAGTCCGACCTGTGCGTGATTTTCATTGCTTTTTCCGCCAAGAGGACCTCCTGCCCCAACCGGTCCCATCTCTCCCGCCGGTGCAGGCGACATAACCAGATCGACAATCACCTCAGAGAACCCCTTCCCCCGCCGTTCACCGAAAGAAAGCAGGGGAAGGGAGAGAAAGAGGACGAGATGAAACAAAAGGGAAATCCCACCAGCCAGAAGGACAACCCTGTTTTCCTCAATTCCTTGCGGTTTAAGAGAGGGTTCGTCACGGAGCATTTCCACTCTCCATCTATGTTATCCTTCGGTTTTTGGTTGAGATGAGATCGTATAAGACTACTGGATAAGACTAAAAAAATAAAGCCGAGATGAGCGCCTGTTATTACCAGCTTTATCCATCTGCTTCAAAAGGCAACATTCCCAACACCCGCTACCGTGCGCACCATAAAAAAGGCGCCCCGGCGGAAGCCGGGGCGCCTGAGAGACAGAATATATCACAGCGAGTTAGGTGCAGACTTCGGCTGCGTCACAGTCGGCGAAGCTCGCATCCACACTGCCGTTGTTCCCTTCGTCGATCTGAACACCTCCGGTCGATGTGAAGATCACCGCCGTGGTCGTGCCGCCGCTGGCAACGAGGAAACGTCCGTCGATCGGGCAATCGTCTTCGCTGGTGTCTGGGAAGAACGGTTCCTGGCCGGCCGGTGTGCTGATGGTAAAGGTCCCACTGGCGCAACTGGAGGTAATTGCGATCGTTCCGCTGAGGGAGAGGGCCTCTCCCGCGACACTGTTTCGTGTCGTGGGAGTCAGGACCATCTGGAACGTCGTGAAGGTGGCGCTGAAGCTGTCGTCGCCATTCACATTGTCGGTGGAGTTCATCCCGCCGTTGAGGGTAAAGGTCGTCGCGCCGGGGGTGCAAGCAGGCGCCGCTGCATGTGCCTCCGTGACGGTCATCGTGAGGTCGGTAAAGGCCCACGACTCGTTTACTTCGAAGGTCCCATCCCCAGTCTTGTCTTCTTTGTCATAGCCGGTGGCGTTCACCGTTAATGTCCCGTCTTCCAGGAAACTTTCTCCATTGCAATCGACATCAGCGCCGGAGAAGGTAATGGTTCCATTGACAAAACCCTCCAAAACCTGCCGGAGTTTCCGGTGAAGCGGTCGAGAAAATCAGTGAAGGTCATTGTAAATCCATTTCCCGATGGGGTGATGCTAAAGGAACCGTTTGTAACGGATGTAGACCCGCCTCCAGGATTGTTGGTGCAGTTGGTGGCGGTCAGGGTGAGGGAATCATCTGTCACATCAGCAGGCGTGTTGTTGTCATCTGTGTGGATATTTCCACTACCGCTGACGTTACATGGCAGGGACTCATCTGTGGAAGCCTGTAATGCCTTTTGCCGCCGAGTACCTAATGAGGCTTTAAAGTCGACCAATGCCTGGCGGATCTGGGCCGCATCGCTTTGATTCGACGCTGCTTTTGCCTTGAAAGCAGGTTTGTTGGGTGCCCCACTGTTGGTCGCAGCGGCCGCGGTCCCCAGGGCGCTCGTGATCGCTTTGGAAGCGGTTGAGGACGACTGGGTGGCCGTTCCGGAGGTAGGGGTGACGGTAGGAGTGGTGCTGCTCCCTCCGCCGCCGCAGCCGTGAATAAGAAGGGCGAATGAAACCAGCGTTCCGGATAAGATGCCGAGTTTCTTCAATTTGAACATTTCTTTCCTCCCGTTTGTATTTTAGATGGTGCGGACGTCATGCAAAGTAAAACGAAAGTGTGTTGGCCGTGTCCGCCACAAGACAATTGACACTTGTCAGTATTCATGTTACCGTGAAATATGATTCAACGGTTCAAGCATAAAGGGCTGAAAAGACTGTTTGAAGAGGGAGAAGCGAAGGGCATCCACCCGGACCACCTCGAAAAAATAGAAAACATCCTTTTCGTTTTGAACCGCGCCCGGAAACTGAAAGACATGGACTTACCTGGTTTCAGATTGCACCGTCTTAAAGGCAAGCTAAAAGACTTTTGGAGCGTGACTGTGCGGGCGAACTGGCGCGTCATTTTCCGCTTCGAAGAGAACGATGCCTGCGATGTTGATTTGATCGATTATCATTAGAAAATGGTAACTACTCAGGTTGCCTAGATTTTGCTTCAGGGCAAGGCGTGAGGAGCGCAGAACCGCAGCGTATGTGTCTATGACCTCCGGGGAATGGTTGGAGGAGAACACGGAAACCATACGTGAGGATTCGAGCACCGCAGCAACGCCGCCATGGAGCAAAAGATGGGGGAGATGAGTAGTTACAAAAAATGAGGATATAGAAAGGAGTATAGACCATGCAGATGAAGAATCCCCCTCACCCTGGCAGGATCGTCCGGCAGGAGTGCATTGAGCCGTTAGGCCTGACGATCACGGAAGCGGCAAAACGTCTTGGCGTGACGCGGCAGGCTCTCAATAATCTTGTGAATGGGAAGGCGGGTATCTCGCCGGAAATGTCTATACGGCTTTCCAAAGCTTTCGGCGGCAGCCCGGAAGTATGGCTTGGGATGCAGATGGAATACGACCTCGCCCAGGCCGAAAAGAATGCCGACAAAATCAAGGTGAGAAGAATCGCCGCCACCCCTGCCGCTCTACGCTAAATAGAGAAGGGATAGGCGATTTTCATCGCCTGACGAACGAGCCGCATCGTCTCTTGCGCCACCCGGCGGGCCTTTTCGGTCCCTTCCCTCAAGATTTCGTCGATCGCCTTTTCATCCCGGTCATAGACCGCGCGTCGCTCCCGGATCGGATTGAGAAAGGCGTTCAATGCTTCCGCCAACTTCTTCTTCACCTCGACGTCGCCGACCTTCCCCCGGACGTAGCGCTCCTTGAAATCGGCGATCTCTCCCCGGTTCGGGTTGAAGGCGTCGTGATAAACAAAGACCGGATTTCCCTCCACATGGCCGGGATCGGTCGCGCGAAGCCGGGTCGGATCGGTATACATCCGCATCACCTTCGTCTCGACCGTCTTTGCATCGTCCGAAAGGAAGATCGTATTGCCGAGGCTCTTGCTCATTTTCGCCTGGCCGTCCGTTCCGGGAAGACGGGCGAACTCGCCGATCTTCGCTTGTGGTTCCACCAAAACCGGTGCATAGAGCGAATTGAACCTTCGAACGATCTCGACCGTTTGTTCGATCATCGGAAGCTGGTCTTTCCCAACCGGGACCAGATCGGCGTTGAAGATGGTGATGTCGGCGGCCTGATGCACCGGGTAGACAAGAAATCCCGCCGGGAGATTCTGCTCGAATCCCTTCTGCTGCATCTCGTCCTTCACCGTCGGATTGCGCTGAAGGCGCGCCACCGTCACGAGATTGAGATAATAGATCGCCAGCTCGGCAATTTCAGGGATCAACGACTGAACAAAAATTGTGCTCTTCATCGGGTCGACCCCAACCGCCAGATAATCCTTCGCCACCTCCCGGATATTCTGTTGCAAGATTTCGGGGTGTTCGAAGTGGTCGGTGAGTGCTTGAACGTCGGCAATCAAGATAAAAGTCTCATACTCCTCCTGCAACTTCACCCGATTGACCAGCGATCCGACGTAGTGCCCCAGATGAAGCCGGCCGGTCGGCCGGTCCCCCGTTAAAATCCGCTTTCTTCGACGATCCATTCATCCTCCCAAACAGGCGCCTGAACAGGCGCCAAATCACACCGCCATGCTCTCTTCCAACTTCTGCATCCCGCAGCCAGAGATCAGCGCCTCCTCCGCCCGCTTCCATCCTTCCACCAGATTTGACACGTCGCCAAAAGCAAAGAGTCCGGTGGCGGCGGTGAGCAACACCCAATCCCGCACAGGCCCGGCCCGCTCTCCGGCGAGAATCTTTTTAATCAGATCGGCCTGCTCCTCCGGATCTCCCCCCGGAATATCGACCCGCCGCGCTCCTCCCCTTCCGACATCCGCCGCCGTAATCGAGATCGGCTTCTCTTCCCCATTCACGGCGAGATACCCCTTCGTTTCGGAAACGATCGACGGCTCCGGCCCCCCCTCGACCCCCCGCACAATCAGGACACGCTTGCTTCCGAACTGTTTCAACACCGAGAGGGTTTTCTCGAAGTAGGGGGGATGAGAGATCCCGATCAGATGGCGGCCCGAGTCGGCCGGATCGACCATCCGCGAGACGGCGTTGAAGATTGTCCGGACGCCGAGTTCGTTCCGAAGGAGTTGAAACCGGTGAAGCGGCGGGTTGAACTTGGCGACATCGAGATAGGCGAACCCGACCCGCTCCAACATCGTCGCCCCCTCCTGCGGGGTGAAATCGACACAGACTCCAAGCACGCGGAGCAGATCGGCCACTCCCAGTCGTCCCGGCGCGCCCGAAAACCCATGCAGCAGCACCGGACGCCTGCAGGCCGCGATCAAAAAAGCGGCCGGGATGATCGCATGAAAAAAGATTTTTTTCCCGGCATAAACCGGAATATCAAGCGGAACAATCCCTCGCTTCAGCATCAGCAGCTTGTTGTAATCCCGGCAGACCTCGGTGAAGGCGCGCATTTCGTCGTTGGTTTCTCCCTTCATCCGCATTCCAATCAAAAGTCCCCCCGCCTGAGCCGGGGTCGCCTCCCCCGAAAGGAGAGCGGCAGCCGCCTCCCGCGCCTCGCTGTAAGTCAGATCCTGCGAAGCCTTCTCACCGGCCCCAACTTTATGCACGAGATATTGCATCCGATCCAAAGCCATTACTCTTCTCCCATCTTCTGCGGCATTATAAGCTGCGAGATCTTTGCTTGCAAGCGGGAGGACAAATCGGTATGCTGTTTGTCTTTGATGCAACGGAAGGAAGAACAATGGAACGAAAAATCGAACTCAAACTCATCGACAATCAAGCGACATCGGCGGTTTTGGCGGAGCCGGAGCGCCCGACGCCGGTTGCCGTTCTTCTCTGTCATGGTTTCATGTCGAGCAAGGAGAGCGGGACCAACCGGACGCTGACCGGGCAACTCCTTTCGAAGGGAATCGCCCTCTGCCGGTTTGATTTTTTCGGCCACGGCGAAAGCGACGGCCCCTTCGAGAAGCTGACACTGACCGGCTGCCTGGCGCAGACCGAGGGGATGATCGGTTGGCTTCGGGAAAACGGATATTCCCGGATCGGTCTGGTCGGATCGAGCTTCGGAGGGTTGGTCGCCATCCAGACCGCCGCGGCGCATCCCAACCTGTTCGCCCTGGCCCTCAAGTGCCCCGTCTCGAATTATCCTCCGATCTGGCGCGAGCGGCTCGGCGAGGCCGGAATGGCCCATTGGAAAGAGAGCGGACTTCTTTCATTCGCCACCCCCCAAGGTAAGGCCCGGCTGGAATATGCTTTCTATGAAGACCTGCTTCAATACAATACCTACGGAGCGGCGGCCAAAATCGAAAGCCCCACCCTGATCGTCCATGGTGAGGCCGACGAAGATGTTTCGTTTGACCAGAGCCTCCGGCTTTTTGACACCCTCCGGCTGCCGAACCATCAGCGGGAGATAGCACCGATTCCCGGCGCCGACCACGAGTTCTCGAAGCCGGACGACTTCAAACGGATGACCGATCTGATCGAAGGGTGGATATTGGATCACACCCGTTAGCGCCGTAGGGGCGCTGCTTGCCGCGCCCTCTCCGGGTAGGGCAAGCCCTACCCCTACAAAGATAGAACCTCTTGACATTGTGCTCTCCTTCGATTATTTTTTGAACACCATGCTTCAAACCCTCATCAAAAAAAATCGGCGGACCCTCTTCCTCTTCACCGCCGCGCTGGTCGTCTACCTTCTCCTCTTCTCCGGCTTTGCGCTTTTTCATGCCTATTCGGAAAATGAATTGGTCGACCCACACGGCTGCGCGATCGGCCTCTGGGTCCAGCAAAGCCAGGCGTCGCTCCCATTCCTGGCGGCGCTGACCCTCTTTTTGATCCACCTCACCGGGAACCCTCTCCTAAAGCTCTCTCTCCCGGTCGAACAGATCCCTCTCCGAAGGGCTGCCCGCGCCCCACCGTACCACGCTTCTTTCTGCTAATTTCATCCATTTGAACGGAATCGTCGCCACGGGTCCCTCGTAGCCGGGATCGCGCGCGATGATTTCTATCCATCGATCTCGGAGGAAGCGTGATGCGATCTCTTTTGTTTATCTTTATTACACTCGGTGCGATCCTTGGGATCGTCCCGCCGCTCTTTGCTCAGGAGGGGACCACCCCTCCGACGAGAAGCCCCCAGACATTCAATCCCGAAATTTCACTCAACGGCTTGTTCTCCGCCGCCACTTTTTCCGATCCGGAGCCGCTCCAATTCGGCGCCCACGACCCCGACAAGCGGGGGTTCACCCTGCAGAACCTGGAACTGACCCTCGCCGGCAATGTCGATCCTTACTTCCGGGGCGAAGCCCACCTGATCTTCGGTCTCAATAAGGAAGGAGAAACAGTCATCGAAGTGGAAGAGGCCCATCTGACGACCCTCTCCCTCCCCTACGGCTTGCAGATCATGGGGGGACAATTTTTCACCCGGTTCGGACGGCAGAACCCGCTCCATCCGCACACCTGGGACTTCGCGGACCAAACGATCGTCAATACCCTGATGTTCGGCGGGGACGGTTTGAGAAATCCGGGGGCCCAGCTCTCAGCCCTGCTGCCGCTCCCTTTTTACCTAGAGCTGATTGGAAGTGTTCAAAATGCCCAAGGAGAAACGGCGACCTCTTTTCTCTCCACCCCGGAAGAGACTTTCGCAGGCCGTCCGATCGTTGCGCGGAAGGTCGATGGCGCAGGGGACCTCCTCTCCCTGGGCCGGATGAAGACCTCGTTCGACCTCTCGGAGACGGTCTCGTTCGTTGCCGGTATTTCCCACCTCGTCGGACCCAACGGAACCGGCACCGGAACGAAGAGTCGAATTCAGGGGATCGATCTCTTTCTCAAGTGGAAACCGCTTTCGGCCGATCATGGCTGGCCATTCGTGACGCTGCAAGGAGAAGTGATGCGGCGGCGTTATGAAGCGGGGGAGGCGACCCTGGACGATGGAACCGTTCTGGCGCAAGAGACATTCAAGACCGACGGGTTTTACATCCAATCCCTTTACGGTTTCAAGCGGCGCTGGGTCGCCGGGATTCGATACGAACAGGCCGACGCCACCGATCCGGTCGATCCAACGTCGGGAAAACGATGGCGGGCCTCCCCGAACCTGACCTTCTATCCTTCGGAGTTTTCCAAGATCCGCCTTCAGTATAACCATGACAAATCGGATGACCGGGACGGCCCGATCCACGCTGTCTTTTTACAATACGAATTCCTCATCGGCACTCACGGCGCCCACATATTTTGAAGGGAGGAAAAAATGAAGTGGTTTCCGTTGCTACCTCTGGTTTCCGTACCACCTCTGACGGACTGTGGGAGTGGTCGCATTAAGACCGCAAGCATTCCCAGGAGGTCACCGATCCTTATTTTTATATCGCTATTTTTAGTCCTGCAAAATGTCCGTCCGATTGAAGCTACTTCGATTGTGGTTTTCGCTTCTGCCTCCAACCATTCCCCGGAGGTCAAAGTGGTCACCACCACCGAAGACCTCGCCGCCATTGCGAAAGAGGTCGGCGGCGACCGGGTACAGGTCGAGTCACTGGCAAAGGGGACCCAAGACCCCCACTTCCTGGAGGCGAAACCAAGCCTGATCCTGAAACTCTCCCGGGCCGACCTCTTCGTCCAGGTCGGCTTGGATCTGGAGGCGGGCTGGGTCCCGGCCCTGCTGGTCGGAGCGCGGAACGGAAAAATCCAGCGAGGGGAACCCGGTTTTGTCGACGCTTCGATAGGAATTACGCTGCTGGAGGTTCCGACGGGTCGAATCGATCGCTCCGCCGGCGACATTCACCTTCAGGGCAACCCGCACTTCTGGCTCGACCCAATGAATGGAAAGCAGATCGCCCGAAACATCGGCGAAGGGCTGAAGCGGGTCGATCCGGAGCGCGCCCCGTTCTATGATCGAAACATCGCCGACTTCTCCCGCCGGCTTGACGAAGCGGCCGCCCGATGGGAGGAGAAGATGAAACCATTTGCCGGGACGAAGGTGATCACCTACCACAAAAGCTGGCCCTATTTTCTGAAGCGCTTTGGCCTGACGGCGACCGGGTATATCGAACCGAAGCCGGGCATCCCTCCGTCGGCCTCGCATCTGAATGATCTGATCGCGTTGATCAAACAGGAGCAGGTCAAGGTGATCCTCATGGAACCCTACTTCAGCGATCAGGCGCCGAAGTTCGTCGCGGAGAAGAGTGGAGCGAAGGTGATCGTTCTGCCGCCGTCGGTATCGATCGCGACCGGGATGAAAGATTATTTTCAATTATTCGACTCCCTGGTGGACACCCTGGCGGAGGCATTGCGGTAGGGGCGTATTGCAATACGCCCCTACGCGGACAAAATATAACAATCCATATTGAAGGAAACCGATGTTGTCTCTTCTCTTCT
Organism: uncultured Nitrospirota bacterium; assembly: GCA_964579005.1. GTDB lineage: Bacteria > Nitrospirota > Nitrospiria > SBBL01 > Manganitrophaceae > CAZOFJ01. The sequence goes on from CAZOFJ010000013.1 coordinate 30,089, forward strand.
GGCCTTTCATCGCCTGTCTGATCTTAACCGGGATTCATACCTATCTCGGCATCCATGTGATCCGTCGGGGGGTGATCTTCGTCGATCTGGCGCTGGCGCAGATGGCGGCGCTCGGCGGGACCGTTGTCCTGCTTCTCGGCTACGACCTGCACGATCCGGCGGCCTACTGGGCCTCGCTCGGGATGACGTTGATCGGCGCCGCCTTCTTTTCCCTCTCCCGGAGCCGCGACGAGAAAATTCCGCAGGAGGCGATCATCGGGATCGTCTATGTCGTCTCGGCCGCCGCCGCCGTGATCGTTCTCGACCGCGCCCCCGGCGGTGCGGAGCATATTCGCGGCCTGCTTGTCGGGAACATCCTCACGGTCACCGCCGCGCAGATCGGACAGACGGCACTCCTATACATGGGGGTCGGCCTCTTTCATTGGTTCTTCCGAAAGAGATTCCTTCTCATCTCGTTTCACCCCGAGGTCGCTCTCCGAGAGGGGGTTCGACTTCGCCTTTGGGACTTTCTCTTCTACGCGGCCTTCGGCGTGGTGGTGACGAGTTCCGTCTCGTTGGCCGGCGTGCTCCTTGTCTTCGCATTCCTCATCATACCGGCCTTGGCCTCGCTCCTTTTTGTCGACGGAGCGGCCCCTCGACTTTGGATCGGTTGGGGATTCGGAGCGGCGGCGAGCCTCCTTGGCCTCGCCGCCTCGGTGATGTGGGACCTGCCGACCGGCGCCTCGATTGTCTGCGCGTTCGGCGGTTTTTCCTTTCTGCTGGTCGGCATCAGGAGGAAGAAGGAATCATGACCCCCGAAACGGCTTCAATCGTCGCTCACCTCATCGCGGTCGTCTCCGGCGCGGCCTTGTATGCCGTTCTGTTGGCGATCTCTGCCCGCGCGCCCCGATGGGATTGTCGCGCCGCGGATGAGGCGTGCAAACATCCGGCCGCTCGGCGGTTCTCGTTTTGGACGGCCGTGCTGGGGCTCCTCTGGAATATCGGGTCGCTTGCCGTCCTCGCCTTGAATCAACTTGGATTCGGAGTATTCGCTTCCCACGTCGCGTCGGCCGCCTTCACAGCGATCGGGCTTCTCCCCGCTGTGGTCATTCACTCGTTCTTGAGTCCCGATGCCGGGTCAATGCGCCGCCAATGGGCCAGGATATGGATCGCCCTTGGATATCTCCTCGGCGCGGCGGGCGGAGGGATGCATTTCGCGGAGGCGACCCTTCGTGGCGCCGCCCCTTCCCTGACCGGATTGTATCTGCTGACCTTCGGGTTTCTTCTCTTGCTCGCTTCGGTCCTCTTTCCCATGTTGAAACAACCGAAAGGGGGACAGAACCTCTGTATGATCGGCCTGTCGATCGCCTCGGTCGGAGTCTTTCCGATCACCTTTCACGATTCGGGGTCGCTCTCCTGGGGGGCTGAGCTGATCAGCCATTATGCGGCGTTGCCGCTCGTTCTCGCGATCTTGTACAAAGATTATCGGTTTGCCTTCGCCGATCTGTTTCTAAAACGGGCGCTGGCGCTGATTTTCCTCGTCGTGATCGTCATGACGCTGGCGGTTCTCGTGGTGGTCCCGTTTTTTCCCGGGGAAACGGTCGATCCGTGGGCCACCCTCCTTGTAACGACGCTGTGGGTCGCCACCGGGCTTCTGTTTCCATCGCTTCAGCGCGCCGTAGCTTATCTGGTCGATTCGTTGATTTTGAGGCGCCCCGACTATCAGAAAGTGAAACAAGCACTTGCCGGCCGGATCGATGCGCTGGTGTCTCCCGATCAAATTTTCGAAGAAGTCTGCATCGAACTGAAAAAAATGTTGGGGTCTTCTCGGATCCGATGGGTTTCGGTCGATTCGATGTCAAATGTGGAAAGAAGCGCGCTCGCCGCCCAACCGGTCGTCTTTCGGTGGGAGAAGGAAGCGCTCCCGGGTTTGCAGGAATCATTCACGCAAACCTCCAGGCCTTCCGTCGTTGTCCGAATTCAGACGGCAGAGACGCCCAGCTATTTTGTGCTCATTCAAGAGCTTCCGGGCGAGCGCCGTCTTTTATCCGACGATTTCTTCGTCCTTGAGTCGGTGGCATTGATGGTATCGCTTCGGATTGAAGCGCTCCGGAATACACACGCACGTTGCACACAGGCCCTCCGCGAGCAGGAAATATTGAAACTGGCGAACGAAGCCGAGCTTCGCGCCTTTCGCTCGCAGATGAATCCGCATTTCCTTTTCAACGCGCTCAACACCATCGGCTATTTGATCGAGGCGGCGCCCGACCGGGCGTTGCAGACCCTTCTCAGATTATCGGAACTCCTCCGAACAGTCATGGGCCGGCTGGGGGGAGAATTTTCAACATTGGGCGAAGAGATTGATCTGGTGGAAGCATATATCGAAATCGAAAAAGCGCGGTTCGAAGAGCGCCTCCGGGCTCGCATTCAAGTGCCCCGCGTCTTGCGTCATTTGCGAATACCGGCGCTGCTGCTTCAGCCCCTCGTCGAGAATGCGGTGAAGCATGGGGTCCAGCCGAGCGTGAATGGAGCGGAAGTACTGATCGAGGCCACCCTCAGCGCGTCCGAGGAAATCATCGGTGAGAAACCGCAGCCGGGTTTCATCCTTCATTTAACCGTGACCGACACCGGTGTTGGCGCGTCGGCCGACCGGTTCTGCAACAGCCGGGAAGCGGGGGTGGGGCTGACCAATTTGGAGGGACGGCTTCGGCTTCACTACGGAGGGGCCGGTCGGCTCCGCGTCAGAAACAAGCCCGGCAAGGGGACGGTCGCTGAAGCGACGATTCCGGTGCGGGAAGAGGATCTCCTTGCCAATGTTTCCTTGGAAAGGGCCGGCGTTGGCGAGAAGAGCATATGAGTGAAAAGATTCGGGTGGTGATCGCCGACGATGAACGGCCGGCCAGACGCTATCTGACAAAACTGCTTCAGACTTTTCGAGACGTCGACCTTCTGGGGGAAGCGGAGAACGGTCCGGCCTCGGTCGAGTTGATCCAACGAATGAAGCCTGACCTGGCCCTCTTAGACCTTCAAATGCCCGAATTGGACGGATTGGCCGTCGCCCGCTCGTTCCAGAAAAGCCCGCGTCCATTGATTGCGTTCGTGACTGCGCATGACCAATTCGCCGTCTCCGCCTTTGAAGTGGAGGCGTTCGATTTCTTGCTCAAGCCAATCGAACGGAGCCGTCTTCGCGCGCTGCTGGACCGCGCGCTGAAGCGGCTGGAGCTGATCGAGCCGCTCGAAGCGGGCTCGGTGCCCGCGCAAGCGGCCGGCCGAGTAAATGTGTCCGATCAACACTACTTGGAAAGGATCCCGGTCCGGCAGAAGGAAAACATTCTTCTTCTACCCGTCGGCCAGATCGCTTCGATCGTCGCCGACGGGGAGCTCCTCTACATCACCACCGCGAAAAGAGAGCGGTACTGCATCAATCATCGGCTGAAAGCCTTGGAGCGCCGTCTGGACCCCGCCCGATTTATTCGTCTCGGACGGGGCATCCTGGTGAATGTCCAAACGATCAACCACGTCACCCTGATGCCAGGCGGGGTTCTCCAAATCACCCTGATCAACGCGGAACAGCTCCTTGCCAGCCGCGCCCAATCCCGTCTCCTCCGAAAAGATCTCCTCAGACTGTAAAACCTTCATTATCCACTCTACGAACGGCCCACCCAATTTCCTCTTGATTCTTCAAGTCGGCGGTGATTTGCGATCCGAGCCCTTCTCCGTCGCACCACCTTCCGTTCGTTGAACGACGGAGACCGTTTATTGAGAAGAGTTGTTGATCCATTGAAAAAAAGTGGCCGTCTTTGTTTAAAAACCCTATAAGGATGGGCGCGCGTGGATATGGCCTTCGATAAAAGATCTCAAATCGCGCTTCATCGAGAAAGGGGAGATACCATGCTGGAAGCAGTTGGATTATCCAAAGCGTATCACGGAGTCAAAGCGCTTGATTGCCTTGATTTGAAAATCGCACCAGGAGAGGTCTTCTGTCTTCTGGGAGCCAACGGCGCCGGGAAAACCACAACGATCAAACTTTTTCTTAATTTTATCACTCCTTCCGCAGGAACGGCCAGAATCAACGGGGTGGACGTGTTCCAACATCCTTCAGAGACCAAGAAATATGTGGCGTACATTCCGGAGCAGGTGATGTTTTACGGCAATCTGACCGGCCTGGAGAACCTCGCCTACTTCATGGCTTTGTCGAACCGCCCGCCGCGGCCCAAAAAGGATTTGCTGAACATCCTTGAGCAGGCGGGCCTCTCCCGCGAGACGGCAGGACGGCGTGTTTTTACCTATTCCAAGGGAATGAGACAAAAGGTCGGTATTGCCCTGGCGATGGCCAAAAACGCGGAGGCGCTTTTCCTGGACGAGCCGACCTCCGGGCTCGATCCCAAGTCGGCCCGCGATTTTTCGGATCTGATCGGGAAGGTCAGCCGAAACGGTGCGGCCGTGTTGATGGTGACTCATGATATCTTCCACGCCAAAGAGACCGGCACCGATGTGGGAATCATGAAACAGGGACGTCTGGTAAAGACGCTCAAAACGGAGAAGATCAGCTTGACCGACTTGGAGCAGATTTATTTGGAAGAGATGTGTGACGAGATTGATATCGCCTCTGCGGTATTCAAGTAAAAAGCCCGGCGAACGGAAGCGAGCGAGAGGGGGAGGCTCCATGCCCGCTGATGGCGAACCGACCCGCGCTGGGTCCGGTGGGTTCACGATTAACAACAAAGGAGGAATGGAGATATGGAACAGACATGGACAGGTGGGAGGGTGGCGATTGTGAGAGCGCCGGGAAGTCTGGCTGTAGCGGTCATTGCGGTGTTGCTGATGCAGGCAATGGTGATGTTCGGGCCTCCGGTTGCTGGTCCGTGGGTGCACGACCGCTTTCATAGTTACCGTCACAGCATTGGCATGGGGTGCCACTGATGACCGCAGAGGAGTCGAAAGTGGGAGTAGGCGAAGTCGGCAGCCACCCGTCGGTGGCGGAACTGGGACTCGGTCTGGTTGTTGGGGGTATGTGGGGCGTGGGGAATATGGGAGTGGTGTGGGCCACTGGATGGCCCGAACTCGAGGGAAGCCTGACCGCTAATGCAGTGGCGTTTGCGTGCGGCGGATCGCTGATGGGGCTGGCGACAACGCTGGTCCTGGCGATCACCGGTCTCGGTCAGCGTCGGCGATCAATCAAGCAACCGCTGCTCGTGACCAGCGGGATCTGGCTGGTGTTTATCCTGGGAGGCCTGGCGTTGAGTCTCATGGATCCAGATAGGCACAGCGTTTCATGGCCGGAGCTCGCAAGGGGTTTGGTGATGACCCTGGGGCTTGGCGTGGCATTGGGCATAGTATTCAACAGGAGGAGCGGTAGTCATGAGTAATGCACACAGCGCCGGCGGCGCTCACGGAATTCGCAGCGACTCGGAGAAGGCGGTCGCGGATCTCCGAGACGACTTGATCGATGAACTCAAACTTATTTCGAAATACGAGGCCCAGCTTCCGGTGCTCGCGGCGGCGGAATTCCCTGGGGTGAGTGAGGTGACCCATATTTTGGGCCACATCCGCGACGCCCATCAACGCGCCGCCGGGGATCTGATGGAGTTCATTAAGCGGCTTGATGCGGGCCACAAGCGCGAGCACAGTCACGATGAGAAGTCCGAGCGCAAGGAACACGCCCACCACCGAGGTGGCGACCCTATCTCGTAAGATTAGGAAGGCATGGCATCTCACGCGTAACGACCAGGCCGTAGCCACAGGTATCGGGACCACCGGATTAGGAGACCACCTTGGAGCAGATTTATTTGGAAGAGATGTGTGACGAGATTGATATCGCCTCTGCGGTATTCAAGTAAAAAGCCCGGCGAACGGAAGCGAGCGAGAGGGGGAGGTTCCATCGTTCACCCGCTCTTAGACATTCTAAGGAGGCTGAACACAGGCCGGCTCTGCCGGCCAGCGAGGATCGGGCTTTGCCCGTCCGAGCGCGCGGGGCGTGGGGGCATCGGAGAATTCTCCGGACGGGCCCCCACATTGGATTGTCTGCGACGCGAGCCCCTATTAAAGAAGGATAAATCGGAGAGGAAGTATGACACATCGCACCACCAGGAAGACCATTTTCGCCATTGGATTTGCACTGTTGACCACTTTCATGCCGTTCGAAGAAGGGAGGGGACAAGAGAACAGGAAGGAGAAGACACAGGATACCGTGGTCACACTGGGCGAAGTGACCGTGACGGGCAAAAAATCGGGGCCTTTGGAAAGCGCGGACCTGCTCACCTCGGTTGATATCATCGGCGCCGACCAACTGGAGCGTGAAAATGTCGATGAGACGATGAAGGTGATGAAGAAGGTTCCGGGGGTCTATATGTCGGAGTTCAACCAGGGGATCATTTCAGGAGATATCGGTATCCGCGGGTTCAGTCCGGAAGGGGACAACCCGCACACCAAGTTGTTGATCGATGGGATTCCGAGCAACCTGAACAGCGGTTTTGCCGATATGAAGCCGATTTTTCCGTTGGAAATAGACCGGATCGAGGTGGTGAAAGGAACGATTGACCCCCGCTATGGGCTCCACAATATCGCCGGCAATGTGAATATCTTTACCCGAAGGGGAGGCAACGACAAGATTGGAAAGATGTTGTACGGCAGCTTCGGAACCCTCGATTTGCAGGCTCTCTCCGCATTTGAGAAAGATCGGCTTTCCCAAACCTATTTCGCCTCCTATCGCCGATCGGATGGTTACCGGGACCACTCCGGATTGGACAAATATGCATTGTCCGGGAAGTGGTTCTATCGACTCACCGATCGCCTCTCTGTGGGATTGATCGCGCGGGCTTCCGAATTTGACGCCGACGCCCCCGGATATCTGACCCGAGAGGCGGCGAGGACGCGTCCGACCGATTCTCCGGGTTTTTCTTCTACCGACGGCGGAACGCAATCGAACCGGCATGCCAGCCTCCATCTGGAGTATGAGCCCAACCCCCGTCTCTTCTGGTCTTTTAAAACATACGGCCAATCGTTTGAGAGACATCGCTGGGTCCGTTTCACGGCGGCGGGGGCGCAGCAGGAGCGGGTGGAGGATGAAAAACAGATCGGGGCCATTTCGGAGTGGACCTTCCGGCCCGGGGACGGAGAAGGGAAGGATCTGGCATTTTCATGGGGGATCGACTACCAATTCCAGGACAATCTCCATGAACGCTTCAGAACGGTCGATCGATCGAGGACCGGCCTTGTCCTTCGCCGCCATGACTTCACCTTTTTCAATTACGGCGCCTATGCGCAGGCGGACGGAAAACCGGCCGGGTGGCTGCGGCTGACCGGTGGCCTTCGCTGGGACCGTGTCGGGGGGAATTTTACCGACGCGCTCACCGGGACCGACCGGGAGAGCCACGATTATGGCAATATCTGGCAGCCGAAGATCGGCATCGTCGTCACGCCGGTTTCGGGGTACAACCTCTACGGCAACTGGGGGAGGTCGTTCCAGGTCGGCGCCGGGGCTGGTGCTTTTAAAGTTTCCGCCGACGAGTCGCTCGGCGTTTCAAAAAACGACGGCTGGGAGACGGGAGTGAAAATCTCTCCCGCAGCTTGGCTGCTCGTGCGGATCGCTTACTGGCGGCAGACGGCGACCGATGAGGTCCGGCTGAAGTTCGACAACTCGGGTGATTCTGAAAACGTCGGAGAGACCCGCCGCGCCGGCTGGGACCTTGAATTCGCCGTCGCGCCGCACGAGATGATTTATCTATGGGGGGCCTACACCCGCCAGAAGGCGACATTGGTCGAGCCGGGGCCGACGCAACCACTGGTGAAAGGAAACGATCTCGATCATGTCCCCGGCTTTACCCTGAAAGCGGGGGTTGACGTGACGCCGATCGACCGGCTCACCGCATCGCTCTGGTGGTACATGCAGGGGGATTACCATCTGACCACCGCCAACAACCTGGAACAATTCGGCGACTATGCTTTGGCGAACCTCGATCTCCTTTATCGGATCGGCCGCGTGGCGCTGGGAGCGCACATCAAAAACATGTTCAACAAATATTATGAATACGTCTGGTTCGACGGCACGACCACACTCCATTCACCGGGTGAGGCACGGGGGTATTACGCGACCGTCACCGCCTATTTTTAGCGATCGGCAAGAGTGAATATGATTATAACAAACGCAGCGTTGTTGCTTCAATATAGCCTGATAGTTTCAACGGAAAACGCAGGTCAGGCCAACGATGCGGTACCCAAAGTGGTCTTTAGCTAACGAAGGGAAAACAAAGCTCATGGGAAGGCGATTTCACTATCCAAATATTTCAATCATCACACTTGCGGGCATGCTTGCTGCAGCGGCATTAGCATTCGCCGAGGAGGGAGCGGCGCATAAAAAGAAGGAAGCAGGGGGAAGCGTGTTACTGCCGGAAGTGGTGATCTCGGCCACGCGTAGCGAAGAGCAACGCGCGGACATGCCGCAGTCGACAGACATCATTACCAGCATAAAGCTGGAAGATTCCACCGGTTTCTTTTTGACCGATCGGATCAAGAAGAACTCTAGCCTGGACGTAATCGATTTCGGCGGCGGTCTTGCGAACATTGGCATGCGCGGGTTTTCTCCGGATCTGCACGGCATCAACCCGCGCGTGTTAACGCTGATCGACGGGCGCCCCGCCGGACCCGCCGATAGTTTTGGCAGTCTCACGCGGAATAGCGTCGAGCGTATTGAGGTGCTGAAGGGTCCGGCATCATCACTGTACGGCCCCTCCGCCATGAGCGGTGTGGTCAACATTATTACAAAGAAGTCCTCCGGAACTCCTTCCAGCTCCTTGCAAATGGGCGGGGGTAGTTTCGGTACGGTTGAGACACACGCCTCCTCGGGTGGTAGCCTCACGACGTTCGCTGATTTCGACTTCTCAGCCAGCTTCCTAGACCAGCGTGACAGCTTTCGCACACCCCATGGACAGCTTCCGAACACCGACTTTGAAATTTACAGCGGGCGGATGCGCCTTGGCTTTGACTTAGGCCGGCGCTTTCGCCTCGATTTCAGCTCTGACATCTATCAGGGCAACCGGATTGGCACCCACAGTGGAGAAAGCTTCGGGGAGGAAGGAAGGGGCCAGAGGAACAATGACAACGTCGGTGGCGATGTAACGCTCATCGGAGATTTGGGCAAACATCTCTTTCGGTTCAAGTGGTACGGTCTGCGCCACGAGACCGAGTCCTTCCGCTCGCGTACGGAGGGTAGCGGTTTTTTTCTCGGCTTTAACTCGGATGTGCGCTACACCGGCGTGCAAGCGCAAAATGAATGGACGCCGGTCGACCGCTTCAAGCTGATTTATGGCGTAGACTCTAATCAGATCACGAGCGAAAGCGGAGCCTTTCTTGAAAATGGCACGCGTCGGGGGCCGTTTTCCCCCATCCACGAGCGCGAAACCACAGGGGTTTTCATCGAAACCCTATCTAGATTTTTTGAAGAGCGGTTGATCCTGACTATAGGCGGGCGCTTCGATTCCATCGATACGGCAACGAAACAGACACCGTTCCGGCCCGACCTTACGCCGGGCAGCGCGTCTTTTACCGAATTCAATCCTCGCGGTGGGATCGTATATAAGTTCTCGCCGGTCTGGCGACTTCATTCGACAGTCGGCCGGGGATTTATCGCGCCTGATGGAGCGGACCTTGCGGGGTTCGTCGACCAAACTACCGGCGGACGACGCACCATTGCCCGCGGCAACCCGGATCTGTCCCCGGAGTCCAGTATCTCCGGGGATTTCGGAGTCGGATATACACGGGACCGGTTCGACGCCGATCTGACATATTTCCACACCAAGGTGAAGAATCGGATCACCACCCGTACGGTGACCGATACGCCGACGCTACGCGAGACTCTCCGCGTAAACGCTGTTGACGCCGACATCTCCGGCCTCGAAGCCGCCTGGACGCTTGGACCTGCGCCGTTAGCGAAGTTACCGGGTATGTGGGCACTGTCGGGTGGCCTCACATGGACCATCGAAGCCGATGAGGAATTGCCCGCGCCAACCGGGCGGACGCCACTTCTCAATGTCTCCAAGATCAAGTCGAACATGGGGCTGACATGGAGCCGCGATTCGCAGTTTAATCTGCACCTCAACGCCCGGTATCGAGGCGAGCGTCCTGTCCGGGATTTTAGCAAAGGGCTCATGTTCACCGGCGGCAAAGGAGGAATCTACGATCAGCCCTCTTTCCTTGTGGTCGATATCGTGGCGCGCTATGCTGTCACCCAACGCTCTGCGTTAGAGCTGGCCATTGATAATCTGTTTAACAAATACTATGTCGAGAGCGCAGATTTCCCCCGTCCAGGTACCGCAGTCTATGCACGTTATAAGGTCACACTCTGAGAGGCTCACGGTGTTCTTCCCGAATCGCTACATTCTATTAGTTCGAAGTGTTAGGTGGAGCCGGAACTGGAACGGACGGCTGTTAGGAATCGGGCTGGTGGCCGCTGGAACAGTGGTCGTCTGGCTCGCTACGGAACGAATGACTGGCGCGGCGATGCCGCCAGCACCTTTGACTTATCCGAAGCGGGTCGTCTCGGTCAGTCTGGCGAGCGATGAGATTCTGCTAGAACTGGCGCCGGAGAAACTCGTAGCCGTGAGCGCACTCGCGACGGTGTTCGATCGGGCGGCCACCGTGCCGCAACGGGTCGGCGTCGATATCGAGCGTATTCTCCTGTTGGATGCGGATGTCGTGGCGATCGGGGGGCATGATCTGGCAGTCGCGCAACGCCTGGAAGAGCTTGGCGTACGGGTCGTCCGGATTACGGGCTACGATTCTATCGACTGGCTCCGATCACAGATTCGCACGTTAGGAGAGGTGGTCGGCGAGGCAGCGCGGGCCGAAGCGATGATCGCGGCAATGGATCGGCGTCTGGCGGCGGTGGCTGAACGGGTCAAGGAACGGCCCAAGCCACTCGTTGCGTTCTACTCCATGAGCGGATGGATCCCGGACCCTCGCGGACGAGGCGATCCGTTGGGCCGGCGGGGTGAATCTTGGCGCGCAGCTTGGGCTGGACAAATATAAGAAAATCTCGCTGGAGCAACTGATTCTGTCCGACCCGGATGTCATTGTCCTTCGCGGCGGAGACAAAAATAGATTGGCTAATCGTGAATTGATCCAACATCCGGTGTTGCAACACCTCCGGGCCGTTCGCAACGAGCGTGTGGTGACGTTGCCCCCTTCCCTGTCGAACATGGTATCGCACGATCTCGTAAAGACGGTTGAAACGCTCGCTCGCCTGCTTCACCCCGACGCGTTCAAGGAGGCGCTGTGATCGGCGCGCGGGGGAGTGTCCTTGTGGGACTTGGTTTGGTGGGGGTCGTTGGTAGTCTTGTTGCGGCCACGATGATCGGGGCTGTGTTCATCCCCTTGCCCGCAGTCTGGGACAGTCTTTGCTCGGGCCTGCTGGGCTGGCCGAGTGATCGCACGTCTCATGCCTCGGTCAGCCAGGCAGCAATCGTGTGGCATCTGCGCCTGCCGCGCGTGGTACTGGCCATCTTGGTCGGCGGCGGATTGGCCTTGGCGGGGGCAGTGCTCCAAGGACTGTTTCGGAATCCGATGGCGGACCCGGGGATTATCGGGGTCAGCAGCGGCGGGGCGCTCGGCGCCGTCTCGGTGCTGACGTTTGGCGGCGCGATGCAGTCGCCGTGGTTGTTACCCGCAGCAGCGTTTATCGGAGCCGCTTCTGCCACGAGTCTGATCTACGGCCTGGCTACACGGCAGGGCCGGACATCGCTTGTGGCCTTCCTTCTGGCTGGAATGGTTATGAGCGCATTGTTGGGGGCGATCACGTCGTTTATCATGACGCTCGTGCAGAATACCTTCGAGCTTCGGGAAATTCTGTTTTGGCTCCTGGGCGGATTGGAGGGCCGAGGCTGGAAACATGTGGGCATGGTCGTCGGGCCGGTTCTGCTCGGTAGCCTGGCGTTGAGCTTCTTTGCGCGGGAGCTCAATATCCTGGCGGTGGCCGGAGAGGAAGGGGCGCGCAGTGTCGGTGTAGACCATGCGTGCCTCAAAACATGGACGTTGGGGCTCACCGCGCTGGTGACCGGGGTGCTGGTCTCGGTCAGCGGCATCATCGGCTTTGTCGGGCTGATAGTCCCGCACCTCATGCGGTTCGCCGTCGGCCCCGATCATCGGATCCTGCTGCCGGTCAGTTTCTTGGGCGGAGCATTGCTCTTGGTCTGGGCCGACGTGGCGGCAAGGACGCTATTTGCGCCGCAGGAGTTGCAGTTGGGCATCCTTACGGCTGTTCTGGGGGCGCCGTTTTTCTTGTTGTTGCTCCAGCGACAGTTGCGACGTTCGGAAGGTATGTAATCGAAAGAAGGAGATGTGTGATGGGAAACCCCGTCGTTCAAGAGGCTCAACCGGATCAGCAGGGGATGCTCACCCTCACAAGGGTCCGGCATCGGTGGAATGGACAGGGTGACGTGAGCTGCCCCGATCTGTGTGTGAAGAGCGGCGAGTTCATTGGGTTACTCGGCCCCAACGGATCGGGGAAGACGACACTCTTGCGGGTAATGGCCGGGTTACTCGAACCGACCGAGGGTGCGGTTTGGCTAGAGGGGACCGATCTGGAGTCGCTGGGGCCTCGGCAGATCGCTCGGACGCTCGCCGTGGTCCCGCAGACGCAGCCCTCCGGGGAGTTCCCGTTCGTCGTGCTCGATGTCGTCTCCATGGGGCGTTATCCCCACCAGGCCCGCTTTCGGTCAGAGACCGCCGAGGATTGGGTGATCGTGCGCGACGCGCTGGCGCAAACCGACACGGCGCAGTTTGCCGATCGCGCCGTTACAACGTTGTCCGGCGGAGAGCGGCAGCGCGTCGCGGTGGCCAGGGCGTTGGCCCAGGGGCCGAGGGTATTGCTGCTCGACGAGCCGACGGCCAACCTCGACATGGCGCATCAGATGCAAGTCTTAAAGATGGTGCGCCGGTGGGTGTCGACACAGGGCTTCAGCGCGGTCGCGGCACTCCATGACCTTGAACTGGCCAGCCGCTTTTGCGACCGCTTAGTGTTGTTGTCGCGGGGTGAAATCGTAGCCGACGGGCGGCCGGCCGAAGTCCTGACGCCGGCGCGTCTTGCCGAGGTCTTCCGCGTCTACGCGACCGTGACGCCCAATGAGCAGGTCGGCGGATTGTCGATTCATGTTCATGATGTTTTGAAGGAATAATTTTAATGCTGCCGGAACCGGCCCCTGCTGTGGGACTTGGCCATGAGACTAACATAAGGGAGGAATGACCAATGCATGACACTGTTCGAGCGAAACTGCAGAGGGTTGTGAAGGAAGCCGGGCTCAGTCAAGAGCAGGCGGCGGCGCACATGCTGGATCGTCTCACGTACGGGGCAAGACCCAGCGAGGCGGCTTGTGTCGCGGCGAGAGGGCTGGATCTCTGGCTGGAGGAGCAGTTCGAGACCTCGTTGCCGGATACGGAATTGGATGAGAGATTGGCGGCCTTTCCCGCCTTGTGGATGGAGGCTCAGAGGCAGGTGGGCTGTTATCCCGACATCCATCTGGTCTATGCCCATGCGCGCCGGTTCCATGATCTGATTCCGCCTAGCGGCACGCCGGTCGATGCGGATTGGCGGGAACGGCGGGTAGCTCAATTCAGAAAGGAGCAGGGGTATCTGGATGAAGATGTCGATCTGTCCCGAGAGTTGGTGGGGCAGAAAATCATTCGCGCACGGTATTGCAAGAATCAACTAACCGAGGTCCTCACGGACTTCTGGTTTAATCATTTCTACGTGACGCCGACGAATTTTCGTGCCCGGACCTGGGTGATCGCTTATGAACGAGATGTCATCCGCCCGAATGTCTTGAAGAGATTTCGCGCCATGTTAGGCGCGACGGCTCGGCATCCGGCCATGTTGTGGTATTTGGACAATGCACAGTCAACCTCGCCGCCGGGAGTTCCGACCTCGATGCAGGTGGCGATTGATCGACTGAGGCGGGAAGGGGATTCCGATGTCACGCATATCGAGTCGTGCCTTGCCCGCATCCAAGATGAGATCGCTCAGATGGAATCTGAAGAGCAGGCGATCGTCGATAAAGAATTCCGCCCTCGGCTCGGCATCAATGAGAACTATGCCCGTGAATTGATGGAACTGCACACGCTGGGCGTGGATGGCGGATACACGCAGCGGGATGTGTCGGAAGTCGCCCGAGCCTTCACAGGATGGACAGTCTATCCCATTGGGATCACGCCCGAATGGTTCAAGACCGGATTCGACGCCGGCCGGGCCGTGGGGTTCTCGCGCGAGGGGTACTTCCTGTTCCGGCCTGATTGGCACGATGCGACCGAGAAGCGGGTGCTCGGCGAGACGATCTCAGCCGGGGGAGGACAGGAAGAAGGAGAGGCTATCCTCGACCGTTTGGCCGCACATCCCTCCACGGCGCGTCATCTCGCTAGAAAATTAGCCATCCGATTCGTGTGCGAGGATCCGGCACCGACGCTGGTGGAGCAGCTCTCGGTGGTCTGGCTCGAAGCAGGCGGCGACATACAACGGGTCATGGAAGCGCTTATCACGAGCAGGGAATTCTGGCAGGAGGCGGCGAAACGATCCAAGATCAAATCGCCGTTCGAGCTGGCGGTCAGCGCGCTCCGGGCGCTGGATGCCGATCTGACGGAGACCACGGCCATCGGGGAGTGGTGTGCCAGGATGGGGCAGCCGCTGTATGGATTTCAGGCGCCAACCGGCTTTCCCGATCGCGGGAGTTTCTGGATCAATGCCGGCACGCTGCTCAGCCGCATGAGCTTCGGTCTTGCGTTAGCGAGCAAAGAGATTCCCGGCGTGCAGATGAAGCCGGTCGCGGATGGGGCGACTGAACTACAATTCGCGGCCCATGACTTTCAGTGCCGGTAACAGCGGATGAACCTCAGGGGGAAGGAAGATGCGGAGCCAATCCCCGTTTTCAACGCAAGAATCACGAACTTGGAGATGGCCATCCTTATGGTAGTCGACAGATAACACCAGGAGTATGACATGGAGAAACGATCTCGTACGACGTTAGTGTGCATTTTTCTACGCGGCGGTATGGACGGGCTAATGGCGGTCACGCCGTACACCGATCCGGCGCTGCCGCAGCTCAGGCCAAAATTGATGTTACCGCCGCCCGGCTCCAATTCGGAGCGGGCGCTCTTGCGATTGGACGACCGATTCGGGCTGCATCCGAGCTTCGCGCCGCTGCTGCCGTTTTTCCAGGAGGGACGCATGGCGATCGTGCACGGGGTGGGATCTCCGGAAGGCACACGGTCACATTTCGATCAGCAGGAATATATCGAGACCGGGACGCCGGGCGTCAAAGGGACGCGCTCTGGCTGGCTCAATCGTGCGCTGGCGTCAAACGGTCAGGGTGAGCGGTCGCCGTTTCGGGCGATCGCCATGGGCCTGACCCTTCCTCGCGCATTGTATGGGGATGAGACGGCGTTGGCAATCTCGGATCTAGCCACATTCGGTCTCAGACGGTCCGGGCAACACGAAGCCGTTTACCATCGGCTGGAAGAGCAATATCGTAGCCTGTCCAACGACGTGCTGCGTCGCGTCAGCGTCGAGAGTTTCGCCGCGGAAGCGATGGTCGGCATCTGTAAAGGGGATGCGGGCCGGTCAGCATCGGAATCCGGCTATCCGCCTTGTCCGATCGGCACGCGGTTGCACCAAGTGGCCGGCATGATCAAAGCTGATATCGGTGTTAAGATTGCCTGGGTCGATTATGCGACCGCCGATTGGGACACGCACGCCAACCAGCATGGGGTACGCGGGGCGTTCTCCCGTTATGCTGGAGATCTGTCCCAATCGCTTGCGGCCTTTTACGCCGATTTGGGGGACCGACGAGACGATGCCGTCGTGATGACCATGACCGAATTCGGTCGTACGGTCGCGCAAAACGGCTCGTGCGGGACGGATCATGGGCGGGCATCTTGCTTTTTTATCATCGGGCGAATGGTGCAAGGCGGTCGGGTGTACGGCGACGTTCCTACGCTCTCGCCCGATGACCTGGAAGATGGGAGGGATCTTCCGGTCACGACCGATTTTCGGGCGGTCTTTGCGGAAGTTGCTGCCCAGCAACTTGGCGTGAGTGATGCGAAGATGCTGTTCCCTGGATGGACGGGCCTTCGGATGCGGTTGTTCAAACGAGATTGAACCGGACAATTTTGCGTGTCACTGACATAAAGAATTAGGCAATGCCCAAATGAGAGAGCTTTCCCTCGCAGGTAGAGAGGCCGTGACAAATCTCCCGAAGGGAATGGGCGCGGCCGAGCTGGCAGAAGAGCATGGCGACGAACTGGCCCCAAGAGCTAAACCCTTTGGTGTGACGCTCGGCTTAGGTTTCTTTGACCAGCTTTTCGAACTCGATTCTCGGAAACAGTCTCAGAATTTGGCTAAACATGCTATAGACCTTCATAGGTTGGGTCCTCCTCGGTTGGGGATGAACATTGGCAAGATGTTTCCCTATCATACCTAGGAGGACTCAACCTTCAAAATTTATTTTGGCAAAAACGGGAGGAGATATGAGGCGTTTTCGGGAGATCGGAGTCATCGTGCGGAAAGAGTTCCTCGACGCGTTTCGCAACCGCTTGCTCCCCGTCACCGCGGGGGTGATTGCGGCGCTGCTTCTGACGGCCGGCCTCGTCGGATGGCATGACTACCAAAAAGTAAGCGCCGATCGGGAGGGGAACAAGACGATCGTTCGGGATCTCTTTTTGAGCCAGCCCGACCGGCACCCTCACCGGGTGATGCATTATGGCGATGTTGCGATCAAGCCGAAATCGGCGTTCAGTTCTTTTGATTTTGGCATAGAGAGCTACACCGGGTCGGCGGTTCTTCTGGAGGCCCATCGTCAGAATACCGAGAATTTCAGCGAAGCGGGCCATTCCACCAGTCTGCTCCGTTTCGGAGAGATGACGATGGCCCTCGCGCTGCAGGTATTCGTCCCGTTGCTGATCTCTTTTTTCTGCTTCTCGGCCGTGACCCGTGAAAAAGAGGAGGGAACCCTCCCGATGCTTTTATCCCAGGGTATCTCGATGAGGACGATCCTCCTCGGTAAGATCGGGGGAGGCCTGCTTGTCATTTTTGCCGTTGTCGTTCCTCCAATCGCCCTCTTCGCGCTGCTTCTCTCTCTCATGCCCGGGTTCGAAATCGATCGAGAGGTCGTTACAAGAGCGGTCTTTCTCACCGGCGCGTACGGTCTTTATTTTTGTATTTGGGTCGCCGGCGCCGTTCTGGTTTCGTCCCTCCATCGGCAGTCTCGCCATGCGCTCTTGACGTTGTTGGGGATTTGGGTCTTGGGGTGCGTCCTGATGCCAAAGAGTCTTCCGGCCCTCGCCAACCGTCTCTACCCCGCCCCTTCCAAAGCGGAATTCGATGCCCATATTCACGAAGCGGTTCAAAAAGGAATCGACGGGCACAACCCGGCCGACCCCCGCGTGGAGATCTTAAAGAAGGCGCTTCTCGCCCAATATGGCG
Organism: uncultured Nitrospirota bacterium; assembly: GCA_964579005.1. GTDB lineage: Bacteria > Nitrospirota > Nitrospiria > SBBL01 > Manganitrophaceae > CAZOFJ01. The sequence continues at coordinate 47,529 of CAZOFJ010000013.1, forward strand.
TCGAAAGGATTGAGGCGTTGCCGATCAACTTCGGCGGCGTGTTAATGCGGGTCGGAGAAGCGCACAGCGCCGCCGTCTATCGGGAGCATTACGGTCGCCTGCAGGAGATCTACATGAAACAAAACCGTCTGACCGGATGGGCCGGACTGGTCAACCCTTATCTCGCGGTCCGAAATCTCTCGATGGGACTCTCCGGAACCGATTATTTTCAATTCGTCGATTTTCAACGGAAGGCGGAGGGCCATCGGATCGATCTGATGCTGAAACTCACCGACTTGCATGCTCAGGAAATTAAACTTGAGAATGACCGGGCGCAGCGGATCGACCGGGGCCACTGGGAAACCCTTCCGGTATTCCTCTACCGCCCGCCCGACGCGGCCTCAACCCTTTCAGAATACCGTTTGGATCTCTTTTCTCTTTTTTCCTGGTGCCTGCTGATGACCGTTTTCACGGTCGGATTACCTCAGAGCGTCATCAATCTCAATAAATAACGGAGTGAGGCAGATGGATACGGAGAGCGTGTTGCAAATGATCCCGCCCACCGGGAGGTTTTTAAAGAGGGGCTCGCTCCTGGCCCGACTCGAATTGAAAAATTGGATCTCCGGCCGGGCGGCGATTCTTACTTTATGGTGTGTTGTTTTAGCGGGAGGATTTGCCGTTTACTCCGGAGCCGCCGAGATCGACCGGCAGCGCCGGGTCATCGAAAGCCTTCCCCGGATCGAGCAGGCGCAGATTCGGCGACTGCAAAATCAATTTCCTGAAGGGACGCATGCGGGGATGGCCGCCTATTCTCATTTTATCCACACGGTTCATGAGCCCTCCCCCTGGGCCGCCCTCTCGATCGGGCAGCGGGACATTCACCCCTACGCCTTGAAAATCAGGCTCCTCGGCCTGCAGGGCCAGCTCTACGATTCCGGTATTGAGAACCCTTTCAAGCTTCTGTCGGGAAACTTCGATTTTGTTTTTGTGATCATTTTTTTATTCCCCCTCTGGATCATTGCGTCGACCTACCCTCTCGTCTCCGGCGAAAAAGAGGAGGGGAGATGGAGCCTTCTCTTCTCGCAGCCGATCTCCCCTTTGTATATCATCGGGATAAAACTTCTGGTGAGAATGGGAGGGATCCTCCTTCTTTCGACCCTTCTTTTCCTATTCGCCCTGCTCTGGACCGGCATTGGATGGGACGCCGAGGCGTTGCGCTGGTGGGGGATCTTTTCCGTTTATCTCCTCTTCTGGTTCGGTGTCGCTTTTTTCGTTCTCTCTTTTCATCGATCGTCCATTTTCAACGCCGTGACGTTGGCGGGGATCTGGGTTTCATGGACGGTTCTGTTGCCCGCCTTGTCGAATCTTTTCGTGACGGCCTATTTCCCCGTTCCGCAGGGGGTGGATCTCACCCTCCGTCAGCGGGAAGCGGTCAATGCGGGATGGGACAAAACCAAAGAAGAGACGTTCGGAAGATTTTTCAAGAAATATCCGGAATGGTCCGACACCGCTCCGGTCACGGAGCGATTCGCATGGAAATGGTATTACGCCATCCATCAGGTCGGGGATGATTCTGTGGAAGCGCTCTCCAGTGCCTATCTGCATCAGCTCAAGCAACGGCAGGCATGGGCCGACCGGCTGAGCGGGTTCTCTCCTCCGGCCTGGGTGCAAATGAGGCTGACCCGGATGGCGGGAACCGATCTCTCAAAGCATCTTGCTTATCTCGAGAGCATCAAAAAATTTCATGAAGAACTCAAGCGATTCTTTTATCCATTGATTTTCAATGAGCGCGATTTCAAACCGGAGGACTATGAGAAGTTGCCGGCCCATCGTTTCTCCGGCCCAAGTCCCCCTCAGGACGCTTCTTCCGGCATGGGGATCCTTTTCGTCGGCGCGATCCTTCTCTTCGGGCTGGGTCGACATCTATTTCTTGAGAGGTGTGTGGAAAAATAATGAACGGCATTGAATCCCGGCAGCGCGTGATCAAAAACAGCGTTTCGAGTCATCCGATTTCCATGCGATATCGGATTCATCGGATCTACCAACAACTGGCGACCGCCCCTTCGCTCGATCCGGGCAAAAAGGTCAACCGGCTTTTCAGTCAACTGGTTCGTATTTCTCTCATGAACGGGGAGGACGCCGCCGGCGCTCTCCTGGAAGATCCGATTATCAAGGCGATTCAGGAAAATCTCCAGCGGATCTGTTCCGTCGGAGAGTATCGGCTGGAGCACCATTGGGCGAAGCGGCTTTCGGCGATGACCGGTGTTGATCTGCGACGGGAGATCGAGCGCTTTCCTTACTATCGAAATTATGAAAAGCTGGCAAGGTTGGAATGGAACGCGTTGCAGTCGGTCAGACGCCGGCCTGTCCGAAAGGTGTTATTCGTCGGATGCGGCCCGCTCCCTTTAACCTCTCTGATTTTGGCAAAAAACGATGCGCTGCAGGTCGATAATATCGAGATCGACCACGAAGCATATCAGCTCGCCGCGGGGTTGGCCAACCGGCTGCCTGAAAAAAACAGGTTGAGATTTTATCATGCCGACATTCTCGACTTTAAAGGGATCGACGCATACGACGCCGTCTTTCTCGCGGCGCTGGTCGGATTGAAGAAGCGGGAGAAGAGGAGCGTCATTCGGCATATTGGAATTTCCATGCGGGAAAGAGGGTTATTGCTGATTCGGTCGGCGCAGCATCTGAAAACGCTTCTTTATCCTCCGGTGGACCTTGACCGGCTTGGGAATCTGACCCCGTTGATCGAGATTCATCCCCATCAGGATGTGATTAATTCCGTGATCATTGCGCAAAAACGAAAGAGCGGACAAAGGGAGGTGTGTGATGGCGAATCTTTTGATGATTGAGAGCTGGGTCGGCGCGAGCGGACTGGTGCTGCCTGAGAAGATCAAGAAAATGGGGCACCGCTATACTTTCGTGACGCGTAATCCGGAGCACTACCGAAACTGGGCGACAGAGGCCGGGCTCTTTTCCGGGAAAGAGAACGCGGAGCATCCGGCGATCGCCCTTGCCGACAAAGTGATCGTGATAGAGACCAATGAGAAGGAGACCCTTCTTCCGGAGTTGGTCCGCTTGCATCGACAGGAGCGGTTCAGCGGCGTTTTATCTTGCTGCGATTATTATCTAGATGCCGTTGCGGAAGCGGCGGAGGCGCTCGACCTGCCCGGCGCTCCGCCCGCGTCGGTTGAGGTGGCCCGCCAAAAACATTTGATGCGCGAAGCCTGTCTGCGCGCAGGACTGCCGAGCCCGGCCTTCCTCGCCACAGGCAGCCTGGAGGAGGCGCGCCGGTTTGCCGATCGGATCGGATATCCTCTGGTGGTAAAAGCGGTCGATCTTTGCGCGGGGGAAGAGGTGTCTTGTGTTTATAGTCAAACTGAGCTCGATCAGGCCTTTCGGTCGATTGCGAACCACCCTCTGAATATCCGGGGACAGAAGCGTCCTTCCGAAGTTCTGATCGAAGAATACCTTGAAGGCGAAGAGTTCAGCGTCGAAACCTGCACCTATGGCGGGGTGACGGCCGTCATCGGTATCACCGATAAAAGTCTGATCGGTCACCCCTGCTTCATCGAATCGGGGGTCATGCATCCGGCGCCGCTTAAAAATTCGGAACGGACGTTATTGAGCAAATTCGTCTGTCAGGCGCTGACTGCGGTCGGATATACGCATGGCCTGACGCATACGGAAGTCAAGCTGACGAAAAACGGGCCGCGTATCGTGGAGATCAATGTTCGGATGGGGGGGAGCTACCTCTTTGAAGTGATCGAGCGGGTCACGGGTGTCGACTTCTGCGAAGCGACGGTGCACCTGGCGCTCGATCGTCTTCCGAAAGTCGCCCTCCAAGAGACGGGGATTCGAAGCGCGGCGCTCCGCTTTCTTCTGCCGCCGGCTGACGGCACGATCTCGGCGATTCTGGGGGTAGATGCCGTCCTGCGCGATCCGGACATCATCCGGGTGGCGGTCAACGGCGTGGTGGGGAAAAAAGTGCGGCGCCCGAAAGACAACAACGATTTCATCGGGCATATCCTGGCGGTCGACCGAGTCGGTCCCGGCGCGCGCGAAAAGGCGGAATCGGCCTGCCGGCAGATTCAGATTGTGATGTCCTAGTACTACAGCCGCAGTTATGGCGGCATGGCGCATTGAACGTAAAAAAATGGGGGCTTATGTTTGAATCAGCCAATCGCGGAAATAACCAAGTACGGCTTCAAAAAATCAAGAATATTAAATCTTGGGCGATTCATACTCTTAGACTTCATAGCGACGTAAACTTATTGGTTACAGAACTTAGATGCACAGAGCCTGGCTGCCCGCCTCTTGAAACAGTGATTGCGGTGCTTCACCCCGATGGCACCAAGAAACAATACAAAATCGATCATGCTATTGACGATTTAACTCAAAGTATCGTCATGGCGACACTCTTAACACATTCAAATGAAGGAGAGTATTCTCATGAACACGACAACTGAACAAACCCATCGCATTCCCGTTACGGTACTCACTGGATTTTTAGGATCTGGAAAAACAACACTTCTCAATCGCATTCTTACCGAAAATCACGGTAAGCGCATTGCTGTGATTGAAAACGAGTTCGGTGAAATCGGGATCGACAATGATTTAGTTGTAAATGCCGAAGAAGAAATCTTTGAAATGAACAATGGCTGTATCTGCTGCACGGTTAGAGGCGACCTGATTCGCATATTGGGTAACTTCATGAAGCGCCGGGATAAATTCGATTACATTTTAATTGAAACAACCGGTCTTGCTGATCCGGCGCCCGTTGCTCAGACATTTTTTGTCGACGACGAAATGAAAGAGATGTTGAGACTCGATGGGATTGTCACTCTTGTCGATGCCAAACATGTCTGGTTGCACTTAGATGAAAGTAAAGAGTGTCAAGAACAAATCGCATTTGCGGATGTGATTCTTTTAAACAAGACGGATCTTGTTTCTTCGCCAGAACTTGAAAAGCTTGAAAAGAAAATTCGATCGATGAATGCGATGGCAAAGATCGTTCATACAGAAAACGCAAAAGTTGAAATGAATGAGGTTTTAGATGTGGGAGGATTTGATCTTGAACGGGCTCTTGAAACACGCCCGGCATTTTTAGAGCCAGAATATCCGTTTGAATGGTCGGGAGTCTATGCGCTCGAGTCTGCTGACTACGACTTAATTTTAAATGAGGGGCCAGACCCTTCCATGAGTGTTGTCGTTCTACCGCTTCCTGATCGAGATGATCGCACGATCCGAGCTATTCAAGAAAAAGCCGTTCTGCTCTTTTCTGAACCTCACCGGAAAATTGGGCCTGAAACGCGCATCTCTCCTAAGCCTCATCACTACGACTTTCAATTGAATACCCCCGGTGAAAAACGCTTTATGCTTCATGTTGAGAAAAAAGGCGATTATGCCATTTTTACCCAACACCAGCCTGAAGAATTTGCGATGAAATTCACTCGAAAAGGAAAAGAAATCGAAGCGGTGGCTTCTAGGGTTTACAACCCGGACCATGAGCACGACAACACGGTAACTTCTGTCGGAATCGAAATCGAAGGGACCCTTGATGGTGATCGTTTAAACCAATGGATTGGTACCCTTCTCCGAGAAAAAGGGACAGATATTTTTAGAATGAAAGGAATCTTGAGTATCGAGGATGAGCCCAACCGTTTTGTGTTTCAAGGAGTTCACATGCTCTTTGATGGCCAACCAGAACGCCCTTGGAAAGACGGAGAAAAGCGATTCAATCATCTTGTTTTCATCGGCAGAAATTTAGACCGAGCAACACTCACTCAGGAGTTTAAAGCATGTCTCGTGAAATGAAAAAAGAGCCTTCTGAGCTTTTAGATACCGGCCGATTTCCGGACGATCAAGCAAGTCTCATTCGCAGCCAAATTTCGGGTGTTACGGCGCGTCGCCCTGTCGCCACTATGATGCTTGAAGACTTTGTCTCGAAACTCGTTTGGTCACGTGATGGAAAGTTTATCTCCGTGGGCACAAGCCAAGGACAGTTGTCTGAGCTTGATTCGGCCACTCTTGAGCGCAAGTCAACGTGGCGGGCTCACTCGCACGGACTATCAGATTTTGCTTCTTCTCATGATGGAAATCTTGTCGCCACTGGCGGACAAGATGGAAAAGTGGGCACCTTTAAAATTTGGGAACGAAAAGACAACGCATTTCGTTTAGTTTCCGAAAGTGCAAGTGGCGCTCATACGACAGAGATCGTGAAGTTTTCGCCAGAGACCGACTCGATCGTAACTGGATCTGGCAAATTTATGAAGGTGTGGGATACCCAGGGACAACTGACCCAGGAATTTAAGCCACTCATGTCTACAATCAGCGGAATTGAATGGCGTGGCTCTAAAGAGAGAATTGCTACGAGTTCCTACGGCGGGATTCATCTCTGGGATGTCGGTCAACAAAACCCTAAGCGCCACTTTGAATGGAAGGGATCTCTCATCTCGATGGAGATTAGTCCCAATGGCAAGTGGATCGCGGGTGGCTGCCAAGATCAATCGGTTCATGTTTGGAAGGCGACTTCGGGAGAGGATCTTGAGATGTCTGGATATCCAACCAAGGTAAAACCGATTTGTTGGAATGAAGATAGCAGGTATCTCGCCACAGGCGGAGGTGCAGACATCACAGTTTGGGATTTTTCCGGGAAAGGGCCTGCCGGAAGTAAGCCGATCGTGAGGCCGGGGCATGTCGATATGATCGTAGGGTTTGCCTTTAGACCTAAGCACAAAACCCAATTTGCAAGCATTGCGCGGGATGGAGCTTTTTTCCTTTGGGATCTTTTAGGTGAGAAGCGCCCACTTACTCTTGGAGTCCGAACTGAAAAACCCAGCGCACTTGCCTGGAGTCCAGACGGAAAAAAACTCGTCGTGGGTTACGAATCGGGAGCGGTCTGCCTTTGGGATGTTGAGTCATAGAAATTCAAAGAACATTTTGGAAAGAGCATTCTTTGGTTTGGAGAAAGTCTCTTCTCTTCGCGTGCTCAAAGAAACTATTCGAGCCCGTTTTATGTGGGTTGACGCATGTCGGTATGTCGGTTTCAGGAGGTCCGGCGGTTTTGGGAAATGGATCGATCGGTGCGGTTGCTTCTGCTGAGCGAATTCGGTTTGAATCTCGGGTTCTTCATGCTGATCCCCTTTCTGACAGAACATCTTCAGGCATTGGGGTTGAGCGCCGGTATGATCGGTTTGGTCCTGGGGCTTCGCAATCTCAGTCAACAGGGACTGTTTTTGATCGGCGGCGCTTTAGGAGATCGGGTCGGCTACAAACGGGTGATGGTGATCGGTTGTTTTCTCCGGACGATCGGCTTTTTTCTCTTCGGCTTCTTGACCAGCCTGCCGGGAATGATCACAGCCGCTTTTCTCAGCGGTTTTGCTTCCGCGCTGTTTACACCGGCGATGAAAGCCTATACCGCCTACGAAACAAAAAAAAGGCGATCGGAGGTTTTCTCTCTCTCCGGGATCTCTTCCCAGATCGGCGCGTTGATCGGCCCGTTGGTTGGGATGGCGCTCCTCCGGATCGGGTTTTACGCCGCCGCTTACGCTTCGGCGATGGTCTTTTTGAGAATGTCCTAAACTTAGTTGAGAATTGAGAAGTGGCTCCTGGTGTGGTG
>CAZOFJ010000014.1:0-54146 GCA_964579005.1 uncultured Nitrospirota bacterium
CCGTGCGTAAAGCCTACCGCAGCTCCCTGTCGTGGTTCACGCGCGGATTAAGACGTCTCCTTTATCTTGCCCAATGCAATCTCAGTCTCCCGGCTTTCACAGACCATGAAAACTGATGGGTGGTGAGGGCAATCGGGAAACTCAATTGACTTTCCGGAAGGGGTGGTGTAGAAAGAGGGCCGATGAAGAGCAACCCCCTTTTATCCTCATGGATCATCACAATCATTTTGGTCCTCTCCCCTTCCTTGGCCGATGCCGCGGCAACCGGGGGGGTGCGCGGCGAGATCCGGATCGGTTCAAAGCCGGCCGGAGGGGCCGTTGTTTATCTGCGGGAAGTCGGACCAAAACCGGCTCCGGTCCCCCCGATCGAGAAAACAATCGAGCAAAAAGAGTTGAAGTTTGCCCCCGATTTCTTGGTCGTCCCGGTGGGAACCACCCTCGTGTTCGAAAACAAAGATAACGAAATGCACAATATCAAATCGAACTCTCCCGGAAATCGATTTGATATTGGGGTTCACATGCCGGGGGATACCAAACAGGTGGTCATTACCCAACCGGGAAAGGTCATCCTGCGCTGCAGCATCCACCACGGCATGCGGGGGACGGTCTTCGTCTCTCCCTCCGCTTACTTCACAACCACCAATCCGCAAGGGGAATTCGAACTCAAAGCGGTTCCCGCCGGGACATACCAGTTGGAAATCTGGCACAAACGCCTGACGACGGAAGAGATGAAACAGGCGGCCAAACCGGTCCGGATCGATGCGGAGATCGTGACGGCGCCGATTGACATCGCCGCCGCCTCCCCCGCCGGGGCCGACCTCACCGAACTCGAGGATCGGAATTGGGCCGCCTTGGTAAAGGAAATGGGAACCACCATCGACCGCGCGATCGGACAGTGGAAGGAGCACAAAACAAGGCCGGCGACCACTTCATTGATGGGAGTCCATGGACGGCTTTACGATGGATCGGGGCTGCGAAACGCGATCGTTCAGTTCATCGGAGAAGCCCGCGCAAGCGAACATGAACGGAATTTCAATGCCCTGATCAAGCAAGTACAAACCCAAGAGCCCGATCCCAAAACGGAAGCGGCGCTGCGAAAAGAAAAGGAACTCCTCCTCACCCACCTCAAGGAAGATCTCAAGAAGCTTCCCCAATAAGAGAGCCCTTGCCCGCAGAGACAGTAATCTCCAAGATGACCCACCCGTGCTAAAGACCCGCTTTAGGAAGGCGGATATTCCGCTCTCGACGAGAGATCCTAAAACTAAAATAAATCCCCGTTCAAGTTGAACAGTGCGCTCCACCGGTTGACGGCCTTCGATGTGAAGGTGCTGCTGAAATCGACCGTGCCATCGGCGTTATCATCTCGCTCAAAGAGCGTCAGATTGCCGTTGGCGTCGTAGGCGCGGGTCTCCCGGAAATTAACTGTGCCGTCGGCATTGGAATCCTGCTCAAAGAGCGTCAGGTTGCCGTTGGTGTCGTAGGTGCGGGTCTGACGGAAATCGACCGTGCCGTCGGCATCGAGATCCTCTTCAAAAAGTGTCTGGTTGCCATTGGCGTCGTAAGCGTAGATCTGCCGGAAATCAACTGTGCCGTCGGCGGTGAAATCCCGCTCAAAGAGCGTTAGGTTACCGTTGACGTCGTAGGTAAAGGTGTCCCGGGAATCGACCGTGCCATCGACGTTATCATCTCCCTCAAAGAGCGTCAGGTTACCGTTGGCGTCGTAGGTGCGGGTCTGCCGCTGATCGATTATCCCATCACCGTTGGAATCCCACTCATCCACTAAGAGCGCCAGATTACCGTTCACGTCGTAGGATGAGGTCGTGCGGAAATCGACCGTGCCATCGACCTTGTTATCACCTTCCGAGAGCGTCAGGTTGCCGTTGGCGTCGTAGACCCTGGTCTGACGGGAATCGACTGTGCCGTCGGCGTTGTCATCCTGCTCAAAGAGCGTCAGGTTACCGTTAGCATCGTAGACGCTGTTGTGACGAGAATCGACCGTGCCGTCGGCGTTGAAATCCCGCTCATGGAGCGTCAGGTTGCCGTTGGCGTCGTAGACGCGGGTCTCGCGGGAATCGACTGTGCCGTCGGCGTTGTCATCACGTTCCCAGAGTGTCAAGTTACCGTTAGCATCGTAGACGCGGGTCTGACGGAAATCGACCGTGCCATCGGCGGTAAAATCCCGCTCAAAGAGCGTCAGGTTACCGTTGGCGTCGTAGGCGCGGGTCTCGCGGGAATCGACGATGCCGTCGGCGTCGATAAAACCTGCTATGCCATCTTCATCAATTACAGACACAGCCTCAATCGTGGGGGTCAGGCCAAGCCCGGCGTAGAGGGCATCGAGCGCATAGGCGGTTTGGCGGATCACCCGGAACCCACCCCATAGCCCTGCGGCTCGGCCCGCCGTAACCAGGTTGCGGAAGGAAAGATCGCTAGGAAAAACCGACCACTTCCGTTTGAAGTTAAGGCTTGTACCTGCAGCAAGGGTGTGCATCGCGGCCGGGATCTTGATTCCATTATTGGGATCACCGTCTTCGTCCAGGGTTTGCAAGAAGAGAGCGATATTCGCGGCGATCTCCAGCGGGGTGGCCTGTTTTAGGCTAAAGCTCCGGTTCGTCATCCGGCGGATGTCGCTCGCGGTTTGGGGCGGCGCCATACCGGCCAGATCAAATGGCGAAACAAGAGCGGCCCCGGCGGCCTCTCCGATCACGATGTCGCCGACCGAAAAACGGACGGTCTCGCCCGGCTGATAGAGAAATTCGCCATCGGCGCTGGTCTCACCCGCGCCGGTGGGGGTGCTGTAATGGAGCCCGGCAACCGGAGCGTCCATAAACTTACCGGTGAGGGAAGTAGTTTGCGGCGGGGAAGGAGCACCTCCACCACCCCCGCCGCCACAACCTGGCAACGCCCCCAGGCCCAAGAGCAGGCCCAACAACAGGCCCCTAAAAGAACATTTTTTTTCCATCAATCTTCTCCTCGTATGCCTGATGGAGTTTTATATACAGCCTGAGAGGATTCCGGGCCGCTTTTACGGGAAAAATAACCGAACGATTTTCTCGGCGGTCGTCTTCCCCTGCTGGATACAGTCGGGGATGCCGACGCCGCGATAGGCGGCGCCGGCAAGGAAGAGACCGGGATGTTTTTCCGCTTCCTTATCAATAGCGGCAACCCGGTCGAGGTGGCCGACATGATACTGCGGGCTCGCCTTGATCCATCGGAAGAGGCGGGCAACCACCGGGGTTGCCTCGATCTGGAGGATCGAGCGCAGTTCCTCTCGACCAATCGAAATCAGCGTGGTATCGTCGAGATCGACCAGTCGTTCCTGATGCGCTCCTCCGAGAAAAAGGCGAATCAGGAGATGTCCTTCCGGCGCCCGTCCCGGAAATTTTGTGGAACTCCAGGTGGCGGCGATGATCTTCCGCCCCTCGCTCCGCGGAACGACGAAGCCAAAACCGTTGAGTGGATGGGGGACGTCTTCTTTCCGGAAGCCGAGCGTCAGGGTCGCCGTCGACACATATTCGATCTCCCGAAGCCGTTTGGCCAGCGACGGGTGCCATCCCTCGATCCAGTCGGCGGCGGTGGTCGTTTTGGGGGTCAAAACGACGGCGTCGGCCATCTCGTTCTCCCCCTCGGTGATGATTTCGAAGCGCCCCTCTTTGGGGCGAACGCCGATCACCTTCCGGCCGGAGAGAAGCGTCACCCGGTCGAGCCGTTCCCTCACCGCGTCGACCAGGCTTCCCAGTCCCTCCCGAAGCGAAACAAAGAGGGTGAAGGCCCCTGTTTGCGGCGGTTTCTTGGCGGCATCCCACCGGCGCATCCACATTCCCCAGATCAGGCTCCCATGCTCTCGCTCCAACTGAATGAATTGCGGGAAGGTCGCAGACATGCTGAGCTTCTCGGCATCCCCCGCGTAAATCCCGGCCAAAATCGGCTCGGCAAACCGATCGAGCGCCTCCTCTCCCAATCGTCTCCGAACGAATGAGGCGATGCTCTCATCGGAGGCAGAACCTTTTCTTGGAATCAGAAGATCGAACCCCATCCGCGCCTTGCCGACCGGCGATACCAGCGTCGAACAGAGAAACGGGGTCACCTTCCCCGGAATCATCAGATTGAATCCCTCCGGAAGAGGCCGCAGCTTCCCTCCGGAGAGAATAAAAATTGCCTTCTCGATCGGATTGGTCTGAATCACCCGGTCGGTCAGCCCGAGACGGCGGCAGAGATCCAACCCCCCCGGTTTTTGCGTGATAAATGAATCGGGGCCACCTTCTATAACAAACCCATCGACCCGTTCCGTCACGATCTTTCCGCCGAAGCGCCGGTCCGATTCGATCAGGAGGCAGTCGATCGGCAGTCCGGCCTCTTTGATTTTCTCTTGAAGAAAATAGGCGGTGGAAAGCCCGGTGATTCCCCCGCCAACGATGACGACTTTTTTTCTGGAAGCGCTCATTTCTCTTGATCCCCGTCGATGATGAAAAGCTGGGTCATTTTATGCGAACCGGGGAAAAGTTTCAATCGATTCTGATCCGGCGGAGATGGAAAAGGGAGCTGGTGACAAACCTCCTCCCTTGACTTGCCCACTCCCTTTCCATAAAATGAGGCACTTTTTTGGGGAGAGGATGATAGATGAAGCGGACGAAATCGGCAGCACTTTTTCAAGAGGCGGAAAAACGGATTCCAGGGGGGGTCAACTCTCCGGTCCGGGCATTCAAGGCGGTCGGCGGGAACCCCTTGTTCATCAAGAAGGCAAAAGGAAGCAAGATCGTCGATGTCGATGGAAACCGGTTCATCGATTATGTCCTTTCATGGGGGCCGATGATCGTCGGCCATGCCCACCCCAAAGTGATCGAAGCGATTCAAAAGACCGCCGCCAACGGGACCAGTTTCGGCGCCCCCTCCCCGCTCGAGATCGAACTCGCCAAATCGATCCAGGCGAACTTCCCGCTGATGGAGCGGCTCCGCCTGGTGAACTCCGGGACCGAGGCGACAATGAGCGCCATCCGCCTCGCGCGCGCCTACACACAACGCAACAAGATCATCAAATTCGAAGGGTGCTACCACGGCCATGCCGATTCGCTGCTGGTGAAGGCCGGCTCCGGCGCGACCACCCTCGGCGTTCCCGACTCTCCCGGCGTCCCCCCCGACCTCGCCCGAGACACGATCACCCTCCCATTCAACAATCTGAAGGCACTTCAAAAAACGCTGGAACAGGAAGGGAATCAGATCGCCTGCCTGATCGTCGAACCGGTTCCCGGAAACATGGGGACGATCCTCCCCGACGACGGTTTTCTACCGGGACTGCGGGAGTTGACCCGTCCGTTCGGCATCGTCCTGATCTTCGACGAAGTGATCACCGGCTTCCGGGCCGCCCCCGGCGGGGCGCAGGAACGTTACGGCATCCGTCCCGACCTCACCTGCCTCGGCAAGATCATCGGGGGGGGATTGCCGGTCGGGGCCTATGGCGGACGGAAAGAGATCATGGAGATGATCTCCCCCGTCGGCCCGGTCTACCAGGCGGGAACCCTCTCCGGAAACCCGATCGCCATGGCGGCAGGGATCGCCACCCTCTCCCTGTTAAAAGATCCCGCCGTTTATGAAAAACTGGAAAAGCGCGCCGCCGACCTCGCCGAAGGGTTGGCCGACGCCGCCCGGAAAGCGAAAATCCCGGTTCAAATCAACCGGATCGCCTCCCAGATGACCCTTTTCTTCAACAGCAATAAAGTCACCGACTATCAGACCGCCCTTCAGTCGGACCGGAACCGGTTCTCCAAATTCTTCGTCTCCCTTCTTTCGAATGGGGTCTATTTTCCCCCTTCTCAATTCGAAGCCTTCTTCATCTCGACCGCCCATTCCCCGGGCGACATCGAAAAGACGGTCGAAGCGGCCTACCGCGCGCTCAAGAAGCTCTAACTCTAAGATGACCTCCTCACCGGCGGAGAAGACGCAGAAGATGGAAGGATCAGCGGTGAACACGCACAAGCCAGCGCCTCGCCCTTTTGACCGAGAGCGCTTCCTTTCCGAAAGCAAAGCGGCGCTTCGGCGGATTGAACGGGGCGGTCTCTTGATCCTGGCCGCGGTCGGCATCCTCACCCTCCTCTTCTTCGGGGCGTTCGGGGCTTCCATGATGATCGGCGGAATCCTGGGGATGTTCAATTTTCGAAGCCTCCACCGGATGTTCCAGCGGCGCCTGATCGATCCTTCCCGGCAACGGGAAGAAAAGCTAGTATACAGCCTCAAGCTCTTCCTGATTGTCGCCACCTTTTTTTACATGATTCAATCGGAAAGTGTGAGCGTCGGGGGGATCTTGATCGGCTTCTTCCTGATCACCGGGGCGGTCTTTTTAGAGACGATGCGAAGATAGCTCCCAACCGCGAAGGTTGCGAAAGAATATCGGTTTTGATTTGATTCCCTCTCTTGAAAAGAAAAAATCTTTGTGTTAGTTTTTAATTTGATCCGGCGGAGGAAAAGTAATGGGGAATGAGCAAGAAGAGACAGCGTTTCAGGTCAGGGATCGCCGCGCTTTCCTGCAGGAAGCAGCGCCGGAGAAAAAGGTTGAACCGAATCCGGCTGGAGTGAAGAAGCCGGAAACAACGGCAGTCCCCCCTCATCAAGAGAAAAGCCCCTCACCGACCGCAGAGGCAAGCATCCCGGTCACCTTTTCCTCGTATATTCTCTCCCTGGGAACCGCTGCCCTGATCCATTTGGGGGCGGAAGCAAACCCCGCGACAGGCGAGCGATCGGTGGCCCTGCCGTTGGCGCGCCAAGTGATCGATCTCATCGCTCTTTTAGAAGAAAAAACCAAAGGGAATCTGGTCCAAGAAGAAGAAACCTTTCTCAAAGAACTCCTCTTCACCCTCCGCATGAAATATGTCGAGGTGGAAAAGAAACGCCGTCCTTAGAGCCTATCTAAAAACCTGTTTCTACTGCGGGGGGCTGCAAAGCCGTGGGGCTGTGTTCTCGGGAGAAAACGTCCTCAACGTAGCCTCTGGCTACGCCTCCGGGCGTTTTCCCCCTGCGGCCTTGCCCCCCGGCTTTTCGCTCCCCCTCGTCACGAACCGGGTTTTTAGATAGGCTCTTAATCCCCCTTCACTTGCCAAGCTCAACTGATATAGTATAAATAAAGAACTGCGCCTTTCCCGGTTCCCGCACATCTTTAGGCTTTAAAGTAAGGAGATCCCTTTGAGAAAAAAGGGGGTTGTATTCCTCATCCTCACATTTTTTCTTCTCCTCTTTTCCGTCCAGATGATCTTGCAAAGCGGCTTCTTCTCCGAAAAAGCCAAAATCATGGCGGAAAAAGGGTTGGAAAGTTTCCTCGGCCGGAAAATCGATATCGAGGGAGCCTCCCTTCGCCCCTTTTCCGCTTCGATCAGCTTAAAAGGAGTGACGGGAGCGCCGAAAGAGACCCCCCCCTTCTCTGCAAAAGAGATCCGAATCTATTTCAGCCCCTGGTCGCTGATTACACAATCGTTCCTCATCCGACAGATCGTCATCGAGTCTCCTTCGGTCACCCTGGAGTCAAACACCCTGGCCCGTCCCCCCTTTTCCTTAAAAGGATCACCGGAGAAAAGCCCGCCATCGGTCGTGGTCCGCTCGATCCGGATTGTCAACGGCACGCTGACCTATCAATCTGGAGCGGAAGTATCCGGGGTTGTCCAAACTGTTTCGCTCGGAGGGATCAATGTGGAGATCTCCTCGGATCTCAGGATGAGCCGATTCGAAATCGATCTTTCCGCGGAAACAGGACAGATTTCAATCGAGCAAGGATCGCGCGAGGTTGGCCGATCGATGGTCAAGGCGGTCATCCGACCTGAGGAGATCGAAATCATCACCGGATCGATCGTCTCGGGCCGGGCAACCTTTCAAACGAGCGGATCGTTCAAACCAGCGGAGCAGAGAGTCGATCTTCAGGTCGATCTCCACCTCCCGTTGGAAGAAACCGGTCTCCCGGTTGTTACGGAGAGAAACCTTTCTGGAGAATGGATCGGCCAGGGCCGACTGAGCGGCGCCTACCCCAACTTCACCTTCACGGGAAAGACCACCCTTCCCCATCTTTTTTCCAACGGCGCGGAAATCGGTTCTTTCTCTTCCGATCTTTCTTATCAAGACCGAAAACTCCTCCTCCCTTCTTTCTCAGGGGAGCTTTTCTCGGGGACTTTCTCGGGCGAAGGAGAGGCCGATTTCAGCGGCGAACACCCGGATGATCTCGCCCATTATCGCACCTCGGTCCAATACAATCACCTTCCCCTCGACAAACTCCGGCATCTCATGGTAAACGCCCCTTCTCCGCTCGATCCGGCATTCGAAGGGATCTTTCTCGATGGCAACTTCCTCCTCTCCGGAAAGGGGACCGGGCCGGCCGATTGGAAAGGGGGGGGACAGGCCGAAGCGAAACGGCTTCCCCTCTTCTCCCCACCCGTTCCAATCGATGCTGAGCGGACCGTCAAATTGATCTCATTGCTGCAAGAAGGGGTTTTTCAATGGAGATGGATGGGAGACCGGCTCCTCCTTGACCAAGGGAAGGTGATCTTTTCCCAGGCCGAAGCAACCTTTCATGGAGGATGGGGAGAGGCAGAAGGACTCTCAATCGAGGTGGCCGCCACGGCGGAGGAGGTCGGCCATCTCGCCCGCCTGGCCGATCTTCCGATCACCGGAGCCTCTCAATTTGAAGGAACCGTTTCCGGCAAGATCGACCGGCCACGGGTCGAAGGACGTCTCCTTCTCGATCGGTGGGCCCTTCACACCCGGCCGATGGGAACGCTCACCGCCCACTTCTCACTGCACAATCGAATGATCGATCTCAAAGAGGGGACATTGGGACCATCGACCCCGGCAGGAAAAAAAGAAGGCCCTCCCCCCTACCGGTTCACGGGGAAGATCGCATGGGACAACCTTCAACCAATCACCTTCGATTTCAAAACCCAGATCGCTTCCGCCGACCCGCAACCGGTGCTCCGCTATTTTGATCTTTCCATCCCGCTTCAGACAACCGCCACCGGAACCCTTTCCATCCAGGGGACACCAGAGAGATTCACCGTCAAAGGACCCCTTCGCCTGACACGCGGCCTCCTTTACGGCGAGCGTTTCGACCGGGGCCGACTCGATCTGACCGTGAACGAGAAAAAAACCCTCCTCCAAAATCTCAAAATCGAACGGACACGGGGAAGCGTCTCCGGAGAAGGGGAGATTCGATATGACGGCACCTATCGCTTTTCGGCGAAAGCGACCGGCCTTTCAATCGATGAAATCGAAATCATTCAAGCAAAAACGCCGCTCCTTTCCGGAGAATTATCATTTGAAGCGACCGGAGAAGGAAGCTTCAAAAAACCGAAGATGAAGGTGATCGCCGCCATCGAACGCTTCCGCTACGGAGAAATTGAAGAACGCAAAGGAACAATCGAGATTGATTGGAATGAAGATCGCCTTCTCGTCAACGGAAACCTCCCGGAACGAAACTTCTCCGCGAACGGAGAACTCCATCTCTTGTCACCCTATCCCTTCTCGTTCCAAAGCCGCTTTTCGACGTTTTCCCTCGATCCCTTCATTCAGCCGCTTTCCCCACTCCTTTCCCGCAGCTCCCTTCTCCTCACGGGAGACTTGGAAGGAAACGGAACACTTTCCCAAATCGATCAGATCAATCTGAGCGGATCGCTCCGCCGGGTCTCGGCCCTCTTCGGCGGTTATGCCGTCGAAAACGACGGGCCGATCACCGTCCGAGCCGATCGCGGAGCCTTCACCTTCGAGGGAATCCGGTTCAAGGGGGAAAATACTTTTTTGGAGTTCAACGGCGGCGTGACCCCTTTTCAGTCGTGGAACCTCTTCGCAAAGGGAGAGGCCGACCTGAACCTCCTCTCTTTTTTTAGCCGAACCGTCACCTCCGGCAAGGGAAAAGCGACCTTGGATCTTCGAATCACCGAGCAATGGAGCACGCCGAGCATCCGGGGAACGCTGGCGCTCCAAGACGGAACCGTTCGAACCGTCATTTTCCCGCAGAGCATCCACATCTCTTCTCTTTCCGTCGCCTTCAACGAGCGGATCGTCCTTCTGGAAACGTTCGAGGGAGAAACAGGCCGGGGACATTTTCGTGCGAACGGAAAGGCCGATCTGGTCGGATTCGGGGTCGGCTCGTTCGGCTTCCTCCTTGAAGTGAACGAGACCCGGCTCCCCCTTCCCCAAGATCTGACCGGGATTGTCAGCGGCGAACTCCTTTTCCAAAGAGAGGGAACCGTTCAGAGCCTCAAGGGGGAGTTGACGATCAAAAAGGCGCTCTACAGTAAAAGGATCGACCTCAAATCGTGGATGGTCGACTGGAAACAAGGCCGGGAAGAGGGGCCGGTCGAAGAGACCCCCCTGATCGGAAAGACCAAGTTAAACATCCATCTCTTGGGCCGAGAAAACATCTGGATCGACAATAACATCGCCAAAATCCCGCTCGAGGTCGATCTTTTCCTCAAGGGAACCGTCGACCGGCCGCTGTTGATCGGCCGAATCGAAAGCCCTCGTGGAACGGTTCACTTCAGGAGGAACGAATTTAGAATCACTTCCGGCTCGGTGGAGTTTTTAAGTCCGGATCGCATCGACCCTCGATTCGACATCAAAGCCAAGACGGAGGTCCGGGGACAAGAGATCAAATACGAGATCGATCTCGGTCTCGTCGGCACTCTTTCCAAATTCACTCTCACACTTGCTTCCTCCCCTGTTCTTCCCGAAGCCGATATCCTGGCCCTTCTGGCCTTCGGAAAAACGACAACCGAGATCGCTCAAATTCAGAAAGGGGGGGGCGGCGGGGAGGCGGCCGGGCTGATTCTTTCCGAGCTTCTCGAAGGGCCGCTCCAGAAAATGACCGGGGTCGACCGGATCCAGGTCGACCCTTATGCCGGCGGTTTCAAATCATCGAGCGGACCCCGGCTGACGGCCGAAAAACGGTTGTTGGACGACCGGCTGCGGGTCACCTACTCGACCACGCTCGATCCTTCCCAAGAGCAGTTGATCCGGATGATCTATGATCTCGGGAAAAATGTTTCCTTGGTGGGAGAACGCGATGAATATGGACACATCGGGGGGGAGGTTCGATTCAGACTCGAATTTCGATGACCTTCAGGAAATGGTTGGAGGTAGAAACGAAAACCATAATCGTCTTTTTCTGGCTTCTGGTGGTCGATTTTTTCTCCGGGGCACCGGTGGCCGCCCCGTTTTGTAGGCCATTCGTTTGTCTTTCATTCGTCGGGGGAATCGCCCGTGCCGAAGCACCGACGAACCCCGTCTTTGAGAACCCCTCTTTAGAAGCCACTTCTTGGGAGGGGAAAACAATCGATCAGATCGATGTGAAACGAGATCGTCTGGTCGAGCCTTCGGACAGACCCGATCTCTTTCAAGAAATTGGGTTCCGGGCGGGAGAACGTTATCAAACTCGCCGGATCCGCCAAGCAATCGAACATCTCTACGCCACCGGGAAATACCGGGACATCCGGGTCGAAGTCAGACCGGCAACGGGAGAGGGAATAAACATTAGGTTCATCCTCGTCGAACGGCAAGTTCTCTCCTCGATCAAAATATCGGGAAATTACTTTGTCTCCGAGAAAGAACTCCTCAACACGGCCGGCCTCAAACCGGAAGAGGAATTCACCGAGAGCCGTTTGGAAAAGGCCCTTTCCGATCTCGCCTTGTTTTACCAAAAGAGAGGTTACTTCCAGGCCCGCCTGACAAAAAAAATCGCCCCCCTTCCGGAAGAACGCCGAAAAATTGCGCTTCATATCGATATCGAGGAAGGAACCCAGGCGAAAATCCGCCGTCTCGAATTCACCGGCCAAACGATCTTCCCGGCTCGGACATTAAAACTCCGGATGCTCTCCTCCGGGCCGGGAGAATATTACCGATCGGACGAGGTGGAGAAAGGGATCCTGCGCCTCCTTTCTTTTTACCAAAAAGAGGGATATTTAAAAGCAGCCGTCGCACCGCCGGTTGTCACGTTCATTGAAAAGACCAGCGAGGTCGAGATCACCGTCCAGATCACCGCCTCCAACAAAATCGACCTGATCTTCGAAGGGCGGGGGTCCTTCTCCAAGGAAGACCTCCGGCAACGGGTTCTCATTCAGGAGGAACGAAGCGATGATCCAGGTACACTCGATCAGAGCGCCCAAGAGATCCAAGAGTTTTATCGACGCGAAGGTTACCCATTCGCCCGGGTCACCGTCGCCTCTCGATTCTTTGAAGAAGAAAACAGACGGGAGGTCCGCTTCAACATCCAAAGCGGCCCCCGGACAAAAATTCGAGAGATCGCCTTTTCCGGAAACCAGACCTTCCCTTCAAAACGCCTCCGGCAGATCGTCTTGCTTGAGGAAGAGGGATGGTTCACCCAAAGCCGCTACGTACGGGAGCGGATGGAAGAAGACGCCGCCGCCCTGATCCAATTCTATAAGAGGGAAGGTTTTCAACATCCGCGCGTCACCCCCGACATCCAATATGCCCCCGACCGGGCTAACGCAACGGTGGTCTATCAAATCGACGAGGGGATTCGGGTTCGGGTCGGACAGATCTCTTTTTCCGGAAACGAATCTCTCCCGGAGACAAGGCTTTCGAAAGCACTGCCGTTTCGGCCGGAGACCGGGTATTACGAAGGGCTGGTCAAAGAGGGAACGGAAGCGCTTCTCTCGGCCTATGAACAAGAAGGTTATCTCCACGCCTCCGTTCAAGCACTCACCCGTTTTTCCGGCGATGGAACAACCGTCGACATTTCATATGACATCACCGAAGGAGCGTTGGTGCGCGTTGGGAAAATCCTCCTCGATGGAAATTTAAGAACGAACGATTCCGTCGTTCTGCGCGAGATGCGCCTTCAAACGGGGGATCCCTACCTTTCCCCGCTCCTCCTCAGAAGCCAGCGGCAGTTATACAGAACCGGCCTCTTCTCCTCCATTCGGTTCGAACCGATCCCAATCGAGGCCCCGGAAAAAGAAGGCGAAGATCACGCACAAGCGGCCACAGGAGGAAAACCGGCGGTCCGGGACATTCTGCTTTCCGTCACCGAACGTCCCCGGATCGGTCTCCAGTTCGGCGGAGGTTACGCCGACTACGAGGGGCTTCGCGGCTTTGTCGAACTCTCGCATCGGAATCTCTTCGGCTCCGGGAGAAGCGTGATTCTCCGAGCACAGGGAAGCCGCGTGGAGGAGCGCTACACCCTCAGCTACCGCGAACCATGGTTCCTTTCCTTCCGTAACACCGACGGCCGTATCGCCATCGCCTACCTCGACAGGCAAGAGCCGGTGTTCGACATCGAAAGGCTCTCCGGAACGGTCGGCATCGATCGAAACTTCTCCGACACCCTGAAAGGATCGCTCGTTTATCAGTACGACCGGAACCGGCTCTCTAATGTCAGCCCCGAAGCGCAGTTGACCGACAAAGACCGAGGCCAGATCACGATCGGGAGCATCAACCCCTCCCTGATCCAAGACACCCGGGACGATCCGTTCAACCCCCGCTCCGGATCGGTTAACGGCATCACGATTCGAGACGCCGCCCTGATGCTCGGCTCCGAGGCCCAATTCGTCAAAACAACCGTGCAAAGCAGTTGGTATCGTTCCCCCACGCCACGCTTCGTCTTCGCCTTCTCCTTCCGGACCGGGATGGCGCGACGGTTTGGAGAGACCGACATCATTCCAATCTCGGAACGTTTCTTTTTGGGAGGAAGAAGCAGCGTCCGGGGATACGACCAAGACAAACTTGGAATCGACGGGGCGACGATCATCGACGGGGTGCCGACCGGCGGAAATGCGATGCTCCTCTTGAACGAAGAGCTTCGCGTCGCCCTTCCCCACTCGTTCGGCCTGGTCTTCTTCTTCGATCATGGAAACATCTGGCGGGAATATCGGGATATCCGGTTCTCACAGATCAAATCGACCACCGGCGTCGGAGCCCGGTATGATACCCCGGTGGGACCGGTCCGGCTCGACTGGGGATACAAACTCAATCGGGAAAGGGACGAAAGCCCCTGGTCGCTTCATTTCACCTTGGGCCATGCCTTTTAGGAGCCGATGCGGGGCCCCTCATTTGGACAAAGCCTTTTTTTGATGGTAGAATCGGCCTTCCGTCGGTCATCCGACAATGATCCCGCGACCGCGATCCCACAGACACACCCGAACCACACTGACCGAGCTGCACTGAGAATGAAGAAAATCGGTTTGATTCTGATTGCCTTTTTCCTGATCGCCCCGCAACCCTCCGGGGCAACGGGACCGGAACGGATGACCCACGTCCTCACCGAGATCGTCCAGCAGGAGATCGTCGTTTCGGCCGAGCTAACCAACGGCTTCAACAACCAGATCATCAGCGACATCCAAGACGGCATTCCGAAAGATTTCTACTATTATCTTCTCCTGAAAAGAAAACAGAAAAACTGGTTCGACGAAGAGGTCCTCGCGAAAACGATCCGATATACGGTGAAGTACGACCTTCTCAAAAAGAAATACACCGTTGTGCGGAAAGAGGGGGAACGGACAACCGAAAGTACCGTTGACAACTTCGAAATGATGAAACGGTTGGTCTCCAAGGTCGATCGGGTCAACCTGGCCCCCGTCCACATCCTCAAGCCGCGTTACCGGTACTACGTGAGTGTGAAATCGCAGATGAAAGCGGTCACACGCCCCTTCTATCTCGATTACTTCCTCTTCTTCATTCCCTTCCTCGAACTCGACACGCCGTGGGCTGATTCCGAGGCAATTGCGATGAATCAAAGATAACACACAAGTCGCATTTTGACGCCCGAGAGAGGGTTGTACATTGAAAACGGAGCATTTCTCCTTGGAAAAAAGCCCGCTCGAAAAAACGAAGAAACCGCTCCGGCCGATCCTGATTACGGCGGTCCTGTTGACCCTCTCCGTCTCCTTGACCTTCCTTTTCTTCCGAGGAATCGAAGGGCCGTCGCTTTTTTCGACCAACATCCTCGTCCTCACCCTGGTGAATATCAACATCACCCTGGCGATCCTCCTGATCCTCCTCCTCTCTCGAAATCTGATCAAGCTCTATTTCGAGCGGCGGCAGGAACCCCGCCGGTCGAGTTTTAAACGTAAACTGGTCGCCGCCTTTATCGGTCTCCCGATGATTCCGTCGATGCTCCTCTTTATCGTCGCCAGCGGCCTGTTGACCAGCAGCATCGAGAATTGGTTCTCGATTCAGGTGGAAAAGTCGCTCGACCACGCGTTGGAAATCGCGCAAGCCTACTTCCAAAAAAGCCAGGAAAGCACCGCCTCTCTTGTCCTGGAGACCGCACGGACGATCCAAGAACGGAACCTTCTCGAAGGCCCGTATGAAGAACTGATACAAACCCTCGATGCGAAAAGAAAGGAATCGGGCGCGGAAGCGATTCACCTTTTTAGCCCCCGATTTCAGCGCCTCGCCTCCACCGCGACCAACACCACCGGGTTGAAAGATGCCGATTCGGCCTTCCCCCCCAATGCGCTCCTTGAACAGGCCCTTCAGGCTTCCCAGCCGATCACCTCGGTCCAATCGACCCGCAGGGGAGAGTTGGTTCGGGCGATCTTCCCCCTGAAGAGGCATGACCGGGTCACCGCCCTTTTGGTCGTCGATACCCTCATGCCGCCGCTGCTGGTCGCAAAGATGGAGGAAGTAAAAAAAGCGCTTGAAGATTATAAACAACTCAAAGCCTTCAAGAACCCGATCAAGGGGAGCTACATCCTCTCGTTTTTCATCATCGTTCTTTTGATCATCTTTTCGGCGACCTGGTTCGGCCTCTATCTCGCCCGTGGAATCACGGTCCCCCTCCAGAAATTGGCGGAGGGGACGGAGGCGGTTGCTCAGGGAGACCTCTCCGTCCGAATCGACGTTCAAGCAAAGGACGAATTGGGAATATTGGTCGACTCGTTCAATAAGATGACGGCCGATCTCAAGCAGACGCAAGAGAAAGTCGCGGAGGCAAACCGCTCCCTCACCGCATCAAATCAGGAACTGGAAGCCCGCCGGGCCTATATGGAAGGGGTCCTGCAGAATCTGGCCGCCGGGGTCATCTCGGTCAACGAAAAAGGGATCATCACCACCTTTAATCCGTCGGCGGAGAAGATCCTGAATATCCCCGCTGCCGAGGCGATCGGACAAGACTACACCGCTTTCTTCTCGGAGCGGAAGATGGAAACGATGGCCGACCTTCTCAATAAGATCCGCCGCCTCAAAAAAGAGACGATGGAAGAACAACTCCATCTCGACGTCCGCAAAAAACCGCTCACCCTCCGGACCGCCGTTTCGCTCTTGGAAGGGGAAGATCAGCGACGACTGGGGGGGGTGATTGTTTTTGACGATCTGACCGAACTGATCCGGGCGCAGAAGCTCGCCACCTGGCAGGAGGTGGCGCAACGGATCGCACATGAAATTAAAAATCCGTTGACCCCAATCCAGCTCTCCACCGAACGCCTTCGGAAAAAATATTTTGAGCGGTCGGAGGATTTTGATAGAATCTTCGACGAATCGACCCGGATCGTCATTAACGAGGTGCATGATCTAAAAACCCTTGTCGACGAGTTTTCCCACTTCGCCAGGATGCCGGCTCCACGGCCGTCGCTCCAGAAGATCGATTCGGTCATCCACGAAGTCATCGCGCTTTACCAGGCGGCCCACAAGGACATGACGTTCGCCACCGCGCTCGACGAAACCGCTCCCCCGCTCAATCTCGATCGGGAACAGGTCAAGCGGCTCTTCGTGAATCTCTTCGAAAATGCCGTCGAGGCGATGAATCGGCGGGGAGCGTTGACCATCACGACACAGTACGACCACGCCCAGCAAAAGGTTCGAATCGAGGTCTCGGACGAGGGATCGGGAATCTCACCCGACGACCTCGACAAACTCTTCCTCCCCTATTTTTCCCGGAAGAAAAGCGGAACCGGGCTGGGGTTGGCGATCGTTCATCGGATCGTCCTCGACCACAACGGCCAGATCCGAGCCCTGCCGCGGCAGCCGAAGGGAACCACCTTCGCGATCGAATTTCCGGCGTGAAAAATAAGATGAAAGGATCTCTATGTCCGAACGGATTTTGATCGTCGACGACGAACCAGCCATTCTTTCCACCCTTTCCGGAATCTTGATGGACGAGGGATACGTCGTTTCAACCGCTGAAAGTGGGACAGCGGCGATTCGTAACATTCAGGCCGATCCCCCCCTCCTGGTCCTTCTCGACATTTGGATGCCGGAACCGGATGGGATCGACACCCTCAAACGGCTCAAGCCCCTCTTTCCCGACCTGGTGATCATCATGATGTCGGGACACGGATCGATCGAAACCGCCGTCAAGGCGATCAAGCTTGGCGCCTATGATTATATCGAAAAGCCGATCTCGCTCGAGAAGGTGGTGCTGATGGTCAAACACGCCCTGACCGAATTCCGGCTTCAACAGGAAAATCGCACCCTCAAGCGCCTCGTCGAGAAAAAAACGGAGATGATCGGAAACGGCCCCGCGATTACCCACCTACGGGAGCAGATCCGAATGGCGGGGCCGTCACAAAGCCGCGTTCTGATCTCTGGGGAAAACGGAACGGGAAAAGAGTTGGTCGCCCGTGCGATCCACGCGAACAGCCCCCGCCGGAATCAGCCGTTTCTCGAAATCAATTGCGCCGCCATCCCCGACACCCTCATCGAAAGCGAACTCTTCGGCCATGAACGGGGGGCCTTTACCGGCGCACAACATTTAAAGAAGGGGCATTTTGAGCTCGCCGAAGGTGGAACGTTCTTCCTCGATGAGATCGGAGACATGGCCTTGGCGACCCAATCGAAGGTCCTCCGCGTTCTGCAAGAACAGGCCTTCTATCGGGTCGGCGGGAGCGAACAGGTCCGGGTCGACGTCCGGGTCATCGCCGCCTCGAACAAAAACCTTCCCGAAGAGATCAAAAAAGGGACCTTCCGAGAGGACCTCTACTATCGACTGAACGTCATCCCGCTCCATGTTCCCCCGCTTCGGGAACGGACCGAGGACATCGCTCTCCTCGTGGAATACTTTACCAAGGAGGTTTCGGAAGAGCAGGGGATCAAATCGAAACGCTTCTCCCCGGAGGCGATGGCGTTGCTCAAGGAATATCAATGGCCCGGAAATGTGCGAGAACTGAAGAACATCGTCGAGCGGCTGATGATCATGGTCCCTTCGCAGGTGATCCTCCCGTTGGATCTTCCGGAATTCTTGAGACAAGGATCGGGAAGCGATCAGTCAAACCCGCCGCTCGAAGGAGGCTCCCCCGGATCGCTCAAAGAGGCCCGCAATCTCTTCGAGAAGAAGTACATCCTCGCCAAACTCGAAGAAAACGGCTGGAACGTCAACCAGACGGCGGAGGCCCTTCAGATCGAACGGACCTACCTTTACCGGAAGATGAAGCTCCTTGGCATTGAGGCATCGGAAGGAGAGTAGACCCGCTGCTCAGCCCGCCCCGGCCAGCGCTTCCGCCTCCACTACCAGCCGTTCGAGGATGCGGAGACCCCCTTCCCAGAAAGCCCGCTCCGTGATATCGATCCCGAGTCTCTCCCGGATCAGCCGGTCGGGGCGCTCCGATCCGCCGGCGGAGAGAAGGTCGAGGTATTTCGGAACGAAGGCCGCCCCCTCCTCGAGATATTTCTGATAAAGGGCCAAAACCAAGAGGTGTCCGAAGGCATAGGCATAGGTATAAAAAGGGGAGTGGATGAAGTGGGAGATATAGATCCACCACCAGCGGTAGTCGTCGGTCAAAACGACCGAATCGCCGAACATCGCCCGATTCGCGGCGATCCAGAGTGCGTTGATCTGGTCCGGCGCCAGTTCCCCCTCGGCCCGGCGCGCTGCGTGCGCCTGCTGCTCGAAGCGGCAGAGAACCACCTGCCGGAAGACGGTGGCGAAGCTCTCCTCCAGCTTTTCCATCAGAAGGGCCAATTGTTTTTTGGGATCTTTCTCCTCGCTCCGAAGCCGGTGGAAGACCAGCATCTCGGCAAAAACGCTCGCCGTTTCGGCGGTGGTGAGGGGGGTGTCGAAGTTGAAGTAGTTCTGCTTCCGCGAAAGCGACTGATGAACCCCATGCCCCAGTTCATGCGCCAGGGTCATCACATCGCGGGGGGTGCCGAGATAATTGACGAAGATATAGGGATGAACACTCGGGACGGTGCCGTGGCTGAAGGCCCCTCCCCGTTTTCCGGGCCGGATGGCGGCGTCGATCCACCCCTTTCGGAAGAACTGCGCCGCGATCCCGGCCGCCTCCGGGGAAAAGTCTCGAAAGGCGGCCAAGACCTGCCTCTCCGCCGATTCAAAGGAAACCGGTTCCGATTCGGCAATCAATGGGGCGTAGCGGTCGTAATCATAAAGCGTATCGAGAGAGAGCCGTTTTTTCTTCAGCCGATAGTACCGGGCGACCAGATCATACCTCGCCTCGCAGGCGGCTAAAAGTCCGTCGACCGCGGCGGGGTCGATCTCATTTGAAAGGTTTCGGGAGGCCATCGGGTCGGGAAAGCGGCGGAGCCGGTCGTCAGTCGCATGATCGGAAACAATCTGATTGAAAATAAAAGCGAGGAGCGGTGCGTTTCGCTCGAACCCTCGGGTCAGTCCGGCGGCCGCTTCACGGCGGACTTCCCGCCTCGGATCATAAAGGAGCGCCAATGCCTCCTGCTCGGAGAGCAACCGCCGCTCGCCGTCAATTTCCAGATCAAACCCGATCCGGTTCAGAGTCTCATCGAAGAGGCGCCGAAAAGCGCGGACGCCGGTATTCGCCTTCTCTTCGAGAATTTTTTCCTCCGCCTCCGAAAGTCGATATGGCGCCCACTTCCGGATCGATTCCAAAAAATGGCGGTCGTTCGCCAGCTCCGGTTCCTCCAACCACCCCTTGACCCGTTCTTCTGGCACCGCCGCCCACTCGAGTTCGAAGAAGAGAAGATGCCGTTGGATGTCGGTGGAACGCTCCTGCACCCGTTGGAGCAAGGCGCCATGCCGGGGGTCTTTTGTGTCGGCGGCGAAGACAAGATAGGCATAGGAGAGAACCCGATCGACCCGTTCCCGGATCGATTCAAGCTTCCGGAGCAGATCGAAAAGCCCCTTCGCCGTCGGCTCCCCCGAGACCGTCGCAAAAGTCGAGATCCGCCCCCGATATTCTTTTTCAAACTGTTCGGCCTGCCGGAGCGCTTCCTGCAGATCCCCTTCGATCTGCGGATCGTCAATCCCCCGGTAAAGGTCGTTTAGATTCCAAGCGGGCAACGGCGTGTCTTTCAAGATCTCTCCTTTCGACCAGATTGGGGAAATGTTTTGGCCTGTGCGTGACCACCGCTGATTTCTCCGCCCTCGGAATAAAGATGACATCGGACGGTGTGGGCCGGGCCTTCCTCTGTCGTCTCCGGATAACGCTCCCGGCAGATCGGCATCACCTCCGGACAGCGGGGATGGAAATGGCAACCGGCCGGCGGATTGGCCGGTGAGGGAAGCTCCCCTTCGAGACGGAGGATCGTTCGCCTCTGGTCGGCATCCACCTGCGGAACGGCCGAAAGGAGCGCCCGCGTGTACGGGTGCCGCGGATTCGCCAGGACCGCCTCCACCGGGCCGTACTCAACGATCCGCCCAAGATACATCACGGCAACCTCATGGGCGAAATATTCGACGACGGAAAGATTGTGGGTGATAAAGAGATAGGCAAGCCCGAGCCGGCCTTGCAACTCTTTCAACAGGTTCAAAATCTGCGCCTGGACCGAAACATCGAGCGCGCTTGTCGGCTCGTCGCAGATCAAGACCTTCGGCTCCACCGCCAAGGCCCGGGCGATGCAGACCCGCTGCCGCTGGCCCCCCGAGAATTCATGCGGGTAGCGCTCCTTGGCATCGAGCGGGAGGCCGACCTGTTCGAGGAGCCGATCGACACGCGTATCATGATCGCCGTCTTTGCCCTGGGCGATCATCCCCTCCTTGATAATTTCGCCAACCCGCATCCTTGGATTGAGCGAGGCGTAAGGATCTTGAAAGATGATCTGGCACTCCCCCCGCTTCTCCCGGAGCGCCTTGCCTGAAAGGGGGCCGATGTTGGTCCCGCCCAAGAGGATTCGCCCCTCCGTGGCCCGGATCAGGCGAAGGATCGCCTTCCCCGCGGTCGTCTTCCCGCAACCCGACTCGCCAACCAGCGCCACCGTTCGGCCGGCATCGAGGGAGAGGGAGATCCCGTCGACCGCCTTCACCTGGCCGACCGTCCGCTTAAAAAGACCGGCTTGAATCGGGAAATGGACCTTGAGGTCGGTGACCTGCAAAAGGGGACGCGAAAGAGAACGATCCTCCGGTCGGATGGGGTTCTCATCGATCCGGGATATCGACTGAGATACCGATAACGACAGTAAGGCTTTGTCCTTCAGCGGGACGTGAGCAACCGCGGGATCATAGAGATGGCAGCGGACTCCCCCCTTCTCCGTTTCGATCCAGCGGGGGATCGTTTGCTCACATACCTCCCAGGCGGCGTCGCACCGGTTGGCAAAACGGCAGCCGACAAAGCGCTGGTTCAACCGGGGAACGCTCCCCCGGATCACGTCGAGGCGTTCTCCCCGCTTTCCCCGGTTCGGCAAGGAGTGGAAGAGCTTTTGGGAATAGGGATGACGCGGGTTGTTAAAGAAAGCCGCGCGCTCGGCCGTTTCGACAATCTCTCCGGCATACATCACCGCCACCCGGTCGGCCATTTCCGAGACGACCCCGAGGTCATGGGTGATCAGGAGAATCGCCATCCCCCGATCCCATTGAAGTTGTCGCAACAGGTCGAGGATCTGCGCCTGGATCGTCACATCAAGCGCCGTGGTCGGCTCGTCGGCAATCAGCAGTTCCGGCTCACCGGCGAGGGCCATCGCAATCATGATCCGCTGCTTCATCCCCCCCGACATCTGATGGGGATATTCGTCGTAGCGACGGGCCGGATCGGGGAGACCGACCGAGTCGAGGAGGCCTTCGGCCCGCTTCTTCGCCGACGCGCCGTCGAGGGAGAAGTGGTGCCGGAGGGTCTCCGAAATCTGCGCCCCGGCGGTCATCACCGGATTGAGCGAGGTCATCGGCTCTTGAAAGATCATCGAGATCCGGCGGCCCCGGACGCGGCGCATGGCGATCTCCGGCAGCAGACAAAGATCCTCGCCATTTAAGAGGAGTTCACCGGAGACGATCCGCCCCGCCGGCTCCGGGACGAGCCGCATGATCGAGAGGGCGGTCATCGACTTGCCGCAGCCCGACTCCCCCAGCAGGGCGAAGGTCTCCCCCCCGCGAACGTCGAACGAAACCCCGTCGACCGCCCGGACGACCCCTTCGGTCGTTTCAAACCAGGTCTGAAGCGCTTTGACACTTAAAAGAGGGCGATCCACTTTGATTTTTTATTCCGAATAAAAAACGTTTTACAAATCGTGACTGCTCTTTTCGCCGAAGTATACTGAACACCCATTGCGAGCGCAAGGTGCATCTCTCGACCCAAGAACAGAGATAAAAATATTTCCTGGATTCCAGCTATGGAGTGCTTTGGAGTGCGGGAGCTTGCTCCCGCTTTTAAAGCGGCGGCAAGCCGCCGCACTCCAAACCTCAAACCCGAAATCCCAGCACTACCGGGCGCAGCGGAACCCGAGGCCGTCGAACTGGTGTGACGGCCCGTGGAACGCGCTCAGCGCAAAGACACCGGCACCCGTGCCGCTGCCCCAGCGGCCGCCGCGGACCAGGGCCGCAGGAAAGCGATCGGTAAAGGGCTCCGCCTCGTTGATCCCGATGATTAAATCGTTCCCATAGGTGGCGCTTGAAGTATCGGCGGCAGGGGAATGGGGCTTCCAGACGCCAAAGGCCCCATTCCCGTCGGGCCCCTGCATCCAGTCGGCCACCCACTCCCAGACATTCCCCACCATGTCGTGCACCCCCCAGTTGGAAACGCACCCGGTGTTTGCTCCGGTGTTAGCCACAGTGCCGGTGGTGCAGGTAACACTATCGGGCGTCCCGGCCGCCGCCATCTGCCACTCGGCGTTGGTGAGGAGCCGCTTGCCGGAAAGCGCGCAGGCCTGCTGTGCCTGAAACCAGGTGATAAACCGCGAAGGGGTCACACCCGCCTTCGAGACCGCATATTTTAAAGGGATGGTCCAGTTGGGGGTAGTCCAGTTGCCGGTGTCTGGAAAGCCGGCGCCGTAATCATCGGCTGCCGCCCCATGCTGCGTGCCGGTGCCGTCGGGGTTCGTCCAGACCGATGCCTCGTATTTGTCGACGCAGATCGGCCCCACCTTCACCATGATGTCGTTCGGATTGTCCGGGTTTGTACAGGAGGTTCCGGACTGGGGGGCATGAGGGAGAGTCGGACCTGCTGGCCCCTGAAGACCGGGGGGCAGTTGAATCGCATCGACCGCATTCGCCAGCACCTGAAAGTTCGCGTTCACCTCACTCGCCTTTGCCGTCATCTCGGCATAGGCATAGATCGCCACGCCGACCACGGCGAAGGTTAAAAGGCCGACCGTCTCGGTCATCGAAAACCGTTTTTGAAATAACTTTTTCATTGTCATCCCTCCTCTGTTTGATTTTTTGAAAGTCAAAGAGTGCCCTCCTTTCTAATCCGGCGGAGCCGGATGGAGCCTCCCCTTCACGCTCTCTTCGTTCGCTTGTGTTTAAAAGATCTACCCAAAAAACGTAGATCTTTTAAACATAGAATCTAAGAGCCTATCCCGGAACCTCAATGTGAGGGCCCGAAAGAGGCCTTTTAAAACGCATCTATAGACAGCCTTTACTCTCTGTCTGGACTTCAAGACGCTTCTTCTTCTCTCATCTCTCTTGAATATCCTTCGTTCATCCCTTTATAAATCCTTGTTGGTTTGGTTTTTGGATCCATTTTGCATAGATCGATGCTACTCGCATCGTCGCGATAGAACAATGTGGAGAATTTACGGACAGGCAAAACCATTAGCTCACCCCGTTCAACAGCAGCCGATCCCCCAAAACATAAAGGCCCCACTCTCCTGGCCAAGGAAAGTCGGGCCTCTCTCTTTTATTTCCTAAAGGTTGGAACGATTCTTACGGCTTGCGGATCGCTTGCAAAACCTTGATGAGGATCTCTTCGCCGATGCGGTAGCCTTTCTCTACCAGTTCAAAAATATGCCGCTCCAGATTCTCCTTGATGATGCGGCCTTTTCGGTGCGCCTCCCACAAAATGCCCAGCGTTCCTTTTGGAACGAGCTGATGGAATTTTGCCGCCGTTCTTGCTCTGGCATCGTCCAGCCAGACCTTCTGAATCACATGTTCCACGGCATAACTGATGACCGCTTTTTCCCCTTCCCCCAAGGCCGTCGGTAAACCCGCTTTTATGCTGCACTCCACCATTTTTATGCTCGATTCTTCCAGAAAGCGAAGAAGCCGCTCAGCCTCTTGCTTGCCTCTCTCCCGCCCTTTTAAGATCTCCGAATAAACCTGGTGGGGGACATAGACCTCATCATTCGATAGAAGATTTAATTGACCGATCTTGGCCAGGAAAATCAGCGGGGAGGCATCGGCCACAACCTTTTTCATCCTGAGAGATCCTCTTGCAGCTCCGCAAGGGTATAGTCCAGATGGATGTCCGCCTTCTTTATCTTCTCAATCATGTCCCAGAGATCGACGGAGAGCAGCTCGCCCGCCCGCTGAAGGGTGATCTCCCGCTTTCGATAAAGATCGAGCACCAACTGTTCTTTGAGAGCCGTGACCCCTTGCTCCAGCGCCCTGGGAAGAAGTTCACGAACACTCATCCCCTGCATCCGGGCAACCTCCTGAAGTTCTCTATAGAGATCGTCTCCAATCTTCAGCGTCTTCATGTTTCCTCCGACAAATCCAGATATCGATCCCGACTTTGGCGTCATTATAGCATGCCATCTTAAACAGGCCAACCCAACGGATCAAATCCCACCCTTCTAGTGTAGTGCGTCCAACGCTTCTTTACATATCCCGTTTACCCTCAGAGGCGATCAATCAATGGGGGCCCACATCGGATTGACTCTTTCCAGGCTGCGTGTTAGATTCACCGAATTATTTTTTCCAAATGGAGTTTGTAAAATCGCCTCATGCTTGATCTGAAACTACTGAGAGAAAATCTCGACGAGGTCAAAAAAAGGCTCGCCCACCGGGGGGGAAGCCTCTCCTTCGAC
Source organism: uncultured Nitrospirota bacterium (assembly GCA_964579005.1). Lineage (GTDB taxonomy): Bacteria > Nitrospirota > Nitrospiria > SBBL01 > Manganitrophaceae > CAZOFJ01. The sequence goes on from CAZOFJ010000014.1 coordinate 25,084, forward strand.
CGCTGGGTTGAAACCGATCGGCGACAGCGGGAGCTGCGGACCCAGATCGAGACCCTTAAAGCGCGAAAAAACAAGGCCAGCGAGGAGATCGCACGTCTCAAGCGGGAGAAGAAGCCGATCGATCCGCTCCTTCAAGAGATGAAAGAGGTGGCCCGGGAGGTCGAACAGATCGAGGTCGACTTCAAGAAAACCGAAGAAGAGATCGCTGCGTTCCTTCTCCAGATTCCGAATCTCCCCCACCCCTCGGTCCCGATCGGGAAAGATGCGGAGGAAAACCGGGAGGTCCACCGGTGGGGAACGCCCCCTTCTTTTTCCTTTCAACCCAAACCACATTGGGAGATTGGGGAGGCGCTCGGGATCCTCGACTTCGAGCGGGCGGCAAAAATCACCGGGGCCCGCTTCGCCCTCTCTCGCGGAGCAGGGGCGCGATTGGAACGGGCACTAATCAACTTCATGCTCGATCTTCATACCGGGGTACATGGTTATCTGGAGGTGCTTCCCCCCTTCATCGTCAATCGCGAAAGCCTGGTCGGAACGGGGCAACTTCCGAAGTTCGAGGAAGATCTTTTTCGTCTCAAAGATGAAGACTATTTTCTCATTCCGACAGCGGAGGTTCCACTGACCAATATCTTTCGGGGGGAGATCCTCAACGAGGCCCAATTACCGATCTCCTATACCGCCTACACCCCCTGCTTTCGCAGGGAGGCCGGTTCCTATGGAAAAGACACCCGCGGTTTGATCCGGCAGCACCAGTTCAACAAGGTCGAACTGGTCAAATTCGCCCGGCCGGAGGAATCGGACATGTTGCTGGAGCGTCTTCTGGGCGATGCCGAAGCGGTTTTACAGAAATTGGGGCTGCATTATCGGGTGATGGCCCTTTGCACCGGAGACCTTGGGTTTGCGTCGGCAAAGACCTACGACATTGAGGTTTGGATCCCGTCGCAACAGACCTATCGGGAGATCTCCTCCTGCAGTCATTTCGAGACGTTTCAGTCGCGGCGCGCCGATCTCCGATATCGAACCGCGGCGGGGAAAGTTCAATATCTCCATACCCTCAACGGCTCCGGCCTTGCGGTGGGGCGAACGGTGGTGGCCATTCTTGAAAACTTCCAACAGGAAGACGGCTCGGTTGTCATCCCGGAGGCGCTCCGTCCCTACATGGGCGGAATTGAGAGAATTGAGAGAATTGAGAGAATTTAAAAGCCGACACAATGATGGAGGGGTGGCCGAGTGGCCTATGGCGGCGGTCTTGAAAACCGTTACCCGAAAGGGTCGTGGGTTCGAATCCTACCCCCTCCGCCAAGTTTTCATGCTTGAAATCCTTCTCGTGCATGGTTACAATGCAGCAACTTATCAGATTTAGGCGAGCATGTGGCTTTGCCACTGCAAGCGCGGGCGTGGGGCATCGGAGGACCGTCTCTCTTCCTTTGCCGCACGGGCCCCACATATAAATGGAGAGGTGGCCGAGCGGCTGAAGGCAACGGTTTGCTAAACCGTCATAGGGGCCTAAACCTCTATCCAGGGTTCAAATCCCTGCCTCTCCGCCAAATTCCCCAGGCGTGTTTTTGGGGATGTGTCGATTCAGTAAGGAGTATGATGAAACAAAAAATAACCTCCCTGGTGCTCCTCAGCTTCTTCCTTTTCACTGCCTGCAATAAGAAAGAATCAAACTACATGGAAGAAGCTCCCGCTGCTTCCCCCTCACCCGCGCCCCGAAGCGAACACCCCGCAGCGGGGCGGCCTTCGGATGTTCCCGACCTGAGCCAGGCGCAGATCGTCATCCCCGACATGGTCAAAGGGAAGTGGAAGGCGGTGAAGCTGATGGTGGAGGACAAAAAGAACAACCAGATCACGGAACATATCGTGAAACTGGGCGAAGAATACTCCCTTCCCGATTCGAATATTAAAATCAAGGCGGGAGAGTTTCTTCCCGACCTGATCATCCAGGGAACGGTGTTCACCTCGATGTCGAATGACCTGAAGAATCCGGCGGTCCGTGTTGTCATTTCGGAAAATGGCAAGGAGATCTTCAGGGGATGGCTTTTCTCTCTTTTTCCGTCGATGCATCCACTTCAACATCCCCGCTTCGCCATCACACTGAAGGATGTCGTCGCCGCCTAAATCTATTTTCTCAGATCCCCATCCACCCTTCTATTTTGTGAGGAGCCACACGCGCCCATAGCTCAGTTGGATAGAGCACTTGGCTACGAACCAAGGGGTCGGGAGTTCGAATCTCTCTGGGCGCACCATCCCTTATCAGGATCTCAAGATGAACAATCACACCGAATCAACCGGTCCGACGCAAAAAGAACAGGCCACCGTCGGCGGTGGCTGTTTTTGGTGTTTGGAGGCGGTCTTTGTCGATTTGAAGGGGGTGGAGCGGGTGGAGTCGGGTTACTCGGGAGGGAAAGAGGTCAACCCAACCTATCGTCAGGTCTGCACCGGAACGACGGGACACGCCGAGGTGGTTCAGATCACGTACAATCCGAATGTCATCTCTTTCCAGGAGATTCTCGACATCTTCTTTACCATCCACGACCCGACGACACTCAACAGGCAAGGGGCCGATGAAGGTCCGCAATACCGCTCCGTGATTTTCTACCACACGTCGGAGCAGAAGGCGATCGCGGAGGAAACAATCCAGGCACTCAATGCAAAAGCGCTTTTGGACGGTCCAATCGTGACCGAAGTGACGCCGTTTGCGACGTTTTACCGCGCCGAGGAATATCATCAAAACTACTACCAGAATAACACCAGCCAACCCTACTGCCGCGCCATCATCGCACCAAAGATCGCCAAAGCCCGGAAAACCTTCCTGGAAAAGCTCCGAAGATAACTCGTTTTCCTTGCCCATCGGAAGAAAAGCGCTTATTTCCGATAGCTTGCGTACGACTTCGGCGTTTCCCAAAGACGGACTTCCAAGACCGGGAGGTGTTGGGAAACGGCATAGTCGTAAATCAGCTTGGAGATCGCTTCGGCGGTCGGGTTTTCGTCAATCAGATAGTATCTTTCCTTCAACGCATCCAGCGCGGGGATCAGCGGGTCGCGGCGGCAGAGGATCATGTTATGGTCAAGGTGGTCGTCGATCCAGACCTGGACGACCTGCTTGATCTCCTCGAAGTCGCGGACCATCCCAAGTTCATTGAGGCTCTCGGAATAGAGTTCGATTTCGACCTTCCCATTGTGCCCATGGAGATGGCGGCACTTGCCGCTGTAGTTGAGCAGCCGGTGGCCATAGCAGAAATGAATTTCACGCGAGACGGTATACATTGATTCCTTTCTTAGATGGAGGGGGTTCTCCCAGAATGTTGGGCCATGATAGTCTGCCCGTTTGGAAAGATCAAGCGCAAGATTCTCTGAGACGAGCGACAGGCTTGTCGCGCCTTCAAATTCTAAATTGATTTCACCGGTTCGGTTTGCTAGAATCGGCCTCCTAATGTTTCGAGACCGTTTCGGGATGAAACCAAAGGAAAACAAAGGAGAGCGCGCGCTGGTTTTGGTCAGCGGCGGCATCGACAGCGCGGTCTTGATTTGGGAATTGTCGATAGCGTATCCGTCTGTCACTCCCTTCTACGTCCGGAACGGATTTGCCTGGGAGAAGGTTGAACTTTATTGGCTGCGGCGGTATTTAAAAAAAATCGCCTCTCATTCAATCGCCCCCCTCCAGGTGGTCGACCTTCCGCTTTCGGACGTCTATCCCGAACACTGGAGCCTGACTGGAAAACAGATCCCCGATTTCGAATCGGAAGATGCCGCCGTCTATCTCCCAGGAAGGAACATCATCCTCCTCTCGAAAGCCGCGGTCTATGCGGCGCTGGAAGGAGTCGAAGTGATCGCCTCCGGCATTCTCAAAGGAAATCCCTTTCCCGACAGCACCCCCTTCTTTTTTAGAACGCTCGAAACGGCCCTTTCGGAGGGGCTTCGGGCGCCGCTGACCGTCATCACCCCTTACGCCACGCTCTCCAAAAAAGAGGTATTGGAACGAGGAAAAACGTTACCGTTGTCGCTGACCTTTTCCTGTATCGCTCCGAAAGGCCGACTTCATTGCGGCCGGTGTAACAAATGCGCGGAGCGGCTCCGCGCCTTCCGGGCCATCGGTTCGACCGACCCGGTAAAGTATCAAGTCCCTTTAAAACAAAGAGAAAAAACCGATGACTGAACAGACCCTCTCTCTACCGACCGGATGGGAACGCCGCAGCCCAAGGCTCTTCAACCGTTTGCGTCGGAAATTGAACGACTATTGGCTGATCCCTCTTTTGGTTTGTCAGCTACAACTCGCAACACAGTTCTTCCATACGGCGGATCCCCCCCTTGAACGGCTCTACAAGGGAAACCGCACCTTCTTTCAGGGAATCCCGATCCTTTATAAAATTGTGAGTCACGAGTTTCCCTATGCCTTCATCGGACATTTTTATGAATTGGTCGAACAAGGACTCTACTCCGTCGGCTACGATCGGGTCAGCCACGGCGAGTTGCAAACCGCCCTCTCCTCTCCGGGGGCCGGTCGCGAAATTTACGATCGCCTGATCGCCTCTCGCCAGCACCGCGAAAGTGAGCTGGGCGGGATTTTGACCCTCTCTTACCACGGAGAAAAACCAGTTGTGCGGCTTCACGAGATTCCTTCACTCAATGAAATTTATCTTGATCGCCTTCGGAAGATCCGACACTCCCTTCCCGAAGTGCTTGCTTTTTTGACAGCGGAGGAAAATCAAGATGTTTTCGAGAAATTGGGCCTCGGAAAGCAGTGGACCACGAACCTTGAAACGATCCTCCAACGACAGAACCTGCCCGACGCGACAAAGCAAACACTGATCGACAATTTTATCGAAACCTACCAAGCCCTTTCCGATTCGCGTTATCTTCTCTCTCCCTATCAGCTCAAGGGGGCACTGGGGAAAATTCCTTTCGGCGAACGCTTCGTCGGTCTCTATCATTTCCATAATGGCATGAACGAACCCCCCTCCTCCATCGACATTGACCAGAGTCTTCGAAGGCGGCAATTGGTGATGACTTTTTCCGAAACGGGATGGATCTTTTATGATATTTCAAAGAGGGCTCTCAAACAGATAAACGTCCAGATTGACAAGGCGGTCGCACTTCAATAGAATTGCGTCATCAAGAATAAGGTCATTGGACCCGGCGACTTCGTCGGGCTTTCTTATGAAAAGAGGAGAATCAAACCGATGAAGGTCATTTTGAAGGAAAATGTCGATAAGCTGGGGCGAATGGGCGATCTGGTCAACGTGTCCGACGGTTATGCCCGCAACTACTTGATTCCACGAAGCCTCGTGGCGACGGCGACAACCCACAACATCAAGGCGCTGGAGCATCAGAAACGTGTCATTGGCGACCGGATTAAAAAAGAAAAAATGGCCGCGGAAGAGGAAGCGAAGAAGGTTTCCGCCCTTTCCATCCAGATTCCGGCTCAGGTCGGTGAGGAAGGAAAGCTCTTTGGGTCGGTGACCTCGAAAGACATTGCTGAGGCGATCGCGGCTCAGGGAATCGAAGTGGATAAAAAGAACGTCCTCCTCGACAAACCGATTAAAGAGATCGGGACGTTCATGGTCCCGGTCAAGATTCATCACGATGTGACCGCCCAGATCAAGGTCGAAGTGATTAAAGAAGTCGTTAAAACAGAGGCGTGATTTTCCGCGTGGGGGTGTCCCCCCATCCCCCACGCGATGCACCATCCCTCCCGACCCCCTCTCAAAATAGAATTATAGACCCCAAAAAACCTCTTATTCTACGGCTTTTTCCGATGCTTGCCTTTCTTGACTCCCCCCGGTAATGCGACTAAGATGGTTTTTATGCCGTCGATTGAAAACCGTTTCTTTCTTTTTTTGATCCTCTTTTTTATCCTTCTTTTTTCCCCTCTTTTGGCGCACGCGAAACCGATTCATGTCGTCACCTATGACGGCGTGATCAACCCGGTCTCTTCCGAACTGTTTACCACGGCGATCACGCAGGCCGAACAGGCCGGAGCAGAGGCGCTGATTATCCAGCTCGACACCCCCGGCGGCCTCGATCTTTCGATGCGGGATATCATCAAGGCGATGATCGCGTCGGAAGTTCCGATCATCGTCTATGTCGCCCCCAGCGGGGGTCGGGCCGCTTCGGCGGGGGTCTTCATCACCATCGCGGCCCATCTCGCGGCGATGGCCCCCGGCACCAATATCGGCGCCGCACACCCTGTGGCGGTGGGTGGGGGAGAGATGGATGCGGAGATGAAGAAAAAGGTCGAAAACGACGCCGCCGCCTATATCCGATCGCTGGCCGAACGCCGGGGCCGCAATGCCGAATGGGCCGAGAAGGCGGTTCGCCAGTCGGTTTCGATCACGGAGAAGGAGGCGGTTGAACTGAAGATCATCGATTTCATCGCCGAGGATCTTCCGGATCTGATCAAGAAAATCGACGGCAAGAGTGTGACGACCTCCGGCGGAAAAAGGGTTCTCTCGACTCAGAACGCCGAGGTGGTCAAACATCCGATCCCCCTGCGGCTTCGGATCTTAAAGGCGATCTCCGATCCGAACATCGCCTACATCCTGATGCTCGTCGGGGTGACCGGATTGCTGGCCGAACTCTATAGTCCGGGAGCGGTCTTCCCCGGCGTGATCGGAGGGATCTCGCTGATCCTTGCCTTCTATGCTTTCCAGACGTTACCGGTGAACGATGCAGGATTGCTCCTGATCCTCTTCGCAGTCGTCCTCTTTATCGCGGAGGCGATGGTCCCAAGTTTTGGGATTCTGGGGCTGGGAGGGATCACCGCACTCCTGATCGGCTCGCTGATGTTGATCGATACCGATCTTCCAGCCCTCCGAATTTCACCGGCGGTGATTTTTTCAACGGTGGCGATCCTCTTCCTCTTCTCGCTGCTCTTCATTCGCGCCGCCTGGCGCGCGCAGCGCGGCAGAACAGTGACCGGGAAAGAGGGGATGGTCGGAGAAATCGGCGTGGCAATCAGCGACCTGGCGCCCCGCGGGATGGTTCGCGTCCATGGGGAGATCTGGCAGGCGGAGAGCGATGAGGCGGTGGCTCAAGGGGAAGAGATCGAAGTCACGGGAATTGTGGGATTGAAGTTACAGGTGCGGAAAATTAAAAAATAATGAATCATGAGGGAGGATGAAATGCCTTTGACGTTTCCAGTCGTTGTCCTGTTGTTACTGATCCTTTTCATCCTGGCCAACGGCGTGCGAATTTTGAAAGAGTACGAACGGGCGGTCGTCTTTCGTTTGGGACGGTATTCGAAAGACGGGGCCATGTACGGCGGGAACGGGCCCGGTTTGATCATCCTGATCCCCCTCTTGGACAAGATGGAGCGGGTCAGCCTTCGGACCGTCACGATGGATGTTCCGGCGCAGGACATCATCACGCGAGACAACGTCTCGGTGAAGGTGAACGCCGTGATCTATTTCCGTGTGGTCGATGCGCCGAAGGCGATCCTGGAGGTGGAGAATTTCCTCTACGCCACCTCCCAGATCTCTCAAACCACACTGCGAAGTATTCTCGGCCAGAGCCAGTTGGACGATCTCCTCTCCAAGCGGGAGGAGATTAACGCCCAGCTCCAGGTAGTCATCGATCAACAGACGGAGCCGTGGGGAATTAAGGTGACGGCGGTGGAGGTGAAGAACGCCGATCTTCCTCAAGAGATGCTTCGGGCGATCGCCCGGCAGGCCGAGGCGGAACGGGAACGGCGGGCGAAGGTGATCCATGCTCAGGGAGAATTCGAGGCGGCGCAAAAGCTGGCCGATGCGGCCCGGATCATTGGCACCGAGCCGGCGACCCTGCAATTGCGCTATCTGCAGACATTAACCGAGATCGCCGCTGAGAAAAACTCGACGATCGTCTTCCCGCTTCCGATCGATATGATCTCGGCGTTTCTCAAAAAGGGGTAGGTGGTACGGATAATTTCTCCGCCTCTGAACGTAACTGCTCAGGTTGCCTAGATTTTGCTTCAGGGCAAGACGCGAGGAGCGCAGAACCGCAGCGTATGTGTCTATACGTGAGGATTCGAGCACCACAGCAACGCCGCCATGGAGCAAAAGATGGGCGACCTGAGCAGTTACCTCTGAACCGATTTCAATCCTTCACACCAAAGGACACTGAGGATCCCCGCCGTACCGGAGACCGCGAGATCAAGCGGACGAAGTTGATTGAACTGAAACAGATCGCGTAAGGTCGGAACAAAGAGGGTCAACCCCAGGAAAAGGATCGCCCCCATCACGACCATCCAGAGAGCGGGATTCCGGACGCCGAAGGTCTGAAAGATCATCTTCGACCTGGATCGATTGGCGAAAATCAGTCCCAGGTTGGCAAAGACCAGCGTTGTGAAGGTAAGGGCCCGAGCCTGTTTCTCCCCTCCATTGTGAAAGAAAGAAACCGCAAAAACCCCCACGGCAATCAGGAGAACGCCAACCCCCTGCCAGAGGCTCAGCGAAAGAAACGACCGGTCGAAGAGGGGCCGTTTCCGGTCGCGCGGGGGACGTCGCATTACGTCGGCCTCCGCCGGCTCCGCTTCGAAAATGACCGAGCAGGCCGGATCGATAATCAACTCCAAGAAAACGATATGAACCGGAAGCAAAATCAGCGGCCATTGGAAGATCACCGGAATCAACGAGAGCCCGGCAATTGGAATATGGATGGCGAGGATATAGACCATCGCCTTTTGAAGATTATCGAAGATCCGCCGTCCAACTTCAATCGCCCCGACGATCGAGGAAAAATCGTCGTCAAGGAGGACCAGGTCGGCCGCCTCGCGGGCGACATCGGTCCCCCGTCCCCCCATCGCGATTCCGATCTGCGCCGATTTCAAGGCCGGCGCGTCGTTGACGCCGTCACCTGTCATCGCCACCACCTCGCCACCGGCCTTGAGCGCCTCCACCAGACGGAGCTTCTGCTCCGGGACGACCCGCGCGAAGAGGTGCGTCGTTTTAAGCCGCTCCTGGAGGGTACGATCGTTCATCGCGTCGAGTTCGGCCCCGGTTAACACATTTTCAGCGGGGGCAAGCCCGATCTGTCGCGCGATGCTCTGCGCCGTGACAGGATAGTCTCCGGTGATCATCACGACCCGGATGCCGGCTTCCGCGCATTGCCTGAGCGCCGGGGGAACGGTCGGCCGGATGGGGTCGGCCAGCCCAATCAATCCCAAAAAGGTGAACGAGATCTCGTGCTGTTTTTCCGGAAACGCCCCCGGTGATTCCTCCGCCCTGAAATTCCCTTTCGCGACGCCAAGAAGACGGAGCCCCTTCGACGCCATCTCGCCCACCCGCGAGGAAAGAAGGGCGGTCTCGGTCGCACTGAGATGAGAGAGGTCAAAGATCGCCTCCGGCGCCCCCTTGGCGGCAACAGCCGCAATCGTTCCCTCCGGCGTTTCCCAGATCTGCGACATCGCAAGGAGTTGTGACGAAAGGGGATATTCCCGAATCAACCGCCAATCCCGATATGGACGTTCCACTTCGCCGAACGACTCCTTCGCGAAACGGATGATCGCCCGTTCAACCGGGTCGAACGGGTCTTGCTGGCTCGCCAGCAAACCAAACAAGGCCAATTCATGAAACAACTCGGGTAAAGGGGGGCGGCCGGACTCTTTTGCATCGTAGTATTTTCCGTCGACATCAAGCCGATCGACCGACATCCGGTTGAAGGTCAACGTACCGGTCTTGTCAACGCAAAGGACGGTGGCGGCCCCCAACGTCTCGATCGCCGGAACGCTCCGGGTCAACACCCTCTGCCGGGAGATTCGCCATGCCCCCAAAGCGAGAAAGACCATCAGGACCACCGGGAACTCCTCGGGCAGGGTCGCCATCGCCAGGGTCAGCCCGGCGAGAAAACCACCCAACCAGTCCCCCCGCGTCAATCCGTATACAACCACGACCACAAAACAAAGAAAAAGCCCAACCCCGGCAAGAATCCGAACGAGACGGCCGGTCTCCTTTTGCAGGAGGGTTTGTTCCGGAACCGCCCGCTGCAATGCTTTCCCGATTTTTCCGACCTCGGTCGTAGGCCCGATCGCTTCGACCCGAAGGGTTCCCCTTCCCCGGATCACCAAAGTGCTCGCAAAAACAAACGGAAGGTCTTCCCCGCCGGGAGCCGTCCGTTTTCTCTTTCCATCCCATTCGTTCTTCCGGACCGGGACCGATTCCCCGGTCAAGAGAGATTCATCGACCGAAAGGTTGACCGCGGAAAGAAGGATGCCGTCGGCCGGAACCCGGTCCCCCTCGGAAAGGAGAACCAGATCCCCCCGCACCACCTCCCGTCCGGCGATCCGACGCTGCTCACCGCTTCGAATGACGAGGGCGCGCGGACTCGTCAAATCACGCAACGCCTCAAGCGTCCGTTCGGTCTTCCGCGTCTGGTAAAAGGTGATCCCCATGATGACAAAAACAAAACCCAAGAGCATCAGCGCCTCTCGCCGATCCCCAAGAATCAGGTAAAGACCCCCGGTCGCCAACAGAAGCAAAATCATCGGCTCTTCAACCACCTGAAGGGCGATCGTCCGAAGGCGTTTCGGCTTCGCGGCGGGGAGTTCATTGTACCCGTCGCGCCGGAGCCGTTCGGCCGCCTCTTCTTCGGAAAGTCCTTGAAACAGGGTCGGAGTGTCCGTCATATTTGATATTTGTCCCGGCAAAAAGAAGGAAGGGGGTTGAACCAAAAAAGGCGGGAGGGGTTTTCCCTTCCGCCTTTTTTGGTTCCTAACGACAGGAACTCAGGTAAATCGTGCGATGCAACGGGGCTTATTGAATGATCGTCAACTTGATCTCACTGGCGTTTCGAACGGAGATCTGCGCCGCCAAGGTCTTAGCAATCGCCATGAACGCCTTGGCCTGTGGAGAAGCCGGATCGGCGACGACGATTGGCATGCCGGTATCCCCTCCTTCTCGGATCGCTGGATCGATCGGAATTTCGCCGAGGAACGGAACCCCCAGCTTCTCCGCCGCCAGTTTTCCGCCGCCGCGGCTGAATATTTCCGTCTGGTGCTGGCAATGAGGACATTGAAAATAACTCATGTTCTCGACAATCCCCAAGACCGGCACATGGACCTTCTTGAACATCGCCAACCCCTTTTTCGAATCGAGGAGGGCCACTTCCTGCGGGGTGGTCACGATGACCGCACCGGTCAACGGAACGAGTTGCGCGATCGAAAGCTGCGCATCCCCGGTGCCGGGGGGAAGATCGACCACCAGATAATCGAGCTCTCCCCAGGCCACATCCTTCAAAAACTGCATGATCGCCCCGTGGACCATCGGACCCCGCCAAATGACCGGGGTCTCTTCCGAGACGAAGAAGGCCATCGAAATCAATTTCACCCCGTGGCTTTCGGCGGGAATGAGTTTGTCTCCCTCTTGGTTCGGCGGGGTCTCGACCCCGAGCATCAGGGGAACGTTGGGACCATAGATGTCGGCGTCCATCAATCCGACGCGCGCCCCGGTCTGCGCCAACGCAACCGCCAAGTTAACGCTGACGGTTGTTTTGCCAACCCCCCCCTTTCCGCTGCTGACGGCGATCGTATTTTTCACGCCGGGGATGTAATTCTCCTTCACCTGACTTTTTCCGGAGGTGACATTCGCCGTGTAATTGACGTCGATCTTGCCCACCTCCTTGATCTCCTCTCGAAGCGCCTTCTCCGCCCGCCGGGTGATTTCATCCTTGAGCGGACAAGCCGGTGTCGTCAAGACGACGGTAAAGGACACATCGTTCCCGTCGAGGCGAACCTCTTTCACCATGTTCAAGGTCACGATATCCTTGAACAGTTCCGGCTCGATCACCCGACCGAGCGCCTTCATTACCCGTTCTTCCGTTACAACCGCCATACTTCCTCCCTCGGCCCGTTTTTATCGGGCCAAAATTTTCTTCAGTATAACATGGCCAAAGGAGCGCTTGTAAAGGGGAAGTTATTTCCGTTGATGCCTGGTTCGTTTCCGCAACTTCCGGTACTTGTGTTTCCGCATCTTCTTCCTTCTTTTCTTGACGACACGCGACATGAACACTCCTTATTTATCTTCAAACGACGCAATTGCACCGACGGAGACGACGGTCCCCCTTTCAAATGGTTTTCTTATCTAACAATAACCTGGTGAAAAGTCAATCAATAAAAGGGGCCTCTTCACCCTCCTGCAATGGCGCCGATGATCAGAAAAGGTTCTTCTCCGGTCGCCACCTTGTCGGGCAGCAGGGCATCGGGAGATTCGAGAGAAAGATCTTCTCCGCAGGCGAAGAACCGCAGAAACGGTCGGCGCTGCTGCGTGACATGGTCACGGATGGTCCCAGCAAGCATCGGGTAGCGTGCATCGAGCGCGTTCAGCACGGAGCGTTGGGTGATCGGGCCTTCGATCTGGAGTTGGACCTCCGCATCGACCTTCGCCAGGTTTCGCAGATGATAGGGGAGCCCCACCCGGATCATTTTAACGTCTGAACTTCGACCGACAGCACGGCCGGAAGATCGTGAACAATGGCGCTCCAGTTCTCCCCGCCGTCCGGCGACACGTAGACCTGTCCGCCGGTGGTGCCAAAATAAATCCCGCAGGCGTCGAGCGAGTCGACCGCCATTGCATCCCGCAAGACGTCGACGTAGCAGTCGCGTTGGGGGAGTCCTTTTGTGAGGGCTTCCCATTCATTTCCGCCGGTGCGGTTGCGATAAACGCGCAGCTTCCCCTCGGGAGGGAAATGCTCCGAATCGCTCTTGATCGGAACGACGTAAACGGTGTTCGGCTCGTGCGCATGCACATCGACCACAAACCCAAAGTCGGTCGGCAGGTTGCCGCTGATCTCGTGCCACGACTCGCCGGCATTGTCGCTGCGCATGACGTCCCAATGTTTCTGCATGAAGAGCACCTCCGGGCGCGACCGGTGCATGGCGATCCGGTGAACGCAATGGCCGATTTCGGCATTCGGGTCGGGAATGTATTGAGAGACCAGCCCGCGGTTGATCGGCTTCCAGCTCTTGCCGGCGTCGTCGGTTCGGAACACCCCCGCCGCGGAGATCGCAATATACATCCGATTCGAATTTTTCTGGTCGAGCAGGATCGTGTGCAGTCCCATCCCTCCGGCGCCGGGCGACCATTGGGGCCCGGTGCCGTGGCCCCGCAATCCGGCGAGCTCGTGCCAAGACTGTCCGCCGTCGGTGGTGCGGAAGAGCGCCGCGTCTTCCACGCCGGCATAAACGGTATTCGGGTCGGTCAACGACGGCTCGATATGCCAGACCCGCTTGAACTCCCACGGGTGCTGCGTGCCATCATACCACTGGTGCGTCGTGAGCGGCTTGCCTGTTTCCGGGGAGGTGTCGTAAACGAACTTGTTGCTTTCACCCATCGGCATCCCGTCGGGGGTCGTGGTCGGCTCCCCCGGCTTGGTGCCGGGCTGGTGCCATGTTTTGCCGCCGTCGTCCGACCGTTGAATGATTTGTCCGAACCAGCCGCTGGTCTGAGAGACATAGAGGCGATTCGGATCGACGGGAGACCCTTTCATGTGATAGATTTCCCATCCGGCAAAGTGCGGTCCGCTGACCTCCCACTTTGCACGCTTCCCATCCGAGGTCAGGATGAATGCTCCCTTGCGTGTGCCGACCAAAACGCGTACGCCACTCATCATCGATTCTCCTTATCTTTGTTCAAACCAAACCTGTTTTAATTCGAGATAGATTCTGTGTTTAAAAGATCTACGTTTTTTGCGTAGATCTTTTAAACACCAGCGAACGAAGAGAGCGTGAGGGGGGAGGCTTCATCCAGCTTTGCTGGATGGAGGGGGCGACGCAAGCCCCCGCTTTCCGGCTCCGCCGGATTAGTGTAATTCATCATCTCTTTTTTAACAATCATCTCCCTGCACGGAGTAGTCGTCCGGCGGACCCTGAAATCGACAGCGGGCATGACAACCTAAAGATGCGTTCCCTTCTGAACCAAACTGAGTCACCATCCAAGAATCAAGTATGGTGTCCCCGGAATTCCCCGCCGCGAGTGACGGAGATGTGTCCATCCTCCTCCCGTTCCTCCGTGCCAGAGGAAGTGGGGTATAGGAAGCATAACCCCTTTAGGCGCCAAATGGCGTGCCTTGGCCTTGCTCTACGTAAGCGGCCAAACTGGCAAGAAAGTATTCCCAGCCCAGTTTGCAATTGTCGTAACAATCAAGCTGCGGTGTCAAGCCGACATGCTGGAAGTTTAGCTCGCAGGTGTCCGATGCGCTTGCGACAAGATCGAACATCAGTGTGGTGCCGTCCCACTCGCTCAGCCCGGTATGCGCCATGCAGGTCCAGCGTACCGCGGATGGACACGTTGCGCGATCGACGTGCATGACGATGTATTCGTCCAGTCCTGCGAATTCGAAACGCACCTCACCCCCGCTGATTTCTGAACCGCTGACACGCGTGGTCCACCATCCGCGCAGGCCGGCGAGCATGGTGAGGGCATCGAACACACGTTCACAGGGGGCGCGTACCGTGACGTGGCGCATGTAGCCGCTGGCATTACCGGCGGTTTTCCGCGCTGCGTTTTTCTTGCTGGGATTTTTGTTTGCTTTCACCATTGTGTCATACTCCTTTGGGTTTCGTGTTTTGTGCTTGCCGTTGCCCAGTGCCGCAAACGGAAATCACGCGCGTTTGCTACGCATTGCCCGGAGTTGTGTAATGTTTTTATTTTGTGTGAAGTGCCGATACGCCGCGCTTTCCATGGGATAAATTGCCGTTTTCCCTTCTGCATCGAAGTGGATGCCCCATCCGTATTTTTTCGGCAGGGCTGATGTCCGTAAGCAGGCGCGCGGCTGGGCAAAAAACTCATTCCACAAGTGGCCATGGCGTGACTTCAATTCCCCGGACGCAATACCCGCGCGCTGCACATGCACCGCAAACAGCACTTCTTCCTGCGTATAGACATAGGGTTGGCCGCAGAGCAATTCGTACTCAAGTACCGGCACCGATTTGTTCTTGTCTTTCAGGCGCGGGATAACCGCCGTTTGAACTGGACAATCAGGTGCCACTTGGATAAATGTGTCGTAATAATTCATAAATGATCACAAATAAATGCGTCAAAAATAAGCGCGATGGGTGAAAACTCATTTCCACTTGGGCGTCTGCTTACGTGGCGCGCCTGCCGCGCCGACGAAATCCCGCGCCTCTTTCGCCAAGGCGATCCATCGTTCCTGCTGGCCGGCGAGCGCCACCCACTCCTTCATCAAACGGCCATGGCCCGGATCAAAGTATTCCGCGCCTGCCGTGGCCACCAACTCCGCGACGCGGTCTTTGGGCAGTTTGACGACAAGCTTTCCCTTGACCAGCATGGCGAATACCTTGTCTTGGATTTTCAAGCTTACTGAACCAAACCGCCCACCGGGCGTGACATTGCTGTCCGTAGCAAACGCCTTGACGATGGGTTGAAAACGGGACGTGTCATGGTCCGTGGCGGGCGGCGTGGATTTGACTTTCTTTTTTGTCGGTGATTTTTGCATCGCTATTCTCCTGTTGAGATTCGGTTTGCTAAACCGATTGCTATAACTCGGCGGCCTGTCGCCTCAGAAACTCACGCGTCGCCGGGTCGGCACATAAACCGAGCGCGCGCTCATAAGCCGCCCGCACTTCCGGCGCGCGGCGAGCAGTCCGAAAAAGAGGGCGCGGGCGCGCCGCATGAGAGATGTTCGAGAATTAGTCATGTGTATGTACCTCGTGGTTTGCCGAGTGACGGAGATGTGTCCATTCTCCTCCGGTTCCTCCGTGCCAGAGGAAGTGTTGTCATGACTGACATGGGTATAGGAAGCATAACGAGCCTGTAGAAAAAGTCCCCCGGAAATTGAATCAATGAATTTCAGGGGTGGCTTGACCCCTCCCAGGGATGCGATCGTTCAATGCAGGACATTCTACGCGGTCGATTTTTTCAAAATTCCTCCAAAATTTTTCGTTTGGAGGTTTTCCTACAGCCTCAACGATGAAGGTGAGCCGACCGCCCACAGGGCAACCCTAAAAATGCACGGCTTTGTGCGGTCGGCTCAGCGGATTGTTATGCATCACGTGCTTTTAAAGGAAACCGTTCCGGATGTTCGATCATCTCAGCAGTCAGGTCCACGTCGAGATCCGGCCAATAGAAGTGCCCTGATGTTGCCTCTTCAACGTTTAAAATCTTTGAGACCGGAGCGTCCTTAAACCACGGAAAATCTTCGTAAGACATAAACAACTCCTGACTACCGGCCAGCAACCACACCCCGTGGCTCGAAATGTTCGTGATCTCAAGCCGGGAAATGTTTTTTCCAAGCGATTTTGATTTCATTGTAATGCACCTCGATCATTTGTTCGACTTCTTTAAGCTGGGTACGAGAAAGCCGAAAATTCTTGGCAAGCTCAATATGTGGCTCAAGCCAAAACTTTGCCTCTCCATCTGCGCAATAGACGTGCACATGCTTACGCGACTCCTCGCGCAAGAAAAAAAGAAACGATACCCCTTTTCACGAAATATTGTCGGACTCATAATTTCAATATTTACGCATAACGGCCGAGATGAGCGCGGCGCACCCTGATAACGGCCCGGAGGGGCGGTTATCAGGGGAGTACGCGGCTCCATCCCGTGGTTCGCAAGGCGCGCAGCGCCGGGCGAATCCACGGATGGAGCAAAGCTTATCCCGGCCGTTCCTCAGGCGCGGAGCGCCGGAGGAACGATTGCCATAACCGGCAGGCCGGAGCGGTGCGAGGCTTGTGCCATTCGGCACAAACGAGTGCCGCAGAGGACTGTCCGAGTTAATGCGATTGTTATGATTTTGGTAAAAACGATTCAACTCTTAATTATTGTCGCTGTCCAAACACCCTTGCATTCATACAGGTCTTTCCATTCCCCTTTTGCTCTTTTTCCATCTTCGGATATCTGACCATTATAGTCGACTGCGGTAACAACAGTTATTGCAAAACCACCTGTTATGTTTCGATTAGAGTCTATCGATCCTGACACCCTATATCCACGACCAAAAGTGTCACTGGCTGAACCAGTTACTTTGTTATGCAGAACTCTAATCACACCTGTTGCGTCGGCGCATGTATCGCCGTTCTTGTCAAGTTCAGTCTCAGCTACTGCCACAATTTTATAAAGTACTTGTGACCCCTTTTCTTCTTTGTGATCTAAAGATGAGCAGCCACTAATTAATACGAAAAACAAGATGCTGATATAAAACTTCACGAGCATTTCTCCTCTTTCACTAAAATCATAACCATTGATTCACTTGCCATTTTGCCCTGATAATGTGATATTGGCGGGGTTTTCGGGCGGTTTTGCCCGATGCCTGTTATCAGCAATCTCAGCGCGCCACAACGGGGGGAGTGTATTCCCGACGCGGCGAAAAATCAACCCAAACTCCTTGATGATGTTCGAAAGGTGCTCCGTCTACACCATTACTCGATTCATACCGAACGATCCTATGTGGATTGGACGGTTTCCGCTTCTACATTTCCTTTAGGTCATCGTACGGTTCGTCTGTTTCCATCGCATGCGGTCGCGACAGGACCTCCTCCCCGGCGAACCGAAGATCGAAGCGTTCCTGCCGACCTGGCCGTATCCCGCGACCCAGAATCAGGCGATGAACACCCTGGTGTTCCTTTACAAACGGGTCCTTAACCATCCTCTGGAGGGGAGCATCGATGCCGTCCGCGCCGACAGAAAAATCAACGTCCCCGTGATCATGACCCGCGAAGAGGTCGCCGCCGTTCTCTCGCTCATGGACGGAACCGCCCAACTGGTCGCCAATCCTCTACGGGAGCGGGCTGCGGATCATAGAAGCGGTCCGGCTCAGGGTCAAAGAGATCGATTTCGGAATGAAGCGACTGACGGTCCGTTCGCGAAAAGGGGACAAAGACCAGTTCACTACATATCCCGCAATCCTCAGAAAAGCGAGAGGGGACAGGTCTACAAATTACGTTTTAGAGTCCTAAAGTCAAATTCGTAGACCTGTCCCCAACTTCCTTCAGGATGCCTAACGTCCACGTTCAAAGGCGCGCCAAGGACAATAGCGGAATACAAGTTGACCGCTGCGGCGCGTCCTTTGCCACGTGTTGTTAGCCGTCATTGCTCTTCCTCTGTTGCTCTGCTTTTTGCTCAGAGAGCGTTGTCATAACATTAAGCGTGGACGCATTTTCCGACGCAATTGCATTCTCCACGCGGTCTACAAAGGTGAGGAATGCATCACTTGCCATCATGTTGCGATACGGCCCCTCGGCAGAGACGAAGTTAAAATACTCTTTTGCCAGCAGCTGCTCGGTTGATCTGTAGTTCTTCCATTGCTCCCGGAAATGAAAAACGCTTTCCAAGGAAATGAGCACAACTACGATAAGGCTGACCAATGTCGTTATGTACTTTGTGGCTTCCGTAGGTAACGGAAGATTTACCAATACAGGGACAATGGAGCCACCAACGACGGTGATTGCTCTCATCCATTGGTAGTTTCTCTTGGCGCTAGTGGCCTTTTCGTCATACCACTCGCGAAATTGATTGAGACGTTCATCGACGTACTCCTCCGGCGTCATACTGGCGAAGGGTCTTAGTTTCCGATGCGTCCAGTGCTTTTCGTTGTTCTCGACCATTTGAACCTACCTTTGAGATGTGACGGCTAACGCAAATCTGAGCCGCCGCTGAAACGACGCTCGCTAAAAAATGCGGGCTCTTTAGCGGTCGGACTCCAGCGACGGGTTGGGTGCCTTACTCTTCATCACTGAACTCTTTGAGATGCGCCTTGGTCAGTAATTGAATCTCTGTTTCTGATATACCAAAGTACTTCCTAACGTTCCTTGACATCGTTTTCGCCATTTCGTCCGCTTCCTTCAGTAACGCATAAATTCCTTTGAGTTCTTCAGTCATCTTGTCGCATCCATCGCGTGAGAGAAGATCTTGACCGTGATCAAAGAAAAAGTGATGCATCAAGTAGTTTCGTCTGGCCAAGTAGCTGTCCAATATCATTTGAAAATTAGGATGAATCACGGTGTGTTTCTTTAGTTCGGAGAGAAGTATCCCGAGAGTCTTTTTTGATAGTTTTGTGTCGATATGATCCATTTGCTCTGGCGTGAGACTGGGATTCTTTAATCGATGAGTGAGCAGAAGCAGAATGCAGAGTTCGACTTCGAAACGCTGGGCGGCATAGGCAGCACCACCAAACCATGCGAATACCTCTTTCCTAAGTTCTGATCCATCCATCATGACGCCCAATGGCCGGGGTGACCGGCGAAGGCTCCCTGACAACGGCGGTCTTGCTGGTTGCCAGGGAACTTCGCCGAGTCCACCCCGTGGTTCCAAGGCGCGCAGCGCCGTTCGCCGAACAAGGCCATCAAAGCGGCGGTTCGCCGCGCCGGTCTGACAAAGCAAATCAGCGCCCACACCTTTCGCCATTCCTTCGCCACCCATCTACTTCAGCGCGGAACCGATATCCGCACCATTCAGCAACTGCTCGGGCACAGCGATGTTTCCACCACCATGATCTACACCCACATCCTTCAGCAGGGTGGCCAAGGCATTCCGAGTCCCTTGGACGATCTCGGTGTTTGATTTTCTTGCTTGGTTTGCCTCGTAAAAGACCGTTTGGCCGTTTGTCGCAAATGGTTGCCGCCCCTGGCGAGGGAAGCCGGTAACAGAATGTAGCGTAAACGCTACCAAGAGAAAGAAGGAGGTGTCAAGAAAAAATGTCGCAACTTTATCCCAAAGAAGGAAAGTATTTTTACCTTCGCTCTTCGTGGAGGAATACCCTTAGATCGTGCTCCATTGCATCCGGTCGTCGACCACAGCAGACTGAATCCTTAGGAAAGGAAGAGCCTCCATAAACACACCTTGACGCTTCTTTCGATATCCCATTATAATGGCCACCATGATGAAACGCCTCGCATTGCTCCTCTTCCCCTTCTTTTTCCTCCTGGGAGGATGCAGCACCACCCCTACGAAATCGTCCCCCATCGCGGAACAGGTGAAACAAGTCCGCCAAGCCCTCGATGAGCTTGCCGAATCGTATAACAAAAAAGAGGAGGCCCTTTTTTTCTCCAAACTCGATCCTTCCTTTCAATCGCTTGTTTCCTTAAAATCCCGTGTTCAGAGCGACCACCGTCGATTCGCGGAGATCAAGATCGACTTCAAAATCGACCGTGTTGAAGTCCGCGAAAAATCGACCTCCACCGCGGTTCGCTGGGGAGGCTCTTGGAAAAGCGCCGCGCAGTCGGCCCCCGTGCTAAAGAAGGGGCATGCCATCTTCGTATGGGACATCGGAGAAAAACCGCTTCTTATCGAAATCAGAGGGGACGCCCCCTTTGGAATCGACGGCGGAGGGAGCTGATTGACCTCTCGAATGGAATCTCTTTCACCCGTCCTGACCGATTTTCTCGTGATCGGAAGCGGTGTGGCCGGGCTTCGCGCAGCAATCGAGGCGAGCAATCACGGAAAGGTGATCGTCCTCAACAAGGGGTGGGGAAACGAATCGAACTCCTCCTTTGCCCAGGGGGGAATCGCCGCCGCCCTGAAGGAGGATGTGGAGGCGATTCAATCCCATTTCCAAGATACGATCGAAGCGGGGAAAGGGCTCTGCCGTCCCGAGGCGGTCCGGGTCCTGGTGGAAGAGGGTCCGCAACGGATCCGTGAATTGATCGACTGGGGGGCCGAGTTTGATAAGGTAGGCGACCGGTATGCATTGGCAAAAGAAGCGGCCCACAGCCACAGCCGCATCCTCCGGGCAAAAGGAGATGCCACCGGCAACGAAATCGTTCGGGTGCTGACGGAGGAGGCGAAGCGGCGGACACAGATTGCGGTCCGCAACGGACACTTCACGATCGACCTCTTCGTCATTCGGGAGAAAAAGAAACCGGTCTGTCGGGGCGTCTGGGTCCTCGATGAAAAAAAAGGACGTTCCGCCCTTTTTTTGGCCCGTGCCGTGATCTTGGCCACCGGGGGGGCCGGCCAGGTCTATCGTCGGACGACAAATCCCCCGGTCGCCACCGGAGACGGGATGGCGATGGCCCTCCGAGCCGGTGTTCTGTTGGAAGACATGGAGTTCTTCCAGTTCCACCCCACCGCCCTTTCCCTCCCCTCGGCCCCTTCTTTTCTCCTCTCCGAAGCGATGCGGGGAGAGGGGGCGATCCTCCGGGATATCGATGGGAAATCGTTCATGGATCGTTACCATCCCGACGCGGAGTTGGCCCCGCGCGACGTCGTCACCCGAGCGATCTGGGACCGGATGCAACGGGGAAAAATCGACCACCTCTTCCTCGATCTGACCCACCTGAAACCGGCCTTCGTCAGAGAACGCTTTCCCAAGATCTATGCCACCTGCCTCCAATACGGGATCGACATCACCCGAGAGAAAATCCCGGTCGCCCCAAGCGCCCATTACCTGATGGGAGGGATCAAAACCGGCCTGTTCGGAGAGACCCCCCTCCCCGGACTTTGGGCGGTGGGAGAGGTCGCCTGCACCGGCGTTCATGGCGCCAACCGGCTCGCCAGCAACTCCCTATTGGAAGGATTGGTCTTTGGGAAACGGGTCGGGGAAGCGATCGGCAAAAATCCCCTTCCCTTCCCGTCCCCTTCAGAGGCCGCGGAGGCAAGGCTCCGATTTTTTAAACCGGCTCCGCCCGAGGAATATCTCCTCGTTCAGAAAGAGCTTCGGGAGACGATGTGGAATTGTGTCGGAATTATCAGAAGCAAAAAACCTCTGGAAGAGGCAAGGAGACGCTGGAAAGAATGGGACTGGGTCTTGAAGAAGCCGGCCCTTTCAAGATTGGCGCTTGAGACGAGAAATCTCCTCCTCGTCTCCGCCGTCATGATCGAGGCCGCGATACAAAGAACCGAAAATATCGGCGCCCATTTTCGAGAAGACGCCGCCAAGATCGGGGGTGAAAAAACAGCCGGGCATCTCTCCCTCACAAAGACCTCCCTCAAGAAGCAGTTCCCCGGGCTGTAAAATGATTTAAAAGTCAAATTCATAGACCTGTCCCCGGAGACCGGACTTGCTTGGAAATCAGACAGCGGATATCATAAAGAGTGTCTTCTCTTTCGGCTGAAACCGAACCCTCTCTAAAACATCGTGGATGAAGGAGCATCGATGACCTCCGGGAAATGGTTGAAGGAAGATACGAAAACCATGAAGCCGTCCGACTTTCCTCCCCCCGTTCAACCGGGCGAGTTTGTCTCGCCGGTCCGGTCGACCCCGGAAAACCGGATCGAGGTCGGCATCCTCTTCGTCGGGGCCGGTCCTTCGAATCTCGCCGGCGCGATCCGGCTGGCCCAACTGCTGGAGTCGGCCCCCGAAATAAAGGCATCTCTCGGCGACTTTCCGGTCGCTGTCATCGAAAAAGGGAAATATCCGGGGGCACATCTTTTGGCCGGGGCGATTCTCAACCCGGTTTCGCTTAAACGGCTCTTTCCCGATCTCAAAGAGGGGACATTCCCCCTGGAGGTTCCGGTCCGGAAGGATGGGTTCTATTTCCTCTCCGAACGGAAGGCGGTCCGTTTGCCCCTCCCCCCGACAATCCGGAACGAAGGGAATTATGTGATTTCGGTCAGCCGGTTCGGTCGCTGGCTTGCGGAACGGGCGGAGGGAATGGGGGTCTCGCTCTTCAGCGAAACCGCCGGGGTGAAGTTGTTGGTTGAAAATGGCGCGATCCGTGGGGTGAAAACGGGGGATAAAGGACGGGACCGGAACGGCGCCCCGATGGAAAACTTTCAGGAGGGAGCGGAGATCCTCGCCAGGGCGACGGTCCTGGGGGAAGGGGCGCAGGGGCATCTGACGCAGGCGGCGATCGCCCATTTCGGGATCGTACGACCGAATCCGCAGACCTATTCTCTCGGCGTTAAGGAGATCTGGGAAGTACCGCATCCACCGGAGGAGGTCATCCACACAATGGGATGGCCGCTCCGGGGGGGGAAAGAATATAACGAATTCGGCGGGAGCTTCCTCTATCCGATGGGGGAGAACCGGGTCTCGCTTGGCCTCGTCGTGGGGCTCGGCTACCGCGACGCATCGACCTCCGTCCACGACCTCCTTCAATTGATGAAAACCCATCCCTTCTTTCGGAAGATTCTGGAAGGGGGACGCCGGCTGGAAAACGGCTGGGGGGCGAAGACAATCCCGGAAGGGGGATATTACGCCCTCCCCGATTCTCTTCATCTTCCGGGGGGATTGCTTGTCGGCGATTCGGCCGGATTTGTCAACGTCCCGGCGCTGAAGGGGATTCACTACGCGATGGCCTCCGGGATGCTGGCGGCGGAGACCCTCTTCGAGGCGCTGAAGGCGGGAAGGGATCTTTCTCGAACGGATGCCCTTTCGGGATACGATGCCGCCGTTCGGAACGGTTTTATCGGGCAGGATCTCTATACGGTTCGAAACATGCGCCAGGCGTTTGACCGCGGATTCGTGCCGGGGGCGGTGCTGGCCGGCTTGATGACCCTCACCGGGGGGGCCTTTCCCGGGGGACAATTCCACTCTGGACGCGATTCGGAGGAACCCCTTTTTTTAGGAAAGCGCGACTATCCGACACCGGATGGGAAATATCTCTTCGACAAACTGACGAGCGTCCATGCCAGCGGCAACAGCAGCCGGGACAACCAGCCGAATCATCTTCGCGTGGAGGTGCAGGTCCCCGAAGAAGTCGGAGAGGCCTGGATCCGGATGTGCCCCGCGAACGTCTACGAATGGGGAACCGACGGCAACGGGAAAAAGGTGATCCGGATGAACCCGACCAACTGCGTCCAATGCGGCGCCATCGGCGCCAAGGGGGGGCGACTGACCCCGCCGGAAGGAGGAAGCGGTCCGCAATACACCGTGACATAAAGCGGTTGCGAAGCGCTTCAAAATCGAGTATATAAAATTATCTCTATTCCAGAAGAATAGAGATAAGAACCTGCGCCTATACAACGGGTAGGCGGTTCATGAGCTGCTGATGAGATTGTTGGATCCCGGACCCGATCGGGGGGACGACCTCGACACGGAAGAGGAGGAGGATGAAACGAGGCCGCGCCGTTCCGTCGGCTGGTGGTTGAAATTTCTCTTTTGGACCTTGGTCTGGGGGGGTGGAACCCTCTGGCTGACCCTCGCCATCATGAGGGTCTTCAAAGAAAAGGCCAAGTATTTCTAAAGCCGCTTTAACCGACCTCCCCGCCGCCGCTCCGATTTCGGGAGTTTGCGCGGGTTTCCCTTCTTCTGGTCGCCGCCCCTTTTTCCAAGCGGTTCGGCCATTCGGTTGATCTGTTCCGGTTCCTCTTTCTCTCCCTTGGGTGAAGAGACTGTTTCCTCCCGGAGGGCCGCATGAAGTTTCGCCTCGAACTCTCCCGCATAGATGGCGACCCCGCCGCTCCTCCGGACCGCTTCTTGAACAGCCCGGTCGGACGAGACAACCGTGCATCCCTCCCGAAATTCCTCCGCGAGCTGGCCGATCACCTCATCGGCCGATTCACCATATCCGGAGAAGAGAACCTCGACCCCCCCGATCCGTTCCTCCCCGCCCCGCCCGCTCCCGTCGAAGACAACGGTCACAGAAAAACCTTTGATCCGCCGATAAACCGCCAGTTCCTCGATCAGGAGACGACGCTTCTCTTGAAGGTCTCCCCGGAGGCCTTTCTGCCGGCCGATAAAATTATAGCCGTCGATGATGATCCGCATCGGACTTTTCTTTGCGTCGGGTGTCCGGTTCTTTACTTGGGCGATCAGAGGTGAGCCGTTCGATCTCTTTCCAAAGAAGGTCCTTCCCCTCCCGGGTCGGGACCGAGGTGACGATCAGATCGGAAATTCCGAAAGATACTCGAATTGCGTCGGTCTGCTTTTTTCGTTCTCCCCGCCCCACCTTGTCCCCCTTGGTGGCGACAACGACGGTTTCTTTCCCAAAGTGATCAAGCCAAGCCTTCATTTCATGGTCGATCCGGGTATCGGGATGGCGGATATCAATCAGGAAAACGATCCCGCGCAGTTGCTCCCGCTTGAGAAGATAAGTTTCAATCATCGGCCCCCACTCCGCCCTCACCGAAAGGGGAGCCCTGGCATACCCATAACCGGGAAGATCGACGAAATGGAACCTCCGATTGATCTTGTAGAAGTGAATCAGTTGCGTTTTTCCCGGCGTCCCGGAGACATGGGCGATCTTCCTTCCGAGGAGAAGGTTGATGAGCGAAGACTTCCCGACGTTCGACCGCCCGACGAAGGCGACCTCCGGAATGTTTTCTTTTGGACAATCCTCGAACCGGGGAGAGCCTTTGATATATTCGACCGATATCAGCTTCATCCGAAAGGATGCTGCCTGAAACGGGGTGAAAAAGCAAGGGGCGGGTCGGGACTTTGAGTCTTGAATTTAAAGACGTATGGCAAATTCGGAAGGAGATAAGATCGGATATTGATTTGCCAAGATCAGCAAATCTTTATCTCCCGTGATAAGGGCTTCGGCATTGGATTCGATGAGCGCGGATAAAATAGCGGCGTCATCGGAATCCCGTAAACCGTCAAAACGCATCGGCGAAGGGTTGACGGTCACGCATTTGAGGCGGAGCAACAAAAGAAACCGTTCGATTTCGTCGGCGTCCCATTTTAATCTCTTGTTGATCTTCGGGTAGGCTAAAATCCGGCGGATCTCCTCCAGCATTTCTTCAGAGAAAACCAGATCGAACCGAGCCTCCCTCCAAGCCTGGACAATTCGTCCGGGCAGACTATCAGGTAGGATCAAACCGGAGAGGAGGACGTTCGTATCGAGAATGACCCTCATTTACGACCGCGACGGCCCGATGCCGTCTTGGCTTTGCGCAGCTCCTTTTCGACCGTTTCGATCGTCTCCCCCTTAAAGGCGTCTTGTAAGCCTCCCACCAAACGTTGGAATTCCGATTCCAAGACCCGCATTTTGTTGAACAGATCGATATCGACGATTGCCGCCACCGGTTTTCCTGCTTTGGTAACCAGAATGGAATCATGCCGGTACTGGACTTCATTGATCAGTTCTCCGAGATTCTTGCGGACCATCATTGCCGTTGCTTCCTTGATCATTGGACTTCCTCAATTGTTATAATTTTAATAATAGTAGCAATATGATCATACCCCGTCAACCATTACGACTGAAAACCCTTCCGGATTTTGTTTTTCTGCCCCACGGCAAAAGCCGCCGTCTCCAGAAAGGGAAGGGAGGGATCGGTCAGGGCCAGTTCATAGGCGACCGAAGGCCGGTCCGGGAGGGGGGCCGTTTGAAGGGCCTGAAGGAGACCCTCCCGACGTCGAGGAAGACCATATCGGTATTGGACCTTCGGGTGATATTCCTTCCTTCGCTTTTTCCACCATGCCCCGATCCGCGACCAATCGAGAACGGGTGCTTCTCCCCTCTCCCCCTCCGACCCGACCGTCCGAGGAAGAAGAAGCCCCTCCTTTTCGAGGTCGGCTCCGGTGATCAACCGGATCATGGCGCCGTAAGAGTCGACCGGAATGGTTTCCGTTTCTACCTCTGACGGACTGTGGGAATGGTCGCTCTGAGACCGCAACCATTCCCCGGGGGTCAAAGGATCTTTTGTCCGATCGATGAGAAGGTCGATGGCGCCGACATGACCATACCAACCGAGGGCGAAAAGGGCGGCGTGAGAAAGGCCCGGTTCCAGAACAGCATCGCGCATCAACGGGAGGTCTTCCGGATCTCCAAGAAAGCCAAGCAGCCGGAGGGCGTTGGCCGCTTCGTTACTCCGTTCCTCCTGAACGGCCCTCCGGAGATATGCGTGCGATTTTTTGCTTCCGATCAACAGCCCCGCCCAGACCGCCTCGGCCCGGAGAGAAGGGTCTTCGTTATCTAATATCCCCTCGACAGCCTCTTTCAGACGATCGATCCGGAGCCGTCCGATGGCCCGAACAGCGGAGAAAACCAAGGCCGGTTCGGATGAGGAGATCGATCGATCCAGAATCCATCGGTCGATCGGACTCCTCCGGAAACCGAGAATGTCGATCGCCGCGGACAGCAGCAGGTTATTTTTTTCCGAGAGCCAACCTTGCAACCGCTCCTCCGCCTCCGGCGCGACCGTATGGCAAAAGGCCTGTCTGATCCCGACCAGCCCGATCCCTTCCAAACTCGCGAAGAGCGCGAACAGGGCATCGATCCGGGCAGGCTCCCCAGAGACGAGGGTCACCGAGGCGGCGGCAAAGGCCTCCCCGGCGCTGGAAGCGGTCCACTTCGGCTGGAGGCGATCCCAAACAGGCCTCCCCCCCACGGCGAGTCCGTCGAGATGGGCCTGGAGCCGCTCCTCGATCTCGGCCAGGTTTGACAGTCTCTCCCGGTGCGAAACCAGGGCGGTTTCTCGCCGCTCCCAAAGAAATTCGGCCTCCTCAAGATGCGTCTCGAAGAGGGAACTCAAAACCGATCTGCCGGAGGCCGCCCCTTCCGCTCGGTTATCGGACTGAATCGGCTTCTCCTCCGGAAAAATCACGGAGCGGAGCCGGTGTGGTGCGAAGCGCTCCCCTCCGGAGAGGCAGAGAACATACCGGGGACCACCCTGGTCCGACGTGTAGAGGGCCACCCGGCGGCTGGGGGCATACTCCTTCACGAGGGAGATCGTCCCAATGATCAGAGAGACCACTCCGGCGGCCCCTCCACAATCGCCGATGAACTCGGCCGGGCACCAGAGCCGCCGCCCCTCCTGAGAGGGGAAGAGGCGCTGTTCGGTCAGGCTCCACTCCAACGCCCGCCATCGTTCTCCGGTCAGATCTCCTACGATCAGGCCGATTTCTTCCCCCTTATCGTTGAACCCGAGAAGGGCTTGATGGAATGCCTGGGAGAGCCCCTCTCCACCGACGCTTCCCCACGAAGTCAGATAGGCAAAAATGGAAGCCCCCCGGCGACGGGCATGTTCCTCCGTCTCGAAGACCACCACCCCCGCCCCTTCGCCGGGGACGATCCCCTCCGGACAGCGGGCCGACCTCAATCGACCGGCACGGTGGAGCTCTGTCAATTTCGGCGGCGTCGAGAGGGAATCGACCGCGCCGACGATGACGATCTCCGCCTCCCCGCTCCGGAGTAACTCGACCGCCTGAATCGTTCGGTTTAAAAAAAGGCCATGCCCCAAGTCGGCCTTTTTTTCGTTTTCAGGAAGGATCAACGGTATTTCCGGAACCTCCTTTCGGAGCCGGGCAAGCCATCTCTGCCGGGAGGAACCCCGGTCCTCTTCTGATGCGCGGATTTCATGATCGATGAACCAGACGGCTCGCGCCATCGCACCTTCAGGAAGGCCATCGACCGCTTCGCGGAGTGCCGGGAGGAACAGGGCCGCCGCCCGATCGAGCCCGTGAAGCGCTTCCGGGATCGAACCGACGCGCGAGAGGGTGGCACCGCAGAGATTCTTCCCCTGCCGGTCGGCGGCAACGCGGACCACCAATGATTCGGAGAAGCAGGTCATCCCGGCTCGAATCGACGCAGCCGACCCCCAGGCGGTCATCCCGACCGGGGTGACCAAGCCGAGTCCGGTGATGGCGATCCGCTCCCCACCGGTTGTGTCCTTCGAGTTCGATCTTGAGATCATCATCGCAGGTAAATTGATTACGCCCGATACATCGGCTTCATCGAATCGAGCATCCGGTCCCAGAGGAGGGTCTGCTCTTGCAGGTGTTTGTCGTCAAAAGCGTCCATCTTGATCACGATCCTCGGATACTCTCCGGAGTCTTTTCGGCCAAGATAGTCCCATCCAAATAGAAAACTTGTCTTTCCGCGTTCCGTCATTCGGAGGATCACCTCTTCTCCCGGGATGCCCGCCACCGTCCGCTTTTGGGTTCGAACCCGACTCACATCCAGTCCCGGAGCAAACCGCTCCCGGATGGCAACCTCAATCCGTTCCAGAAGGTTCGGCACCGGCCGTGTCTCGTGTGTGGAGTTCATCTTGATCTCCAACGTCAGCCCCAACGGATGGCCCTCGAAGCGGACATAGGCGTTCTCCTGCTCCAGATAGGGAAGGTTAATCGCGCCGTGTTGCAGATAAAACCAGTTTTCATCAAGCGCTCCTGTCACCCCCCCTCCGGCAATATATCGATAGGACTTTGCAATATTTGTAAAGTTCTTTATCATCATCTCTTTGCTTAAACCAAATATTCTAAACCAGACCCCGACCGGCCCTGCATCTTTGAGGACATCCCAGTAAACC
>CAZOFJ010000015.1:0-53168 GCA_964579005.1 uncultured Nitrospirota bacterium
GTTCGTAATTTCGGAAAGGAGCCATTTTATCGTCTTGGGTTTTGATCTCTTGAAGCGCCGCGTTGAGTTTTTCGTTCACTTCCTTGTCTTCGGTGGGGAGAAACTCCGTCGAACCCGATCCGCGGGCCGCCTCGACCGCTTTTTTTGTCTCTTCCATGTCCGCCGTCGGCGGTTTTGAACATCCTCCGGCGATGAATAAGAGGGTTAGCAAAGCCATCCATGACAGGTGATTTCTTTTTAACATCTTTTTCTTCTCTCCTTGATTATGAGTGATTTCAGTCGTTTGGACGACGATTTTATTTTACACGCTCCGGCCGTTCTAGGCAACGCCTCGTATCGCACAATCTAAAACATGCTTATTGAGTTAACTCCGAATAGGCCAACAACTCGAAATGAGAAGAGGCAACTGCCAGCTTGGGGGGTAGCTATCCGATCTCCCGTTTTAGGACCTCGCCCTCCACTTCCGGACGCCCCATCTCCCCGGGGTGGCGTTTGCCGTGAAACAGAATAAACCGGCTCTAAATTTCCTCCGTGCGGATGCTGTAATGCCGAAGCCGGATGGCATCTCTTCATTGGTCCAGCACCTTCGGTTTTTGTGCCGCCGGCGAAAAAGCCGTCTTTAAAGGCATCCTTTCTCTACTCCTTTATTGACACCAAAAAAGAATTGGATTATACAAAAAGCCGGGTCGTAAAAGAAGACGTCTTTTAGGGCGTCTATTATCTGTTAGCCTTTATGAAAATAAGAGCAGCCAATCAGTCTGATATCCCAGCCATAGCCAGCTTGCATGCGGCAAGCTGGCGCCATGCTTATCGTGACACATTGAGTGATGCGTATCTGGCCGGTGATGTCGAAGCTGACAGAACTGCCACATGGACACAACGGTTGCAATCACCCGTTGTCGGTCAATTTGTCGCGGTCGCAGAGGAAAACGAGAAGATCATTGGCTTTGCCTGCGCTTTCTCTGACAGCGATCCCGTTTATGGGGCTTTGCTTGATAACATTCATGTTTCTTTGTCAAAACAGCGTCAAGGTATAGGTTCAAGGTTATTGCAGCAAGTTGCTAATTGGTGTGCTGCAAAAGCCTCGGATCAGGGCTTATATTTGTGGGTTATTCAGTCCAATGTCACAGCTCAGCGTTTCTATGAGGCTTTAGGAGCAAAGAACGTTGGCACAGATGTTTGGGTTCCACCGGGCGGTGGAGCAGTTCCACGCTTTCGCTATGCTTGGGAGTACACTCATGCACTACTGCCAAAAGGCTAACATGGCGTTCGAGAGGGACGCCGCAAAAGCGCGGCGCCCCTCAACTTTACGTTAGACCGGAAATAAAGGAAAGGAGCTTTTTCGATCGATGCATTTCGAATGGGACCCCGTCAAGGCTCGAAAAAATCTTCGCAAACATGGGGTCACATTTGAGGAAGCTTCCAGCCTGTTTTATGATCCTCTGGCAGTTACAGGCGCTGACCCTGACCACTCAGAGGGAGAAGAACGAATGGTTACTTTCGGAGTGTCGTCATCAGGTCGGCTTTTAGTCGTAGCCCACACCGAGCGCAGCGATGCCATCCGAATTATCAGCGCTCGTGTAGCAACCAAACACGAAAGGTACATTTATGAAAAAGGCTAAGTCAACATCTGATGATGAGCTTCGGACCGAATACAAGCGATCTGACTTCAAAAAACTTGAACGCGGCAAGTATTATGATCGCGTCAAAGAGAGTTCTAATGTAGTAGTCTTAGATGACGAGATTGCGGCGGTCTTTCCGAATTCCGCCGCTGTCAACAGAGCACTGCATACTCTGGTAGAAGTTGCACGGAAAACCCCCGGTCTAACAAGGCGCTCCAGCCGACGCGCAAAGACCGC
The DNA here is from genome assembly GCA_964579005.1 of uncultured Nitrospirota bacterium. GTDB lineage: Bacteria > Nitrospirota > Nitrospiria > SBBL01 > Manganitrophaceae > CAZOFJ01. Next base: position 1,860 of record CAZOFJ010000015.1, read on the forward strand.
GCGCCCCTGAGCTCGCAAAACGAGCGACTCCGCTTCGCTTCGCCCCACGGCGGTATGGCGCGCAAAAAAACAAAAACGTCGCCCACCTGGGGGGTGCAGCTTATCTCGCGCGGCGTTGGGCTGCCTGTATATTTGCGTTTATTCTGCTATTATTTGGATTATACCGATTGGAGAGGAGAAGCATGAAAAAAGAATTTAACGTGGTCATTGAGCGAGATGCAGAGGGGTACTTTGTTGCCACTGTTCCCGAATTGCGAGGCTGTCACACTCAAGCAAAATCTTTGGACACACTCATGAAACGGATTCGAGAGGCCATTGAACTCTGCCTTGAGGTGGCAGGTGCAGAGGTGAAATCGTCTGAATTTGTCGGTGTTCAACGGATTACCGTTAACTTATGACGAAATTCCCCGCCTCAGAGGCCGTCAGGTCCTTGTTGCCCTTCGCAAAGCAGGTTTCAGAATAATCCGGGTAAAAGGCAGTCATCATTTTCTCCAGCATCCAGATGGACGTTGCACTGTTGTTCCTGTGCATGCGGGCGAGACACTCGGCCCTGGCCTCATGAACAAGATTTTAAATGACTGCGACCTTTCCCGTGAAGAGTTTGCTGATCTCTTGTAGTTGGCCCAACGCCGCGCGAGATAAATCGAGCTGTTTCGCGCCGGTGGAAATGGCACAGAGGGCGTTGTCAGGTTTTAGATTGCGCGATACGCATGCTTGACATTTCTCTTCCCTCCAAATAGAATGTCGCAAATACCCCTTTAAACCGGTCCGGCGAGACTGGAAAGGATCGACGATGGATTACCTCGGCTACCTTCTCAATATCACCACATTTATTATATTCTTGGCCTTCTTTCGGGACGAACAGACGAAAGAGGGTTTTTTTATACCTCCCTACAAAAAAAGACTGGGTGAATGATGGAACGGGTGATTCTCAATTCGATCGAAATCAATCGCGCCCTGACCCGGATTGCTCATGAAATTCTGGAACGGAACAAAGGGTCGAAAGAGATTGTCATGGTCGGCATCCGAACCGGCGGGGTTTTTCTGGCGCAACGCCTTGGAAAGAAAATGAAGGAGATCGAAGGGGAGAGCATTCCGATCGGGGATCTCGACATTACGCTCTACAGAGATGATCTGAGCAAGAAAAAGGAATCGCCGCTTCTCAAAAAAACCGAGATTCCATTCGACATCAGCGGCCGGCGAGTCGTTCTGATTGACGATGTTTTATACACCGGTCGAACCATTCGGGCGGCAATGGATGGGCTGATCGACTTCGGGCGTCCGGAGCAGATCCAACTTGCGGTTCTGATCGATCGGGGACATCGGGAGCTTCCAATCAGGGCCGATTACGTTGGGAAAAACCTCCCGACCGCCGTGAACGAAAAAGTGGAAGTATTACTTGAAGAAGCAGGAGGGGAAGATCGGGTGGTTTTAAGGCGGGTGTCGGAGAAGTAACGGATGGGGCTGAAGAGGAAGGACGTTTTGGCGATTGCGGAGATGGAGCGGGAGGAGATCGAACTGATCCTCCAGACGGCGGAGTCGTTCAAGGAGATTTCGACCCGGGAGATCAAGAAGGTCCCGACCCTTCGGGGAAAGACGGTAGTGAATCTCTTCTTCGAGCCGAGCACCCGAACCCGGACGTCGTTCGAACTGGCGGCGAAACGGCTCTCCGCCGATCTGATCAATATCTCGGCCTCTTCCAGCAGCGTCTCAAAAGGGGAGACGTTGCTCGATACCGCCCGGAATATCGAGGCGATGCAGACCGACATCGTGATCCTTCGCCACGCTTCTTCCGGTGCGCCGTACCTCTTGGCCCGGGCGCTCCGGAGCGCGGTGATTAATGCCGGAGATGGGGCGCACGAGCATCCAAGCCAAGGCCTCCTCGATCTCTTCACGATCAAGGAGAAGAAGGGAGAGATCCGGGGCTTGAAGGTGGTGATCGTCGGCGATGTCCTCCACAGCCGGGTGGCCCGTTCGGATATTCACGGATTGAAGAAGCTCGGGGCGGCGGTCCATCTCGCCGCGCCGCCGACAATGATCCCAAGAGGAATCGAGGAGTGGGGGGTGACGGTCCATTATCGGTTGGAGGAGGCGATTGCCGGGGCCGATGTGATCATCCTCCTCCGCCTGCAACTGGAACGTCAAGGGAGAGGATATTTCCCAACCTTGCGGGAGTATGCAAGGCTCTATGGACTCGATGGCAAACGACTGGCCCTGGCCCAAGCCGGAGTCTTGGTCATGCACCCCGGCCCGATCAATCGAGGCGTGGAGGTGACCTCGGAGGTGGCCGACGGTCTCTCCTCGGTGATCTTGGAACAGGTGACAAACGGGATCGCAGTCCGGATGGCCCTTCTTTATCTTCTTTCCGGAGAAAAATCGTAGGGGTGGTCCTGTGTGACCGCCCTGGGCGAACACGTAGGTTCGCCCCTACAAGAATGACAAGGATGCCATACACGATGCAAAATCAATCTTCTAAGATTCTCATCAGCGGGGGACGCATCCTCGATCCGGCATCGGGAAGAGATGCCGTCGGAGACCTTCTTATTGAAGAAGGGGTGATCCGCGAAGTCGGCCCGCATCTCTCCGCAAAAGGGGATATTCAGAGAATCGATGCAGCAGGGAAGCTCGTGGTGCCGGGGCTGATCGATCTCCATACCCATCTTCGCGAACCGGGGTTCGAATACAAAGAGACGGTCGCCACCGGGATCGCGGCGGCGGTCGCGGGGGGATTCACCACGATCTGCGCCATGCCGAATACCGACCCGGTCAACGACAACCGGTCGGTCACCGAATTGATCTTGGAGCGGGCAATTGCCACGGGGAAGGCGCATGTTCTTCCGGTGGGGGCGATCACGAAAGGGTCGAAAGGGGAGGAACTGGCCGAAATTGGAGAGCTGATTGACGCCGGTTGCGTTGCCATTTCCGACGACGGCCGGCCGGTGATGAACAGCGAATTGATGCGCCGGGCGATGGAGTATGCCAAGATCTTCGACATTCCTGTGATCGACCATTGCGAAGACCTCCACCTCTCCGCCGGGGGGGTGATGTTTGAAGGGGAGGTCTCGACCGCGCTCGGACTCAAGGGGATTCCGGCGGCGTCGGAGACGGTGATGGTCGCGCGGGATCTCGCCCTGGCCGAATTGACCGGCGCCAAGGTTCACCTGGCCCACATCAGCGCCGCCGGCTCGGTTCATCTGATCCGGGAGGCGAAGCGACGCGGCATCGCGGTGACGGCCGAGACCTGTCCTCACTACTTTATATTGACGCACGATCGTCTCCGGGGCTTCGATGCGAACGCCAAGATGAAACCTCCTTTGGCAGCCCAGCACGATCTGGAAGAAATACGAGCCGGGCTGGCCGACGGGACAATCGACGCCATTGCCACCGACCATGCCCCCCACGCGGCACAGGAGAAGGAGCGGGAGATCGATCAAGCCCCCTTTGGAATCATCGGATTGGAAACCGCCCTTTCCCTTTCGCTGAGCCTGGTGGAAGAGGGGGTCTTGACCCTTCCGGCCTTGATCCAAAAGCTGACCGAGAACCCGGCCCGCATCCTTGGGAAAAAGATCGGACGGCTGGGCGTCGGAGATGCCGCCGATGTGACCTTGATCGATCCATCGGCGGAGTGGCTTGTCGAGGCGGGATCGTTCCGATCGAAGAGCAAGAACTCTCCCTTCATCGGCTGGAAAATGAAGGGGCGCGCGACCGTCGTGATCGTCTCTGGAAAAGTAGTTTGGGAGCTTTCATGACCTGCGGGGAATGGTTGTGACTTTAAAGGAATGGTTGGAGGTGGTACGGAAACCAGAGGAGCAACGGAAACCATGAAGCGGGCGATCTTGTTGCTGGAAGATGGAACCGCCTTCACGGGGAGGTCGTTCGGGGCCGAGGGGGAATCGATCGGCGAGGTTGTCTTCAACACCAGCATGACCGGCTATCAGGAGATCCTCACCGACGCTTCCTATAAAGGCCAGATCGTGACGATGACCTATCCGCTGATCGGAAATTATGGCGTCAATTCGGAAGATGTTGAATCGGAACGTCCCTGGCTTGAAGGGTTTATCGTCAAAGAATACACACCGGTTCCGAGCAATTGGCGGGCGACCGAACCGCTCGATCGGCTCCTGAAAAAAAATCGGATCGTTGCCCTCGAAGGGATCGATACCCGCGCCCTCACTCGAAAGATCCGGGATCGGGGGGCGATGCAGGGGATTCTCTCGACCGAAGCGTTCGATACGGCCCATTTGCTTGGCAAATTGAAAAACCATCCGCCGCTGGTTGGACAAGACCTGGTGAGTCAGGTCACCTCCTCCCGGCAATATGACTGGAAGGAGGGGGCATGGCAGGAGACGGTTCCTCCTCCCATTCACCATGTTGTCGTTTATGACTTTGGGGTCAAGCGAAACATCTTAAGGAGATTGGTCGGAATGGGATGCCGGGTCACGGTTGTTCCGGCGACCACATCGGCGGAAAAGATACTACAGTTGAATCCAGACGGGATTCTCCTCTCAAACGGGCCGGGGGATCCCGAAGCGGTGACCTATGCGATCCGGAACACGGAAAAACTGATCGGCAAGAAACCGATCTTCGGAATCTGCCTCGGGCACCAGATTTTGGGGCTGGCCCTTGGAGGGAAATGTAAGAAGCTCAAGTTCGGCCATCATGGGGGGAATCAACCGATCATCGATCTTGCCACCAAACAGGTCCAGATCACTGCGGAGAATCATGGATTCGCGGTCGACCTCGCCGCCATCGAGCGAGAGGTCGAACAAACCTATGTCAATTTGAATGACGGCACGGTCGAGGGGATACGCCATCGGACCCTCCCGATCTTTTCCGTTCAGTATCATCCGGAGGCTTCTCCCGGTCCGCACGATGCGCGCTTTCTCTTTCAACAGTTCGTCGATTTGTTCCAAAAACAGGAGGTAAAATGAAGAAAGAGCTTGTGAGAAAATCCCAGCACGAAGCGAGAGCGTCAATGGGTGTGGCTGGCAAGGCGCGGGGGTGCATAAGATCTGGGAGTGTAGCAGCGCTACATGATCAGATCTTGGGGGCCTCGCAACGCAGCCAGGCGCGCCCAGGGGCGGTCGCAGCCGTGGGGGGATTTCCTCACAAGCTCAAAGGGCTTTTGTTCGCGGCAGGGTGGGGGATGGTCTTTCTTTTGTCCGGCTGCATCTATAACATTTCTCTTTTCCCAAAGGCGGCGGCGTTGGAAGAGAAGGTGGTCGAAGGAAGGGGTACCGACAAGATCCTTCTTCTTGACATTTCGGGGGTGATCTCTGATAAGAAACCGGATGGGGTCTTTGGCGGGCCCGACATGGTCTCCAGGGTCAAGGAGGAACTCAAAAAGGCCGAGGCCGATCCGGCGGTGAAAGCGGTCGTCCTCCGGATCAACAGCCCCGGCGGGACGGTCACCGCCTCGGATATTCTCCATCATGAGATCGTACGATTCAAGGAGCGGACCGGCCGAAAGGTGATTGCCTCGATCATCGATGTGGGGGCCTCCGGCGCTTATTATATTTCCATGGCGGCCGACCGGGTGATTGCCCATCCGACCGCCGTCACCGGAAGCATCGGGGTGATCATGCTTCATGTCAACCTTCAAGGATTGATGGAAAAAATTGGGGTCGGGGCCGAGTCGATCAAGTCGGGGGCGCAGAAAGATATGGGGATTCCGACCAAGCCCCTCTCCCCGGAAAACAGGGCGATCCTTCAAGGAATCATCGACAGCATGTACGGCCGGTTTCTGGAGGTGATTGCCGGCGGACGAACCGGACTTTCTCCGGGGCGAATCAAGACGCTCGCCGACGGCCGGATCTATACCGCCACGCAGGCAAAGGAAGCCGGCCTGATCGACGAAATCGGCTACCTTGACCAGGCGGTCTATCTGGCGAAGTCGGAGACCGGTCTTTCCGAGGCGCGTGTGATTGTCTACCGTCGCCCGAGCGAATATACGAACAACATCTATTCCCAGGTCATCGAGAAAGAGGCAAACCCGCTCTCCGTTTGGGGAATCGACCCAAAGCAGGTGCTTCAGGGAGAATCGGCCCGGTTCTTTTATCTTTGGATGCCGTGAGGAGGTGATGGATAAGATCAAAGTGGTCGGCAAACGGCGATGGAAAGAAACGGAAACTGAAAAGGAATATGACGTCCTACTAAAAACATTGTAGGCGATTCGTGGGAAGCAAGGGATTTGTCCAAAGGGAGTCTATCGTTTCGCAACGTTTGAGGAAGCAGATCAATGGATGATCCGGATGGTTGCGAAAGCTTCACGAAAGCAATCAGAGCATAAAAAGAGCTAAAAGGATTTCATGCCCAAACGAACCGACATTCATAAAATCCTCTTGATCGGATCGGGTCCGATTGTCATCGGCCAGGCGTGCGAGTTCGACTACTCCGGGACCCAGGCCTGCAAAGCGCTGCGGGAGGAGGGGTACCAGGTTGTCTTGATCAACAGCAATCCGGCAACAATCATGACCGATCCGGAGGTGGCTGACCGGACCTACATTGAACCGATCACCGTCGAGGTGGTGCAGGAGATCATCGCCCGGGAGCGGCCCGACGCCCTCCTGCCGACAATGGGGGGACAGACGGCCCTTAACATGGCGGTGGCCCTTCACAAGCGGGGAATTCTGGAGCGGTTTGGGGTCGAACTGATCGGCGCGAAGTACGAATCGATCCAGCGCGCGGAGGATCGCGAGGCGTTCAAGCGGGTGATCGAAGAGGCCGGCCTGGAATATCCCAAAAGCGGATTGGCCCGCAGCAGGGAAGAGGCGTTGGCCATCGTGGAAGAGACCGGTTTTCCGGCAATCATCCGGCCGTCGTTCACCCTGGGAGGAACGGGGGGAAGCATCGCCTACAACCGGGAGGAGTTTGACTCGCGCGTCGAGGCGGGGCTTACGAGCAGCCCGGTCCGAGAGGTATTGATCGAACAATCGGTCTTGGGATGGAAAGAGTTCGAGCTGGAGGTGATGCGGGACCAACGCGACAATGTCGTCATCATCTGCTCGATTGAAAATCTGGACCCGATGGGAATTCATACCGGCGATTCGATTACCGTGGCGCCGGCGCAAACCTTGACCGACAAAGAGTATCAACGATTGCGCGATGCCTCGATCCGGATCATCCGAGGCGTCGGGGTCGATACCGGAGGCTCGAATATCCAGTTTGCTGTTCACCCAAAGAACGGGGAGATACGGGTGATCGAGATGAACCCGCGCGTTTCCAGAAGCTCGGCGTTGGCCTCCAAGGCGACCGGTTTCCCGATCGCGAAGATCGCCGCGAAACTCTCGATTGGCTTGACCCTCGATGAGATCAAAAACGACATCACCCGTGTGACTCCGGCATCATTTGAACCGACCCTCGATTATGTCGTCGTCAAGGTTCCCCGCTTTGCCTTTGAAAAATTTCCCACCGCCGATCCGACACTGACCCTTCAGATGAAGTCGGTCGGAGAGGTGATGGCGATCGGCCGGAACTTCAAGGAGGCGCTCCAGAAGGCGCTCCGATCGTTGGAGGTCAACCGGGAAGGACTGGAACCTCGTTATACGGTCTTAGAAGAAGAGGGGCGACCGTTGATGGAGATGATGGCCCGGCCGACATTCAACCGACTCTCTCAGATTGCCGACGCCCTCCGCCTCGGTATTCCAAAGGATAAAATTTATGAACGGACCTCGGTCGACCCCTGGTTCCTCGATCAGATCGAAGGAATCATCGAGATCGAGAAGATGCTGACCGCATCGGCGGCCCTCAAGACGCTTTCACCGGATGCTTCGTCACTCCTGAGACAGGCCAAAGAGGCCGGTTTTTCCGACCGGCGGATTGGCCAATTGATCGGACAACCGGAAGGGGAGGTCCGCGCCTGGCGCGAGAAGATGGGGGTAGTTCCGGTTTATAAACGGGTAGACACCTGCGGCGCCGAGTTCGAAGCGCATACTCCCTATCTCTATTCAACCTACGAACAGGAATGTGAGGCGACTCCGACCAACCGTAAGAAGGTCATTATTCTGGGGAGCGGGCCGAACCGGATCGGCCAGGGAATCGAATTCGACTACTGTTGCGTCCATGCCGCCGCGGCGCTTCGGGAGATCGGCTACGAGAGCATCATGGTGAACTGTAATCCCGAAACAGTCAGTACCGATTATGACACCTCCGATCGACTTTATTTCGAACCGTTGACCCTGGAAGATGTCCTCCATATTATCCGGCGCGAAGAAGCGGAAGGGCGGGGCCCGGTTGGGGTTGTTGTTCAGTTCGGAGGACAAACGCCATTGAAATTGGCCGTTCCCCTTGAGCGGGAAGGAGTAAAAATCCTGGGAACCTCTTCCGATGCGATTGACCGCGCCGAAGATCGCGAACGGTTTCGGACCCTCCTTCAAAAACTGGGTTTCAAGCAGCCGGAAAGCGGCCTTGTCCGCTCTTACGAAGAGGCGGAAAAGGCCGCCTCAAAGATCGGTTACCCGGTGATGGTCCGGCCATCCTATGTCCTGGGCGGCCGGGCGATGGAGATTATTTACGATCAAGAAAGCCTAAAAAGGTATATGACATTCGCCGTGCAGGCCTCGCCCGACCATCCGGTGCTGGTCGATAAATATCTTGAAGATGCGGTGGAGGTCGATGTCGACGCCGTTTCCGACGGCCGGGAGGTCTTCATCGGCGGAATCATGGAGCATATTGAGGAGGCGGGGGTTCACTCGGGTGATTCGGCCTGTTCTCTCCCCCCTTTCTCACTTGCTTCTTCGGTCTTGGATCAAATCCGCCTGCAGACAATCGGTCTGGCGAAAGAGTTGGGAGTGATCGGGTTGATGAACATTCAGTTTGCCGTCAAGGATGGAGAGGTCTATATCCTGGAGGTCAATCCGCGCGGCTCTCGAACCATCCCCTTCGTCAGCAAAACGATCGGCCTTCCACTGGCGAAGATCGCCATGAAGGCAGTTTTGGGGAGTTCTCTCCGGACGCAGGGAGTCTTGCAAGAACGGTTGCTCTCTTACGTCGCCGTGAAGGAAGCGGTTTTCCCATTCAAACGGTTCAACGTTGATTCGATTTTAGGTCCGGAGATGAAATCAACCGGGGAGGTGATGGGGATCGACCATGACTTTGGACGGGCCTTCGCCAAGGCCGAGGCAGGGGCGGAAAATCCGCTTCCCCTTTCTGGAAAAGTTTTTATCAGCGTGAAAGACAAAGACAAGCCGGCAATCTTGCCGGCGGCGAACCGTCTTTCCGAACTCGGTTTTAACCTGATTGCCACGGCAGGAACCGCAAGCTACTTGATCCAACATGGGTTGACCGTCGAGCGGGTCAATAAGGTGAAGGAGGGGAGGCCCCATGTCGTCGACCACTTGAAGAACAGGGAGATCCAATTGGTGATCAACACAGTGGGCGACAAGATCTCACAGACCGATTCATATTCGATCCGGCGAACGGTTTTACAACAAGGGATTCCTTATTTTACGACAATTGCAGGGGCCAAAGCGGCGATCCACGGAATCGAGGCGCTGCGCAAAGAAGGGACGGTGGTAAAAACCTTGCAAGAATATCATCGAGAAACGGGAGGGAGATTGTGAAGATACCGATGACTCCAAAGGGGTATGAACAACTTCGGGAAGAATTGGAGCGGCTCAAACGGGTGGAACGCCCGAAGGTCATTGCCGACATCGCCGAAGCGAGGGCGCACGGTGATCTTTCTGAAAACGCGGAATACGCCGCCGCGAAGGAACGGCAAAGTTTTATCGAGGGGCGGATTCGGGAAGTTGAAACGAAGTTGGCCGATGCTCAGGTCATTGACACCCATAATTTGTCGAATGAAAAAGTGGTCTTCGGTGTCACCGTTTACCTGATCGACCTTAAAAAAAAGGAAGAAAGAAAGTATACCATTGTGGGACAGGACGAAGCCGACCTGAAAAACGGCAAGATCTCAATTCACTCTCCGGTCGGAAAAGCGTTGATCGGACGACGGGTTGGAGAGGAGGTCACGATCGTGACCCCGGCCAAAACCGTCGAATATGAAATTCTAAAAATCACATTCGAGTGAAGATCGTTACCCTGATGACCGATTTCGGCTCCGGGGACTATTTTGTGGGGAGCATGAAAGGGGTTCTTCTTCGGCATGCTCCTGCCGTGACGATCGTTGATATCACCCACGACATCCCGCCTCAAGATCTGATTCGTGCCGCCTTCGTCGTCAAGGAGGCCTCGGTTTATTTCCCAGCAGGAACGATCCACCTGGCCATTGTTGATCCGGGGGTCGGCACCGATCGGCGAAAGATCATTGTCACCACAGAGAAACAACTTTATCTGGCGCCTGACAACGGAATTTTAACCTATCTTCTTCTGCATTCCGAATGTCGAGTATATGCCGTCGATCAAACGAGGCGTCTTGGTTTCAAGGAAAGTCCGACTTTCGCAGGCCGCGACCATTTTGCCCCGATCGCGGCGCTCCTTGTCAATGGGACCCGCCCCGAAGAACTCGGCCCCGAAATTCGAGATGGCGTCGTCCTTGATGGACTACTACCCAAAATAGAAAACTCCAGAATCATCGGCAAGATTGTATATATCGACCGTTTTGGAAACGGGATTACCAATATTACTGAATCGCTTTTGATCCCTTTTTGCACAACCGGTGAGATGAGATTTGAAATCAAAGGACATCGCTTAACCGGATTAAAGAAAAACTATTCGGAAGGGGAGAAAGGGGCCGGAAATCTGACCATCAACAGTTCGGGTCACCTTGAAATTTTCGTTCCAGGGAGAAGCGCCGAAAGTTTTTTGGGGCTCAGGCTTTTGGATGTTGTTCGAGTTGGTCGGATCGATCAAGGGGTATAAAAATGGGGTTCTTATTTTTGTTCTTGCTTGGAATTATTGCGATCATCATGGTCGCCCGTTTTGCTTCGAAAAATGTTCCCAGGGATGAAACGCCCTCCCTTCCTTATAATGGCAAGAAGGGATATCCACATTCGGAACAACAAGATACTGTGGAAGAAAGAAGGAGAGATCTCCAGGTGGCGCTGGTCTCCCTTCTTGTAAAGAAAGGGATTATCACGGAAGCAGAATTAAACTTTGAGGTGGAACAGATGGAAAAAAAAGAATGAACGAGATTAACGATCGATCCAGAAGTATCGATAGGTTTGGCTTTTTCTCTTTGGTCCGATGAAGGTAATTTGATCGTGGGCTTCCACGACGGTCTTGCCGTTGGCGATTTCAAACCCATTTTTTTTTCGTACGGAAAGAATTCGCATTTCGGTTGGAAGACGCCATTCGCGGAGTTCCTTTCCTATCCAGGGAAATTGATCCGGGATGGTCACATGTTGAAAAATGAGGCCCGCCTGGGCTAACGATTGTTCTATCAGCGGGAGGGGTTCTTCTTCCGTTGCCTCGGCTTCAATGATGGCCAATTGATTCCTCAGTCCCTCGATTTCCTGGCTAAGTGATGCAAGCACCGGGTCTTTTGAAAGTCGATCAAGATCAATATCGCTTCCTCCAAATTTTCCATAAACTTTTTCTCCAAATGTTGCTTCCCGATCCTTGATCTGTTGTTCTATTTGAGACATTTCAAGAGAAATCTTCGCCGACTCGATCCGTCGATAGACTTGTTCCGCAATTGCGAGAGTCGTTTCCTGAATTCCGGTGGTAGCAAGAGTTATATCACGTCGAATCCGTTTCCAGGCGCCCATCGAATCATTCCCCTAATTTAAATAATGTCTGATAATATATATTATGTTAAGTTTTGTTTTTTTCTGGTTGTAGTACGGTTGCATTATAAAGGGATTTTAAAAAAAGAGTAAGTCTGTTTGTTTGGTTTGGCTTAATCGGTTTTAAACTTAAAGGGAAAGATGAGGTAGAATAGAGATACTTCAAGAATGAACTTCAAAGAGAACTCAAAATCACTCCAAACGTTTGACGAAAATTCCGCTCTTCCCGGAGAGTTCTTCCTTCCAGGCGATATAAGGGGTTCCGCCCGAGAAGTCGATCGCGGGGTTTTTGGCGACACTATTGGGGGAAACATTAAGAGGGTTCCCATCCCCTTCCATAACCCAATCGGCCCCGTCCCACCGCTTTACTGAAAGAGGGCCGGAGGGAACAAAGGCAACATACGGTATGGCGGTGGAAGTCGAGGCTTTGAGATCAAGGTTAAAGACACTGCCAAGGCTATTTCCGTTTCCGATCAGGCTCCAGGCGCCGCCAACCTCCCTCTTTGCATAGAGGTTCCCCGCTTCGTTCCAGGCAAGATAGGGAACCGATCCGACAAAAGCAAGTCGAGGAGTCGAGAGTATAACGCCATTAAAGAAAGTTCCCACTTGAAGTTCGGCTGGAGTGGAGGGAACCCAGCTATTGCTGTTTCCATCCCATTGCTTGACATAGAGAAAACATAAGTTGTTGTCGTTACTTCCGTTGCATTCGGTCCAGGCGACGCGAATATCGTTCCCATTGATGGCGATGGAGGGGGTATTCCCGTAGCGAGCCGGCTTAACCGTCAGCGACCCGCCGCCGAGCGGCGGATCCCAAGCCGTTCCATTCCATTTCTTGACATAGATTTGGCGGGTTCCTCCACTGACCTCAACCCAGGCGGCGTAGAGCGTTCCGTTCCCATCAAAGGCGATAACACTATTACAGCAGCCCCCGCCCTGATCGGCCGTCTCGTTCAGGCGAAGCCCCATCGGTGCCCAAGCGGTTCCGTTCCATTTCTTTACAAAAACGTTGCAAGTGCTGTTTGGCGATGCGCATTCCGTAAAAGTCACATAGAGCTCCGGCGATGTCCCCGGACTGGCCGCCGTATGGGGAAGGATGGCATGGGTCCCCGATGTATTGACCTGTGGCAATGGAGAGGACCACCCGGCACTCTCGTCCCACCGGCGCGCGATGATTCTCTGGTTCCCGGAGGTTTGCCCTTTTGCCCAGACGACATACGGGACCCCGCCTACGATCGAGATGGAGGGGCTGTCTGCGAGGGTCTCCGTATCTGGAGTTGAAACGACATTTAAATCTCCTACCGGTGAGATCAGGCTTTTATTCAATTGGACGAATGCCCCGAAGGTCTTCGCCGATTTTTGGGCCACGTTTGCATCAACATTGCCCGCCAGGTCCTTGGCCCGGACGACAAAGTAATAGGTCGTGCTCCTGGTGAGGCCGGTGACCTGAAGTTGGGTTGCTCCGGCGGGGATCGCGTAAAGGACCACGTTCCCTCCCGATATGGGGAAGGGATTGGCCAGACAGTCGGTCGAAACGGTCGACCGACAGACCAGATACTCGATTTGCCCCGGAGGGGCGGTGTTGTCGGTCGCGGCCGTCCAGGAGAGGGAGACCGAATTCGAACTGTTTGCCTCGGCAACCAGTTGGGGATCATTGCCGGAAAACTGGGGCGGGGTCAGATCGGCCGTCAATCCGGTGGTGAAGGACCAGCTCTTGGGGGTCTTCATCTTGTTCATTGCGAGGTCTTCCACCTCGCCGGTGATCGTGGCATTATAAATCGTCGATGGAGAAAGTGGCGTGCTGGGGAGAAAGGTCGCCGTCATTGTGGCATCGGCATAAGCAACCGTTCCTGAAACAGACAATGTGCCGGACGGGCCGATGGTGCTGACAATAAACGTATTCGTCGAAAGGGTCGCCGGTTCAATCTTCTCGCTAAAGACCGCACTGACCAGGGCATTGGTCGGGACGTTGGTCGCCCCATCCGGCGGTGAGACCGAAGCGACCAGAGGAGGAGTGGTCTCAACCGGGCAATTCCCGCAATTCGTCGACGATTCGTTATCTTTCCTGCAGCCGCCAATGAAAAAAAATAAAAAGAGAACTGTAAAAAGCGGAGCGGCCAAGCGCAAACAGGATTTCATTTCCATCGGTCTTTCCATCGAGGGTTTACATACCGATCCTGTATTATAGGTATATCATAGAATATCGAAGTGTCAATTGAATGGATCAATACAAGAGTGAAGAATCAGGAAGAGTGTGTTGGAGACTCACAAAAAAAGGAGAGGCCAAAAGGCCTCCCCTTTTTTATGGCACCAAGGACAATTACGGGAAAGAGAGCGTTTCCGTGGAAGGGGTTCCCCCGGTGCTTCGGACCGTTTGGCTGGAACCGGTCGGATAAGAGGCACTCGCTCCAGCACTGTTATAAACGAAGCTTCCGGAAATCGTTTGGGTAAAGGGAACACCGACCCCCGACATATCCGGATCACTGATTGTCTGGGTCCAGCTAATTGTGGGATTGGCGAAGGTGCCATCCACACTGGATGAAGAAGCAGTCGAGGTGTTTCCTAATCCATTGTTGGTATTGATCAATAACAGTTGATCCCCATTTCCAGGAACCCCCAACGTCCCGACCGGCGTGGTCAGGGCGGTGACCTGTTTCACCTGTTGCACCAAGACCACCGTCGCGGCGCTGGCGCTCGTCGGCGTCCAGGTGAAGTTATTGATCATGTCGAAGCCGGTGTGGGCCGCCGTCGTCTGGAGGAGAGGACCACCTGCCCCGTCCGGATCGCAGTCGGTGGCGCCGTTGGCGCAAAAATCACCAAAGAGATTGGTGTTTGCCGTAAAACCGGTGCCGGTCAGGGTATTGATCGCCGTCGCTCCCGACAAGGGAGCCGTCGGAAGTGTCTGCCCCTGATTGGTCGGAGTTAAACGAGTATTCCCGCAGTTCAGGCTGTTTGCGTTAAAAGCATCCCCTGGGTTTGCATTTGCAGCGCACTGGGTCGGATTGGCGGAAACATCACCGACACGCCCGAACATATTGTCGGTCACCGCGCCGGGCCCCAACGCCGGGAAGGCGCTGGTTAAGTTGGACGGCCTCAGTAACCCCGTCGCCGCGCCGGTACATTGACCGCCGGCGTCTCGTGTTCCATCCCGGCAAGGGTCGAACCCTGGGTTATCCGGCGTGCCCGCTCTCGCCCGCAGGTCGGTCTGCACCGTGTTCAGGTTAAAGTCGAATCCATAACTCACCCCCGAGAGGAGAAGGATCCCTCCTCCAAAGAGGAGTAATCGAATCGTTCCATTTTTAATATGCTTCATTTTTAGTCTCCTTATCTCACTCATCAGGTTATGGGAGGGTCTCATTCGGGGTTCCCGATCCGGTGCTCCGAATCGTCTGGCTCGGTCCGTTCGGATATTGGACCGGATCAAAGGTCCCCGCTCCGAAGGTGAAGACCCCCTGAATATCTTGTGTGAAGAGGGCCGTGACGGTATTGTCGGTATTGATCATATCAGGCTGGCGGATGCTGCTGGTCCAGTTGACCGCAAAACCACTGACCGACGTCGTAGGAACTCCCTGGGTTGCCCCCGACAAGCCGACGGCGAAATCGCTCGTGAAAACCACCCTTTGGTTCGTCGTCAAACCGGGAGAACCCGATGTACCGGAGGCCCCACCGGTGAAGGTGTTTTGAGTGATACTTTGTTTGCCGCACTGCGTATTCGGGTTGCAGAGATTGGCTGGTGAATCGATTTGAACCTGCGCCCCCGTCGGGTTCTGGACAAAGATGTTGGTGATTGTAAAATCGGTGAAGGCGTTTGCCGCGCCGGAGAAAGGAAGGGTCAGGGGGGTCGTCGCGGTCATTGCTGATCCGGTTCCGAGGGTGTTTGAGCCGGAAGGGATCGCCATCCCCTGAATATCAGGAGCCAAGCGGAGATCTCCGCAGTTCAATCCTCTCAACGGATCACCTACTACCGGAGCGTTATCGAATCCCCCCGTTCCAAACCCGGGGGCGCACTTGGTGATTGCTGTATCCACTTCAGTCCCCGCCCCTCCCACGGCGCCACTCGCGCCGAGCGCCGCACCAGAAACCCGCCCGAACATATTGTCGGTGATCGCCCCGGGGCCGGCGATGACGAAGTTGGTCGAAACGTTGGCCGCGCTTAAAAGGGCCGCCGCGCTGTCACAATTCGTGGCGCTCATCGCCCCGCCCCCTCCCCGACAGGGATCAAACCCGGGCGCGTTCGGAGTGGTAGCCGTGGCCCGTTGTTCATTGCTTTGGGTGTTGCTGAAAAAGTCGTTCGACTGGGCAAAAACGCCCTCCACTGAGAATATGAAGACGCCGATCGCCAAGACGAACGGGACAATCCTTTCTATCGATCTTGTTTGATATCGATTTTTCATTTGGTTCCTCCTGATTGAAAGAGCAGGCTGACTCGTATCTGCCTTTAAGTTTAGCCTCTCTTCGGTATATTGTATAGATTAAAACCAGAAAATCACGAGGAAAGTTGTGTAAATATTCCTTTTATGTATAAACTCCCATTAGGCATGTTGGGAAGGGTCAGGGTGGTCGTAATCACCGTATCCGAAGCAAGGAGGACACCGTGCTTTTTTCCTCCCGGATCGGCGACCAGTTTTCCGGGTCCGCATCGAACACCCGGCGATCTGTACCCGTACTCACCTGTTCTCGTTGACAAAGAAACCACGCACATAATAGAATCGGGCTCGTTTCCATCCATCGGTTGTTTTTGAGATTGTGCGGTCTAGAGTTAATGAAGAAAATCGGCATCGTTCTCAAACCCGAACATCCGCAATGCAAGGCCGCTCTCGAAAAGTTGACCGATTGGCTCAAGCAACGCCAAAAAGAGTCGATCCTGATCGAGACCACCGGAAAAAAACCGGCCCCTTCCCGATCGCCGGAGCGGAGGCACAGGCTCGACATGATGATCGTCCTCGGAGGAGACGGGACCCTTCTCTCCGCGGCGCGACGGATCGAAGATCTCGACATTCCGATTCTGGGGGTCAACCTGGGGAGCCTCGGATTTCTGACCGAGGTGACACTCGACGAACTTTATCAAACGCTTGAAAAAATCTTCAAAGAAGAATATATCCTCGATCCACGGCTGACGCTCAAGTCGGTGATCCACCGGGGGAAAAAAGCGTTTCCCCAGCCGCGCGTGTTGAACGAGGTGCTCATCAGCCACGGCACGTTAACCAAATTGATCAAGATGGAGATCATTATCAACCGTCAATTTGTGACCTGGCTTCGGGCCGACGGCCTGATTGTTTCGACGGCAACCGGATCAACCGCCTACTCCCTTTCTTCGGGCGGGCCGATCATTCACCCTTCGGTTGACGCGATCCTCCTCAACCCGATCTCTCCCCACATGCTGACCAACCGTCCGATCGTCGTTCCAGCCAATAGCCGGGTGGAGGTGATCGTAAAAACGGAAGAAAAAGGCCCCCTTGCCACTTTTGACGGTCAGGAGGTCTTTCCTCTTGAAGGAGATGACGTCATCCAGATCGAAGCCTTCGAACGCCGTTTAAAACTAATCCAATCGCCTCATCGAAACTACTACCAGGTCCTCCGGCAGAAGTTGAAGTGGGGGGAAGGATGACCCGGTTTGATCGATGGACGGCCCTCTTGATCCTTTTCATCCTTTTTTCCCCAATCGGAACAAACGGGGCGGAACCGCCGGCCTTGCCGGGGACGAACTCCCTCTGGACCGGTTGGTCGATCGGCGAGGTGGTAGTCCGGGCATTGGCGGTACGCGGTGACGAGGTTTGGATCGGAACCTCCAACGGTCTGATCCGTTTCAATCGAAAGACCGAGGAACATCAGGTCTATAACGCGAAAACCGGACTCGTTTCCAACATCATCGTCTCCATCCGCTTTGACGCGAAAGGAACCGCCTGGATCGGCACCTATGGCGGCGGTCTCTCGAAGTTCGATGGGAAAAATTGGGAGCACTTTACCCCCTACGGAAGAGGAAGCAAAAACTTCGGCCCGGAGTGGGTTCAATACAGTCCCAAGAACGGCCTCGGCGACCTGTGGGTTTATGATCTTCTCTTCGAGCCGGACGGAACGATGTGGGCCGCCACCTGGAAAGGGGCAAGCCGGTTCGACGGAAACCGGTTCGTCACCTATACGGTTGACGACGGACTGGTCGACAAATGGGTCTACACGATCGAGCGGGAACCCTCCGGCGTCCTCTGGTTTGGAACCGAGGGGGGGGTCAATCGATTCGACGGAAAAACAAAAACCATGAAGGGATGGACGCATCAGGATGGGCTTGGAGCCGACGTCTCGGCGGCGGGGGAAAAACCGGCTTCAAAAGGCGACGGCTACGAAGAGGGGCCACGACATCACCAGCAACCGGAGAAAGAGACCCAGTCGGCCAATCCAAACTATGTGATCTCCTCGGCCATCGACGCGAACGGAACCAAGTGGTTCGGCACCTGGGGGGGAGGGCTTTCCCGGTTCGACGGGAAGACGTTTAAAAACTATACCACCTCGGAAGGGCTTGCCGGGAATATCGTCAATGCCATTGAGATCGATAAAGAGGGGGTGTTTTGGATCGGCACCAATAAAGGGGTCAGCCGGTTCGACGGGAAGCGGTTTGAGAGCTTTACAATGATGAACGGCCTGCTCGGAAACTATGTCTATTCGATCGCCGTCGATTCCGATGGAAACAAGTGGTTCGGCACCTTCGGGGGGGTCAGCCGTTACACCGGCCGCTGACCGTTCCCCGTCCGGTTTAAGGAGACAAAAAATGGGCAACGAGGAAGTCGAATTAGGACGGGCGAAATTTCTGGAAGTATTGAAAGAGATCGATCCCAAGGCGGAAGGGGTTGTCCCAACCCGCTCCACCAACAACAATTTTCTTATTTCTTTGACCAAAGGAAAGGCGAGAAAGTTTATTACCGTGACGGAGGATGACCTCATCGATATGGTCGATGACGACCTGATCCGCGAAGGGGTCGAAACACAAATACGTGAAGCATTGGAGGAGATGAGGAGGTTGAAGTGAGTGTTTCGATGAAACAGATGACGCTTGGAATCAAAGGATGGAGTGATGCCGATCTCTACAACCCCGCTCGCCTCAAGGAATTGGCCGAGCTGTTTTACAAAGCGGTGGTGGAGGCCGATACCGACCTCGGCCGGCGTTATGCCGCCTATCGAGAAGCCGGAGGAAAAGGGTTTGCGCCGACCGAGGAATCGGACCTGATTGTGGCGCTGGCCCCTCACCTGGGCCGGTTCATAACCCGTCTTTTCAGGATCGAACAGGCAGCAAAAGCCGACGTCGCGCGGGCGGATGGAGAAAAACCGATCGCCGATTTCAAGAGCGGTTTTGTGATGAAACGGGCCTTAAAGGCCTTCTTGCCCGCCGACACACAACGATTCGATCTTCCGACACTCGATCGCCAAATGCGGATTCTCGAAAAAGCGATCGTCCCGCGGATCACCGACGATCGGGAACAATCGGTCGCCGCGACCGTTGTTCCCCTGATGGAAATCGAGCGAGAACTGATTCGAAAGGCGAAAGGACAGCAAGTCGATGCCGAGCCACATCTGAAAAAGTTCTCTGAAATCTGCAACCGTCTCCGCCAAGATGCTGCCGCCGCTTCCCTTCTCGACGGCTCACTCCCCTCGGCGGAAATGTTGGCCTCTTATCCCGAAGCGGCCCAGGCGGCGACACGGCTCCTTCAGATCCCGGAACGGTGGGTCGCGGCCCATGCGCACCGGCCCGACGCCCGGCACCACGTGAAAGAGTGGGTTTCCTTCCGTTTTCCGGAAAAGATCGATTTCCTCCACCTGGTTGAAACGAACCCGGTCCGGGCCGAGCTTCCCGAATCGGCGCAAGGGCCGGAGGAACACCGGCGACGCCGGGACGGCTTTGTCTTGACCGACACCCGATACAACCATCGTCAGGTCATGAACGAAGTTCACTACTGTATTTTCTGCCATGAGCGGGAGAAGGACTCCTGCTCCAAAGGATTCGTCGACAAGGAAGGGAAGCTTAAAGAGAACCCCCTCGGCATTCCGCTGACCGGCTGTCCGCTCGACGAGAAGATCTCGGAAGCGCAATTGCTGAAGCGGGACGGAGAGACGATCGGGGCGCTGGCGACGATGATGATCGACAACCCAACCCTCCCGGCAACCGGACACCGGATTTGCAACGATTGCATGAAGGGATGCGTCTATCAAAAACAAGAGCCGGTCAATATCCCCCAAATCGAAACACGGATGCTCACCGACTGCCTCGATCTCCCGTGGGGCTTCGAGATCTACTCGTTGCTCACCCGCTGGAACCCGCTCAATGTCAAGCGCCCCTACCCGCTTCCCTATACCGGAAAGAACATCCTCGTCGTCGGAATGGGTCCCGCCGGTTTTACCCTGGCGCAGTATCTCCTGAACGAGGGGTTCGGCGTGGTTGGGATCGACGGTCTCAAAATCGAACCCCTTCCCTCGGAATGGGTCGGCGATGCAACCACCCCTCCCAAACCGATCGAACGGGTCTCGGAACTCTACGAATCGCTCGACGAGCGGATCATGGCCGGTTTCGGCGGCGTCGCTGAATATGGAATCACCGTCCGGTGGGACAAAAACTTCCTCAAACTGATCTACCTCTCCCTGGTTCGACGCGCCAACTTCCGGGTCTACGGCGGGGTTCGCCTCGGCGGAACCGTGACGGTTGAGGATGCCTGGCAGCTCGGTTTCGATCATATCGCCATCGCGACCGGGGCCGGGAAACCGACAATCGTCGAAATGAAAAATAACTTGATTCGCGGCGTCCGGAAAGCAAGTGACTTCCTGATGGCCCTTCAATTGACCGGGGCGGCGAAGCGGAGCAGCATGGCGAACCTTCAGGTCCGTCTCCCGGCGATCGTCATCGGCGGCGGCCTCACCGCGGTCGACACCGCCACCGAATTGATGGCCTATTATCCCCTTCAGGTCGAGAAGGTCCGGGAGCGATTCGAAACCCTCTGCAAGGAATTTGGCGAGGCGCGGGTCTGGGGAATGTACGACGTGGAAGAAAAAGAGATTCTCCGGGAGTTCCTGGTCCACGCGGAGGAAATCAAAAAGGAGCGAGCGCGAGCGGCGGCGGCCGGGGAACCCCCCGACTT
The DNA here is from genome assembly GCA_964579005.1 of uncultured Nitrospirota bacterium. Lineage (GTDB taxonomy): Bacteria > Nitrospirota > Nitrospiria > SBBL01 > Manganitrophaceae > CAZOFJ01. The sequence continues at coordinate 22,660 of CAZOFJ010000015.1, forward strand.
CACCCCCCTTGTCCGGTCGTGGGGGGGGGTCTCGATCCTTTACCGCAAAAGCATGTCCGATTCCCCCGCTTATCGGCTCAATCACGAGGAAATCATCAAGGCGCTCGAAGAGGGAATCTACTTTATCGAGAATATGAGCCCGGTCGAGTGTATCGCCGATCCGCACGGCGCGGTCAAAGAGGTCACCTTCGAACGCCAAAAGCGGGACGAAAAGGGAAAGTGGCGGAATTCGGGGGAGATCCTGACCTTCCCCGCCCGAAGCGTATTCGTCGCGGCCGGAACCTCCCCCAACATCATCTACGAAAAAGAATGGCCCGGTACCTTCCAACTCGACAAGCAGAAAAAGTTCTTCCAAAAGTTCGAACCGAAGTGGAATGGGAACCCGGCGCCGGAACTGGTTCAGATCGATGGATGGGATACCGTCGCCACCAACGTCCCAAGCCTCTTCACCTCTTATCAAAACGAGGGACGGTATATCACCTTCTTCGGCGACAACCATCCGATTTATGCCGGGAATGTGGTGAAGGCGATGGCCTCGGCCAAAAAAGGTTATCCCTATATTGTCCGCCTCTTCGAAAAGGAGATCGCCGATCTCGATCCGGCGGCGGCCCCTGCCCGGGAAACCCAATTCCGCTCCCTGGCAAAAGAGATCGAAGATCGGTGTCTGGCGCGGGTCGATCAGGTCAACCGTCTCACCCCGACGATCGTCGAAGTGGTGGTCCATGCCCCCAACCAGGCAAGGAAGTTCGAACCGGGACAGTTCTATCGGCTTCAGAATTACGAGGTCGAATCGGCGGTCATCGAAGGAACCCGTTTAACGATGGAAGGAATCGCCCTCACCGGCGCCTGGGTTGATAAGGAAAAGGGACTCCTCTCCCTCATCGCCCTCGAATTGGGCCATTCCAGCCGGCTCTGCGCGTCGCTTCGGATCGGCGAGCCGGTCGTCGTGATGGGTCCGACCGGTTGTCCCACACATATCCCCGAAGGGGGTGAAACCGTCATCCTCGCCGGAGGGGGGCTCGGCAACGCCGTTCTCTTTTCGATCGGAAAGGCGCTGCGGGCCAAGGGGAATCGCGTCATCTATTTCGCCGGCTATCGCAAGACCGAAGATCTCTTTAAGATGGACGACATCGAGATGGCGGCCGACGTCATCGTCTGGAGCAGCGACAACGCCCCGGCGATCAAACCGAGACGGTCGCAGGACAAACAATTCGTCGGCAATATTGTCCAGGCGATGCAGGCGTATGCCGACGGGAAATTGGGAGAGACAGTTATCCCGCTGCAAGGAATCGACCGGATCATCGCCATCGGGTCTGATCGGATGATGGCGGCTGTCTCTCAGGCCCGGCACACGGTGCTAAAGCCTTACTTCAAGGAAAACCACACGGCAATCGCGTCGATCAACTCAACGATGCAGTGTATGATGAAGGAGGTCTGCGCCCAGTGTCTTCAACGACACATCGATCCGAAGACCGGACAACAGGTCGAACCGGTTTTCACCTGCTTTAACCAAGACCAAGAGATGGACCGGGTCGATTTCCCGAATCTAAACGCCCGTCTCAAACAAAACTCGGTTCAGGAAAAACTGACCAACCTCTGGCTCGACTATCTTCTAAAGAAAAAAAATATCCTTCGGATCTGACAAAAAAGAGGGAAAAATCGATTTCAAACGTTCGCCATATTCTCAATATGCCGAACGTTTGAAAGGCGCGTCAGGACGCAGAGAAGCGAAGTCTTTCTCTGCGTCCTGGACGCCATCGTGTCGTCAACCTAACGTAACAACCATGAAAATCGCGCTGGCGCCAGACTCATTCAAAGGTTCGATGATTGCCGATACAGCCCGAACGGGTGCTGTGATTGCTGGTGATCCCCAAGGCAGAGGGGAGGTAGGGTGTCACGGCGCCTGTTCAGTCGGCGAGAGCTTGTAGACCTGGTCATGTTCGCGGACGTGATCTCGCACCTTCAAGCCGAAGATCTGTCCGGCAGAAGCTTCCTGAACCGACTGGTGATCGATCTCGATCGATTCAATCTGCTGCTGCAGATCGGTAGTATGCCCTTTGATGTGAACCGTCTCCCCCACCCGAAGGGTCCCCTCGTTCAATTGAACCACCGCGACGGAGAGATGGGAGTAATAGTGGGTGACCCTACCCACCGGGTGTTCACCTATCGGAGGAATGGTCTCTGGGAGAGGGGCCGGAACCGTCATAGGAATCGCGGGAGAAGGGATCATCTCCTCTTCCCGAATGGGGGGAACCGAGGCAAGCGGGGGGGGCACTTTTGGAACCACCGTTCTTTTAGGAGCCGCCGCCGGTTTCTTGGCGAGGGCCTTCTTCACAACGGCCTTTTTCGCTGTCGTTTTTTTCGCCGTCACCTTCTTGGCTGCCGCTTTCTTCGCTTTTGGTTTTGCAGCCGTTTTCGCCTTGGTGACTGTCTTCTTTTTCGGTTTTACCGCGGTTTTTTTCCGCTGGGCCGTTTTTGCCGTCGGCTTTTTAGCGGTTTTTTTTGTACTCTTTGTGACAGTCTTCTTTTTCGTCGCAGCCTTCCTTTTCATCGATTCACTCCTTCATCGCGTTAGAAGCGAGCAACCGGCTTTGCCGGTGCGAGCGCGGGGTGTGGGGGCATCGGAGGACATTTCTTGTTTTTTTCCGCACGGGCCCCCACATAAGATAGACGGGAAACCGATCGTGGCACAACCCAAAACGACGCAGAACCATTTCCAGAATTACATGATTCAAAAAAAGGAGTCAAGTGATTTTCCCGGCTATCCTTTGCGCTCCGAGACCGGAAGATACGATCGGCCGTGTTCTCCTTCGTAGATTTCGGTCGGTCGGAAGATATGGTTGTCTTTCACCTGTTCGATCCAATGGGCCAGCCAACCGGCCACCCGCGCCATTGCGAAGATCGGGGTGAAAAAATCGGTCTCGATCCCCATTTTCTGGTAAACAATTCCGGAATAAAAGTCGACGTTGGCATAAACCTTCTTGGAAGCGAGATACTCTTCACCGATCCTTTCAACCTCCACCGCGACTTCATACAGAGGCGACTTTCCGTAGTGTTCGAAAAGCCGCTTTGCCAGCCGTTGGAGAACAATCGCGCGAGGATCTTTGACCTTGTATTCCCGATGCCCCAAACCCATGATCCGTTCTTTGGCTTTGACCTTCGACTCGATGAAAGGCCGGACAAGATCGACGGTGCCGATCGCCTTCAACATCTGAAGGACCTTTTCATTAGCCCCCCCATGCAACGGTCCTTTCAGGGTCCCCACCGCCGATGAGACGACGGTGTAGGGATCGGCCAGGGTGGAAGCGGTGACCAATCCGCTGAAGGTCGAGGCGTTCATTGTATGCTCGGCGTGAAGAATGAGACAGGTGTCGAGGGTCTCCGCCATGATCTTGTCGGGGACTTTCTCTGTCAACATATAGAGGAAGTTTTCGGCGTGGTTCAAGTCGTCTCGCGGCGGGATCTGATCGTCCCCTCTCCGGAGGCGGGCATAGGCGGCGACGATCGTCGGGAGCTTTGCAATCAGACGAACGGCTGAAAGATATTGGGTCTCTTTGTCTTGGACATTCTTATCGGGGTAGAACATTCCAAGGGCGGCGCTCGCCGCCTGAAGGGCATCCATCGGATGACCGTTGTCCGGAAGACATTTGATCAGGTCGACGATCCGGTACTTGATCCGTCGATGAATCCGAAGATCATGATCAAACTTTTGAAGCTGCGCTCGGGTTGGAAGATGCCCAAAGAGAAGAAGATAGGCGGTCTCGATAAAATGGCTCTTTTCCGCCAGGGTCTCCATCCGAATCCCCCGGTATTCCAATACCCCCTTCGTTCCATCCAGATAACTGATCTTCGATTTCGCCGCAGGAACCCCCGCCAATCCGGGTGAAAATTCGGTCATCGTCTCCTCCCTCCGTTGATGATCATCTTGATGATCTCCTCCATTTTAGCGGACGAAGGGCGATCGGTAAAGTGCGCGGCTCTTTCACTTCTTTTTTTTGGCCTGAGGTATCTGTTTTTTCTTTTTCCTGCCCGCTTCCCAGTCTCTTATTTCTTCGACCAACTCTTCCAGTGTCTGTTCCGTTGTAGGGTATTTGAGGGTATGGACGTACTCTGTTTTCCCCACTGGGATGACTTCAATTTCTTTTTCTAAAAATGTTTGAATTTCATCGAGGCGCGGTTTCTCCTCCCGGCTGCAAAAGGAAAAGGCCTCCCCTTTTTTAAAACCGCGCCCGGTGCGACCGACCCGATGCACATAATTCTCCGCCAACTCCGGCAAATCATAATTCACCACGTAATGCACATCGGGAATATCAATGCCGCGCGCGGTGATGTCGGTCGCGATGAGAATGCGGCATTCCCCTGCTTTGAACCGGTTCATCACGTCCGAACGCGCCTGCTGGTCTTTTTCGCCGTGAATGGTAAAGGTCTCGATCCCCACGCGTGCCATCGCCTTGGCCACCCGTTCGGCCCGCACCCGTGTCCGGACAAAAACGATGATTCTGCTTTCGGGATGATCGACGATAAAACGTTCCAGAAAAAACCGCTTGTCATCCATCTCGACAAACAGGACATAGTGCGCCACATTGTTAGAAACCCGGTTTTCCGGAGAGATTTGAATGCGGATCGCGCTGCTTCTCACCTGGGAATATGCCAGACTTTTGATCACCTTGTTGATGGTGGCGGAGAAAAAGAGGGTTTGGTGTTTTCGGGTGAGTTTTTTCTTAATCGACTGAATGTCTTCGATAAAACCCAAGTCAAGCATCAAATCGGCCTCATCGAGTACAAGAATCTCGACCGCGTTAAGCCGGATATAACCCTGACTGATCAGGTCAAACATCCGCCCGGGTGTTGCGATTAAAATGTCGATGCCGTCCTGAAGTTTTTGGATCTGCGGGTCTTGCGCCACACCGCCATACACCGCGTAGGCTTTGACCTTGGTCTGCTTGGCCAGGCTCGTGAACACCCCGCAAATCTGCAAAGCCAGCTCATGCGTCGGGACAAGAACAATACATCGAATCCCGGTGGAACGTTTACTCCTTTTTTCGCTGTCGATTTGATGTACGATCGGAATGGCGAAGGCGGCGGTTTTACCTGTCCCGGTCTGGGCGATGGCGAGGACATCTTCCCCCTTTAAAATAGAAGGAATGGCTTTATATTGAATGTCCGTGGTTCGAACAAAACCGAGCTGGTCCAGATTTTTTTTGATCGCTTCCGAAATCTCAAATTTTTCAAACTTCATCAGATCTCACCGTGATTGAAAACAGACGAAAAATTGCGGGTCAATCTCTATTCTGAAGCATCATTGTGACGACTGCGATTACAATACCTGGAGGAGGGCGCATTTCAGATATTCCGTTTCGGGAAGAGACAAGAGAACCGGATGATCTTTCGCCTGAAAACGGACGTCGAGGAGCCGGAGGCTCCGCCGAACGTCGCGAGCGGCGTCGATCCAAATCTCTCGAAAACGGGCCGAGGAGAGATGATACGAACAGGAGCAGGTGACCAGGAAACCGCCCGGTCGAAGAAGCTTCATCGCGCGAAGATGAATTTCCTTGTATCCGCGAACCGCGTTTTCAATCTCTTTCCGCCGTTTTACAAAGGAGGGAGGGTCAAGAATGATGCAGTCAAACCGTTGGCCGCTCTCTTCATACCCTTTTAAGAGATCGAACACATTTCCGACTTCAAAGCGGCAGAGAGATTCGAGTTGATTTCGAGCGGCGTTTCGCCGCGCGAGGGCAATCGCCCCCTCCGAGGCATCGATCCCAATCACGCTCTTTGCCCCAAACCGGGCGGCGTGGAGCGACCAACCTCCGGTGTAACAAAAGGCGTCAAGGACCGCTCCTCCGGAGACCAGCCCTTTCAAGGAAAGATAATTTTCCGACTGATCCAAGAAAAATCCGGTCTTTTGCCCTTCCAGGAGATCGACCTCAAACGAAAGACCGTTTTTTATCATCACGACCGGTGGTGCAAAACTACCGGAAAGGATCTTTTTTTCTACCGGAAGGCCTTCGAGCGTTCGGGAAGAGGGGTCGTTTCGGGCGATGATCGCCTTGGGAGAAAAGACCGAGTCAATGGCGGCTACGATCACTTCCTTGTGCCACTCCATTCCGGCGGTCAAAATCTGAACGACGATATTCTCCCCGTACCGATCGATCACCAAGCCGGGCAAGAAATCGGCCTCTCCGTTGACGACGCGATAAGCCTCTTCATTCGGATAAAATCGCTTTCGGAAAGAGAGGGCTGCGATGATCCTCTTTTCGAAAAACGAAGGGTCGATCTTCTCCTGTTCCTGGGAAAAAAGGCGTCCCGTAATCACCGATTTGGGATTGCAATAGCCGATCCCGACGAAACGGCCCTTCGAATCGACCCATTCGACCGGTTCACCGGGAAGAAGATCTTCCGGAAGACGGCTCAGTTCACTCCGATAAATCCACGGATGACCTTGGCGGACCCGAAGCACCGTCTCTTTTTGAAGGGGAATTTTTTTCATCGCCCCAGAGAGTAGCGGAAAAGAACCGGAAGCGCAAGGGGATCGGCAAATGCACAAATTGTTTTTTCTTGAACTCAAGCGCCCAGTTGGATTACTGTCTTCGTTTACATATACAGCCCTTTCCTTTTATTTTGCTATCACGAGATGCCCCACAAGATGCCGATCGATATTGTCGTATTCCTCATTTTGCTCCTCCCCGCCTTGGGGGGGGCAACGATCGGAATTCTGGGTCGCAGAACGGGAGAAAGAATCGCCCGACTCGGCGTCGCGACCCAGGCAATCGCATTTTTTCTTTCTATCTGGGTGCTCTTCGATGTCAGCCTCGACGGGACGATCTGGACCGTCGATCTTCAATCGGCCGCCTCGGCAAAAGGCAGCCTTTTCCAATTCGGGCTCTATGTCGACCGGTTGTCGGGGGTGATGATGGTCGTCATCACCGGCATCGGAACGGTGATCCACCTCTTTTCGATCCGTTATATGCAGCAAGATGCCGGCTATCCCCGCTTCTATGCGCTTCTGGGGCTGACAACGGCGGTGCTCCTCGGAATGGTGGTCAGCCCCAATCTCCTTATTCTCTTTGTCTTCTGGCAACTGTTGGGCTGGCTCCTTTATTTTCTTGTCGGGTATCAATATTCAGATCTTCCGACCTGTCGAGAGGCGGGAATCACCTTCTTGATGCACCGAATCGGTGATCTCTTTTTTTTCTTAGGCGTTCTTTTGGCCTATCACTCCTATGGAACCCTCGATTTTCCCCTCCTCTTCGTTCGGGCCCAGGAAATCCCCGTCACCTATGCTCTCTGGCCGGGAGGAGGGCTCTCGATTGACGGCGTCACCCTCATCACCCTTTTGATTTTTGTCGGAGAGATGAGCAAGTCAACCCAATTTCCACTTCATGTCTGGCTGCCCGGCTCCATGTACTCCCCCACACCGGTTTCCGCCTTGATGCACGCCGGGATCGTCAATGCGGGAGGGGTTCTCCTCAATCGCCTCGCCCCTCTTTATGCGCAGAGCCCCACCACGCTCCATCTGGTATTGGCCGTCGGCACCGTGACGGCACTTTTCGGGGCCGGCCTGATGCTGGTCCAGAACAATATCAAGAAGACGCTGGCCTTTTCAACGATCGGACAGATGGGCTATATGATCATGGAGTGCGGCCTGGGGGCCTTCGCCCTGGCGATCTTCCATCTGATCGCCCACGGACTCTTCAAGGCAACCCTTTTCATGGGATCGGGGGGGGTGATACAGAACGCCCGCCGGGAACCGAGGGAACCCCCAAAAAGTAAAACAACCGAGTCCCCTCCCCTCTCCGGCTTGACCTGGCTCACCGGGGTGGCGATGACCTTGATCCTACCCCTTGTGATCTTACTGACCGCGCATGGCGTGTTGCGAATTCCATTAAAAAACGCCCAGGGGATTCTGATCTTCCTCTTCTTCGGTTGGCTCACCTCCTCCCAGGCTATTTTGAGTCTTTATCGGTTTCAACCGGCATCTTGGAAAGTGGCTGTCGGGATGATTGTCACACTGGTGCTGGTTGTTTTCACCTACCTTTGGGCCGGCGAAGCCTTCACCCATTTTCTCTATTCGCCTGAAGAGGTGGGGCGTTTTTTCAAAGCCGCGGAGCTTCCTTCGGGATTGTTCGACCTGCTGGTGTTTATCGTCACCTTTGCCGTGATTCTCGTTTGGCTCTTTTCATATGCCAACGCACGGGGTGAACAGATTCTCAAACCGGCCTGGGTCGCCTCGCTGCAAACCGATCTTTACATCCTCTTCTTGAACGGATTCTATATCAATCAATTTTATGCGCGTTTCGGTCGGCGGCTCACCCGCCTTGCCCATTACGTCGATCATCGGTTTTTATGGTGGTTGCCATGACGGAAACCGGTACGGACGGCACCCTTTTCCTCGCGGTAATTTATCTCCTGGTGGGGGGAGTGGCGTTTCTTCTCCATTCAAAACCTGCGACTCAAAAAAAGATCGGCCTTTTTCTCACAACGGCCACCCTCCTTGAAGGATTTCTCTTGAGGCGGGTCGACCCAACCGGATCGGCCCGCCTCACCCTCGCTTTGGCCGCCGGCCTATCCATTTTTGCGGATGAGCCGGGGGAAGGAAGCGAAATGATCCCCCTCATTTTGACACTGTCCGGACTCGGTTTCGGATTTCTGGGAGGAAACGGGGAAGGGCTCTCTCTCCTTTTTTATGCCGGTATTCTCGCTCTATTGATCTTGATTTTCCGTCGATATCGAAGGGAGGCTTCGCCGCCGGGAGCGGGGATCGGCCTTGCCTTTGCTGGGATCTTTCTTCTTGCAACGTCGGTTGCCTCGCCCCCTCCTTTCCCAGAGATCGCCCTTTGCGCCGCGTTCGCCCTCTTTCTTCCCCTTTTTCCGCTCCACGGAATCTATCAGGCGGCGTTGACCGACACTCCGGGAAGTTTGCCGGTTTTCCTTGCCGTCCTTCTCCCGATCGTGGGACTCCACGGCATTCTCGCACTCCGCGTAGACATTCCGCCCACGATTCTCCAAATGATTTCCGCCTTGGCAGTGGCAGGGGTCGTTTATGGATCACTCAAGGCATCGCTCGACTCCCGCATGGCGCCGTTGTTCGCCTATGCCGGGCTGGCCTTCTTTTCCACCCTCTGGTGGTATCTATCGAAGTTGGCGAAGTCGGGCCTCTCCCCGGAACATGCCCCTTCTTATGCCGCTTCGATCGCTGTCGCCACAAGCGGCTTGCTCCTTGCTTCACGACAGTTGCAACTCCGTTATGGCTCCTTCGATATTGAGAAACTGGGGGGGCTGGCGCGCGAGATGCCCCGCTTCGGCACGCTTTTGGTATTACTCGCCACCGCAGGGATGGGTCTCCCTCTCTTCGGACCGTTCACCGGTTTCATGAAAATGACGGCACAAACGGTCGGCTTTTCCTCATGGGAAATCGGATTCATTCTCCTTGCCTGGTTTTTCGCTTCATGCCACTTCACCCTGCTCATCCAACGCCTCCTTCTGGGACCGCCGCGTCTCGGCTTGATATACAAAGACCTGCAAGGAAGCGAGATCTTTCCTTTGGTTGTGGCACTCTTTTGGTTATTGCTCTCGGGAATCTTCCCTTCCTTTCTATTCGGTCCCGGAGGTTGAAGCCGATGTTTCCCAAGCCGCCTTTCAAGCCACCTTCAATGACAATGAAATCGGATTCGGATGGCCCGGCCACCAGAAAATCGAAGCCGACCGGCCCTCGCGAGTATAGCGAAGCCCAGCGGATGGAACTGCGGGGAATCGTAAACCTCGCCGGGGAGATCATCGCTTACCACTGGCCGATGCGAACCTTCATTCACCACAATATCCTACACGGCCTCGAATCGCTCGACTTCGAAGAGGCGGTCCGTCTGGGCCGGACCTACTTGGGAGGGAACGGCTTCCTTTCAAACGAACGCTTCCGGGATTATTACCGATCGGGAAGAATTCTTCCAAAACATATCGACGCCGCGATAAAACCGGTCATCAAAAAAACGGAGGCTCTTTTCGGAGGAAGAGCCATCCGCCAAGAAGAGGTGGTCAAAGCCCATCTCCTCCATGGGATTTCCTCTCCGGAAGCCCTTTCCCTAACGACCCTGGTGAATCGCGCATCGGATCGGCCTCTTCTTGAAACCTTGGCGGCGCGCCTCGTCAACCATTCACCGACGAACATTGAAACCGCAATTGAAACACGCGTCTCGCAAGATCGGACCGCCCTGGGAAATTCTTTGACCCTGGCGACATGGTGCGATCGGACCTTGAACGCCGGAATCATGGAGAATATTAACCGAGAGATTATCAAATGGTCCGAAGCTTTTCTGGATGAAGGTCACGCCCCCTGGCCGATGCCCGATCGGGAGAAGGGCTTCTATTTGGCATGGAAAGGACTCGCTCGGCGGGAATGGTTCCAATCCAAGATCTCGGGCGGACCCCAAAAAGCAGGACGGCTCCCCGATCGACCCGAAGATGCCCTGCTTCACTCCCTGGAAGGTCTCGGAATTCCGAAATCCTCCTGGCAATCTTATCTTTCCCTCCATTTGGGGACCCTCTTTGGTTGGGCCGGATTCATTAAATGGCGGGCCAATCAATCGGAGTATTCGTGGCAACGGGCCTATCCGATCGACTCGGTCCAATATCTGGCGGTCCGGCTTTGGTACGAGCGGGAACACGTCGACAAGACTTGCCGCGACGAACTTGGGATCAATGGAACATGGGAAACCGTATCGACTTTTATGGAAAGAAATCGCCACGCCTATTTTCTTCGGTCCGAGCGAACAGCGGGACATCTTCCTTGGCGGTATACCCGGGAAGTCGACTCCCTTCGACACCGACCCCCGGAGAAAAACACCGACCGGTGGCAACTCCTTGCGAATCGCTATCTGAAGGAAGAAGTCCCCCGGCAAGAACATCTCGACCGACTTTCCGCCGCGTGGCGACTCTGGACCCTCGCAAAAATTTTTGAGATCGACCCGGCGCGGCTTGTGGAGACCCCGCTCAAAGACCTTCGGACCATTCTCGGTTGGCTCGATGCCTTCCCGGAATCAACCCATGGGATCTGGTGGCTCGCCGCCTTCGAGGCCGGCTATGAAGAAGAACTGATTAAAAAGTTGATCGTCAATTCTTCTTCGTCTCCAGAGCGAACAGAGAAACAAGGCGACCCTCCGGTCTCCCGGCCCCAAGCCCAAGCGGTTTTCTGCATCGATGTCCGCTCTGAATCTTACCGCCGACACTTGGAACACCTGGGCGATTATGAGACCTTCGGTTTTGCCGGTTTCTTTACCGCCTTCATCCGTTATCGCGGATTCGGGGACCATCATGAAACCGACCAGTTTCCGGTCGTGATGAAGGCGAAGAACAGGGTCCGCGAAATCCCTCGGAGCTACCAGGGAGCGCTTCTCTCCCGGCATCGTGCCGGATTGGCGTTTGTCCATGCCGTCCACCGGCTGCTGCATGATCTTAAGGAACATGTGATCACCCCATTCGTCATGGTGGAATCGCTCGGATGGTTTTTGGGGCTCCCCTTTTTCGCAAAAACGCTTTTCCCGGTTTGGTATCAAAAATCGGCCGCATGGATGAAACGCAAATTCTCCCCCCCGGTGGCCACCACCCTGACGGTCGATAAACTCTCGAAAAAAGAGGCCGAGGAAATCTTGGCGGCCGAGGAGCGGGCCGTCGTTCGGCAGGCGTTGCGTGAACGGTTCGGCCGTCGGGGAGAACGCATCTCCGCGGTCGCCGTCGAGGCCCTCCGCTGGGAGGCGCTGGGAGAAAAACCGCCCGTTGCAACGACCGATAACGAGTTTTCCATCCCGCTCAAACTTTCTCTCCAGGAAAGGACCCTCTTTCTCCAGGAGTTGCGCCATCGCTACCGGATCAACGGACGGATGGCCTCATCTCGGCTCGAGCGGCTCACCCTGACCGGATATACCCTTCTCGAACAGGTCTACACGGTCGAGACCGCGCTCCGGATGATGGGATTGACCGCCCGCTTCGCCCGCTTGGTCCTCCTCTGCGGACATGGCAGCACGTCGGAAAACAACCCCTTCGAGTCGGCCCTCGACTGCGGCGCTTGCGGCGGGAACAACGGAAGACCCAACGCCCGCGTCTTCGCCGCCATGGCGAATCGGCCCCAAGTACGCGAATCGCTCCTCCGGAAAGGAATCGCGATTCCGTACGACACCTGCTTCATCGCCGCTCAGATCAATACGACCACGGATGAACCGGAACTGTTTGACCTGGAAGATCTCCCTCCCACCCACCTCAAAGAACTCTCCCGCCTCATTCAAGACCTGAAGGCGGCGGGCGTACAAAACGCCCAAGAGCGATCTCTCCGATTCCCGGAGATCAACAAGAAACTTCCCCCCCGAAAAGCGGCCCGCCATGTCCGGCGGAGAAGCGCCGATTGGAGCCAGGTCCGGCCGGAGTGGGGACTCTCGGGAAACGGGGCGATCATCATCGGCCGACGGGAATTAACACGGGAAGCCGATTTAGAAGGACGGGTCTTTCTTCATTCCTACGACCACCGTCTGGACCCCACCGGCACGTTTCTGGAGATCATCATGACCGGTCCGCAGGTCGTCGCGCAGTGGATCAACATGGAGCACTATTTTTCCACCGTTGACAACACCGTCTACGGAAGCGGAAGTAAGATTTACCACAATGTCGTGGGACGGATCGGAATCATGCTCGGCCCGCAAAGCGACCTCCGCGTCGGTCTCTCCCCCCAAACGGTCATGAACGGAGAACGGCCCTACCATGAGCCGATGCGTCTCTTGACCCTGATCGAAGCCCCCCCGGAACGGATCCTCTCCGTTGTTCGTCGCCATCCCGTTCTCCAAGATTTTTATCATCACCGATGGGTTCGCCTCATCGCGCTTGGCCCCAGCGAGGGCCGGTTCTTTCGCTATTTTCCAAATCAGGGGTGGGTCCTCCTGGACCAAGATCCGCGCATGGGACCCCCCGAAACAAACATGGAACCCTTTATTCTAAAGGAGTAGTATCATGGACGGGTTCACCCTTCACCCGATGAAAGAGATCCGGATTATTATTCAAGGAGAGCATCTGGGATTTGCAACGGAGCTGTTGGATGCGGTCAAGGCGACCGGATATACGATCATCCGGAACATCTCCGGGAAAGGACATCACAACTTTCACGCCGGCCATCTGATGTTTAACGAGATGGACAGCCTTCTGATGGTCATGACGGTGGTGCCGGAAGAAAAAGTGGAACCGATCTTGACCGGTTTGAGACCCCTTTTCGATCGCCATACCGGCGTGATGTTCGTTTCGGATGTCATGGTCAGCCGCCGCGACTATTTTTCCACATCCCACGGGGAAAAAGGTTGAAAAATCGTTGTATTTCCTCCCCCGATCGCCTATCATACAAACCCAATTCTGAGAGTCTCGCCTCCATCCATCCTGTGTGAGAGATCGATGTCTTCAGAAAGAGAGTCAGACCGAGAGTCGGCAAACGAACCGATCGAAATACCGGCGAAGTGGTATCTTCTTTTTACTTTTTCAATCGCAATCCTGGTTGGAATCTTCACCTGGAGAACCCCTGCCGGTCCCAATCTTTTGGGTCTCGAAGTGTTTACCGTCGTTCTCGCCCTCTTCATCTTCGGATCGATCCGCTATCGGATCGACAAAAACGTTCTCACCTACGGAGCGCTGCCGATCATCCTGGCCACCTTCTTTCCCCTCTGGTGGCCGGAGTCGGAGCTGAAGAAAGAGCTGGCGGAACGGGGAAGCGCCGCCCTCTGGGAGGCGATCCGTCACAACCTTCTTACCTTGCACGGCCTTGAGAAATTGGTTCATGCCGACACCATGCTCTTTATCCTCGGCCTCACCTTTTTTGTCGCCCTCATCTCACAAACGAGAATGCTGGAAGCGATCAGCATGAAGATCCTTCGCATCTTCGAAGGGCGGGTCCTCTCCACCGTCCTGATCATCGGGGGCCTGGTCTCCATCGCCTCCGGTATTCTGGACGGGGTCTCGATGATCGGCCTGACGATCCGGGTCTTTGTCATCGTCCTGGTGATGGCCAAGGTCGATTATCACGGTATTGAATTCATCATCATGTCGTCGGTCGTTCTGACAACCGTCTGCGGGATGTGGCTCGCCTATGGAGAGCCCCCCAACCTGATCATGAAATCGAACCTCGGTCTCTCCGACGCGTTCTTTCTGAAATATGCGATGCCGATGGCGGTGGTCTCCTTCCTCATCGTCGCCAAGTTCATCTACCGCTGGTTGCGCGGGGTCGTCATCCGGCTCGATGATCTCGACGTCTTGGAGACACATATCGCCGACGTCCGATTTTTTCAGGCCGCCCGCAAGGGAGAGACAAAAGAGTTTGAAGAGATGTTAAAGGAGTATGCCGGCCGGTTCGGCGAGAAGGGGGCGCGGGTGGAGGCGCTCTATCATGAGGGGCACCATCCGATTTCGGCAATGATCCGGGCCGGGGTTGATCCGGAAACGGTGAAGACGTTTGTCTCGGAGTTCCTGGGAGAGGAATTTGTGGGACCGGTGATCTCGTACTACCGGCATCGCCAAAAACATGCAAAGCCGGAAGAGCGAGAAGAGGAGCTGATTCAGGCGGGGGTGATCGAGCGGCTGTTGGAGACAACCCGTCTGCAACGGCATGCCGCCCAGTTTTGGGGGAAGCTCGCTTTTATTCCCTTTGTCGCCCTCCTCTTCTGGCATGCGAGAGATCATGACGTGCCCCTTTTTGTGTCGGCGTTTGCAGGGTTTGCCGTCGCCGTCATCGGGATTTTATCGCATCACAAAATGAGAAGGCTTGCCTTTCACGAAGCGGCGCACGAATACCGTGAGTACCTTTTTCTTTTCCCCCTCTTCCTCTCGATTACGATGCTGACAGCGGTGGGGTTCTTTGATCAGTTGAAGAGCATGATTGAACAAGGGGTGATCCTTCTTGGCCGGGGCCATGTCGCCGTGATCCAATTCCTCGGCACCGGCCTTCTCTCGGCGATTCTTGATAACAACGTCGTCGCCGATTTTGCCTCCCGGGCGATCCATGGCATGGCCGACATGTTTCTCTTCGCCGCCGCGCAAATCGCGGGATACGCCACGGGAGGCTCCTTAACCCACATCGGGTCGGCCCAATCGGTCGTCGCCTTCGCCTATATCCTCCGATATATCGATCCGCGGTTCACCCCCTTGGGATGGATCCAGGCCATGTGGAAGCTGGTGCTCGCGCTGACCGTTGTCCTGACAGTCATGATTTACGTCATCGCCCTTCTGACGGGGGCGTAACCCACCTCTCTTACCAAAACATATCTACTATTTCAAATACCAGAAAAATGAAGAGATCATCGGGCAGGGGATATTTTAGAATCTAATTTCCGGCGACGGTCATGCCGGCGATCTTGAGGGTGGGGGCGGAGGTTCGCTTCCAGGGATCGAGATCGTTTCCGATCATCTCGATATTTTGGAACATCTCTTTTAGATTTCCGGCGATGGTGATCTCCTCCACCGGGTAGGTGAGCTCGCCGTTTTCGATCCAGAGACCGACGGCGCCGCGGGAATAATCTCCGGTCACCAGATTAACCCCGAAGCCGATCAACTCCGTGACATACAGACCCGATTTCACCGAACGGATGATCTCTTTGGGAGAATACTTTCCCGGTTTCATATGGAAATTGGTCGACCCGACGGTGGGAGGATCGCCGACGCCGCGGGCGGCGTTTCCGGTGGAGGGAAGGCCCAATTTCCGGCCGGAGTAGGTATCGAGAAGGTAGGTTTTAAGGATGCCGTTCTCAACGACGATCTTCCGGTAGGAAGGAAGTCCCTCGCCGTCAAACGGGCGGGAACCGAGGCCGGAAGGAAGGGTCGGATCGTCGACCACCGTCAATCCCGCGGCGGCGATCCGGGTTCCGAGCGTGTCGAGCAAAAAGGAGGCCCCTTTGTAGAGCGCATACCCCGAAATGGCCGAGGCAAGATGTCCAAGAAGCGAGGGAGCGTTCTCCGGATCGAAGATCACAGGCACCTGTTGGGTCACCACTTTCCGCCCTCCCAGCCGTCGCAACGTTCGGGTCGCCGCCTTCCGGCCAACCGATTCCGGAGATTCCAACTGCGCGAACCCCCTCCGGGAAGAATACCAGTAGTCGCGCTGCATCCGCCCCTCTTGCGTTGCAATCGGTGTGACCGAGAGTGAAAGGCCGGTTATCTCGTAACTCCCGAGAAAACCGCCGCTGGAAGCATAAAGAACCCGGGAATGATAATGTCCGAAGTCGGCCCCTTCGGAATTGGTGATCCGCGGATCGTACTCCAGCGCCGCCTCTTCTCCCCTCCGAGCCATTTCGATCTTCTCTTGGAGAGATCTGTTTTCGGCCTCGGTATCAACGAGGTCAAGCTTTGGATAACTCTTGGCAAGCATCGCTGGATCGGGAAGTCCGGCATGGGGATCCTCGGCGGCGATTTTCGCCAAGGCGCAGGTATCGGACATGAGCCGATCGAGCGACTCGTCACTGAAATCAGAGGTGGATGTAATCGCCGAGCGATTCCCAAAAAAGAGCCGAAGGCCCAAACTCTTTCCCCGCGCATTGCTGATCTTTTCCACTTCTTTCAGGCGGACCTGCACCGAAAAGGAGTCCCCTTCCGCCACAACAAGATCGCCTGCCGTTGCCCCCCGGTTGGCCGCCTTTTTCAACAACGCTTCCGCTTGATTTAAATCAAACCGCACGATTCTCCCCCTTTTTTACCCCTGTGTTCCACCAACGGTCATCTCGGAAATCTTGATTGTCGGGAGACCGACGCCGACCGGAACACTCTGCCCATCTTTGCCGCAGGTGCCAACCCCCGGATCGAGTGAGAGGTCGTTCCCCACCATCGTCACTTTTGTCAAGATATCGGGGCCGTTGCCGATCAGGGTCGCCCCCTTCACCGGCCTTCCGATCTTGCCGTCTTCGATCAGGTAGGCCTCGCTTGCTGAAAAAACAAATTTTCCGGAGGTGATGTCGACCTGTCCCCCGCCGAACGAAACGGCATAGAGCCCTTTTCGGACCGACCGGATGATTTCCGATGATGGCGTCTCCCCTGCCAACATGTAGGTATTGGTCATTCTGGGCAGAGGACTGTGCGCATAACTTTCCCGCCGTCCGTTTCCGGTCAGCGGCATCTTCATTAAAGTGGCATTGAGCCGATCTTGAAGATATCCTTTCAGAATTCCTTTTTCGATCAAAACGGTCCGGCCGGTCGGGGTTCCCTCATCGTCGCAGTTGATCGAACCGCGCCGGGCCGGAAGGGTCCCATCGTCGATGATCGTGCAGAGATCGGAGGCAACCCGTTGCCCGAGCCTTCCAGTGAAGGCAGAGGTTCCTTTCCGATTGAAGTCAGCCTCCAGCCCGTGTCCGATCGCTTCATGAAGGAGGATACCGGGCCAGCCGGGGCCCAAAACCACCTCCATCGTCCCAGCCGGGGCATCGATGGCGGAAAGATTGACGATTGCCTGACGCGCCGCCTCTTTCGCATACTCCTCGAACCGCCGGTTTTCCAGGAAATAGCCGTATTCCCTCCGTCCTCCCCCACCGAAGCTCCCGATCTGCCGGTTTCCGTTCTCCTCGGCGATACAGGTGACGTTGAGCCGAATCAAGGGAAGAATATCGCTGACGGCAACGCCATCCGAATTAACAATAAGAATCTGCTTGTACTCACTCCCGAAGGAAGCCATCACCTTCTTGATCCGTGGGTCGTATGACCTGGCAATCCGGTCGATCTCTTCCAGCAGTTTAATCTTCTCTTCAACGGGTACCTCGGTCGGAGGGGTCTCGACCGGGTAGAGGTTGCGGGTTGGCGCAATGGAAGGGCGGATCGAGACCGGTTTCGCGCCCCCCCCCTCCTCCGCAATGTAACGGGCTGTCTTGGCCGCCACCCGGAGTTGATCGACGGTGATGTCATCCGAATAGGCATAGCCGGTTTTTTCGTGGGCCACCGCACGAACACCCACCCCCTGGGAGATGTTTTTTGAAACCTTCTTGACGATCCCCTCTTCCAGACCGATTGATTCGCTCGTCTGGTACTCGAAATAGAGATCGGCGTAGTCGATTCGCTTTCCCAAGACCCCCCCAATCGTCGATTCGAGAGAAGCGTTCGAAAGACCATATTTTTGAAGGAAAAACTGTTCCGGCCGTTCCGCCATTGATTTCATCTCCACTGAACAAAGTCTGATGTCATCATACAGAAGCATCCTCTCCCTTTCAAGCCTTCTTTCCAAGCCGGATCAAACGCCTTTCCCTCCGCTCTACCGCCTCTTGAGAGCGCCGCCGTTCTTCTTCGTTGGTCAAAATAAGTTTCGGAACCGGAACCGTCCGGCCTTTCATATCGACGGCAACATAGGTGAGAACAGCGCTGCTGGTATGAACCCGCTCACCGCTGAGACCGTTCTCCGAATAGACTTCCACCCCTACCTCCATCGAACTGGTTCCGGCATGGTTCATCCGCGCTTTCAGGACCACCAGGAAACCGATCCGGACCGGCGCATGGAAATCGAGCCCCTCCATCGAGGCGGTGACAATCGGTTTTCGGCAATGCCGGTTGGCAACGATGGCGCCAGCCATGTCGATCCAATGCATCAACGTCCCCCCCAGAAGATTGCCGAGCATATTGGTATCGTTCGGTAACACCACCTGAATCATCTCCGTCTCGGACTCCGCAACCGTCTTACCACTTTCACTCATAATTCA
This sequence comes from uncultured Nitrospirota bacterium, assembly GCA_964579005.1. Taxonomy (GTDB): domain Bacteria; phylum Nitrospirota; class Nitrospiria; order SBBL01; family Manganitrophaceae; genus CAZOFJ01. Next base: position 41,346 of record CAZOFJ010000015.1, read on the forward strand.
CTCGCTCCTTTAACTTCATATTTTATCTGTAACTACCCAGGTTCAGAGGCACAGAGCGGTCTCGCCCTTTTCCGCTTAGTGCCTCTGTGCCTTTGCACCTATGTGCCTGAGTAATTATTTTATCTCCTGTAATAACCCCTAAGATAGGTACACGAAAAGGTGTGTAAATACACGAATTCGGTTGGACAGATGGGAGGCCTTGTCTGTTTTCATTCAGGATCAATTATTAACTATTTGAAATTAAATGTAAAATTTAAAATATTGACAGAACCTATAAATGGCACCTATATTGCTTTATCACACTTATGTTCCATAAATCCCATCAAACCTATCAGGAGGAGTCTGAATGAAGAAACTCGTTATGCTTTTTGTTGCTGTGATGGTCGCCTTTAGCTTCGCCACCGCCGGCTTTGCCTCGGATGGACACAAAGTCTCCGGTGAGGTCACGAAGGTTGAAGGAGACATGGTAACGATTAAAGATGAAAAAGGAAAAGAGCACCCCCTCCACATCGATAAGACCACCAAAACCAGCGGTGAAGTAAAACAAGGGGCGAAGGTCGAGGCAGAGATGACCGAGAAGGGCCATGCAACCGCCATCACGGTAAAGAAATAGTTTTGAGTTTCGTTCTTTAATTTGACCCAGCAGCGCCCCCTTTTCTTATCAAGAAGGGGGCGCTTTTTTATATATAATCGAACAATTCCCTCAAAGATCGAAGGCGGGGCACCCCTTCCCGCTCCGGAACGACTCCTTTCCGATCAACCAAAAAAACTTTCATACCGACCGCTTGTGCCCCTTCGATATCATGGTGCGGGCTGTCGCCGACATAGATCGACTCCCCGGGAGAAAGCTGTCCCTCTTTCAAGGCCCGCTTGAAGATTTCGGGAGAGGGTTTGGCGACCCCTTCTCGGCTGGAAAAGGTCAGCGTCTTGAAAAAACGGAGAAGATCGAGCGACCGGAGAACCCCTTCGAGACGAGAGTCGAAATTGGAGATCACCCCGAGCGAATATCCTTTGCCGTAAAGCAGGTCGAGCACCTCCATCGTTTCAGGAAAGAGGGACCACCCTTCCGCTCTCTCGAAAAAATGAAAGAGGTGATCAAAAAAAGAGTCGAACCGAGGGAAGGGGACCGGCTCGAACACCAAACCAACAAGACGATACCACCACTGCCTCTCCGCCTCCTTTAGCTCCAATCGGCCGACTCCCGGAAAGGCCAGCGGGGGGCTTTTCTGAAAGGCTTCCTTGAAACGGTGATTGAGAAACTCCGGATCAACCGTGACTCCATATTCTTTCGCGAACCGGCTGTAATGCGCCCCAACACTCTCTTTGACCTCGAAGAGGGTATCTCCGGCGTCAAAAAAAATTCCTTTGACCCTCATCTGCGGCATCATGATCACCGGGTTGTTTCTCGCTTCGCCTCAAATCCCTTGACCAATCCATAGAGACAACGGTGCGTCGGAACCGGGACACCCCACTTTTCTCCGCGGCGGATCAGATCGCCGTTAAGATGTTCGATCTCGGTCGGTCTCCCACTCTTGAAATCTTCATACATCGAGGTATGATACTCCTTGAATTGATCCGAAACGGTCACCGTCTCCTCGATGATTTTTTCATCGAGACGAATCCCTTCCGCCGACGCGACGGCGATGATTTCGGAAATCCCTTGACGGACGATATCGAGAAGGGGCCGGGAATCGAGAATCAAGGAGATCGGATGGTCGAGAATCACCGACAGGGGATTGAAAGTGGCGTTCCAGCAGAGCTTCTCCCATTTGGCCCGCATGATCTGCCCGGTCAGATTGCAACGGATTCCGGCAGCCGACAGAAGCCGGTGAATCTCCGCTGCCCGTTCGCTTTTTTCACCCGAGAGTTCGCCCAGAGAGATCACCCCCCTCCGGTGATGCTCAACGATCCCCGGTTCGGCCAGCCGGGCGGTAATGTAAGCAACCCCGGCGATCATACAGTCCCGTTTGAAGTAGGCACGAACCCGCGCCTCCGAATCGACCCCGTTCTGAAGGGTCATCAGTGTCGCCCCCCCTTCCACCAGCGGAGCAACCGCTTCTAACGCGGGGAGAAGATCATACGCCTTCACGGCCAGGATGATGAGATCGGCCACATCGATCTCCGACACCGATTGAACCATCTTCGGATGGACGGTAAAATCCCCCGTCACACTTTTGATCTGAAGACCGTTCTTGACGATGGCAGAATAGGTTCCGGGGCGAACAAGGAAGGTAATATCACCACCCGACCGGCAGAGAAGCGCGCCGAAGTAGCCGCCGACCGCGCCAGCCCCCACGATCAATACTTTTTTAAATTTCGATTGGGATCCGCTCGATACCATTTCAAAAATTCCGATTTTTCAAAAGAAAAAAAGGCCGGAAGGGAACCCCCTCCGGCCGACAAAAATAAAGATGCTACCCGTTCTTGAGCGGTTCGAGCGCGTCTAAGATTTCGTTGTTGTCCCGAGCCGTCAAAATTTCCTGAACCTTCTTATATCGAACCTTCCCGCTTTTATCGATGATCACCGTCGCCCGTTTCCCGATGTTGGCTTCTTCGATAAATAACCCATATTTCTTGACCGCCTCTCGTTTCATATCAGAGAGGAGTCGATGCGTCAATCCAAGGGCATCGGCCCATGCTTTATGAGACCAGGTCGAATCAATACTGATCCCGAACACCTCGGTCTCCTTGTCTTGAAACTTGGAAAGATCATTTGTGAGACATTTATTCTCGTTGGTGCAGACCGGACTCCAGTCAAGCGGATAAAACGCGAGGACGATATTTTTCTTTCCCCGGTAATCGGCCAGACGGACCTCTTTTTCATTCTGGTCTTTCAATATAAAATCAGGGGCTTCCTCTCCCACTTCCACCTCTTTTAACATCACCCTCCTCCTATGGTTGTTGTGTCCACTATGTTAGACACCCTTCTGTAGCATAGCGCTTTAAACCGTGTCAAGCTCGTCTGATTCAGCCGCTTGCCCTGCTTCAATCATTCCGGCTATAATCGATCGACAAAATATGGGAAGGGAAAGGGAATGACACCAAGGAACCGAAGAGATTTTATTAAAAGAGGTTTAATCCAATCGGTTGTTCTCTTCGTATTATTCATATTCTTACTCTCTGCTTGCGGCCTGAAGAACAACGATCCGCCGGTCGAGCTTCCCAAAACCTATTTTGTCGCCCCACCGGCTTTGGGGGGAAGCGATCAGCAAGCAGGAACAGAGGTCGCCCCTTTTTCCACAATGACCCACGCCCTTTCTGTGGCCAAGGCGGGAGATACCATCCAGATTGCGGCGGGGACCTATCAATCGGGCGAAACCTTTCCGCTCCGAATCAAACCGGGGATCATTCTGATGGGAGTGCCTCATTCCGCTACGCCAGTAACGATCCTCCAAGGGAATGGTCCCTACGTCAGTCCGAACCCGACCGTCGGATCGATCCAGGCAGCGATCATCATTGAAGAAGGGGCATCGATCTCAAATCTGGCCGTCCGGAGCGGGGGCGAGGTAGGACTCCTTGCAGAAGGGGTCCGTGCCGAAGTCAAAAGCAGCGAGTTTAGCAACAACCGAATCGGCCTTCTCGTCATCGGAAGCGGCATGAACATCTCCGCTAACGCCGTCAATGCGAATAAAATTGGGATTCAAGTATTGGCGGGAGATGCCAGCCGGTTCGAGCGAAACAATATCACCAACAACAACGCCTCCCCCGGCGTCGGCGTGGAGATCACCGATGCCGGCCCCATCTTTCGTCAGAATCGGGTCATCTCCAACCAGGGTGGGGGGATCGTTGTCCACGGCACAGCGACCCCCGACTTAGGCGAACAAGGAATCAACGGGGGATTTAATACCCTCATTTGCAATGACGCGGGCGACCTGATCCATTATGGCAGCGAACTGGTCAAGGCCCGAAATAATCTCTGGGATCATGTTTTTCCAGATTTATACAATATTGACGCCCTCAAGAAAGGCACCGGCGAGATCGACGCCGAAGGGGCCGACTTTGCGATATCCCGCTGCACCCAATGAGCTATCCGCAGAAGGCCTCGGCCTGTTTCACATCCTCGGCGCTTCCGATAATCAGAGGAACCTTTTGATGAAGCTTCTCCGGTTTAATATCGAGGATCGGCACGCTTCCATTTGTGGCCCGACCCCGGGCCTGCTCGATGATAAAGGCAAGCGGCGCCGCCTCGTAAAGAAGACGGAGTTTTCCCTGCGGATTCTTGTTGTCTGCCGGGTAGAGGTAGACCCCTCCTTTTAAGAGATTCCGGTGAAAGTCGGCCACGAGCGACCCCACATATCTGCCGGTTGCCCCTTCTTTTTTTAAATCTTCTACATACTGCCTGATTCCATTCGTCCAGAGGGGCGCATTCCCTTCGTTGATGCTATAGATCTTCCCTTTTGAGGGAATCTGAATATCCTCATGTGAGAGAAGAAACTCGCCGATGCTCGGATCGAGTGTAAACCCGTGAACGCCGTAGCCGGTGCTATAGACCATCATCGTCGATGAGCCGTAGATAATATAACCGGCGCCGACCTGATCTCGCCCCGGTTGTAGAAAATCCTCCATCGTTGCTTCCGATCCGGCGCTCTTTCTCCGGTGGATCGAAAAGATCGATCCGATGCTGATATTGACGTCGATATTCGATGAACCGTCGAGCGGATCAACTAAAAAAACATATTTCCCCTTGGGATGCGGCTCCGGAATCGGATAAATCCCCTCCAGCTCTTCGGAGGCGATGCCGACAAGGTGGCCGGTATGGCTCAACATCGTAATGAACGTCTCGTTGGCGAAGTCGTCCAACTTTTGAACCCGTTCGCCGTGGACATTTTCCCTTCCCTTATAACCGAGAATGTCGATCAGGCCGGCCTTGTTTACCTCCCTGGAGATGATCTTGGCCGCCGTGGCGATCTCGGCGAGAAGTCCGGTGAAATCGCCGGTCGCTTGCGGGTAATACTTCCGTTGTTGTTCGATCAGAAATCGGGTGAGGGTGGTTCCCAGCTCCATCATTCGTTCCTATCCTCCTTTTTACGTAACTGCCCAGGTTGTCTAGATTTTGCTTCAGGGCAAGGCGTGAGGAGCGCAGAACCGCAGCGTATGTGTCTATACGTGAGGATTCGAGCACCGAAGCAACGCCGCCATGGAGCAAAAGATGGGCAACCTGAGTAGTTAGGTTTCTACTTCACCATTCTGGCGCCAAGACGATCCATTTGGGTAATTCTGACCTGAGAACCAACCCGGTGGCGCGCAAACCCCTTTTCCATCGCTTTTGCAATTTTTTCGGCTTTTTTTAAATCGTCGACCACGGCAAAAATCGAGGCGCCCGCGCCCGAGATCGAGCAGCCAAGCGCCCCGGCGGCCAATGCTTCTTTCTTTACGTCGTCAAAACCTTGAATGAGCGGGGCCCGAACCGGTTCAGCGACAAGATCCTGAATAGACCGCCCGAACCAAACCAGATCTTTCTTCGCCACCGCCCAGGCAATCATCGAGGCGTAGGCCATGTTTGAAATAAAATGTTCCATCGGAATCATCCTTGGAAGGACTTTTCTCGATTCTTTGGTCAGAAGCGGAAAATCGGGGGTGGCGACGATGATGACCGCTTTTTCGATCCGTCCCAACGGCACCACTTCTTTGGTAAACGGATTGTTCCAGGTCACTCCGCCCATCATCGACGGGCCGATATTATCGAGAAAGAAACCCTTGCTCACCTTCGCTTCCGCAACCGCCGCCAAAGGGATCAACTCCGCCTTGGACAGTTTTTCACCGAACAGAAGATTCACGGCATAAGCGGCGGCGACCGCGCTGGCGGCACTGCTGCCGAGCCCCGTCCCGGGGACCCCCTTGTGGAGGGTGAGGCCGACCCCCTCTCGACACCGGAGACGGTCAAGGACCGCCCGGGCCGCGATCCCGGCGGTATTTTCATCGGCTTTGCGCGAGAGTTTTCCTCCGTCGCCGGTGATCTCAACGATCAAAACGCCCGGCTCCGACTTACGGGTGGCGGCAACGGTATCTCCGATCCCGGCCAAGGCCATCCCGAGCAGATCGAATCCGGGACCGATGTTCCCGACGGAGGCGGGGGCGAAGACACGAACCGATTTCATGCGATCTCCTTCTTTCTTAATGCCGATCCAACGATTGCAAAAGGGAATTGGAACGGCGGACCGATTCAATATTGATTGAGGACGTTGATCATTTCCCGGAGACGACCGAAACTTCTCCGGTTGAAATTGAAGACAATGCGGGGAAGCGAAAGAACCTTCGGCTCGTTCACCTCGTCGGAAAGGGGGCCGGTCGCCACAAACCGGCCGCTGACGAGAATATCCAAAAATGATCCGTTCAGATGATCGAGCATCCTCGCCTCGACCGGTCTGTTCAATCGGATCACCAACTGGTCTCGAACAAACCGGAGGGAATGATAGTTCCGGTAAAAGTTCACGATTTCTTCCACCGCGGCATCCAGTTGATCGGTCACTTTAAATAGATTCAGGTCTTCGGGCGAAATCAAACCGCGGGAGAGGAGTTCATCTTCCACATAGACCTTCCACGCCTTCCAATAGGTTCCCCCCGGCGTGTCGATGAAAACGAATGGCATCGGATTGGTTTTTCCGGTTTGAAGGAGGGTCAACGTTTCGAATCCCTCATCATGGGTACCCAGTCCGCCGGGGAAGAGGGCGATCGCGCTCGCTTCCTTGATAAAAAAGAGCTTCCGGGTGAAGAAATACTTGAAGGTCATCAGTTTTGGATCGTTCTCGATAAACTGATTCGCCGCTTGCTCGAACGGAAGAAGGATGTTCATTCCAAAACTGTTGCCGCGACCGGCTCCCTTCTGCGCGGCGCACATGATCCCCTCCCCCGCCCCGGTAATCACCATGAAACCGGCCTCGGAGATTTTCTTCCCAAATTCGGCGGCATAGGCATAGACCGGTTCCGTTTCTTTCGTTCGCGCGGAGCCAAAGACGCTCACCTTTCGGCGATCCTTGTACGGCGCGTAGAGTTTAAACCCGTACCGCATTTCCTTTAATGCGGAATGGATGATCTTTAAGTCACCGCGGGTGGCGTGATTCTTTGAGAGGGTCAACGCGGTGATGATGATTTCACGGATGAGATCCTCGTTCTCGGCCGGACCCGATGTAAGTTGAATCAGCTCGCTGATCCGTTCCTGAAGATCTTTTGCATCCATATCGTCCTTTTGGTTAAAAGGCCTGTTTAAACAAGAGGTGGCCAAACGAACCGCTTAGATATTATTTCTCAATAGGCGTCGGCTGTCAACATCAATGCAAATACCTTCCCCGTCAGATGATGAAGAAAGGACCTCTTGAAAGATCCCAATGAAAAATGATAGAACTTGCCCCGTCTCGCGGAGTTTCTTGGCGGAGCTTCTTCATGGGTACCGAACGTTCAATCGACAATCAAACAAACAGCCTGGTTCTTTCGTCCAATCCTGAAACCTGGGTTGAAAGCTATGGAGACATCCTTTACCGATTTGCCCTTCTCCGTCTCCGCGATCCGAAATTGGCGGAAGATGCCGTTCAGGAGACGCTTCTCTCCGCCCTCCAATCCCACGATCGTTTTTTGGGGCAATCCTCCGAACAGAGCTGGCTCATCGGGATACTGAAACACAAGATCATCGATCACTTTAGGAAAACGGGCCGGGAATCGCCGATGGAGGAGATCGCTCCCTTTGGGGAAGAATCGGAAGGGGTCTTTGATGAAAACGGCCATTGGAAGCGCGATGAAACCGGCCCGGCCGAATGGAACGCCGATCCCGAGACCCTCTTGGAACGAAAGGAGTTCTGGGTGACCCTCGATCGATGCCTCGAAAAACTTCCAGCCCGAATGGCCAACGTCTTCACCCTCCGAGAGATCGACGGCGTTGAAAGCGGCGCCGTCTGCACGGCGCTCAACATCTCCCCTTCCAATCTCTGGGTGCTGATGCACCGCGCCCGGATGCAGCTCCGGCAATGCCTCGAAACCCATTTTTTTGGGAAAGGGATGAAAGGAGACCCCGCATGATGCCGGTATGGTTGATCAACCTCTTGGCGGGAAAAACCCCCACTTGCAAGGAGGTGATCCGGCTTCTTTCCGAATCGATGGAGCATCCCCTCCCTCTCCCGCAGCGGATCAAGATCCGGGTTCATTTACTCATCTGTAAATGGTGCACCCGCTATCAGAAGCAGATCGGTTTTATCCGAGCCATTCTCCGGCGTGATCCGGAAAAGGCCGGCCAGAAAACCGGCGCCTCTCTTTCATCCGAGGCCAAGGAACGGATCAAAGAGACCCTCCGCCGTGGTGACAACACGAAGTAGTTCCCTTTCGGAGGGCTTTCATCCCTCCCCGTCGGGGGTGGAAAAAGAGGACTTGCACTCCATCGGGTCATTGTCATAGAGTTCGTCAATAAAGCCCATCCTGGGTGCCATCCCGGGTTACAAGTGAACAGAAGGGTCCTAAAACAGAAGGAGAGCGATGCAAGCGCTGGTCGGCGTCATCATGGGATCAAAAACGGACTGGGAGACGTTGGCTCATGCCGCGTCAACCCTCGAGATCTTGGGCATCCCATTTGAAGTTCGAGTGGTTTCGGCTCACCGTACCCCCGATCTTTTGTTTACCTACGCGGAAGAGGCCGCTTCTCGCGGTTTGGAAGTCATCATCGCCGGCGCCGGGGGCGCGGCTCATCTTCCCGGAATGACCGCCGCGAAAACGACGTTGCCGGTCCTCGGTATTCCGATCGAATCGAAGGCGCTCAAGGGGATCGACTCGCTCCTGTCGATCGTCCAGATGCCGGCCGGCATCCCGGTCGGGACCCTGGCGATCGGAAAGGCCGGCGCCATCAATGCGGCGCTCCTCGCCGCGGCGATCCTCGCCGGAAAATATCCCCCCATCCGCGAGGCGCTTCGGCATTATCGCGAGGAACAGACCCGGTCGGTCCTGAAGCATCCCGATCCGCGAGAGGAATAATGCACCTCGGTATTTTTGGAGGGGGTCAACTCGGCCGGATGCTTGCCTTGGTCGGCCGTTCGCTCGACATCCGCTGCCGCGTCTTTGATCCGGATCCCGACGCTTGCGCCGGAGAAGTCGCAGACCTGGTCACCGGCGCCTACGACGATCCGGTCGCATTAAAACGTTTTGCCACCGGCCTCGATCTGGCGACCTACGAATTCGAGAATGTTCCCCTCCCCGCCGTCCGTTTCGTCGCCCGCCGGCTCCCCCTCTTCCCCCCGGCCCCGGCGCTGAAGATCGCGCAGGATCGGCTCGTCGAGAAAACATTCCTCCAAAATCTCGGAATCCCGGTCGCCCCGTTTGCCCCGGTCGATCGGCGCTCGGATCTCGACGCAGCGGCACGGCAGACCGGCCTCCCCGCGATATTGAAAACGCGGCATGCCGGCTACGATGGCAAGGGGCAGTGGGTCTTACATGACAAAAGGGAGATCGATCCCACCTGGAAGGCCGTGGTTTCCGTTTCTACCTCCAACCATTCCCCGAAGGTCACCGGGCGGTCACGGCGGCTGATCTTGGAAGGTCGGATCCCGTTTCAGCGCGAACTTTCACTGATCTCGGTCTCCGCCAAGGGAGGGAAAACGCGCTTCTACCCGCTCGTCGAAACGCACCACCAACGGCAGATCCTCCGATGGTCGATTGCCCCCGCCCCGGCTTCCGCGCGCGGACTGCAACGAAAAGCGGAAACATACGCATCCAAGGTCATTCATGCCCTTCGTTATGTTGGCGTCCTGACCATCGAGTTCTTCCAAGTGGAAGATCGGTTGATCGCAAACGAAATCGCCCCCCGGGTTCATAATTCGGGCCATTGGACCATCGAAGGGGCCGAAACCAGCCAGTTCGAAAATCATCTCCGGGCCCTCGTCGGACTCCCGCTTGGATCGACCGCGCCACGCGGTTGCTCGGCGATGATCAACCTGATCGGAGAGGTGAAACATTCCTCCGACCTTCTCTCTATTCCCGGCACCCATCTTCATCTTTACGGCAAAAAGCCGCGACCCGGCCGGAAGATCGGCCACGTCACCCTCCGCGCGGACGATCCGGCCACTCTCCAGACCCGGCTCCGTCGGCTCCGCCGGTATCTCCCTGACTCCCCCTAACACCTCCCGCCTGGCCGGGGAATTGCGTCCTCACCCCACCCCGAAAAAGATAAAGGATTACGGCGAAATGTCCGGCGATCAATAGACCAAACATCCCCTTGAAGAAAAGGGCCGATTCGGGAGGGTAGGTCACGCCGACCGAGAAAGGGAGGGAAAAGACAAAAGTGAGCCTCCGTTTGAACAAAAGGGGTAAGACCGCCAAGATGAAAAAGGGGGAGAGAAGAAGCGCCAGCTTTCGCCCCCACTCTTTTCTCAAAGCAAGCCCTCCGGCCACCACGGTAAAAGGAAGTCCGTAGACCACCCCCGCGCCGATCAACAGCGGATGGCCATATTGAAAATAGGGAACGAAGCAAACGACCGCCGTGGTCAGATAAAAAAGGGCGGCGAGGTCGATTCCTTTTCGAGTCATTTCACGACCCGCATCTTAGAACCTTCTGTTATCTTCCCGATTTGGCGCACCGGAACCCGGCGGAGATCGCCCGGGTCGCCGGGGCGAGTGAAATCCGGTTGAATGTCTGGAAAGAAAGACCGCATTTGTAGTAACTGCAATCGAAGAACGACCCCCCGCGCAACACTTTCAGTTTCTCTCCAAAATTCGGATGGGGAACCTGATTTCCGGGGTAGGGGAGAAACCAGTCGGCGGTCCATTGAAAAACGTTCCCCGACATGTCATAGAGCCCATAGGGGCTTCTCCCCTCCGGAAAGGCGTTCACCGGCGTGGTATCTTTGATCTCTTCGGGAGGGACATTCGCCCGCTTCGGCTCGTATTTGCTCCCCCACGGAAAGATCCGTCCATCGCTTCCCCGCGCCGCCTTTTCCCATTCCGCCTCGGTCGGAAGGCGTTTTCCCGCCCAACGGCAATAGGCATCGGCATCGAACCAATTGACGAAGGTGACCGGATGGTTCGCCTTGCCCGGCGGAAAATAATTTCCGTTCCAGTGAGAGGGGGGAGCTCTTTTCGTGGCCTCGACGAACCGCTGATAGTGGGCGTTGGTGACGTCGTAGAGATCGATCTGGTAATCATCGAGATGAACGGCATGGCGCGGGCCGGCGCTCTTTTTAAAGAAGTCCTCTCCCATGATGAATTCCCCCGCCGGGATCAAGACCATCTTCTGCTCAATGATCTCTTCTCCCTTCCTCGGCTCCTTCCGCGAATCGGCCGCCCGAACCGCCCTTTGGAAGTAGGCCTCTAGCCCCAGGATATTCCCCAGATTGTGAAGCTGATGGCAATTGGCGCACCAGGGATCACGTGAATCGTCAATCTGGTGCCGGGCCGACCCCTTGTGGCAGACGCGGCATTCCTTCCGAGAGGCGGGGTCGGCCAGGGTCGACCCGACCGTTTGGCTCGACGCAGAACCGAAGAAAAGAAAACCGGTTCCCATGATCAGGAGCAATGCAAAAAAAACGTTCCATCCCTTCGGTTTCATGGGGAGGGATCTTAGCATATTTTAGGATTGGTGCGGGTTTAAATCGTATCCTCCGGAGATCGGACGTCCCTTCCGATTTTTGGCCGACTTGTCTTCATCCGGATCGGCAAGCATGATGGCTGCGCTTCATTCGTGGACAAGGTCGGTCTGGACTTGATCACCTTTGACCGATTCGAGTTGCGGCGCGGCGGTACGGTCGGCATGGTGCTGTTTTGCGATCAGCATATAGAGCGACGGCACCACAAAGAGGGTGAAGATCGTGCCGATGATCATCCCGCCGACCAGGACCAGGCCGATCGAATTGC
>CAZOFJ010000016.1:0-50408 GCA_964579005.1 uncultured Nitrospirota bacterium
CCCGCCGCCTCGCTCAGACCAACCATGTCGAGAAAGTGTCCGACCCGCTTTTCCCGTTCGGCACGATCCATCTCCGGGAAAACCGCCTCGACCGCCAGGGCGACGTTTTCCGCGCAGGTCATCCAGGGGAGGAGGGCATGATTTTGGAAGACCATCCCCCGGTCGGGTCCCGGTCCGTCGATCTCCCTCCCGTCGAGAACGATCCCTCCCCGGCTCGGTTCGGTCAACCCGGCGACGATCGAAAGAAGGGTGCTCTTGCCGCATCCGGAATGGCCGATCAGGGTGACGAATTCCCCTTTCCGGATCTTCAGGTCGATCCCCTGGAGGGCCGGATAGTTTCCCCTCGACCCCTCGAACGTCTTGTGAACCTGGCTGATCTCCAGATAGGGTGTTTCGACTCTTTTGACAAAGTCCCGCACCATCGCTTCATCGCACTTCATAGTCAAATCTCCTTCCCAAGAGGGCCATCCCTCCATCCAGGATCAGCCCGACAATGCCGATGACAAAAATCGCCAAGATAATGTGTTCCAGGTTGAGATTGTTCCATTCGTCCCAGACGAAGAAGCCGATCCCGACGCCGCCGGTCAACATTTCCGCCGCGACGATCACAAGCCAGGCGATTCCGACCGAAATTCTCAGGCCTGTGAACGTATAGGGAAGGGTCGCTGGCAGAAGGATTTTGTGAAACCGCTTCCAGGTGGAGAGCCTCAAGACCCGGGCGATCGAGAGGTAATCGGGTGAAATTTTCTGCACCCCGAACGCGGTGTTGAGAATGATCGGCCAGATCGACGTGATGAAGATGACGAAGAAGGCCGCCGGGCCGGCCGCTTTAAAGGCGGTCAACCCGATCGGAAGCCAGGCCAACGGGGAGATTGGCCGGAGGATCTGGATCAACGGATTGACCGCCCGATAGAAGGCGGGAGAGGCCCCGAGCAGAAAACCGATCGGAATCCCGACCGCCGTCGCCAGGGCGAAACCGATCGCCACCCTTCCCAGGCTGTAGAGGAGTTGCCATCCGAGGCCTTTGTTATTGGGACCACGGTTGAAGAAGGGGTCGCGGATCAGGTCCCAGCTCTTTGATACCGTTCGAATCGGACCGGGAATCCCCGGTGCGACCGTTTGGCTGACCATTTCCCAAAACACCAGCGTCAGGACAAAAACGGCGATTGGAAGGATAAAATGATCAAGGCGGAAAGATTGTAACCAGGAGCGTCCGGCCGATCTTGATACGGGGTTCGGTGGGGGCGGACCGATCGGTCCGCCCTGATTTAGGCGCACACGCAGGTGCGTCCTTACATCTTTAACAGGCAACACCACCTCCATTTTTAGCTTCTCCATCTTTAAAGCCTCCGAATCTTGAATTTCTTGACATACCCCTCCGGATCGGCCGGATCAAACGCGATTCCATCGAAGAGGATCTCCTTCTTGTAATCCTCTTTCGGAACAGGGATGCCAAGCGACTTGGCCGCCTCCCGGTAGAGGTCGGTCCGGTTGACCTGATCAACGACTTTCTTGTAGTCGATCGGCTTGTCAATAAATCCCCACCGGCGATGCTGGGTCAGGAACCAGAGGCCGTGCGACTTCCAGGGGAAGGTCGTCTCCCGTTCGAAAAACCGCATGTCGTCCGGGTCATCGACGATCTTCCCGTCACCATAATCGATCTTTCCAGAGAGCCGTCCGAGGATCACCTCCAGTGGGGCGTTGACATATTCTTTCCGGCTGATGACTTCGGCAACCTTTGCCCGATTCTCCATCTTGTCGATGTACTGCGCCGCCTCCAGAATCGCCATCATCAGCGCCTTCACCGTCTTTGGATTCCGTTCTGCAAACTCCCGTGTGAGCCCTAACACCTTCTCAGGATGGTTCTTCCAGATCTGCTGCGTGGTGCTCGCTGTCCAGCCGATTCCGTCGAGGATCGCACGGGCGTTCCAAGGCTCTCCGACGCAGTATCCGTCCATATTCCCGATCCGCATATTGGCGACCATCTGGGGAGGGGGAATCGTGATCAGCTTGATGTCGTTGTCCGGGTCGATCCCGCCTGCGGCGAGCCAGTATCGGAGCCACATTGCATGGGTTCCGGAGGGAAAGGTCATCGCAAAGGTGTAGATCCGTTTCCCTTTGTCGGCATCAATCCGCTTTTTTAGGTCCGAAAGGGTCGCCACCCCGTTTTTCTTCAAGTCGTTGTTCAGGGTGATCGCCTGACCGTTCAGATTCAAGGCCATTGGGATGACCATCTCCTTCTTCTGTCCCTCCGCTCCGGTAATGCCGAGGGTCGAGGCATACGCCATCCCGTAAAGGAGATGAGAGGCCTGGTTTTCCCCGATTGTCAACTTGTCCCGAACCGCCGCCCAGGAGGCTTCCTTCGAGACGGTCACGTCGAGGCCATGTTTCTTGTAGAGCCCCAACTCGTGCGCCATGACGATCGAGGCACAATCGGTCAACGGAATAAAACCCACTTTGAGCTTGGGCATCTCCGGTGTGTCGCCGGTTCCGGCGAAGAGCCCGCGTGTCAGCGGAGGGAGCCCTGAAAGCAAGACCCCCAGGGCTGAGAGGCCGGCGGCGCCGAGAAAGTGTCGCCGGTTGATTTTTTTTTCAGACGAATCGCAGATTGACATAGCCCCTCCTTTCATCATTGACCCAAACCCCCAGCCAGCCCCGTAGGAGATCATGCCGTGTGACAGAGGCGATCAGCCGCCCCCTTTGATCGACGACCGGAATCCGAAGGAGATGAAGTTCGATCATGTATCGGACCGCTTCTTCCATCGGGGTGTCGGTTTCGATCACCACCGGGCAACGCTGCATGATCTCCCCCGCTTCCATTTTTTCCAGGTCCTTTCCTTCCAACAGTGCTTTGAGCAGATCGTTTTCGGTGATCTTTCCGACGACCCGGTTTTCCGCGTCGACGATCGGCATTCCCTGGAAACTCGAGTCCAAAAGAGAGAGGGCGACCTGGTACGCCGACGTCTCCGTTTTGGCCGATAAGACATTTGTCTTTTTGATCTCCCCCACGGTGGCAAAATGCGGTCTCATTCATTTCCTCCCTTTTTAGCAAAAAACAAAAAAGGCGCCCCTTCCCTTGTTCTCAGGAAGAGAGCGCCTTCGCCCGATACGACGATGTATCTGTGGGAAGGATAAAGCAAGGAAGATGCCACGATAAGGAGGGCCGCTGGAAAATGGCGCAAGAGCCTGATTTTATCTGCTTTTCTTGCGAAGGACCGATTCATCCGGTGATTCCGTTTCACCGCCGCTTCACTACGGGATGGTTTCTTTTCAGACAAAATCGTCCTCTGCGGGATGGGGGAGAGCGACGGGCGAGAGGGTGCGAGAGGGCGGTGGTTGGAAGGGTTGCCGATTTCTTGACAAAGAAGGACGGCATGTTACATTTGGGATAATCGAATTGAATTATGCCCAAAAATGGATATGTCTAAAAAGGATCTCACCCGCTACGTATGCCTCCTCCTCTTGCCGGTTTTGGCCGTTCTCTTCCCTCAAAAGGGAATGTCCGAGACCAGGCCCGAGTCTAGGTCATGGACCCTTCTGGAGAAGGAAGTCGTTCAGTTGCTCAAGCGTTTTTCGCCGGAGGAGGCTTTTTCTCCCTCCGACCCGATCAAAAAACGGGTTGATTTTTATCTCGACGCCGGACTCTGGTCGACGGCCGAGGAAGCCCTCCTCAATATGTCTGAGGAAGAAACGGGCCGTCTTCTGATGAAACTGTATGCCCGGCAAAGACGCTTTGGTCTGGTTTACGCCTCCTATCGGAAAGATCGTTCCCTTTTCATCGGTGAACCTTTTTTGTCGACGGCCGCCGCGTGGGGAGGATTCGAGCAGGGCCATTATTCGGAGATCATCCCCCTTCTTGAATCGATCCCCCTCTCCGGTCGGTTTGCCCCCTCTCGACACTATCTGACCGCCTTGGTGATGCTTCAACTTCATAAGAAGGAACGCTTCGAGAAGGAAATGGAAGAATGGATCCGCTGGGGGGATCAACATCCCGGCTCTCCCTGGATCGCCCGCGCTCACCTGATTCAGGGTTACTACCACTTGAGCCAAAAATCTTATGATCTTGCGTTTGCCAGTCTCGGCCGAGTTTTCAATGAAAACGTCGATACGAATTTGGCAATGATCGGTATCGGTTGGAGCTATTTCGAGATCGGGTCTTCCGAAAACCTGATGAGCATCCTGGAGGGGTTGGAAGAAGGAGGACAGGAGAGCCGCTATGGGAGCCTTCTATTCGAGGCGCTGATCCGATCCCGGATCAGCGAGGGCGATTTTCGGGGGGCGATCGAAGCCAACGCATGGGCGTATGAATCGCTCCGTAAGCGGATCGAATTACTTCAATCTAAACAAGATCAGGTCCGGCGTGGAGAAATTCCCCCTCTGTCGGCCTCTCCCCCCGGATCGTTGCTGAAGAAGACCTTATTGAAATTGGAACGTCAGGTTGGTGAACAACAAGAGATTTCATCGCTCCTTCGCCGAATCGATCTCGCTCAACGGCAAGGGACCCTCTTCTTCCTGAGGAAAGAAGAGCAGGCGGCGCGCAAGATGGAGGAGAAGCTTGCCTCGGATTTGGCGCGACGTTGTATGCTCTACGGAAGCGGGGTTGTCGCGGCGAAAGGTCGCCGCCACGATCCCCTCTATTCACGGGCGCGGGCCGCGGCCCGTGCGGGAAAAGTGGAAGAGACAGAGGCTTTTTTAAAACGCCTCCTCAAGACCGACCCCACCGGTCCTTATGCCGAAGAAGCGACCTTCCGCCTGGGAGAGATCGCCTTCGAACGTGGAAAATACGACGCGGCAATCAGCTATTATCGTCCATTGGCAGAACGTCCGAAATCGTATTTGTATCGAAACGCCCTCTACAAGACGGCATGGAGCAGGCTCCAGTTGGGAAATCCGGAAAAGGTCCTCCCGATTCTCTTTCAACTGAAAGCGTTTTTAAAGCCGGTCGATGGGCAGCCCGATTCGGGGGAGTCCGATTCGCCCTCTTCGACTGAACAAACCCCTTGTCATGGGAAAAAGAACTCCGAAGAGCGGGAAGAGTACCACCGTTTGCTTGCCTTGGCGCTTGAGATGAAAGGGGGACCGGCCACCTTGATCGACTGGCTTCGGGAGACTCCTCTTGTCGAATCGTTCCCAATTTTTTCGTCGCTGGCGGAGTATTACGAGCATTCTGGCCGGAAGAGAGAGGCATCGCAATTAATCGCGGTCTGGATCGCCGCCTATCCCCGCTATGTGGAAACCCCTTTCCTTCATCGGGTAATGATCGACCTCCATCGGACTGAGATTCCCACCCCGGAGGAGATTCAGACTCGGATCTCTTTCGTTGAAAACTACCGGCCCGGCACCCGATGGGCTGAAGAGAACGGCCCGGAGGGGACCGATCGGGTCAAACCGGTCCTCAAGGAGCAGTTATTGTTTTTGACGGCGACCTTCCATGACGAAGCGAAAAAAGGGGGACGCGCCGCCCTCTACCAAAAAGTGATCCCCTGGTACGAGCGTTATCTCACCCTTTTTCCGGACGACGAAGAGACCGGCCCGGTCCGTTTCCATTATGCCGAAGCCCTGGCTGAATTAAAGGAAGAGCCCCGGGCGGCCGAGCATTATCGGAAGAGCGCTTATAATGATCCGCCGCATTCACTGGCTTCCGAAGCGGCTTATCGCGAGATATTGATTTCGGAAAAAACCGGCGTCCCTCCCGACCGGCTCTGGGAGAGTTATGGCCGCTTCATCCAAAACTTTCCTTCAGATCTTCGTGTCTCTCAAGTTTATCTGAAACAGGCCGAGATCGCTCTGCAAGAAAAGGATTACGAAAAAAGCCGGCGATTCGCGGAAACGGTCGTCACCGACGAGAGGGGTCGCGATTGTGAGAAGGGGGGAGAGGATCGAAAGCGTTGCCTCCTCTGGCTTGCGGCCCAGAGATTGATTGTACAGGGGTATCTCAATGAAAAGAGGTATTCCGAAGCGATACAACACCTCAGTGCCCTCCTTGCCAAAGTGTTCGAAGCGGAGATTGCAATCCCGGAGAAAGAGACGACGGCCCTCGTGAGCTTGCTCACCTTTTCTTATTATCAACTAGGAGAAGCACTGAAACAGGAGGGGCGTCCCGGGGATGCCGCCGACGCCTTCATGGCGGGATACCGGTCTAATGAAAAAAACGAGTTGGCGCCGCTCGCCCTTTTTGAGGCCGCCTCCCTTTTGGAAACAGCCGGGGAGAAAGAGGATGCAAGGGAGACCTTCGCCGCTTTCTCGAAACAGTACCCCCAATCACCCCTCTATCCGTCTTCCTTGTTACGACTTGCTTCCCTCTATGAAGAGACCGGGGGGCTGAAAGAAGCGGCCAAGATCTACGAAAAGGCAGGAGAACTCCGGGGAGAATTCCGGGGAGAACTCAGTAATGATGCCGGTTTTCCCGCTCAGGCCTTGGGTCGGGCGATCGCGCTGTATGAAAAAATGGAGGATTGGGAAAAAGTCTCTCTTTTGGCGCTCCAGTCGGTCGAGCGGGCGGGAGGGAACCGGGAACGGCGGATCGAGGGGATCGTCCGGGGGGCGGAAGCGAAACTAAAGCTCGGCCAGGAAAAGGTCGCCCAAAAGATGTTGACCGATCTCCTTGAATCGACGCCCCGTCAAACGGCCCGAAGAAAACCGGTCTCGCCAGAGAAAGAGGCCGCTTCCTTTTACCTGGCAAAGGCCCACCTTCTTGTCGCCGGCATCGAGAACAAACGTTACCGAGAGATTAATTTGGTTGCCCCGCTGGAGAAAAATCTTCAGAAAAAAAAGAACCTCTTTGATCTCCTCCTTGGTCATTATAACGAGGTGGTGAATGCCCCCTCTCCGGGGTTGGTCTTGGAGGCAACCCATCAAATGGGGGAGGTTTTCGAGGAGTTCAGCCGCGCCCTTCTTCAGTCGGAGCGTCCTCCCGGTCTCTCGGAGGAAGAGCGAGCGGCCTACGATCGCCTTCTTGTTGAGCAGGCCTTTCCCTACCTTCAGAAGGCGGGGGAAACCTATCGACAGGCCATCGATTGGGCCAAACAGTCCGGCGTAGAGAACGAATGGGTCGATAAAAGCAGGGAGCATTTTCAACAGATTCATGAGCAAATCGAATCGTCACGCGAGGAAGAGGTGGTTTACTGATGAAATGGAATCAATTTTTGAGGAAAAACCTCGTCTTCTTCTCTTTCTGCGCGCTTCTCCCGTTTCATGGGGTTAGTTTTGGCGCAGAACCGTCCAATCCAGACAAAACGGTTGTCCTCGACGAATCGATGATCAAGGGGGGCGACGCCGCCTCAAAGAAAAAAGGGGGGGGCGGTGCGACCGAAGCCCTTCCCGCCCTTTCGACCGCCCTTCCGTGGGAAGGGGAAACGGAAGGGGAAGATTCAGAGATGACACGGGAAATTTTTCGGCAAATTACCCACCCCGATCTCTCTTTCTTCGAGGGGGATCGGATGAACGAAGACGAATCGAATAGAGGAGACAGCAATGGAAATCGTTGAAATGTTAATGGCGGTGGCGAAAGAGGGAGGGGTCTTCATTTACCTGATCCTCTTCATCTTGATCTTCGGGGGGGCCATCGTTGTCGAGCGCACCCTCTTTATCAAGCGATCAAAGATCAATGGAACGGCCCTTCTGTCATCGATTGGTAAGGCGTTGCAATCGAATAACCGGGAAGAGGCGCTCGCCGCCTGCAAAACCTCCAACGCTCCGTTGAGCCTTGTCTTTGCCCGCGGATTAAGCCAAGCGGAGCCCCCGACCCAGAGAGAGGCGATCCAGGGAGCGGTCGATGAGGCGTTGTTGGAAGTTCTTCCCCAAATCGAAAAACGGATCGACTATCTTCCAACCCTTGCCAATATTGCCAACCTTCTGGGGTTACTCGGGACGATCCTCGGTTTGATCAAATCATTCCAAGCGATTTCGGTCGCCGATCCGGCCCAGAAGGGAGCCATTTTATCACAAGGGATTTCGACCGCCATGTATGCCACCGCCTTTGGATTGCTGGTTGCCATCCCGTTGATGTTTTTTTACACCCTCCTTCAAGCGAAAACACACCAACTTCTGAATCACCTGGAAGAGTACTGTTTTAAATTCGTCAAGATTGCCTCGAATAACGGATAGCCAATGGGTGGAACGCTTTTTAAAAAAAAGAAAAAGGAGAAGATCGAGGCGGCGCTCCTGCCGTTTAAGCTCGGCTACATCAGCCTGATGATCACGTTGGTCCCCTTCCTCTTGACCATTGCCGTTTTCTCACGTCTCGCGATCGTCGATCTTCATCTCCCGAAGCTCGATGATCGATCGGGAGGGGGGGTGAGCCTCCACAAGACGGAATCCCCTGCCGCCACCTCTTCTTTTCACCTGACGGTCGCAATCGAGGAAGAGGGGACCACCGTTGCCGACGGTCGGAAGAGGATCTCCTTTATCAAACATCGTGAGGGAAAACCGGATGCCGAAGCCCTTTCCGCATTGATGCAACAATTAAAACAGGCCCATCCCGATGCGCGGGAAGTCGTCCTCTTGAGCCGGCCCAAGACCCGCTATGACGATCTTATCGCGGTGATGGATGCCTGCCGAACGGTCCGGATGGTTGCCGGGGGGATAAGCCGATCTGAATCGCTTTTTCCCGATGTTTCTTTAGGGGAGATCTCCTGATGATCCAGCGTGTCAGACGACGCAAAATGACCCCTCCTTATCTGAATCTGATCTCTTTGATGGATATGTTCACCATCCTGGTTCTCTTCCTTTTGTTCCAGACGTCGGAGGGAGGGGAGGTGATCTCCGTCGCCAAGGATGTGATCCTCCCGCTTTCGACGGCGTCCCAACTGCCGGAGCGGGCCCTCACGGTGACGATCACACCGAAAGAGATCCTCGTCGATGGGATCCCGGTTGCCGACAGTCCGAGCGTTCTCGAAACGGCCGACCCGACCATCCCGTCGGTGCAGGCCCGCATCACAGCCCAAGGGGGAACCAAGGTCACGATCCTCGGCGATCGAACCATCCCGTTTACTCTCCTCAAAAAGGTCATGGTCACCGTCACCGAATCGGGAATCGAGCGGATCTCTCTTGCCGTGTTGAGCCGGGAGTCGTGATGATGACAAACGACCTGATGGTCTCCGATGCCACCTCCGACCATTCCCTGAAGGTCATTGTGCTCGATACCGATAAAACCTTTCGCCGGATCTTGTCGGTCTTCTTTTCAATTTACCTCATGTTGATTGTCTTCATTCAACTGCAAGAGAAAACCGATCGGACGCCATTGTCCCTTCCAGCGCCGGCAAATGAACCGGCTCGAACGGCCCGAATTCTGACCGAGAAACAGAAAGGGATGCCACCACCGGAATCGCTCCCGCCGCTGGAACGGACGAAGGTTGAACCGATCCCGGCGGAACCAGTCAAGCAGATCCCCCCAAAAATTGATTCCCCGCTTATCGAGGCTGCAAAAATGGGAAAACCGCTTCCGACACCTGCCGGACCCCCGGTAACAAAGACACTCGCGAAGGCCGATGGCCTAGAAAAAGAAGCGGCCACTCGTGGCCTGGAAAAAGGTTCGGACACCCGACAGGAAGCCCCGGCGGCGTCGCTTCCAAAGATTCCACCGGCAGAGGAGGTTAAAAAGGTGGGTCTCCTCGGCCTGTTGGGCGGGAAAGGGACTGGCCCATCGGCCGGGGGGGACTTTACCTCTTTAAAAAGCCTTCCTCCTCCCCCCGCAATGACGAAGGCTCCCTCTTCTTTTTTTTCTTCTTCCTCCTCCTCCGCTTCTCCATCTCCATCTTCCTCGTTTCCTTCGATCCCCTCCTCGCCCTCTCTTCCACGGGAGGCGATGGAAAAAATGCGACAACAAGCGGTTGCTTCTCAGGAAGAACGGATCACCGAAACCCGGCGGGCCGTCGTCCAGGAAGATCTCTCTCAGACCCGGATCATTCAACCGGAAGGAACGCATCGGAGTCAGCAGGTCATCTCCGACATCGTCCGCCGGAATGTTGAGAAGCTTCATCTCCTCTATACACGGCAACTTCAGGCAAGGCCCGATCTCCAGGGATTCGCCACCGTCGAATTCGTTATCTCTTCTCAAGGGAAGGTCTCCTCCTGCCGGCTGGTGACCTCGACCCTTTCCGACCCGGTCTTCGAAGAAGCGATCGTTCAAGAGATCCTTCGCTGGCAATTCCCGACGGCCGAGCGAGGGATCACAACCGTTCTCTACCCCCTTTCCTTCCTGCCCGCAGGCTAAAAAAGAACCGATCCCGAAGCTTGACAGTCCCTTCGGTTTTCGGTAGAGTCTGGCTGCCTTTTCATAATCATTCCTTTCAACTGGGGGATCGTCTAGCGGCAGGACAGCAGACTCTGACTCTGCTTACCGAGGTTCGAATCCTCGTCCCCCAGCCAACCTTTTTATCCAAAGTGCGATTTACTTTTCTTCGCAAAGCTGCCATAATCCTCGCTCCCAACTTGCGCCCAGATGGAGTGATTCATGTCCGATCTTCGTGTCCGATTCGCCCCCAGCCCGACCGGCTATCTTCATATCGGCGGGGCCCGGACCGCGCTTTTCAACTGGCTGTTCGCCCGGCACCACGGGGGGAAATTCTTCCTTCGAATCGAAGACACCGATCGTTCCCGTTCGACCGAAGAAGCGATTGAGGCGATTATCGACGGGATGAAATGGCTCGGACTCGATTGGGATCGATGGGAAAAATCCGACAAAGATCCCCCCCGCCAGACCGAGCGCCTGGAAGTCTACCGTCAAAAGGTCCAAGAACTGCTCGATCGCGATTTGGCCTACCGCTGCTACTGTTCTGCGGAGGCGTTGGAGACCCGCCGAAAAGAGGCGATGGCCGCCGGAAGGATCCCCCGTTACGACGGGCGTTGCCGAAAACAGACGTCGCTGATTTCCGGACAAGAGGCGGCGATTCGGTTCAAGGCCTCCACGGAGGGGGAGATCGTCGTCGACGACCTGATCAAGGGAAAGGTCGTCTTCGATGCGGTGACGGTCGACGACCTGATCATCCTCCGGTCCGATGGAACCCCCACCTACAATTTTTGCGTGGTGGTTGACGATGTCGAGATGAGGATCTCCCACGTCATCCGGGGAGACGACCATCTCAACAACACCCCGCGGCAGATCCAGCTCTACCATGCCTTCGGTTATCCCCTGCCGAAATTCGGACATGTCCCGATGATTTTGGGCGCCGATAAGGCGCGCTTGTCGAAACGGCATGGCGCGACCTCGGTGCAACAATACCACGAAGAGGGATATCTCCCGGAGGCGATGGTCAATTACCTCGCCCGGCTCGGCTGGTCCCACAAAGATCAAGAAATTTTCTCAATGCAGGAGCTGATCGAAAAATTTTCGACCGAACAGGTCGGGACCTCTGCCGCCATCTTCAACCCCGAAAAACTTCTCTGGCTCAATGCTCACCATATTAAAACGGGAGACTCAAAGCGGCTGGCCCGGCTCCTTCTTCCCCGGCTGGAACAATTCGGCGTCACCGCCGACCGGATCGCGGAAAACCGTTTGGAGCAAGCGGTGATGGCGCTGCGTGAACGTTCCCGGACGCTCGTCGAGATGGCCGAATCGGCGCTTCCTTTTTTCGCGGACGAGATTCGTCTTGACGAAAAGGCAGAAAAGGCGCTCTCTCCCGACATCCTCCCGATTCTCAAGGCGGTTCGCGACGGGGTCTCCGGCATTTCCTTCGAACAGGCAACCCTCGAAGCGGCCTTCCGGTCGATCAGCGAATCGATGGGGTTCAAGCTGGGCCAGATCGCCCAACCGATTCGGGCCGCCGTGACCGGAAAGACGGTCAGCGCCGGCATCTTCGAGGTGCTGGCGATCCTGGGAAAAGAAAAAACACTCCGCCGGCTTGATCAACAGATCGCGCGCCTCTCCCAACACCCCCAACGCCCCTGATTCAATCGATCTCCTTTTTTGATTTTTCGCCATAAACCTGCTAAGCTTTTTTTGCCTGTCTGCCATCATCAAGGACCCGCGACAAAATAAGTGGCGCAGATCAGGGCGTCGAGGCGCCCGCCCGGCAAGGTGCCCACCCCGAAAAACAGGCTTTTCGGGGACCCCGGGCGAGGAGCGCGCATACCCTTTGGTATGTAAGCGACGAGCAACGTGGCAGGGCGGGATGGATCGGCGGCTTGAATGTGGTAGTTATTTTGTCGCGGGTCCTGAGATCTCCACCGGCCCTCGAACGCTGTTTTCTCCGGCGCCGAGGCGTCCTCAGCGTGTTCTTCCCGGGAGATTGCATCATGGTATCTGATCCTCAAGTCCCTCATATCGAATTGCTCCGTCAAATGACGCTGATCCGCCGATTCGAGGAAAAGTCGGCGGAAATGTATGCCCTCGGCAAGATCGCCGGATTCTGCCACCTCTATATCGGAGAAGAGGCGGTGGCGGTCGGGGCGATCGCGGCGGCCCGGCCGGACGATTACATTATCACCACCTATCGCGAGCACGGCCACGCCCTGGCGCGGGGGCTTCCGCCGAAGCGGGTGATGGCGGAACTTTTTGGAAAAGAGACCGGCGTCTCGAAAGGGATGGGAGGATCGATGCATCTCTTCGATGCGAGCCGGCATTTCATGGGTGGATTCGCCATTGTCGGGGGACATCTCCCCTTGGCGGCCGGGATTGGCTTTGCGATAAAATACGAGAAGCGGGATCAGGTGGTCCTCTGTTTTTTCGGCGAGGGGGCGGTCCCTTCGGGGCAGTTTCACGAGGCGCTCAACCTTGCGGCCCTCTGGCGGCTCCCCGTTGTCTTTATTTGCGAGAACAACCGATTTGGGATGGGAACGCCGGTTGAACGCGCCTCCGTCCTCTATGACATCGCCCATGTCGCCCGGGCGTACGATATGCCGTTTCAGCATCTCGACGGCATGGATGTCACCGATGTCTATCATAAGATGACCCAAGTGATCGATGGTGTCCGCACGGCGAAACGGCCGATCTTCGTCGAGGCCCGGACCTATCGATACATGGGGCACTCGATGGCCGATCCGGCTCACGGCCACTACCGGACGAAGGAAGAGGTCGACCATCAGAAAAAACGCGATCCGATCCTCACCCTTCAGCGGCAACTGCTGGAGGCAAAGGGGATCACCCCCGAAGAGATCGCGAAGATGGAACAGGAGATTCAGGAAATCGTTCAAGAAGCGGTCGACTTCGCCGATAAAAGTCCGGAGCCGCCGATTTCCGCACTGACGGAATAGGGTGATTCATCAGTCTTGTATCAGGAGCGATTTAAATGAAGCCGCTCAGCCCCGGCGTTGGACACACAAAACAAAGAGGGGAGGAATAATGAGGTTTACAGTTGAAACCGAACAAGAGGCGGATGATCGTTGGATTGCAGAGATTATTGAGCTTCCTGGCGTGATGAAGTACGGCGGCAGCCGTGAGGAGGCTGTTGCGCAGGCAGAGGCTCTCGCGCTACGAGTTGTCGCCGATCGCATTGAACAGGGTGAGCATCCGGTCGGGCCCATTGAAATTACCTTTGCCGCCGCATGAGTCAATGGCGCAGCACAAGAGCGAAGAGAGTGCTGGCTGCCTTAGAACGGAATGGGTGGGTGGTTAAGCGCTCGTCAGGATCGCACAAGACGCTTGCTAAACCCGGATTTCCGGACTATGTATTCGCCTTTCACGATCGCGATGAGATTGGGCCAAAAATGTTGGCCAGGATCGCGAAACACACAGGATTAAGGCCTGAAGATCTTTGATGTGCAATAGAGCACTCAACTTTTCGGAGGTCAAATGCCCCACATTGCCTACCGGGATGCCCTGAATCAAGCAATGCGCGAAGAGATGCGCCGCGACGGGCGGATTTTCCTGATGGGGGAAGAGGTTGGATTCTATCAGGGCGCCTTTAAAGTCAGCCGTGGGATGCTGGAAGAGTTCGGGCCGATGCGGGTGATCGACACCCCGATCACCGAGGCCGGTTTCACGGGGGTCGGAATCGGCGCCGCGATGGTCGGCCTCCGTCCGATCATCGAAATGATGACCTTCAACTTCTCCCTGGTGGCGATCGATCAGATCATCAATAACGCGGCGAAGATCCGGTCGATGTCGGGGGGACAGTTTCAGATGCCGATCGTCGTCCGCGGGCCGGGTGGATCGGCCTCGCGGTTGGCATCACAGCATTCCCAGAGCCTGGAGTCGTTCTACTGCCACGTTGCGGGGTTGAAAGTGATTGCGCCGTCTGTTCCCAAAGACGCCAAGGGGCTGATGAAAAGCGCCCTCCGGGACGATCATCCGGTCATCTGTTTCGAGGCCCAGGCCCTCTACGGGACAATGGGGGAGGTCCCGGAGGGGGAATATACGATCCCGATCGGTCTGGCCGACGTGAAGCGAGAGGGGAGAGATGTCACGCTCATTGCCTGGTCGAAGATGCTCCTTTTGTGTCTGAGAACGGCGGACGAATTGGCGAAGCAAGGGATCGACGCCGAGGTGGTTGATCCAAGGACCCTCCGGCCGCTTGACATGGAAACCATTCTGAAGTCGGTCCGAAAGACGAACCGGGTGGTGATTGTGGAAGAGGCGTGGCCGTTCGCCAGCGTCGGCGCCGAGATTTCGGATCGGATCTATCATGAAGCGTTCGACCACCTCGACGCTCCGATCGAACGGGTCAACGGGGAGGATGTCCCGATTCCTTACGCCAAGAATCTGGAACAGGCGGCGCTTCCGTCGATGGAAAAGATTGTACAGGCGGTCAAGAAGGTGATGTATTTGGAGTGAGGTAACGATGGCGAATCGTGTTGTCATGCCGAAATTGACCGATACGATGGAGGAAGGGGTTCTCCTCCAATGGTACAAGCAAGAGGGGGATCGGGTCGAAAGCGGCGATCCGATTGCCGAGGTGGAGACCGACAAGGCGGTGATGGATCTGGAGGCGTTCGCCTCCGGGATTCTGAAAAAGATCCTGGTTCCCAAGGGATATGTGGTCCCTTCCGGCGATCTGATCGCCCTGATTGCCAGGGAAGACGAGCGGATCGATGAGATCTTGGCCCACGAGACGCTGCCGCGGATGCGAAAACGCGAGGAAAAGGGGGCATCGGAGAAAGCACAGGTCCAATCGGTCGCTCCCTCCCCTCCGAAGAAACCGTCGGCTCCACCACCGGTGGCCGTATCTTTCCCTACGCCAGAGGCTGGCCTGCCGTCGGAGGAGATCAAGGCTTCTCCCCTTGCGAGGAAGATTGCGCAGGAACGGGGGATCGATTTGCGGAACGTGAAGGGGAGCGGACCGGGGGGGCGGATCACCCAGCGGGATGTCGAGGGGGTCGTCGCGGTGGCAGCGCCGACGCCGGCGGAATCGAATATAGAGACAGGTCAGGAGATCGAACTCTCGATGATCCGGAAGGCGATCGCCAAGAGGATGGTCCAGAGCAAGGCCCCGGTTCCCCACTTCTACGTTACCTCCGAGATCGACATGGGAAAGATCACCGCTTTCCGAGAGGAGATGGAAGAAGGTCCGGGCGGAGTGAAGTTGACATTGAGCGAACTGTTTCTCAAGGCGGTCGGCCTGACGCTGCGGAAATTCCCCGCCTATCGGTCGACCTATCTGGGAGATCGGGTTCGAATCGCCACAGGGATTGACGTCGGCCTCGCGGTGGCGGTTCCGGACGGGATCATTACCGCCGTCATCCGGGATTGCGACCGGAAGACGCTGACTCAAATTTCGACCGAGGTCCGGGATAAAATCAAGCGGGCGCGGGAAAAAGCCCTCAAACCGGAAGAGTATACCGGCGCGATTTTTAGTCTTTCGAACCTCGGGATGTACGATGTCGAGTCGTTCAGCGCCATCATCACCCCTCCCGAATCGGGAGTCCTGGCGATCGGGTCGATCCTGGAAAAGCCGGTGGTCAGCGACGGCCAGATCCGGATTGGGAAAACGGTCAAGGTGACCCTTTCCACCGATCATCGGGTGGCCGACGGGGTTGCGGCGGCGGAGTTTCTGAAGGAGTTGAAGAAAACCGTTCAGAACCCGCTCTATCTGGCATTGTAGTGAAAGCGCAGGGGTCCAACGTGACGGAAGAAAAAATCTATGACGTGCTGATCCTCGGAGGCGGCCCGGGGGGGTATGTGGCGGCGATCCGGGGCGGGCAGCTTGGCCTTTCAGTCGCCGTGATCGAGAAAGAAGCGGTCGGCGGAACCTGTCTCCACCACGGCTGCATCCCTTCGAAGGCGATCATCCGGAACGCGGAGGTTCTTTCTCTCATCCAGCAGGCGGAAGCGTTCGGAATCCAGGTCGAAAATGTCCGGGCCGATTTCGGCCAAGCGATCGACCGAAGTAAAAAGGTGACTCAGAAACTCCATGCCGGTCTTCAGCATGTGATGAAGAAAAACAAGGTCGATATCTTCACCGGGGTTGGGAAGATTGTTGCGCCCGACCGGATCGAAATCTCGGGATCGGATGGAAACAAGGTCATCCGGGGGAAAAAGATGATCGTCGCCACCGGGACACGGGTGAAAAGCCTGCCGGGCCTGGCCGTCGACGGCCGCCGGGTACTGACCAGCGACGACGCCCTTCTCCTCCGGGAGCTTCCCAAGTCGATCGCCATCATCGGCGGCGGGGCGATCGGCGTCGAGTTCGCCTATGTCTACTCGGTCTATGGCGTGAAGGTGACGATGATTGAGATGATGCCCTCCCTGTTGCCGATGGAAGACCGTGAGGTGACGACGCTGCTGGAACGAAGCTTTAAAAAGCGGGGAATCGACATTCTGACCCAGAGCCGTATCGCTGCGATCAAAGATCAGAACGGCGCCTTTGCGATCGACCTGCAGACGGAGGCGGGAGGAACCACCGTTTCGGTTGAGGCGATCTTGGTTGCCGTCGGCCGGACGCCGAATACCGAGGGGATCGGTCTGGAGTCGATCGGTGTGGCGATCGACGAGAAGCGGCGGCTGATCCAGGTCGACGAACGGATGCGGACCAACGTGCCGAACGTTTTTGCCGTCGGCGATGTGACAACCCGTCCGGCGCTCGCCCACGGCGCGATGGCGCAGGGGGTGTCGGTGGTCGAATCGATTGCCGGGATCGAACGTCCGCCGGTTGACCTTCTCAATATCCCCAACGCCGTTTATTGCCACCCGGAGGTCGCCTCGGTCGGCCTGACCGAAGAGAAAGCGCGCGAAGCGGGATATGAAATCAAGGTGGCGAAGTTCCCCTTCACCGCCAACGGCCGAGCGATCGCGCTCGGTGACACCGAAGGGTTTGTGAAGATCGTCGCCGATGCCAAGTATGGAGAAATCTTGGGGGCGCACCTGATCGGTCCGGAGGCGACCGAATTGATCGGAGAGTTCGTTCTGGCCAGAACCGTCGAGGCGACGGCGCGCGAATTAAGAGCCGCGGTTCATCCCCATCCAACCCTCTCCGAGGCGGTGATGGAGGCCGGTGGGGCGCTCTTCGGCGAGGCGATCCACTTTTAATCTCGGAGAAAGGCCGTCATGCCCGATCGACATTTTCTAACACCGCCGCAGCGGCGGACCGAACGACTTCCTTCTTGGTTTAAGGTTCAGCCGAAGACCGGGGTGAACTATCTCAAGATTCGTCAATTGGTCAAAGACCTCCATCTTCATACGGTCTGTGAGGAGGCGCAATGTCCTAATATCTGGGAATGTTGGAACATCGGGACGGCGACCTTCATGATCTTGGGAGAGATCTGCACCCGAAGCTGCGGTTTCTGCGCCGTCACCTTCGGCCGCCCGACCGAGCTCGATTGGGAAGAGCCGTCGCATCTTGCGGAAGCGGTCGCCGCACTGGGACTGGGGCATGTCGTTGTCACCTCGGTGAATCGCGATGAACTGGAGAATGGCGGGGCGGAACTCTTCGCCGCATCGATCAAGAAAATCCGCGAACGCTCCCCACACTGCACCGTCGAAGTGCTCATCCCCGATTTTCAGGGGAAACGGTCGGCGCTCGATCTGGTCCTAAACGCCCGGCCCGACATCCTGGCGCACAATACCGAGACGGTCCCCCGGCTTCATCCCCATGTTCGCCCCCAGGCGAAATATGATCGTTCCTTACAGGTGCTGGCCGGGTCAAAGGCGGCAGGGATGTTGACGAAGACCGGATTGATGTTGGGATTGGGAGAGACGATCGACGAGGTGCGGGGGGTCATGGCCGATCTGGTTGAAATCGGCTGCGATATCCTGACCCTCGGACAGTATCTTCAGCCGACGGCAAATCATCTGCCGGTGGCCCGTTTCGTCCATCCGGATCAGTTCGCACAGTTAAAAGAAGAGGGAGAAAAAATGGGACTGGCCCATGTGGAAGCGGGCCCGCTTGTTCGAAGCTCTTATCACGCGGAAAAACAGGCGAGAGAACTGCCGATGGCATCCCCTTAATTGAAAAGATCTGCGTTGTTTACGTAGATCTTTTCAATACCAGCGAACGAAGAGAGCGTTGAAGGGGAGGCTCCATCCGGCTCCACCGGATTAGATCATCAACTTCCCCTCTTTTGAGGCGATAATATCCGATACACGTAACCTTCTTCGAATATCTTCCATCGCGGACCCAAAATCGGTAAAAACCGCTTTATTGATCCAGAGGTCGGTCGAATGTTTTGGGTCGGGGTTGGCATCCGCAACGATATAACCCCCTTCCACCTTCTCCAATAAAATCTTTTCGTTCATCTTGAAGCTCCCTGATCGATCATTGATAGATGATCAGTTTACAGCATCGGAATCTCCATCGTCAAAGCCGTTTCTATCGTTTGGTCTTCTCCCGGGCCTTCTCCAATGTGAGTTGGGAGGAACCTGTCAACTCAAGTGCCCTTCAGGACATCTGATTCCATTTTTGGATGCGGTCTCTAAAATTGCGCCATTTGCCGTAAACTTCTCTGAAGATTTCATTTTTTGATGAATAAAAGTCCAGCAAATCGTTTGTCCCCGCTCTCGCATCTTTTAACAAGTCGATACTAAAAGGCAATATTTCAATGTTTCGTAACGCCTTTATCTCTTGTAGTTTTTCGCTGTTTTTTTGTTCATACTCCGTGAGGATGTACGCATGAGTTGCAGAACAAGCAGCTTTGAAAATCTCTTTATAATTGTCCGGAAGCTTCTTCCACACGTCTTTATTAACTTGTATGTCAAAAGTAGTACCTGGTTCCCACCAGCCTGGATAATAGTAGTATCTCGCCACCTTGTGCAGGCCGAGCTGAAAATCATCATAGGGCCCTGTCCATTCGGCAGCGTCAAGCGTTCCATCTGCTAGTTTTTTTGCAATTTCATGAGCCCGAAGCGCACCCCCCGGCAAATACATATCAGGACGTACTCTGAAAGACTCTCGCAATACCTCAGCACCTAATCCGGGAATACGCATGGTGATATTTTCAAAATCATCCTTTGAGTTAATTTTTTTATTAAACCAGCCCCCCATTTGTGCTCCGGTAGCACCCGCTGGAAAAGGAACGACATTCAACCCTATTTTTTCATGAATTTTTTGTACGTAAGTCAATTCATCGGTTACGTTTTCCTTGTAATAAAGCCAAGCATTTTGTTCTTGAGGGTTTAAACCAAAAGGAATGGCCGTACCAAAAAAAAGAACTCTGTATGTATCATCGTTATAGTAAATTCCACTGAAACCGCACTCTACCCTTCCGTCACTTACATTTTTCAGTATTTCCTTAGTGTTTCCGTTTTTGTATAACTCGATAATAAAGTGGCCTCCAGACATTTTTTTTACCAGATCACAAACCATTTGTGGTGCTTGGTACAAGATTACATCCTTGGCATTCTCATCTAAAAAGCTAGTCATTTTCCACCGAACCGTTTTTCGAGACCAATCGGCTACTACCCAACCGGCAGCGAATCCTACCGAGACGCTACCGATCGCTGTGGCAATAAAAGCGCGGCGAGACAGTGGAGGTGTGTTAGTTTCTTCTATTTTTCCCTTTGGTAATTGTTGCTCCCTGGTTTCTCCCTTATACCGGGTATTCGGTCGTGGGCCAATCTGGGGAGGCCAAAACGAGACTTTTCTGCTGCCCTCCCAAAAAGCAATGACATATAGCAAGCCGATTACGATAGTAAGAAAACTGAAAGCAATGATGACCACATCGGTAGCAACCGGATCGCTTACCAGCCTGTCAAAGAAATAGTCAAAAAAGTTCTTCATCTATTTTTTATGGCAGTGCAAATTTTTATGTGTGAAATTGGGGGTTGGAAAAATGGCGTTTTCCATCCAAGACTTGGTTTACCAAACTCAAATCAAAGGCGGAAAACGCCATGGTCTAACTGAGGATCAACGTACCACAGATTCGAGCCTTTTTAAACGAAATTGTTGGGGGTGCTGGAAAGGCTTTTGAGCTACTGCGGCTGGATGTTCCCTGGAATTGGGGGCAGATGGTAGTGTAGTCTCCCATAAATCTCTGTACACTACAATTTGTCATCCTCGCGAAAGCACGGTGTAACAGTGCAGGCAGGGATCCAGAAAGCAACGGATTCCCGATAAAACCATTCAGGAATGACGAGCTAAATGTAAAGAAGTGTTGAGGACCCTACGGTAGCGGTGTAAGCGGTTGCTTGCTATGGAGCATGTCCGACATTGAGTGGCCAG
The DNA here is from genome assembly GCA_964579005.1 of uncultured Nitrospirota bacterium. GTDB lineage: Bacteria > Nitrospirota > Nitrospiria > SBBL01 > Manganitrophaceae > CAZOFJ01. The sequence continues at coordinate 20,529 of CAZOFJ010000016.1, forward strand.
TCCCCATGCCGGGCCAGCGAACAAACTGGCAGGCCGTCAGACCTGACCTCGGCGATCATTCATGGGAGAGGCGATGGACGTAAGTAGTAAAATGAAGAAGTGAACTTGAAGAGAGTGGGTTTGGGGAAGGGCGCTATCGATTTTAAGCGATGAAAAAAGCGGTCTGTTTCACGAATGCCTTTTTGAATGGAATTGGCTGGGTGTCGGGTAATGGGTGTGAAAGAAAGGGGAAACGGGTCTTTCGCTTGGGGTGAGTGAGGGGTTTCGAACCCCCAACCCCTGGAGCCACAGTCCAGTGCTCTGCCCTTGAGCTACACTCACCATTAAAAAACGGGAAAATAATAACATAAATGGCGGGAGAAAGAAAATATTTTGTCGGGCCGGAATTCGCCCTTGCGGAAAGAAGGAGGGATTACTATAGTAGGGAGCCATGACGCTTCATATTGAATATCTTTGGACCGAAATCGAGCGGCGCCGACGCTCCTTTCCGTTTCTCGAATCGTTTGAGACGGCGTTTCCGGAGGGGGAGATCTATCTTGTCGGGGGGGCGGTCCGCGATCTCCTCCTGGGACGTGAAACGAAGGATGATGATTTTTTGATCCGGCGGGTTCCCGCAGCCGATCTGCGCGACTTTTTAAAGGATCATGGAAAGGTCAACTGGGTCGGCAAGCGCTTCGGCGTTTATAAGTTCATGCCGGCCGGTCTTGATCTGGAGGAAGCGATCGATATTGCCCTTCCGCGGACGGAGCGCTCTTTCATGCAGGGGGGAGGCCGCCGCGATTTTGAGGTGGAGAGCGATCCCGATCTTCCGGTCGAAGAGGATCTCAGGCGGCGCGATTTTACCATCAACGCCATCGCGGCCGACCTCAAGAAAAAAAAGCTGATCAATCCCTTCGGCGGCGTCGACGATCTCGATGCCGGTTTTCTTCGGGCGGTTGGAGATCCGACAGAGCGTTTTGCCGAAGATACCTCCCGCCTCCTCCGGGCTTTGCGAATCGTCTGTCAGTTTGGATTTCGTATCGAGGAGAAGACGTGGGCCGCTCTTCGGGCGGGCATCGGCGCGGTGAATGCCAGGCGGGAGGATGGCAGTCCGATCGTTCCACGCGAGATCATCGCAAAAGAAATGATCAAGGCGATTGTTTCCGATCCGGCGCGGGCGTTCGATCTCTGGGACCAGAGCGGCGCCTTTGGGGAGTTGATTCCGGAGTTATCCCGAATGAAGGGATGTCCGCAACCGGCGCTCTACCACAGTGAAGGGGATGTCTGGACCCACACGCGCCTCGCCCTGTCTGTTCTTTCATCCGATGCTTTCCGAAAGGAGTTTCAGGAGCCGTACGACGCGGAGACGGCGCTGGCGGTTCTCTTTCACGATATCGGAAAGCCGTATACAATCCAGACCCCCGAACGGGATGGGGTCGATCGGATCCGCTTCAACAACCATGACCAGGTCGGGGCGCGCCTGGTCCGAGAGATTGGGAACCGATTGAAGCTTTCATCGTATCCGAAAGAAAGCCGATACCATCTGAACGACGAGGCGCTGGCCTGGTTGGTCGAAAAACATCTCCTTCTGGTTCACGGCGAGGTCGATCAGATGCGGGCGGCAACGATTGAGAAACATTTCCTCGATCCGCATCGGCCGGGGAAAAAGCTGTTACAATTGATTTATTGCGACGGGACGGCGACGATCCCTCCATCGGGGGAACCGCAATTGGTACAATATGAGAGACTGAAAGATCGGATTTCGAAAATCGAGGCGTTGGCCGTGTCGCGCTCCCGCATTCCGCCGCCGCTTCTTTCGGGTGAAGAGGTCATGGGGGTGCTGGGTATTTCCCCCGGTCCTGCGGTGGGTCGGGCTCTTTCGATGTTGCGGGAAGAACAGCTTTCCGGTCGGCTAACAAATCAAGAGGCGGCCCTCGCATTTTTACGGAAACAACAGGCGGAAAACGATCGATGCAGGGACTTTCCAAGTGGAAAACCCTGATGCTGAATCGTTGACAACCCAGGGAGGCTGTGATTAAATCTTTGGACCGATGGAAAATAAAGCCGATTACAAGCAAAGTCTGAATCTTCCTAAGACCGATTTCCCGATGCGGGCCAATCTCACGCAACGGGAAACGGCGCAGTTGGCGCAATGGGAAGAGATCGAACTTTATCAGAAAGTGCAGCGCGAGCGAGCCGGCCGGGAGAAGTACATCCTCCACGACGGTCCTCCCTATGCCAACGGTCACATCCATATCGGCCACGCCCTCAACAAAATTCTGAAAGACTTCATCGTTAAATCGAGAACAATGAGCGGCCATGCTGCTCCTTACGTTCCCGGCTGGGATTGTCACGGTCTTCCGATTGAGTATCAGGTGTTAAAAGATCTCGGTCCCAAGAAGCAGGGAATGAGCAAGGGAGAGATCCGTCAGCGTTGCCGGCAATATGCCGACAAATTCGTTCAGATTCAACGCGAAGAGTTCAAACGGCTCGGCGTCCTCGCAGATTGGGAACATCCCTATCTGACGATGACCCCCGACTACGAGGCGGCGATCGTTCGCGAGTTTGGGAAAGTTGTTGCAACCGGCGATGTCTACAAGGGGAAGAAGCCGGTCCTCTGGTGTCCGTTTGATGAAACGGCCCTCGCCGAGGCGGAGGTCGAATATGCCGATCACACCTCCCCGTCGATTTATGTCAAATTCGCAGTCAAAGATGCGAAGGGGAAGTTTGCCGTCCGCCCCGATGGGCAGACCGCGGTTGTGATCTGGACAACAACCCCCTGGACCCTCGTCGCCAATCAGGCGATTACGCTCCATCCGAATTTCCACTATCGGTTGGTGAAAACGCCGGCCGGCGATCTGCTCCTGGCGCAGAACCTGATTGAATCGTGTATGAAGGCGTTCGGTTTTGCACCCGGTTCTTACGAAGTGGCTGTTGATAAATGGACTGGAAGTGAGCTGGAAGGGATGATCTCCCGACATCCGTGGCTGGATCGTGATGTTCCGGTCATCTTGGGAGAGCATGTCACCCTCGAGCAGGGGACCGGCTGCGTTCACACCGCCCCCGGTCATGGGCAGGAAGATTACGAGGTCGGACTCCGTTACCGGCTCCCGGTCTATGCGCCGGTCGATCATCAGGGTCGATTCACGAAAGAGGCGGGGGAGTTTGCCGGCCAGAAGGTCTTCGAGGCGAACCGGGCGATCATCGATTTACTGAAACAACAGGGAATGCTCCTGAAAGAGGCGTCGATCAGCCACTCGTATCCTCACTGTTGGCGCTGCAAGAATCCGGTGATCTTCCGCGCCACCGAGCAGTGGTTCATCTCGATGGAGAACCACCATCTACGCGACCGGGCAATCAAAACGATCGAGCAAGAGGTCCAGTGGATTCCGAAGTGGGGAAAAGACCGGATTTTGGGAATGATGCAGTCCCGTCCCGACTGGTGCATCTCCCGTCAGCGGGTCTGGGGGGTGCCGATTGTCGCCTTCGGCTGTGAAGATTGCGGGGAGGTGCTCTATTCCAAAGAGATTGCCGATTTTGTCGCCGACCTCATGGAAAAAGAGGAGGGGAGCGATCTCTGGTTTTCCAGGTCGGCCGCGGAACTCCTTCCAAAAGGCACAAGATGCAAGAAATGCGGTGGGGACCGGTTTCGGCAGGAGAGCGACATCCTCGATGTCTGGTTTGAATCGGGGGTGAGCCACGCTGCGGTACTCAAGCGGCGTCCGGAACTCGCTTGGCCGGCCGATCTTTATCTGGAAGGGTCCGACCAGCATCGCGGTTGGTTTCACAGCTCTCTCCTTGCTTCGCTTTCGACCGATGGGCGCGCCCCGTACAAGGCGGTCTTAACCCATGGATTCACTGTCGATGGCGCCGGCAAGAAGATGTCAAAGTCGGCGGGGAATGTCGTGGCGCCGCAAGAGGTCATCAATAAATATGGGGCGGAAATTTTACGCCTCTGGGTGGCGGCGACCGATTTCAGAGAGGATGTCCGGATTTCGGAAGAAATCCTGGTCCAGTTGGTGGAAGCCTATCGAAAAATCCGGAACACCTGCCGCTTTCTTCTGAGCAATCTTTACGATTATCACCCGTCCGATCTGTCGGCCCGAGAAGAGGATTTTCCCGAAATCGATCGATGGGCGCTCCATCGGCTTCACCTCTTGAACGAACGGGTTCAGCATGCCTATCAAGAAGCGGAGTTCCATATGATCTTCCATGCGCTCAATCAGTTTTGCGCGGTTGATCTTTCCGCTTTTTATCTCGATATATTGAAAGACCGGCTTTATGCGGAAGGGGCCGAATCGGCAGGCCGGCGGGCGGCCCAATCGGTTTTATTTAAGATCCTCACCACCTTGGTTCGTTTGATGGCCCCGATCCTCTCGTTTACCGCGGAGGAGATTTGGGCTGCTCTCCCAAACCATCTTAAATCGGTCTCAAGCGTTCACCTGGCGACCTTTCCCATCGTTTCGGCGGAGGCGGTTTTTCCCGATCTGGCGGAACCGTGGGCGCGGTTGATCCGGGTGAGGGAAGGGGTGGCGCGGGTGCTGGAAGCGATGCGGAAAGAGAAGAAGATCGGCAATTCCCTCGAAGCAAGGGTCGTTCTTCAGGTGGGGAAAGGTCTTTTCCCGCTCTTGGAGGAGCGCAGCGCGTTTCTTCCCGCTTTTTTTATCGTTTCCCAGGTCAATCTGATCGAGTCGGAAACGCTTTCTTCGGACGAATTCCTTGCTTCGGCCCACCCGGCAAAAGGAACAAAATGTGAGCGGTGCTGGATCTACCGAGAGGATGTCGGAACGAGTGCAGTCTATCCAACCCTTTGCAGACGATGCGTGGAGGTGGTCGCTTCCGATGGTTCCGGTTCAAAATAAACCTCTCTTTTTCGCTTTGATCGCGGGAGGGACGATTCTTTTGGATCAGATCACGAAGTTCTTGATCCAAAGGGAGATGCCTCTCCATGAATCGGTCGTCTTGATTCAAGGTTTTTTTTCCCTCACCCATATTCGAAACCCCGGAGCGGCCTTCGGTTTTCTGGCCAATCAAAGCGCGGGGTTCCGATCCATTTTCTTTCTTGTCATTTCAATCATTGCCTTGTCGCTTTTACTTGCTTTTTACCGGCAAATTCCAAAAGAAGATCTTTGGAGCTTGCTCGCCGTGTCTCTCCTCTTCGGGGGTGCGATCGGAAATTTAATCGATCGGATCCGTTTTGGCGAGGTGGTCGACTTTCTCGATTTCTACATCGGCCGTTATCACTGGCCCGCGTTTAACGTCGCTGATTCAGCGATTACGATCGGGATCTCCTTATTGATGTTCGATCTCTTTTGGTCGAAAAGGGAGGCTCCGGCGGCCGATCTCAGAGGATGTAAATAGATCCGCATTGGGATCAACTGCAACGGATATCGGAACGGAGGAGATCGATTTAGATGGGGAAAGAGACGGAAAAACTGGTTAATAAAGCGGTCATGGCGCTCGACCGGGGCAACTGGCTCCTCGCGGTCCAACTCCTCAAAAAGGTATTGAATTTGGATCCAACCCATCTTCTGGCTTACCATGAGCTGGCCGATATCTATCTGCATCTTGGGCACTTCGACGCCGCGCTTGAAGTGGTTCAACAGGCGGTCGAGACCTATCCGGACGATTACCACAGCAGTTTTATTCTCGGGAATATTTATCTTGTTCAGAACAGGTCCGATGAGGCCTTGGGGGTTTACCGCCGGTTGGAAAAAGTTCGCAGCCCCGATCAAGACATCACCGATCTTTTCTTTAACATTGCCCTCGCCTATCACGCCAAGAACCAGATGGCTCGGGCCCTTCGGTATCTCGGCTTCGCGTTGGAAGCCGATTCGGCTTACACCGAGGCGTACGAATTGAGGGGGAAGATCCTTTTCGAGCGGCAGGACCTGGCCGGTTCGAAAGGGGCCTTTCAGAAAATCCTCCAATTGGAACCGAATCACCTCAATGCCCATCATATGCTTGGTATCATTTATTCCAAGGAGTTGAAATGGACCGAGGCGATCGGTGAATGGAATACCGTTCTTGCCTTGGCGCCGGAGACCGATGAAGCGCTTCGCGAACTCGGCTGGGCCTTCAATATGACTGGCCAGGAAGAGCAGGCGGTCGTTCTTTTGAGAAGAGCCCTTGACATCAATCCACAGAATATTCAAGCTCGGATCGATCTGGGGGCGGTCTTTATGGGGCGGATGCAATTTAAGGAGGCGATCGCTGAATGGGAGCAGGTGCGACAATCTGATCCGGAAAATAAGATGATCCGCAAATTTCTTTCCCAGGCCCGCCTCTATCAAAAAAAGATGAAGCGTGGCAAAAAAGGAGAACGATAACGTTCCACAGGCCGACCCCAACATGTCTTTTCCTCCCGCCTCTCCCTTGGAAGTTCCTCTCCATATCCCTCCGGAGCGGATTGATCTTTATATGATGAAAAGGGGAACTCCCCTTTCCCGATCGCGAATTCAGAAATTGATCGAAGAGGGCCAGATCCTCGTCAACGGGCGTCCGACCAAGCCAAGCTACCGTGTCCGGCCGGGGGATCGAATCGCCCTGACCATTCCGCCGCCGGCGCCACTGGAAATCGTTCCGGAAGCACTTCCACTCGATGTTCTCTACGAAGATGAGGTCCTGTTGGTCCTCAACAAGGCGGCCGGAATGGTGGTCCATCCGGCCCCGGGGCATGACCGTGGGACGATGGTCCATGCCCTCCTCCATCATTGCAAGGATCTGCCCGGAATCGGGGGCCGGGAACGACCCGGGATCGTCCACCGGCTTGACAAGGAGACCTCCGGCGTGATGGTCGTTGCCAAGACCGATGCCGCCCATCAGCGACTTTCTAAACAGTTCAAGCAGCATACGATCGATCGCCGTTACCTGACGATTGTCTGTGGAAAGGTTTCCAAACATTCCGGAAAGATCATTCTGCCGATCGGCCGGGACCGGATCGATCGGAAAAAAATTTCCGCGCGAACGGCCCATCCCCGAGAGGCGGAAACCCGCTACGTCGTTCTGGAGCGGTTTCGAGTCGCCACTTTCCTTGAGATCTTTCCGCAAACCGGGCGAACCCACCAGATTCGCGTCCATCTGGCCCATCTGGGACATCCGGTCGTCGGTGATAAAGCTTATGGCGGACGGACGGCCCGACTCTTTGAAATCAATGTCGACCGGCAGATGCTCCACGCAGAACGGCTTGGGTTTATCCATCCGACGCGTGGAGAGCGGATGACCTTTTCCGCGCCAATCCCCGCCGATATGCAGGCCCTTCTCGATGCACTCCGTCGAATACCGCTTTCTTAACGTTAGATGTTGAGAAAAGTTTCTGGCAGGATATTCCTTTTAGAAAAATCTCTCCTTTAGAATCTTTAGAAGATTTTAGAGGAAGGCGCTTGATTTTAATTTTTAACTTCCTTATACTCTCGAAAAATGAGAATGTTATCCCGCCTCTCAATATGGAGGCAGCCTTAAGTAAACCGCAAAGAGATCATCATTCATCAAAATAATGAAGGGGGGCGATCATGGAAAAAATATCTCCGGAAAAAGTGGGAGAGAGAATTCGACTGGTTCGAGGAAATCGGACACAAACCGAGTTCGCGAAAGCGCTCGGTGTGAAAAAACAAAACTATATCAGCCGCTATGAGCGGGGGCGTATCCCTGCTCCCGACCTCTTGGTCCGCATCGCCGAGATGGGGAAGGTCAGTATCGACTGGTTATTGACCGGAAAGCGAGCCATCGGCCGTGCCGCCGTTCCGCCGCAGGGCCGGTTGGTCAGGCCGCTTCGTCAGGTCAAGAGGAAATAGAACACGCGACTCGATTGCTTCTAAAAAGGGGGCAAGACCGCGAGCGGCTGATCGGCCTTTTTTATTCTAGCGCATACGATCAGCCGCCTCGTATTTTTCTCCCCTTTTCTTTTCGATTGAGGACAATAGCGGGAAGGAGCCGGATGTGTTGAAAGAGACCTCCTCCATCTGGATGGATGGGAAGTTGATCCCTTGGAAAGAGGCAACCGTTCATGTGTTGACGCACAGTCTTCATTATGGACTTTCTGTTTTTGAAGGGATACGTTGCTATCAGGGCGTTTCGGGCAGCGCCATCTTCCGATTGGCCGATCATGTGAAACGCCTTTTAGAATCGGCTCATATCGTCCGGATGAAGATCCCCTATTTTCAGGAAGAGATTGAAGAAGCGATTGTTGAGACGGTCCGGGTAAATCGCCTGGAAGAGGGGTATATCCGTCCGATTGCTTACATCGGTTACGGTGAGATGGGACTTTATATCAAAGAGAACCCGATCCGTTTGTCGATCGCCGTCTGGCCGTGGGGAACCTATCTTGGAGACGAAGGGATTCGCCGAGGGATACGGGTTGCGGTTTCTTCCTTCGCAAGGCATCATGTCAACATCAGTATGACCCGGGCAAAAGTCGGCGGTTACTATGTGAACTCCCAGTTGGCCAAGCGGGAAGCGAAGGAGGCCGGTTACGACGAGGCGGTTCTCCTCGATACGGAAGGCTTCGTGGCGGAAGGACCGGGAGAAAATATTTTCATCGTCCGAAGAGGGATTCTTAAAACAACTCCCCTGACCTCCATTTTAGATGGGATCACGCGGGATACGATCATCCGGTTGGCCCAAGAGCGGAAGATCAAGGTGGTGGAGGAACGGTTCACGCGGGATGATCTTTACGTGGCCGAGGAGGCGTTTTTTACCGGGACTGCCGCGGAGGTCACGCCGATCCGGGAGGTGGACGGGCGTATAATCGGAAAAGGAGAGCCGGGAGCGATCACCCGGGAGCTCCAGGACGCCTTCTTTAATCTGGTTCGGGGGAAAGAGAAAACTCATCCGGAGTGGCTTACTCCGGTTTAGTCCTACTACATACTTATTTTACCCACTTTTTTATAAAAACCGGTCGGCATTTGGGTCACGATCATCCCCTCTTGCGCCGGGGTTTGGCAAGCACGTTCCGTGATCTCTTTTCCCGCTGGTTCCAGCTTAAATGTCACCACACAATTATTACAGTCGCCGTTCCAACAAAATTTGTTGGAAAACCGGATGAGGCCAAGATCCTGGAAAATCCAGATGAGGTGATCCTCCGGGACGCGGCAGACCTTTCCCTGGAGGGTGATCTGAACAAGACCGGGTTGGCTCTGGGGGGAAAAAGTCTGTCCCATAGAATCAAAATCAGCAGTGTTTTTCTTTTGATCGCACTCGATAGTTTAACATAAGTAGGAAGAATGTAAATTCTTATCGGCTCCGCTCTACTCCGACCTGTTTACAGTAAGAGGAAATTTCACACCGACTACAAAAGGGGGAGATCGGTTTACAGATGAATTGACCGTAAGGAACCAGGAGATCGTTATAGGTAATCCAGTAGCGTTTCGGGAGCTTTTCTCGTAGTGCCGTTTCGCTCTCCTCCGGAGTTCGGGTTTGGATATATCCGATTCGATTTGAAATCCGATGGACGTGGGTGTCGACGCAAATCCCCGGTTTGCCGTAAGCGACCGTGACCACCAGGTTCGCCGTTTTTCGCCCGACGCCGGGAAGGGTGAGCAGCGCCTCGATCGAGTCGGGAACCCGGCCGTCAAATTTCTCCAAGAGGTCACGGCAAAGCCCTTGGATCTGTTTCGTTTTGTTCCGATAGAAAGAGACCGGATAAATCGCCGTTTCGATCTCTCCCCCGCTCAGCGAAAGCATTTTTCGCGGCGTGTCGGCCAACCGGAAGAGGCGGATGGAAGCGGCTTCGGTTGTCTCGTCCCGTGTTCGCAAGCTCAACACGCAAGAGATCAAGACCTGAAAGGGATTCCTCGTTTCCTCGGCGATTGCGCCGACAATCGGTTTTTTGAATCGGCGCACCTCTTTTTTTAAAATAGGGATGATCGAATGAATCGGATCTTTCGACATGGTGAGTCATAACGTAGCATAGGGAGATCCGCGATGCAAACCGCTTCAAACCAGCCCTTTTTGACTTGACATAGATATTCGCTTGGCCTAGTATCAACCTGCCCCAATCCACTCTTTTAAGGTCGGATGTCGTGTCGAATTCCCGAAATGAAATGGATCAGGTTTGGTCCTGTTACAAAGGGGCCTTGGACGAGGTCGAAGAGCAGATCAAGAAGAGCCTCGACTCCGACGTCTCGCTGATCAACACGATTGCCAGACATATCCTCAACAGCGGCGGGAAGCGAATCCGCCCCCTTCTTTTGATCATCAGCGCCCAGTTGTGCGACACTCCCGACAAACGCCATCTCTTTTTGGCTGGGATCGTCGAGTTTATTCACACCGCAACCCTTCTTCATGACGATGTTCTCGACAATGCGGAAATCCGGCGCGGAATTCCCGCCGCCCGCCTCCTTTGGGGAAATCAGGCGAGCGTCTTGGTTGGAGATTACCTCTACACCCTTGCCATCTGCCAGACGGTAAGAATGGAAAATGTCGAGATGAATTACCTCCTTTCCACGATGTGCAGGCGAATGTCGGAGGGGGAAACGCTTCAGTTGATGCACAGCCGTGATGTGAATCTCACCGAGGCGATCTATCATCAGATTATTGAATACAAGACGGCCTCCCTGCTCTCTGCCGCCTGCCGATTGGGAGGCATTTCCGCAAACGTGTCGGAAGAGAAAAAAGAGGCTTTGGCTCGATACGGCCGGAATTTGGGGATTGCCTTTCAGGTGGCCGATGATACCCTTGATTATGTTGCCGATCGGACGCGTTTGGGAAAATCGCTTGGAAAAGATCTAAAGGAAGGAAAAATCACCCTTCCGCTCCTTCACCTGCTTCAGCACTGCTCTTCGAAAGAAAAAAAGCCGCTTCTTAAAATTATAAAAAAGGGAAAACTCCTGAAGAAAGAGTTCTCCCGTGTTGTCCGGCTGATGGAGGAGTGCGGTTCCATCGCCTATGCCTGCCAGAAGGCCCAAGAGTATGCCGACCGGGCAAAAAGAGAGCTTTCTATCTTCGACGATTCCGTTCATCGCCGGTCGCTCTCCGCCATTGCCGATTATGTGGTTCGACGGGATCATTAACACCGGTTTCCAAACCCGTCCCGTTCCTGATTTGCCATCACCGAAATGAAAAAAATATCGATCATCGTTCCCATTCTTAATGAGGAGAATGTCCTTCCCCGTTTTTTGGAACATTTAGAGCAATTCCAAGAAACCGAGATCGTGATTGTGGACGGTGGGAGCGGGGATCGATCGGAAGGCATTTTACGGAAATGGTCGGGCCGGTCGGGAAATTTGGAACGGATCTTCTTGTCCGCCCGGCGCGGGAGGGGGACCCAGATGAATGCCGGCGCGATGCGGGCGAGCGGGGAGATCCTTCTTTTCCTCCATGTTGATACCTTACTTCCCGCGAGCGGGATCGATGCACTGAAAGAGGCGTTGTCCCGGCCGGGGGTTGTCGGAGGGGCTTTCCGGTTGCGGGTGGAATCACCCCATCTCTTTTCGAGGTTAATCGAAACAACCGTGAATCTTCGTTCCCGCTTTTTGGGCCTTCCCTACGGCGATCAGGCGATCTTTGTTTGGAAAAAGCTGTTTGAATGTTTGGAAGGATATGCCGATTTCCCTCTGATGGAGGATGTCGACTTTGTCCGGCGCTTGAAGAAAAGAGGAAAGATGGTCCTTCTTCAAGACGCCGTGATCACCTCGCCCCGGAGATGGCTTCGAGAGGGATATTATTATACCAGTCTTCGAAACCTCATTTTACTCGTTCTTTATTTTTTGGGGGTTTCGCCGCGTAAGCTGGCCCCCTGGTACCGATTTTGAAATGGAGATCTGATGGAAAGGCAGCCGGAGAAGTCGAATCCCTGGTCGGTTTGGTTGGAGCGAGGCGATCGCAGTCTTTATACCCTGATTGCCGCCGCTTTTCTCGTCATGGCGGGAATCACCTTTATTTATGGATGGGCCGTCTTTTTTATGACAATCCGGTCGGGGTTGCTGAAGGCGGTATTCGTCTTGGTCAACGAGATGCTCCTGGTATTGATCATTCTCGAGATGTTGGGGACGATCCTCAATTACTTGAAGGTCCATGCGATCCTCCTCGAACCGTTTCTCCACATCGGGATTATCGCCTCGATCCGGCGAATCCTCTCGGCGGGGGCGCATCACTCGATTACCGAACCGCTGGTCGGAGATGCATTACAGGCCTACCTCTGGGATGTCGGAATCAACGCAGTGGTGATTATTCTGCTTTCCGTCGCCCTTTTTCTATTTTCGAAAGGGAAGCGATGATCAGGAACTACATTGAAGATTCCCCCTCCGGCGCGGCCGGTTCTCCGCCGACTTTCTTCAAGGTGTAAAGATAGTGATAAAGTCCCCGCCGACCGATTAATTCGGCGTGTGTTCCCTCCTCAACCAATCTTCCCTTATTTAGAACAAGGATCCGATCGGCTTTTTCGATCGTTGTCAACCGATGGGCGATGATAAAGGTCGTCTTTCCCGACATCAATCGTTCGAGCGCTTCTTGGATGAGCCGTTCCGATTCGTTGTCGAGATAGGCCGTTGCCTCGTCCAGAAGAAGAAGCCTCGGATTTTTTAAAAAGGCGCGGGCCAGGGCGATCCGCTGCCGCTGTCCGCCGGAAAGGGTGAGACCCTTTTCTCCGACCGGGGTTTCGTATCCCTCCGGAAAGGAGGTGATAAAGTCGTGCGCATGGGCCGCGCGGGAAGCGGCGAAGAGTTCTGTTTCGGACGCGTCGGGTCGGCCGTAAAGAAGATTCTCCCGGACGGTTCCCCCGAAAAGGATCACCTCCTGGGGAACATAGGCGATCTGATCGTAATAACTTCTTTGCCCGATCTTTCGCAGAGGGTGGCCGTCGATTTCGATTTTTCCTTCGATCGGGTCGTAAAAGCGATGAAGGAGATGGATCAACGTGCTTTTGCCGGCGCCGCTCGGACCGATCAGGGCAACCTTTTCCCCCGGCCGGACGGTGAAGGAGATCTGTTGCAGGACCGGTTGGCCGGGAAGATAATGGAAGGAGACCCGGTCAAACTGCACCGCTCCACGGATCGGGGGGAGAGGGATCGATTCTGGAAGGTCGACGATTTCAGGTTGGGTATCGAGAATCTCGAAGACCCGTTGGCTCGATCCGAGTCCCTCCTGCACTTGCGAAAAGAGCCGGGCGAAGCTTCCGATCGGCCCGGTAATGATCATGGCGTAGATGACAAAGACGATCACCTCTCCCGGGGTGATCTTTCCGGAAAGGATTTCACCTGTTCCGTACCAGAGGATGGCCGTCGCCGCGCTGAAGCCGAGGAAGACCATCACCGGACCGAAAGCCGACGCGATCCGAAGGCGGGAAAGGCCGGTGGCAAGGGTCTTTTCCACCTGTCGGGTGAAACGGGCCTCTTCGTATGATTCCCTGCCGAATGATTTGATCGTCCGGATACCGGAGAGCATCTCCTCCGTCAGTGTCGTCGCTTCGGCCAATTGGTCTTGAACCGATCTTGAAAGGCTCCGCAGCCGTTTTCCCATCCATCGGGCGACCGCGACCACGATCGGTACCAGCAGAAGGATCAAGGATGTCAGCCGCCAGTTCATGTAGAGAATCAGGCCGATCCCGCCGATGAGAATCAACGTTTGACGGATGAGGTTGACCGGCAGCTCGGTCGCAAGCGTTTGAATCACCGTCAGATCGTTCGTCAGCCGGGAGAGGAGGTCCCCCGTTCGCCGTTTAGTGAAAAAGGAGAGGGAAAGGGTCTGGAGGTGGGAAAAGAGGGCGATCCGGAGTCGGGCGAGCACCCGTTGACCGACCCTCCCCATGAAATAGTTGTGTCCGAAAGAGAAGAGGGACTGAATCAGAAAGAGAAGGATCAGCCCAAAAAAGAGGGTCGCCGGAATTGACTCCCGATGAAGGAAGATTGCGTCGACCGGCCCCCGAATGATCCAAGGAATTGCCAGGCTGAGGAGGGAAGAGAGGAGAAGAAAGAGGGCGGCGAGGGCCATTTCTTTTCGATGCGGGGCGGAATACCCGATGATACGCCGCAGGGAGGGGATTTTATCGCTGTTCACGGGATCGGTTGTATTGGGAAGCGGTTTTTTGAAAAAGCGGTTTGCTTTGTTTCGAGGGCGGCATGAGAGATGTTTTTAACCGGCTTCCTTTGCTTGCCGAATCGTTTTCCGGATCAAGAGGCCAACCATGACAATCGGAAGGGTGGGGAAGAGAAGGACCTTTACAAAGTCAATAAAAAAAACAGAGAATCCTGTCCGGAGCCGAACCAGTTTTTCCATGCTGCTGTGATATTGAATCCGGCCGTCGTTGAGGGCGTCCGCCACCATTTTGTTCTGATTGTTTTCGATCTGCGCCTCTGTTGTATCGAGACTGCGGCTGGCGAGCGGCTCGTACAGCGGCGGGTTCCAGACGAAGGCGATGAGAGTGAAGAGAAGCGAAAGAACAATCCCGATGGCCCAGAGGGCGCCGAGATCTTTCTTTTCAACGACCGCCTCTCGGGTGGGGAGGTCGATCTGTTGTTCAATGCGATCTTCCATAAAAAAGATTCCTGAGAAAGGGTTCTTAACGGATATGGGAAGTGATCATAACGGGGTTATTGGAAAAAAACAAGGGGCCTCACCGGTTGTAACCGCCGATCCAGGGTTGACGCTCCTTCTTGAATCTGCTATAAATTCCGGGCGGTTCAATTAAAAAAGGGTCGGCTCCTTCCGGGACTGACCTCTCCTGATCTGCAAGATTCGCCGAAGTGGTGGAATTGGTAGACACGCTAGGTTCAGGGTCTAGTGGGGGTGACCCCGTGGGGGTTCGAGTCCCCCCTTCGGCACCATCCTTTTTAAAAGAAATCGATACTCACGCTCTAAAAATCCCCTCTTTTTTGTTTCCGCAGACGGTTTCCTAAATAATCATCGCGGGGTGTTTGGTCATGGACCATCTCTCTCCCTGGCTTGTCTTCACTGTCGTATTCTTCCTTATTCTCGTAATGGGGGGAAGGTGGAATGTCCCGATCGCGGCCTGGCTTGGACCGGCCTTTCTGATTCACTTCCTTCATTCCCAATCCCCGGGGACGGGATTTGCGGTCGCTTTTGGAATCACGGCGATTGCTTTCTTCTTTTCATGGAAAGGCCTGGCGCCGTTGCCCCTGCCTGCTTATTTCGGGTTTGTTATTACGGTGGCGGTTTTTTTTATGATCCCCTTTCTTTTCGACCGCTTGTTGACCCCTCACCTCCCCGGCTTTTTATCGACCCTTGTTTTTCCAGTGACATTGGTCTTATTGGAGATCATCACCACCCGGTTGAGTCCGTATGGATCGTGGGGGTCGCTTGCTTATACCCAGTATGGAAACCTTTCCCTGATGCAGACCGCTTCCGTTGCCGGAATCGGTGGTATCACCTTTCTGGTTGGCTGGTTTGGCTCCACGCTGGCCTGGGGATGGCGTTTGGGCTTTTCTGCCGAAACCTTTTCTGGCATCGGGATGTATGCTGCTTTTCTAGGCGTTGTTCTCCTGATGGGAGGAATGAGATTGACGTTGGGCCGCAAACCCATCCCCACGGTTCGGGTGGCCCTGATTACCGAATCGGATCTCCCAGGCGGGCGCTCCTTTTTCACCGCCGCCCAGATCTTTATGGGAAATCGATCTTTAAACGACACGATGTGGGAAGAGATCCGAAAGACAAGCAACGAGATTCAGAATTCGTTATTGGCTCTTTCCGAAAGGGAAGCGAAGGCCGGCGCCAAAGTTATCTTGTGGGCCGAAGCGGCCGGGCTGATGATCGCGGAAGAAGAGGCGACCCTACTTGAACGGGCAAAATCATTTGCAAGGGAATATCAAATTTACCTCGCCCTTCCTCTTGGCACGGTTCACAGGGCGCCCCCGAAATTCGAAAATAAGGTGGCGATGATTACTCCCGAAGGGGAGATCGCCTGGCAGTACCACAAGCGCCGACCTGTTCCAGGTCCGGAGGCTTCCCGCACCCTCCGGGGAGATTCTACCCCCAGAACGATCGACACCCCCTATGGGCGATTGGGCGTCTTGATTTGCTTCGACGGCGATTTCCCTTCTCTGGCCAGGCCATTCAAAAAAGCCAAGATAGATATCTTATTGATCCCTTCTTCTGACTGGAAGGAGATCAATCCGATTCACTCTCAAATGGCGGTATTCCGGGGGGTGGAGATCGGCGCTTCCGTCCTCCGCCCGGCAAGAGCAGGCCTTTCAATTGCGACGGATCCGTTCGGGAGGGTCATTGCTTCGCAGGACTATTTTTCAACCATCGACCGGACCTTGGTGGCGTATGTTCCTATCCGGGGGAAACACTCCATTTTCTAGAGGAGGCATGGAAATTCTGAGAACCGTTGGTCTGTTCATTCTCACGGCCATCGCCGAGATCGTCGGTTGTTATCTGCCGTATCTTTGGGTTAAAGAAGGACGTACCGCTTGGCTTCTTGTCCCAGCGGCTTTGAGTTTGGCTGCTTTTGCGGGGCTCCTCACCCTCCATCCTCATGCGGCGGGTCGTGTTTATGCAGCCTATGGCGGTGTCTATATCAGTGTCGCTCTGGTGTGGTTGTGGATGGTAGACTCTGTTCGCCCCTCCGTCACCGATTGGATCGGGGTCGGGGTGTCTCTGCTCGGCATGTTGATCATCCTGTTCGGGGCACGCCATCCTTAACCCGGCTCCGCCGGATTAGGGATATTTGACATCATATGACTCCATCAGATGAAAGCAATGAACATTACAAAGCATGGAGTATCCTCCACGGTCAAGAACTGCCGTCCAACGGCTTACCCCAGCGGAGCTGCTTCGCTCTTTTCAGAAAAGCTCAGTTTTGGATTCGATCCCGGAGTGTCTGTATCCTCTGATCGACGATGTGGATTTGTTGGGAGGCCCCTCCCTTCTGGAAGAGTTCTTTTGACTTCTCAAGATGTCGAATCGCTTCCGGGAGATTTCCGAAGTCTTGGTAGATGGTGCCGATTGTTCCCTCAATATTCGCCATGCCGGCGAGATCTGCCATGCCCTCCCGAATTTTGAGCCCCTCTTGGGCCGATCCGATCGCTTTTTCCATCTCTCCCTGATCTTGATAGATCAAGGCAAGATTGACCAGATCGTTGGCCTGAGCCGGGAGGTCGTTCCATCCCCGATGGAGGGAGAGGGCATTGGAGTGATAGTCGAGCGCCTTGTCGAACTCCTTCAGTTCTTTGTGGATGAAGCCGAGGCTGGTGAGGGTGACCGCTTCGCCGAGGTGGTTACCAATCTCTCGATGGAGCCGGAGGGCTCTTTGTTGGTAAGTAAGGGCTGTTTCATAGGAACGATCGAGATAGTAGAGGTTTCCGATCGAGGTCAATTGGCGGGCGACCAACCACCGGTCGCCGATCGACTCGGCGATCTTGAGCGCTTCCAGATGTGTCTCCGATCCTTTGGTTCCGTCTCCGGATTGATAATAGAGGGTTCCGAGGATCGAAAGATCGGCCGCTTCGGCCCGACGGTCTCCCATCTTTCGATCAAGTATTAGCGCCCGCTCGATCCAGGTGATTCCCTCTTTCCATGCTCCTCTCATCGAGAAGAGGAGGCCGAAATTGGCCATGGCGGCCGCCTGTTCCTCCGGGAGGTCGGTTGTCCGATAGGCCTGTTCATAGGCCGCCACTGCCTCTTCCTGTTTTCCAAGGAAGACGAGGGCGTTGCCGTAAAGAAGGTGGATCGCGCCGTTTTTTTGAGGGGCGGAGAGAGTGGTGATTTGACCGGAAAGTTCTTGAAACCGGTTCTGATCGTAGAGGGAGAAGAGGGGAGAAAGGGGTGAATCGGCGGGCTTGGCCTGTCGATCGGGAAGGCGAAATTGCCGCTTGAGTTCATCCATCTTGAGGGATTGATACTGTTCCGGTCCGTTCTTCTCCGGTTCGTTTTGTCGCGCGGAAGGGAGAGGAATCCGGTTGATGCCCCAGACAATGACGATTCCACAAAGGAATAAGGAGAGAAGGAGCAGGTTTTTATAGGGGTGAATTGTCATGAATGATCTGGGGAAAGGAGGCTACGGCGAGACCGGTGAGGAGAGATCTTCCAGGATGGAGCGGGAGGGTGCGGCCGGGGAGACTTATTTTTTGTGGGAGAAGATGATCGGTTCAGGAAGCCTTGTGGTAAACCCACGGTTCTCGCTCGGCCAGGTATCGCTCTTCCCGGAAATTGACCCGGGTTCTGATTTCAGTAAATCCTTTTCTCTGAAGCTTCAGGGTCAGATCCTTTAAGACTTCTTCGATTGTTGGATACTCACCGGTTTGAACCGTAAAACCTTCGTAACCAAAATGACCGATATACCCATTTTCTCCGACATCGATTCGGACATTCCGGCTGAACATCCTGCCGGTCGGATCGAACGCTTCCAGGTGATGGATCTCAAAGACCATCTTCTTACTCGCTCCCCGATGGAAAAGAGATGCGATTATATCGAATCCGATTTTCCCGATCAAGCGCTTTTTCTTTATTCCAGTTTATTTTTCCGATCGTAAGGTAAGCATGAAAGTGTATTCATTTCCCGTGCCGCTGTCTGCCTCCAATTTGTGCAAACCGCTCTCCGAGCAAGAGGGACCTGTCTTTTATTTTCTTGTGCCCCGATTTATCCACAATCTTTCCACGCTGGTTGTTGAAAAAACTGCTTCCGGGGAAGAAAATGTGAACAAATGAAAAACCCGGTTTGACATTTCAGCCTGCCCCCCCCTATAATCACATCCTCGTGCTTCCTTCCTAGGAAGGATGAGGGAGGGGTACTTTAACACCATCGCATTTGATGAGGAAAATGGAACAAAAAGGGGTACGGCTTTCTAAAGATGCCGGCTTGCTGGTCCAGACGGTTGACAGTGGGAGCATCGCTGAAGAGATCGGAATTGCTGTCGGTGATCGCCTGATCACTGTAAATGGAAAAGAGATGAAGGATCTTCTCGATTATCGCTTTGTCGAAGGGGAGGAGCGTCTTCTTTTGGAGTTGGCAAAGCCGAATGGGGAGGTCTGGGAGGTTGAGGTCGAGAAAGATCTCGATGAGACCTTGGGTGTCGATTTCCCAGAGATGGCGATTCGCCGTTGCCCGAACAACTGTTTTTTCTGTTTTGTTGATCAGATGCCGGAGGGGCAACGGCAGAGTCTCTATATTCGGGATGAAGATTACCGCTACTCGTTCCTATTCGGAAATTATATTACCCTGACCAACCTGACCCGGAAGGACAAGGAACGAATCTTCGAACAGAAGATGAGCCCGCTCTATATCTCGGTCCATACAACCGACCTGGAACTGCGTCGATATATGCTCGACAATCCCCGTGCTCGGGATGTGATGGAGGAGATCCGGGAGATGGCGGAGCATGGCATTCTGCTCCATACGCAGGCGGTGATCTGTCCGGGTGTCAACGACGGTTCCCACCTTGCGAAGACGATTGAGGATTTGGTGAAGTTTTATCCGTCGGTGGGCTCTCTGGCGGTTGTCCCGGTCGGGTTGACCGGCCATCGGCGCGGGCTTCCGGAGATCCGGGAGGTGACTGTCGAAGATGCCCGTAAAATGATCGCCTGGCTTTCGCCGTGGCAGAAGCGATTTCAAGAGGAGATCGGTTATCCCTTTGTCTTCCCGTCCGACGAGTGGTATGCCAAAGCAGGGGTTCCCTTTCCGGCGCTTGAAGCTTATGCCGACCTGCCGCAGCAAGGGAACGGTGTCGGCATTGTCCCCCTCTTCCTGAGCGAGTTCGAGTCGATGCTCCCTTTTTTGCCTGAGGAGATTTCGGAACCAACGAGGATCCTCCTTGCCACCGGGACCTCCTTTTTTCCTTATCTTGACGCGTCGATGCGGCGTGTCCGTGTCCGGGGGGCGGCGATCGAAACAATCGCCGTCCGCAATGACTTTTTTGGCAATTCGGTCACTGTCGCCGGATTGATGGCCGGTCGAGATATTTTAAAATCGGTCCGCCACCGGCTTGGCGAAGGATCGACCTTCCGTTTTCTCTTGATTCCTTCCGTCGCTCTCAACGAAGAGCAAAATCTCTTCCTTGACGGGATGACTCCCCAGGAGTTGGAGAAAGAGCTCGGTCTCACACTCATCGTTCTTTCTGCCGATGCGGAAGCCTTAATGGGATTTCTTCAAAACCTCGGGGCAATGGCTGGAAGTCGCGAGTCGAGAAAGAGTAGATAAAGAAGCGGCCCGATCTCCGGATTGTTAGAAATGGAACCGATCACCGGCAGGACGAAGATCTTCGGGATCTTCGGCCATCCGATTTCCCACACCCTCTCTCCATCCATGCACAACGCGGCCTTTCACGCCTTGGGCCTCCCCTATTGTTACCTTCCCTTTGAAGTCCCCTCGGATGGGCTCGGACCGGCCGTCAGGGCGGTCATTCCGTTGGGCATTCGGGGGTTGAATGTGACCCTTCCCCACAAAGAGGCGGTGATTCCCTTCTTGGATGCCATCGATGAGGAGGCGCAAACGATCGGTGCCGTGAACACGATCGAGGTGGAGAAGGGTTGGGAGAAAGGCCGGGAGAAAATCCGATTGATCGGCCATAACACGGACGGGCGGGGATTTCTCGAGTCGCTTCGCGAATCGGGTGTCAACCCGAAAGGCCTTCGGGTCATCCTTCTGGGCGCGGGAGGTGCGGCGAAAGGAGTTGCAATCGCCCTGGCCCGAGCATCCGTTTCCGAGATGATCATCATGGCGCGGACGATGGAGCGGGGGAAAGCGCTGGTCGACCGCCTTACCGGCGCCGCGGGCATCGCGCCGGCCATGAAGGTTTCCCTGATCGGGATGGGAGAAGAGGGGAAGCTTCCCGGTGATCCGAATCGGCCCACCTTGCTGATCAATACGACTCCCCTTGGAATGAAACCGCGCGATCCCCTTCCGTTCCCCGAATCTTTTCTCGACGCCCGCTGGTCGGTTGCCGATCTCATTTACCGTCCCTCCGATACGCCGCTCCTTCTTGCTGCCAAACGGATCGGTGCCAACCCCATCCCCGGTCTGGGGATGCTCCTTCACCAAGGGGCCATCGCCTTCGAGATTTGGACGGGCCGAAAGGCGCCTCTTCCCGTCATGCGGCGGGCCCTGGATGAGGCCCTTCAGTCCAAAGATGAAAACTCCAAATAGAGATTAATCGAAAGAAACCTTACCCGATTCATATCTTGGCTTCAAGCGTTTATCCCCGCGTTCTTCCTCGGTTTTCACTCTGCGTATTGCTTCCTCGGTTCGTTGACAGAAATTGTGTCGTGGGATAGACTTTCTTCGACATTTTTGTGCTGTTGATTCATCCCCAAAAAAAATAAAATTCGAATCCGTTCTCCCGCGTGATGAATCAGAGTCAAATCGCATCATCGGATTGAGGTGTCTGTTGATCCCGGAAAAACTGGGAAAACTGCTTGTCAGTGCGAAATTGATTACTGAAGACCAGCTCCAAAAAGCCCTCCTCACTCAGAAAAAGGAGAAGGGAAGGATGGGAAGCACCCTGATTCGATTGGGGTTCATCGAAGAGGCGAAGCTATTCAAGTTCCTGAGTCAGCAATACGGCGTCCCATTGGTCGATCTGACCGGTTTGGAAATCGACCCCGCCGTGATCAAGCTGGTTCCAACCGAAGTCGTCAAGAAGTATTTGGTTGTTCCGATCAAACGATCGGGCGCCACACTGACGCTTGCGATGATTGATCCATCCGATGTCTTCGCGATCGACGACATTAAGTTTACAACGGGATACAACGTCGAGCCGGTCATAGGGGGGGAATCGGCGATCATCGATACGATCAATAAATACTATGCGAAGGGCCAGGGTCCAACGGTTGAAAAAACGATGGCGATCGAGGCAAAGGACTACACGCTATCGGACGATGAAACGGATGCCAACCCTTTTAACGGGGAAGACGAGAATCCGATGGTTTCGGTCGATGATTTCGACACCGTTGTCGGTGATGCGCTCGACAATATCGATGTGGTTGAGGAGCAGCAGGATGACGGCGGTGTCAAAGACGTCGACGCGCCGATCGTCAAATTGGTGAACGGTGTTCTTGTCAACGCAATCAAGGTCGGAGCGAGCGATATCCATGTGGAGCCGTTCGAAACGGTTTTCCGGGTCCGTTTCCGGGTCGACGGTTCGATGAAGACGATCATGAACCTTCCGGTCAAGATCCGAAACGCGGTCGTTTCTCGATTGAAGATCATGTCAAAACTCGACATCGCGGAGCGCCGCCTTCCCCAGGACGGCCGGATCAAGCTGAAACTCGGAAAGAAAAAAGAGGTCGATTTCCGGGTTTCCACCCTCCCTTGCCTTTTTGGAGAGAAGGTGGTGATGCGTATCCTCGACAAGGGGAATCTCTCCCTCGACCTGACGAAGCTCGGTTTCGAGCAGAATGCGTTGAACGATTTCGCGGAAGCGATCAACGCCCCCTACGGGATGGTCTTGGTGACCGGTCCGACCGGAAGCGGGAAGACGACCACCCTCTATTCCGCGCTCAGCACGATCAATACGACGGAGATCAACATCATGACCGCGGAGGACCCGGTTGAGTACAACTTGATGGGAATCAATCAGGTCCAAATGAAGGACGAGATTGGCCTTAATTTCGCGGCGGCCCTTCGATCGTTTCTCCGGCAGGATCCCGACGTGGTGATGGTCGGGGAGATCCGTGATTTCGAAACCGCCGAAATCGGGGTCAAAGCGGCGTTGACGGGTCATCTCGTCCTTTCGACGCTCCACACGAATGACGCGCCGAGCACGATCAACCGGCTTTTAAACATGGGGATTGAGCCGTTTCTCGTTGCCTCTTCGGTTGTTCTGATCTTGGCGCAACGGTTGGTGCGGCGGATCTGCGCCAAATGTAAGGAGATCGACCCCCTTCGTCCCGAAGCGCTTCTCAAGGCCGGTTTTAAAGAGGAAGACCTTCAGGGGATGGTCGTCTATAAGGGAAAAGGGTGCGACGTCTGTAATAAAACCGGTTATAAAGGCCGGGTGGCCCTTTACGAAGTGATGCCGATCAAAGAGGGGCTGCGCGAGTTGATTTTGCAAGGGGCGACCGCCGACGAAATTAAGAAAAAGGCGATCTCGCTCGGTATGAGGACCCTTCGAATGAGCGGATTGTCGAAAGTTAAAGAGGGGATGACAACAGTGGAAGAGGTGCTCGACAGCACGTTCGCGGATTAGCGTTATTTTTAAGGAAGGGAAGGAAAAATCATGGCGAATTTACATCAGTTGCTCCAAATCATGGTTGAAAAAGGGGCCTCGGATCTTCATTTGAGTACCGGGTCTCCTCCTCAGATCCGTCTGAACGGCCACTTGACGCCGCTCGACCATCCTTCCCTCACGCCGGCCGATACCAAGCAACTGGCCTACAGCGTTTTGACCGATGCCCAAAAACACCGTTTCGAGGAGGAGAGCGAGCTTGACTTTTCATTCGGCTTGAAGGGGTTTAGCCGTTTTCGGGGAAATATTTTTCTGCAGCGGGGGGCGGTGGGAGGTGCGATCCGGACCATCCCGTTCAAGGTTAAAACGTTTGAAGAGCTGGGACTCCCCCCCGTGATCACCGAACTGACGAAGAAGCCGAGAGGTCTGGTACTCGTCACGGGGCCGACCGGAAGCGGAAAATCGACGACCCTCGCCTCGATCATCGACCGGATCAATTCCGAACGAAGCGATCATATTATTACGATCGAGGACCCCATCGAGTATCTTCACCCGCATAAGAAGTGCGTGGTGAATCAGAGGGAGGTGACCACCGATACGAAGAGTTTCAAGACGGCGCTGAAATATATCTTGCGGCAGGACCCCGATGTCGTCTTAATTGGAGAAATGCGTGATCTGGAGACGATCGAGGCGACGCTGACCATCTCCGAGACCGGTCATTTAACCTTTGCGACCCTTCATACCAACTCCTGTGCACAGACGATCAACCGGATCGTCGATGTGTTCCCGCCTCACCAACAGCCACAGGTGCGGGCCCAGTTGTCATTCGTTCTGGAGGGGGTGATCTCTCAACAGCTCATTGCCAAGGCGAACGGTCAGGGAAGGGCGATGGCGATGGAGATCATGGTCCCGACGCCGGCGATCCGGAATCTGATCCGCGAAGACAAGGTCCACCAAATTTACTCCTCGATGCAGACGGGCCAGGGAAAACATGGAATGCAGACGATGAATCAATCACTCTTCGAGCTTTATACCAAAAGGGTGATTTCCTACGAGGACGCAATGGCGAGATCAAGCCAGGCCGAGGAACTGTTAACCATGATCAATCGGGGAGGGACCGGCACGACGCCGTCGGTCCGCGAACCGGGGAAAGGGATTCGGAGTTAGAGTCTGTGTTGAAAAGATCTACGTTTTTTGCGTAGATCTTTTCAACACCAACGAACGAAGAGAGCGTTGAGGGGGAGGCTCCGTCCGGCTTTGCCGAATGGAGGGGGCGACGCAAGCCCCCGCTTTCCGGCGAAGCCGGATTAGTCTGTTCGTTTATCTATCAGGAATCGGGGGATCATCGATGATGACATTCGTTTGGACGGGGAAGACCCGACAAGGGTCGATTCAGAAGGGGGAATTGGCGGCAAACAGCCGGGAAGAGGCGATCACGCAACTGCGGAAAGAAAATATCTTGGTCACCTCGGTGCAGCAAAAGGCCAAAGGACTGAAGATGCCCGGCTTCGGAGGGGGGGTGTCCGACAAGGATATTGTTATTTTTACACGACAGTTTGCGACGATGATTGACGCTGGATTACCGCTGGTTCAGTGTCTTGAAATTTTGGCGTCGCAGTGCGAAAATCAAACGCTGGCCAAATCGATCGCGGACGTGCGGGCCGATGTCGAGGGGGGATCGACCTATGCCGACGCCCTGCGAAAACATCCCAAGGTATTCGACGAGCTCTATGTCAACATGGTGGCGGCGGGAGAAGCGGGGGGGATTCTCGATACCATTCTCAACCGGTTGGCGAAGCATATCGAAAAAACCATGAAACTGAAAAAACAGATCAAATCGGCGATGGTCTATCCCTCTACGATCGTCGCGGTGGCCGGGATCGTCATCGTTGTCTTGCTTGTCTGGGTGATCCCGATTTTCGCGAAGATGTTCACCGATTTCGGAGGAACGCTGCCGGCCTTGACCCAAATGGTCATTAATGTCAGTTATTTCATGAAGGACAACCTCATCAAAATCGCGGTTGGTTTCGGTCTTGCGATCTATGGGTTTAAGAAGTATTATCAGTCCGCCAAGGGACGGATTGTGGTCGATCGATTCCTCCTCAAGGTGCCGGTGATCGGCGAATTGATTCGAAAGGCCTCCGTTGCCAAGTTTACCCGGACGCTCGGGACCCTGATTTCCAGCGGTGTTCCGATTTTGGAAGGCCTCGGCATTGTCGCCAAGACATCGGGAAACAAAATTGTCGAGCTGGCGCTGATCAATGCAAGGCAAAGCATCAGCGAGGGAAAGACCATTGCCGATCCGCTTTCGAAAGACAAAGTGTTCCCTCCGATGGTGGTTCAAATGATCGCGGTCGGAGAAACGACCGGCGCGCTCGATACAATGCTTGGGAAAATCGCCGATTTTTATGACGACGAGGTGGATGCCGCCGTCACGGCCTTGACCTCGTTGTTGGAGCCGATGTTGATGGTCTTCCTGGGGGTGACGATCGGCACCATCGTGATTGCCATGTACCTTCCGATCTTTAAGCTTGCTTCGGTGGTTGGGTGATCGTTTCTCGTCCCCGGAGGAGCAGAAGGCCTTCCCGTCGGTTGACCGGAAGCGGACGCTTCGGACGGATGGGTGGATGAAAAAAGAGAACGAGATCCTTCTCCGAAGAATCAAGTGGTTGATGGCCCTCCGGATCATCTTGGTGACCTTTCTGCTGGGTTTTCCTCTACTGCTTGGTCTCGACTATTTTAAAAAGCCTTGGTCGATCGCCACGTTCTATATTCTCATCGGATCGACCTATTTCCTGACCCTCGTCTATTCCTTCCTCCTTACTCGGATGGAAAATTCCCTCGCCTTTGTCTCTGTCCAACTGGCGATCGACCTCCTGTTCGAGACCGCGCTGATCGTGGCAACGGGTGGGGTGGAAAGTTCCTTCTCATTCCTTTACGTGATGACGATTGTGGCGGCCTGTGTCTTCTTCTATCGAAGGGGAGGGGTGTTGACCGCGGCGGGGGCGACCCTGCTTTTTGGTGTCGTGATCGGTTTTCAGCAAGCGTCTCTCGCATCTTTGCTTACGCCGTTTGGTATTCCGGCCGCGTTGGGCTGGAAAGAGGTGATTTATATGCTTTTTTTATATATGGTCACCTTTTTTACGGTCGGCATCTTGAGCGGAAGGCTTTCCGAACGGCTTCACGAGAAAGAGGTGGGGTTCTCCAATCTTCGGGTCTTCACGGAGGATATCGTACAAAGCATTGCAAGCGGTTTGGTGACGACCGATCTCGACGGCAGGATTACCTCGTTCAATCGGTCGGCATCCGAGATTACCGGTTTTCGCCCCGAAGAGGCGATTGGGAAGATATGGTGGGAGTTTTTCTCCTGGAACGAAATCCAAAAAAGGTATTTTGCCCTTGCCGAAGCCGGGCTCTTCCAACGCTTTGATGGAGAGATTGCCGGCCGAGGGGGGGAGCGCTGCCTGCTTGGGGTGACCATTTCTCCGCTTCGGAATGAGCGGGGGGAGCAGATTGGAATCATTGGGACCTTTCAGGATCTGACCCAATTGAAGCGCCTTGAGGAGGAGATGCGGAAAAAGGAGCGGCTGGCCGGCCTCGGCGAAATGGCGGCCGGCATGGCGCATGAGATCCGGAATCCCCTCGCTTCGCTCAGCGGTTCGATCGAAGTGTTAAAAAGCGAATTGGCCCTTCGCGATGAACATCTTCGGTTGATGGAAATCGCCATGAGTGAAGCCGAGCGGCTCAATTCCATTGTCACCCAGTTCCTCCTTTATGCGAAACCCCTTCCGCCGCGTCGAAGGCCGACCGATCTCCATGCCCTTCTATCCGAGACGGTTCAGTTGCTCGAAAACGGTCCCGAATGCCATGACCGGATTCGGATTGTTTTAGAGGCACCCTCCGAGCCGCTCATGATCCAGGTTGATCCGGATCAGATCCGGCAGGTCTTCTGGAATCTTTCGATCAACGCCCTCCAAGCGATGCAGGAGGGGGGGGGATTGACGATTTCGACGCGATCTCCGGAGACCCAGAAAGGGGCCGGTGATCCCGCTTCGGACCAGCGGGTGGAAATCGTGTTTTCGGATACCGGAGAAGGGATTCGGAAGGAGGATCTCGCCAAGATCTTCTATCCTTTTTTTACGACGAAGGCCTCCGGATCGGGTTTGGGGTTGGCCATCGTTCATCGGATCGTCGAAGAACATTCCGGAGAAATCCGTGTAGAGAGCGGCCTCGGAGGAACGACCTTTACCGTTTCGCTCCCTCGAGGGAACAGGGGAATCGAAAACCCTCTCGATGACGACGCGGGAAAAAAAGTTTTGTCTCTTCTTCATCGGGATCGGGTTTGATCCCATTTTTCTGTCTGAAAGGTGTGAAGGGATGGCGCGGGTATTGATCGTCGATAACGAAAAAAGCATGCGGGACTTTCTGGCGATTGTGCTGCGGAAGGAGGAGTATCTTGTTGAAACGGCAGAGGATGGGGATCAGGCCGTGAGAGTCCTTGAGAAAGAGATCTTCGATTTGGTCCTCACCGATATCAAAATGCCCCGAATGAGCGGACTCGACCTCTTGAAAAAGGTCAAGGAGCTTTCTCCCGAAACGGTGGTGATGATGATGACTGCTTACGCTTCGACCGAGACCGCCATCGAAGCAATGAAGGAGGGCGCATTCGACTACCTGATCAAACCGTTCCAGATTGACGAGGTCAGACTGATTATTAAGAATGCCTTGGAAGGGAGAAAGCTCCGTCAGGAAAACAGCCGGCTTCGTCAAGAGCTAAAGGGGCAGGCGGCGTTTGGCCAGATCGTCGGAAAGAGCGAGAAGGTGAGAAAAGTACTCGATCTTGTTCGGAAGGTCGCCGATAGCAAGAGCAATGTGTTGATCTACGGGGAGTCCGGCACGGGGAAAGAATTGATCGCGCGGGCCATCCATTTCAACAGCGCCAGGCGAGATCGCGCTTTTGTAACAGTCAACTGTAGCGCGCTGCCGGAAGCGCTCCTCGAGAGCGAGCTATTCGGCCACATGAAAGGGGCTTTTACCGGAGCGATTGGAAACAAGGAAGGACTCTTCGAGATTGCCCACGAAGGGAGTATCTTTCTTGATGAAATCGGGGACACCTCCCTCTCGATTCAGGTCAAATTGTTGCGGGTGCTTCAAGAAAAAGAGTTCCGTCGTGTTGGGGGAACAAAAGACCTGAAGGTGGATGTCCGGATCGTCGCCGCCACCAATCGGGATCTCGAAAAGATGGTGGCGGAGGGGAAATTCCGGGAAGATCTCTATTATCGGCTCGATGTCATCCCGATCCATCTTCCCGCGCTTCGGGAGCGCCCCGAAGATATCCCGCTTTTGGTCGATTCTTTCATCCGTAAATTCAATCAAGTCCTTGGAAAGAACGTCGAGGGGGTCGAGCCGGAGGCGCTCCGTTTCTTGACGGGCCTTGAATGGAAAGGAAACGTGCGCGAGTTGGAGAACGTTGTCGAACGGGCGATGGCGCTCGCTTCTCAGAACATTCTGCGGGGGGAGGACTTCAGCCTGGGGCTTTTAAAGCAGCCCGACTCTTTCCCGATTCCTGCGTTGCTCCCCGATGAAGGGCTTGATCTGGAGGGCTTAATCGGCAAGATCGAAAAAGATCTCCTCCTGAAGGCCCTTCAGGAAAGTCGCTGGGTCAAAAAAGAGGCGGCCAAGCTCCTCCACCTCAATTTTAGGTCGTTTCGATATCGGCTTGATAAGTATGGAATCAAGAAGCACAAAAATGGGGATGCGGAAGACGATGCTTCCGATTTAAACGATTCTCCCGAGGACCCCCTTGAGTAGCAAGGGGGGCGTCCGCTTTTCGACGATGTTCCTGTCGGTATTTCCTCAGTGGTCCTTTCGTTTGTCATGAAGAAGACAGTTGTCATCAAGGCCCCCGCCAAGGTCAATCTCTATCTCAAGGTATTGGGACGAAGGGAAGATGGCTATCATCAGATCGTCTCGCTGATGCAGATGGTCGGCCTCTACGATCTCTTAACCCTTCGGCAGAACGATTCGGGGATCACAATCGAAGTCGAAGACGCCCCCCTTTCGGCAGATCGCTCCAATCTGGTTGTTCGGGCGGCCGAAGCGCTACAGCAGGCCGCCTTCTCTTCCTCTCGCCGTTCCAAAGGGGTTTCGATCCGTCTTGTGAAACGGATCCCGATTGCCGCCGGTTTGGGAGGGGGAAGCAGCGACGCGGCGGCCACCCTGATCGGGTTAAACCGGCTTTGGTCGCTTGGATGGTCTCGGAGAAGGCTATCCGAGCTTGGCGCCAGACTCGGAAGCGATGTCCCCTTTTTCCTCTACGGCCCGACCGCCTGGGTTTCAGGGAGGGGAGAGGAGATCGAGCCGGCCCCTCCGGTCGATGGAGGATGGATTGTTCTGGTCAACCCCGGGTTGTCCGTCTCAACCGCATCGGTTTATCGGGAATTTTCTCGAAGATTGGGGTTGACAAAAAAAAGATCAGAGATTAGTATGAACAGATTTCTGATACGAAGACCTTCAGTGGGCGAACTTCTCCGTCATCCCTACAATGATCTCGAAAGCGTCACGTTAGCGGCGTATCCTGAACTGCTCCGGATCAAGACGGAACTTCAGACCCTCGGAGGAGAGGGGGTTTTGATGTCGGGGAGCGGCCCAACCCTCTTCGCCCGTTTCGGAACGGCCGCCGCGGCCAAACGGGCCGCCGCGGCATTTGAGAATCGTCTTCCACTCAAGGTCTGGGTGGCAAAAATATTAAAAGGATCTCCTCTTTAATTTGGGGCGTCGACTAGCTGGCAGGTCACGAGATTTTGGATCTCGCAGCCCAGGTTCGATCCCTGGCGCCCCAGCCAAA
>CAZOFJ010000017.1:0-48001 GCA_964579005.1 uncultured Nitrospirota bacterium
CGGGAGCGAAACTCTGCATGGGGTCGGTGACGATGGACTTTAATTATCATGGCGCCTTTCAGGTCGCCTCCCCCGATGCTTATGAACGGTTGCTGCTCGATTGTCTGGCGGGAGACCCGATGCTCTTTTCGCGTGAAGATTGGATCGACTGGTCCTGGTCGATCCTCACGCCGATTTTAGAACGCTGGAAAGAGAGCGCTGCCGTCTCTCTTGCGAATTATGAAGCCGGAACCTGGGGGCCGAAGGAGGCCGATGAACTTATCGAACGGGATGGGCGCCACTGGAGATCCCCCTGAGGAGATCATCGTCTGCCACGACCCGGAGGACTTGGGACGCCAAGCTTCCGTCTCCTTCATCCGATTTGCTCAAGAGGCGGTCTCGCTTCGGGGCCGTTTTTCGGTGGCGCTGGCCGGTGGCGCGACACCTGGAACGCTCTATCGGTCATTGGCAAGCGCCGCATTCTCTGAAGAAATACCCTGGAAATCGGTCCACCTTTTTTGGGGAGATGAACGCGCGGTTCCCCCCGATCACCCCGACTCGAACTACCGTATGGCTGATGAGGCATTGATTTCTCACGTCCCGATCCCCTCTGAAAATGTCCATCGGATGCCGGGGGAGCGTAGCGATCTTCAAGCGGCGGCCGATGAATATGAACAGACGCTCCGCAATTTCTTCGAGCCATCGGATGAGGGATGGCCTTCGTTCGATCTTATCCTTCTTGGCATCGGATCAGACGGGCATACCGCCTCGTTGTTTCCCGGGTCACCGGTTTTGAGGGAGACCGTCCGGTGGGTTGCCGCTCCCTACGTCGAGAAGCTCAAGGCCGCCCGCTTCACCCTCACCCTGCCGGTGCTCAATCATGCGCGGCGGGTGATCTTCCTCGTGGCGGGGAAAGAGAAGGCGCCGATCATGAGAGAGGTTCTTTCAGCCAATCCTCCTTTAACCGATCTCCCCGCCCGATTGGTTCAACCCCGGAAGGGGGGACGTCTCTTTTTTTTAGATCAAGAAGCCGCCGGTCTCATCGAGCAAGAAGAAAAGGATTGCGGATGAGGACCAAGGAGGCCGGCACCGGCGCCGCGTCAATAAGATAATGCAGATCGAGAAGAAATATCAAACGCAACGTCCCTTGGAGAGATCATGACGATCTTGGCCGGAGATATCGGGGGAACGAAAACGATTCTGGCGCTGTTCGCCGGTGACAAGGGACCAATGCGTCTGATCAGGGAAGCGGTTTATCCGAGCGGTCTTTATTCAGATCTTGAAAGCGTGTTAAAGGAATTTCTTCAAGGGAATGAAATCCCGCCCCGACGGGCCTGTTTCGGGGTGGCCGGTCCGGTCCTTCAGGGGCGATCCGAGACAACCAATCTCCCCTGGATCGTCGATACGGATGAAATCAGTCACAGGTTCGCGATTCCTTCCGTGGCATTGCTCAATGACCTTGAGGCGACCGCCTATGGGGTCTTGGCTCTCCCAGAGGAAGATTTTTTTATTCTCAACAGGGGGGAGCCGGAGCGCTTCTCTTATGAAACAGGCACCCGAGGAAACAGGGCGGTGATCTCGGCGGGAACCGGCCTGGGAGAGGCGATCCTTTTTTGGAATGGATCGGCGTACCAACCGTCGGCCTCCGAGGGGGGACATGGTGATTTCGCGCCGCGCAATCCTCTGCAGGTGGCGCTCCTTGAATATCTGTGGCGGGAATACCCGAGCGTCAGCTACGAACGGATTCTCTCCGGGCCGGGGCTTTTTAATCTCTACCGGTTTTTAAAAGAGACCGGTCATGGCGAAGAACCTCCTTGGCTTGCCGAACGGCTCGCCGTCGAAGATCCTGCCGCCGTCGTTGCGGAGGTGGCGCTCCGCGGAAAGGCCGATCTCTGCGTCAAGGCGCTCGATCTCTTTGTCTCCGTTTACGGCGCCGAGGCGGGGAACCTCGCCTTAAAAGCCCTCGCAACCGGCGGAGTTTATCTGGGAGGAGGGATCGCTCCCAAGATTTTACAGAAGCTTCGTGACGGAACATTGATGAAGGCGTTTGTCGATAAGGGACGTTTTTCCGAACTGATGAGCCGGATTCCGGTCCGGATCATCCTCAATGAAAAAGTAGCCCTGTCAGGCGCCGCGCATTACTGCCTTCATCAATGAAGGTTCCCCTTCCATCTCTTCCCATCAAATAAGAGAACGTCACTGCTCAGGTTCAGAGACACAGAGGCACAGAGCGCTCTTGCCTTTTCCCTCTTTGCGCCTTTGCCCCTTTGTGCCTACTGAGTAAGTTACTATTTTTATTTGTAAGGTCTTTCCTCCTTCCCCGACCTACCCTCGAACGGAAACACCGCCAACCATCCAGTAAATATTGAAGCCGCAGGAGGAATCGATGAAGCAAACACGACGCCAGAGGATTGCCTTTTTAATGTTAACGGCCATTGGCCTTGCTTTGGGCCTGTCGGCGGCGGTCATGACCGTCCCGACCCCGGCGGCGGCCCAGAGCCGACACATTCTCTTTCTCAAAAGCGGAACGGAAAACGCCCATTTCAGCGAGGTGACCCTTCCCCTCTTCGAAGGGAGAAAGGGGAGCCGGACCATCTGGTATGTCATCACCGAATCGTCGAACGAAAGAGATGCGATTCGCCGGGGGGTCAACTTCTCACCGAAACTGGCGAATGCCAAGGGAACCCCCGCCGTTCAGAAGGTCACCCTGATCGGCGGGTTGATCGAGTTTTTGGCGACCGTCAACTTTGGTCCCACCCATTCGGTGATCCCGGGCGCCACCGGGTTTCCCCCGCTCGAAGCGATCCCCGGTTCCAGAGGGGAGGCCGGATACACCCCCCTGATTGAACTGCCCGACGGGACCGTCCTCAACGCCCCCCAGTTGGCCAACGAGACGGGACAACATGACAAAATCGTTTCGATCGATTTCGCCCGGCGGCGGGTGACTCTCAAACAGAGTGAAGGTCGCTACGCCCACAAGCCGGTTCACTATGTTTCTTTCGACGCCACCGATGAAGGGGTGGCGGCGCTGGAAGGATCAACCTATGCCCCCGCCCTCGCCGCCGCTCCCGGCCTCGGAAGGGACAACATCACCTCTTCCCGCTCTCCAATCGCCCCGATAGCAAACGGCCAGACCGGGGCAACCAATCCAGATCGCCAAGGGTTGAATTCGGCCCTCTCCGGCGACGGAGACCCGTTGAACGTGTTGCAGGTCATCCCATTGAGCGCGGGATACAGCCCCCTGTGGGATGCCTTTCTCTCCTTCTGGACGCCAAGCGCCGTGGCAGAGGGGTTGAATTTCATCCGGGGTGATTTTTACCAGATCGCCCGTCTGGCGAACGACGGTCTGATCACCGGCCCCGGCGGGGGAACCTGGGGGGCGATCGGCGTGGTGATCAATTGCCCCGTCGTCAGCGCCGATCGATAAATCAGAGAAAACCATCTTATCAAACGGAGGAATCGATGAAGACCATAAACTATGCGATGCTCGGAATGCTCTTTCTTTTGCCAACGGCCGCCTTGGCCCAGAACATACAAACCAACACCACCAGCACCACGGTCGGATCGAGAACGTTCGGATTCGACATCACCCCGTCCCAACTTCAAACGATCATACAGTCGGCGAATCCACTGACCTGCGGTGGGCGGGGCGCCGACGGGGTGATGAATTGCAGCCTCGACAACTTCGTCAAGGCGCCTGGAATGCCGGGGTCGTTCACCGGAAACCCCTTTAAGATCGTCTGGCCGGAGGCCGATTTCGGCTGCGGCGCTCCCTGCGCCACCAACGGCGGGGCCGATCCGCAGACCGCCCCCGACTTCGCCGGTCCGAACACCCTGAACGGCCGAATTGAGACCAATATCGATCTCGGGCTCGGAACGGCATCGGGCGACCCGTTTCATCTGGCGGGTCATTTGAGATTCACCCTCGATCCAAGCAACATGAACGCCTCGATCGATCAGCAGATCCTGCAGGAGATCAACACCCCGGGCGGCCTGAGCCTGGCCTTCGGCGAAACCGATACCGCCGCCTCGTTCACCGCGGGGGCCGATCCGTCGATCTTCTCCTTCGCCGGACCGGTCGGCTTCATCACACGGACAACCTTGAGCCAGACGGGAGAACTCGGCCTCCCCTCCTCCCTCCCATTCGCCCTCGATGTCACCCTCCCCTTCAATTATGGCGGTCCGTTCAACGCCGGAACGGCCGGTCTTTCCGGAGACACCTTCCCAATTCCGGAGGCATTCACCACACCCGGACTCCAGACCCGGCCGGACGACCCGCGGACCCCGGATGTCGACGAGTCAAGCCTCTTTCCGGTGATTTTTTAATTATTGTAAGGGATCCCCTACCTGCACGACATACAGGTGAGCAGGTTGCTCTCAACCCAAAAACAACCAATAAAAAAAGGAGAAAAACAATGAAGAAAAACCAATCACAACGGATCGTCACCTGGACCACGGCGTTGGCGCTGGCCGCGCTGACCATCGCGCCCGCAACGGCGCCCGCAACCGAAATGGATGGAAAGATGAAAATGAAAAAACATACCCTCCTCCTCAAAAGCGCCACCGAAAGCAGAGACCTCTCCACATTCACCATTCCGATCTTCGAGGGAAAACGGGGTGGGGAAATTGTTTGGTATGTCGTGACCGACTCTTCGAACAAAGAGGACGCGGAACGGAGAGGGGTCCATTACGCGCCGAAGATGGCGAACGCCAAAGGGAGCAACGCGGTGGAGAAGGCCGACCTCATCGACGGCATCATCCATTTTAAGGGGAGTGTCAATTTTGTTCCCGAACGGACCGTCCATCCCGGCCCGACCGGCTTCCCCCCCAAAGAGGCAAAACCGGGTGCGATCGCCGAGCCGCTCTACACACCGTTAATCGAGCTGCCGGATGGAACGATCCTCAACGCGCCGCATATCAAGAACAGCACCGGAGAACATGACCGGCTGGTCTCGGTCGACCTGAAGAAAAAGACCGCAACCTTCCGGATGACGCAGGGATTTTTTGAGGGAAAAGTGGTCCACTATGTTTCATTCAACGCCTCCGATCCCGCCGTGGCGGCCCTCGAAGCGGTGACTTATACCCCGCGATTGGCGGCCACTCCGTCGAAAGGATCGAATGCTCCGAACTCCGCCCTCACGGGGATCGCCCCCTTCGTGAACGGCCAAACCGGCAAGGCCAACAGGGCGCGACAAGGGTTGAGTTCGGCCCTCCTCGGCGAAGGAGATCCGTTCAACGTGCTTCAGCAAATTCCGGCGGGAGAACGGGCGCTCCTCTATAGCCCGATGTGGGATGCACACCTTTCCGTTTGGAAGACCGAAGCGGTGACGGCGAAAATGAATCCGGCCGTGACCGATTTCAACCAGGTGATGGAGCTGGCGGTGAAAGGAAGTATCACCGGTCCCGACGGCGCCCCCTGGGGGGCGATCGGGGTGGTGATCAATTGCCCCGTCGTCAGCATCGACGAATAGGCCAGATCCTATTTTTCCCCGCCGGGAGAGGGATTCCCTCTCCCGGCGGGGCTTTTTTCTGGGTGGGCTTGCGTTTGTTCTCTCCATTATTTTAGGATCAGCGCATGACCAATTCTGAAATCGCCAAGATCATGCGGGAGATCGCCTTCTACCTCGATATGGAAGCGGTCCCCTTCAAACCAAGGGCCTATGAAAAGGCCGCCTACGCCATCGAGTCGACCGACAGGCCTCTGGACGAACTCTATCGACAGGAAGGCTTGAAAGGGATCGAAGCAATCCCCGGCGTCGGGAAAAGCATCGCGGAAAAGATCGCCACCCTGGTTGAGACCGGAGACCTCCCCTATTACGAAGCACTGCGCCGAAAGATGCCGGTTGACATTGAACAGTTGAGCGCCGTCGAAGGGCTCGGTCCGAAGATGATCCAGACGCTCTATCGGGAATTGGGAATCCGGACCGTCGACGATCTGGAAGCGGCGGCAAAGGGGGGAAAGATCCGAGAGATCCCCCATTTCGGAGAAAAAAGCGAAGAGAAGATTCTCAAGGGGATCGCCTTTCTCAGAAAAAGCCGAGGTCGGTATTCCCTCGGCGCCGTTCTCCCGTGGGTCTCCGAAATCGAAAGCCGTCTTCGAAACATCCCCGGCGTGAAACGGGTCGAGATGGCCGGATCGATCCGCCGGCGGAAGGAGACGATCGGCGACGGCGATCTCCTGGTCGTCGCCGACGTTCCGGACCGGGTGATGAACTTCTTCGTCACAATGCCGGAAGTCGTCTCTGTCGATGCGAAGGGACCGACCAAATCAAGCGTGAAATTAAAGAGCGGCATCGATATCGATCTCCGTGTCGTTCCGGAAGAAAATTTCGGGGCGGCCCTCTGCTACTTTACCGGGAGCAAAGCGCACAACATTGCCCTTCGCAAACTGGCGATCGGAAAGGATTTAAAACTGAGCGAGTATGGCCTCTTCCGGGGAGAGGAGATGATTGCGGGGCGGACCGAAGAAGCAGTCTACGCCGCGCTCGGCCTTCCCTTCATTCCACCGGAGCTTCGGGAAGATACGGGCGAGATCGAAGCGGCCCTCGCCGGAATGCTTCCCGACCTGATCGGCTACGACGACCTGCGGGGCGATCTTCAGACCCAGACCGATTGGACCGATGGAGCCCATTCAATTGAAGAGATGGTGCTGGAGGCGAAACGGCTCGGAAGAGAATATATTGCAATCACCGACCATACCCGGAGCCTGGCGATGGCGAAGGGATCGGACGAAAAGAAACTCCGCCGCCAGATGGCCGAAATCGATGCCCTCAACAAAAAGCTCCGCGGGGCCCGCGACGGCCATCCTGGGATCACCCTCCTCAAGGGGGCGGAGGTGAACATCAACAAAGACGGCACCCTCGACATCGACGATGAAACCCTTGCCGAACTCGACGTCGTCGGGGTCGCGGTCCACTCCCACTTTAACATGCCGCGCGAAGAGATGACCCGCCGGATCATCCGCGCGATGGAAAATCGGCACGCCGATATTCTCTTTCACCCGACCGGGAGGGTGCTTCAAAAGCGGGCGCCGTATGAAGTCGATATCGATGAGATCATCCGGGCAGCCAAGCGGACCGGAACGATTTTAGAGATCGACGCCTTTCCAGAGCGGCTCGACCTCAAAGACGAGCATGTTCGGAAGGTGGTCGAGGCCGGGGTGAAGCTGGTGATCGACTCCGATGCCCATCACCTCCACCACCTTTCGTATCTCCACTTCGGGATCGCCGTGGCCCGTCGCGGCTGGGCCAAAAAATCGGATGTCATCAATACCTTGCCGCTGGGGAAGTTTCTCGGATCGCTGAAGGGCGGGAGAACCGACCTCCCGCTGCGCGGTGAGGAGGGGATACCGTAATCGGTCGAAGAAGAGGGTCCGGTTTGAAGACAGCGGCGCTCGTGCCACAGCGCTGCTCCGAAAGAGAGGCTCCAGGGTGTGGCCGGCAAGTTATTCAAGCACGCGCAAGTCTAAAAGGCGCGCGCCATGAATCACACGGAGGATATAAACCGTGCCTCGGTCAACGCGAAAAACGGTGCGATATTCGCCATAGAGAATATGTCTGTAGGAAATCCCCAGTTCCGAAGCCTCGGGGATGGTTGGGCACCGCAACGGAAAACCCTCTAACGAAGAGATCTGGCGTTCTAACTCGGACACAAAATCGAGCGCCGCCTGAGGACCATCACGATGAATATAGGTGTAGATTGATTCGACGTCTTCCTCGGCGCGACGCGTGATCTTAACGCGATATTTTTTTGGCATGTTTGAAAGATTTCAGGAACACGCGCGCGGAACGAACCTCCCCAGAGCGGATATCCGCCTCGGATTCCGTCAGCAGATGAGACAGATTCAGCGCCATGAGTTTT
This sequence comes from uncultured Nitrospirota bacterium, assembly GCA_964579005.1. Classification (GTDB taxonomy): domain Bacteria; phylum Nitrospirota; class Nitrospiria; order SBBL01; family Manganitrophaceae; genus CAZOFJ01. The sequence continues at coordinate 7,840 of CAZOFJ010000017.1, forward strand.
TTCTCGAAGACAGCCGCATCAAGCAGGACGACGTCCGGCCGTCCATTGACGGTGACAACCACCGGACGACCTGTTTTATGTACGTGATCAAACACTTCCCTCATATGTTTCTTCAAATCCGATGCGGACTTAATATCTTCCGTGAAGCTGACCGTCATTCCAATACCTCCTTAAAGTATCTAATAAAGTATAAAATACAGTACTATTTTAAGTACCCCTTGTCAACTGAGCTGTGATTCAAACACATCTGTCCTAAACGAGTCACACAGATCATGAAGCAGGGATCAAAAACGAGCATTGACAGGTGATCTCCAGAGTCTTTGGAGTGTCGATCTGTTTCGGTGTGAATCAATCCGATTGAAGCGCCTCTGCTCACATCGTGGCGAATGCGAATCATGCGGCCCACTGTCCGGCTTCAAAACGTCTCGTAGCCGCAGCCCGACTGTTTGGCCCGATACATCGCCTGATCGGCCCGGCGCATCAGGGTGTCGATATCGCTCCCATGTTGGGGATAAAGGGTCATGCCGATGCTGGCACGGACAAAAAGGGAAAGTCCCTCCGGCAAAAAGGGAGGTTCCAACACCTCGATGATCTTCCGGACGATCAATATCCCCCCTTCGACGTTTGCGCCGGGGAGGATAATGGCGAACTCGTCCCCCCCGAACCGGGCGACCGTATCCGACTCCCGGAGCGCCTGTTGCAGCCGAAATCCAACCTCCCGAAGAACGATGTCGCCGATCGGATGGCCCAAGAGGTCGTTGATCTCCTTGAACCGGTCGAGATCAAGAATAAGAAGGGCAAACGATCCTCTCTCTCGCTGCGCGGTGAGAAGGGTATACCGTAATCGATCGAAGAAGAGGGTCCGATTCGGAAGATCGGTGAGCGGATCGTGCGTGGCGCGATACTCTAGATTGGCGACGAGTCGCGCCCGCTCTTCTTCCGCCTTCATTCGATCGGTAATGTCTTTTCCCGTCGAAACAAAATGGGTGATCGCTCCGTTACAATCCCTCAAAGGGGTAATCGTCTTCTCCTCATAATAGAAATCGCCGTTCTTCTTACGGTTGGTCAGAACACCCCGGAAAACGCGCCCCATCGAAATCGTTTCCCAGAGTTGCCGATAAAATTCTGCCCCATGTTTTCCCGACTTGACGATTTGCGGGGTCTGACCGATCGCCTCTTGCCGCTGGTATCCGGTTCTTCGTTCGAAGGCGGGATTGACATATTCGATGATACCGAATCGATCGGTAATCACGACCAGGTCATCGGTCTGCTCGACAACGCTGGAGAGGATTCGCCACGATTGCTCCTCCTTTTGATGTTCCGCCTCGATCCGTTCCAACGCCGCCAGGCGTGCCATGAGCCGCTCGATCTCCAAACGAAGGCTCTCTTCTCCACGGAGTCGGTTTTTCTCCTCCATGACTCGTGCCTCAAAAAAGAAGATGGATCGCCGACCCGAACGCATTCCCCCCTTCTCTGTCTTGATCATGCCCAACGATCTTCCACACTCCCTCTTCGAAAGTCAGGTGGTGGACCGCCTCGAACCAAAAATCGATCCGGACCGGCGGGGCCGTCCCCCCCACCTTCAAGACCGAGACCCCGAAGAGGGCCCCGGTGCAGGTCACCTGAGCGGTCCCCTTCTGACGGTCGACAACGATTTTTGAAAAGGAATGGCGGGAGGAAAGGGAGTCATATCGGGAAAAAATATCCTGCCAGATTCGAACGGTCTCCTCTCTTCGAAGACCCCGGTTTTGATAACCCTTCGAATAAACCGCCGTCATTGCGGAAAGATTCTTTTTTTGCAGGGCCTCTTCGGCCCGGTCAAAAACCACCCTGATCGCTTGGACCTCTTCCGGGGCGGCGCGAATCTCCGCCCCGGTCAAGAGATCGGTCGTCGCGGAAGCAATTCCAGACGCAAAAATGATGATCGCAAGCCCGATCAAACCCTCTTGGAGACACCTTTTCATTTGACAATCTCCTTTTCTGGATGACCTCCCGAGAAAGAACCACCCTTTTCCTTCCAATCGCTCTTATGGTGCCATTCTGTGGCAATCCACTCAAGACAACAATCCCCCGAAAGGGGTGTTTTGAACGCGCACGCGCGCCTAACCTCACAGCTTGCTGTGGGGAATCTTCAACATTGACAGCATTACCAAAACACAATAAATTGAAACGCCGTTTTGGGAGGAATTGACGCGATGAATTTTAGCGACAGGGAAGTCCGGCAGACCGATTTAAGCCGCCGTTTCGATCCGGAATCGTTTCCGTTTAAAACAACGGAAGAGCTCCCGGATGACGAGATCATCATCGGTCAAAAACGGGCGGTCCGGGCGATCGACTTCGGTCTTCACATCGAGGACAGCAGTTATAATCTCTTCGTCGCCGGAATCCCCGGTACGGGGAAGAATACCATCGTCAAGTCGATGATCCGTCCGGTGGCGGAAAAACAACCGCCGCCCGACGATTGGGGCTTCGTTTACAATTTCAGCGACCCCGATCGGCCGAAGGTGATCCGCCTCTCCGCCGGAAGAGGAAGGACCTTCCAACACGATGTCGATCGTTTGATCGCCTCCCTCAAAGAAGAGCTCCCCAAGGTCTTCCAGAGCAAGGAGTATGAAGATCAACGGCAATTGCTGGAGGAAGGATTTTCAAAGATGCGGGATTCTCTCGCCTCGGAAATGGAAGCGCGGGCGAGGGAATATGGGTTCACCGTCAACAGCACCCGTCTCGGGATGGTGGTCGTTCCGATCGTCAAGGGAAAGCCACTGGAGCCGGAAGAGATCGAAAACCTCGATCCGGCGTCGCGGGCCGAGATCGGGCAAAGAGAGAAGGCGCTTCACGGCCATATCCATCACTTTGTTCAACAGGTTCGGACCTTACGCAAGGAGGTGAATAAAAAAGTCGATCACCTTAACCAAAGGGTGGTCCGTTACGCCTCCGAACATGCCTTTGAAAATTTACGGGATCAATACCGGGTCTTTCCGAAAGTCATGGAACATCTGGATCTCCTTTTCGAAGATATCTTGAAAAACTTCGCCGACTTTCTTCCTCAACCCGAAGCCCCGGTTCAACTTCTCGGTATGGAACCGGAACCGGGACGAAAGGCGATGACCCGCTATGCGGTCAACGTGGCGGTCGACAACAGCGGGGCCAAAGGAGCTCCCCTGATCGAAGAGACCAATCCGACCTATCACAACCTGATCGGCAGAATCGAGAAGAGAGGGCGGTTCGGAACCCTCATCACCGACTTTACCCTGATCAAGGCCGGCTCCCTTCTCCAAGCCAATGGCGGCTATCTCCTCCTCAATATTCTCGACCTCCTGCGAAATCCCTTTTCTTGGGACGCCCTGAAAAGAACGCTCAAGGGTCAGGAGCTCAAGATCGAAGATATCGGCGAAGCCTACGGGATCATCGCGACGGCGGGAATAAAGCCGGAGCCGATCCCGATCCGCCTTCGCGTCATCCTGGTGGGGAATCCCTTCCTCTATTATCTCTTACATGCCTATGACGAGGACTTCGGCAAACTCTTCAAGGTCAAGGTCGACTTCGACGTCGAGCACGACAGGATCGAAGAGGCGCCGCTCCAATACGGCCGCTTCATCGCGCGGCTCTGCCGCAAAGAAGGACTGCTCCACTTCGATCGAAGCGGCGTTGCCGCCCTGCTTGAACAGGCCGCTCGCGCTGCCGGCCATCAGAAAAAACTCTCCTTACAATTCAGCGATCTCTCCGACATGGTCCGAGAAGCAAGCCACTGGGCCAAACGGGAAGGGATCGATCTTGTTTCCCGGAGCCACATTTTGAAAGCGGTCGAAGAAAAGAGCTACCGCTCAAACCTCCTGGAAGAAAAAATTCATGAATTGATCGATGAAGGAACCTTGATGGTCGATGTCGAGGGAGCGGTCGTCGGCCAGATCAACGGCCTCTCCATCTACGATCTGGGGGATTTTATCTTCGGGCGTCCTTCCCGGATCACCGCGCGGGTTTTTCTGGGGGAATCGGGAATCATCAACATCGAACGGGAGGCCCGGTTGAGCGGAAAAACCCATAGCAAAGGGGTCCTGATCTTGAGCGGGTATCTCGGCGGAAGATATGGGGGAGAATTTCCGATTTCAATTTCCGCAAGCCTCTGCTTTGAGCAGAACTATTCGGAGGTGGATGGGGACAGCGCTTCCGCCGCCGAGTTGATTGCTCTTCTTTCGGGTCTCACCCAAATTCCGCTCCGGCAAGGAATTGCGATCACCGGCTCGTTAAATCAACGAGGGGAAGTCCAGGCGATCGGTGGGGTCAACGAAAAAATCGAAGGCTTCTATGCCGTCTGCAAGACGAAAGGCCTGACCGGAAACCAGGGGGTCATCATCCCCCGTGCAAATTGCAACCACCTAATGCTGAAAGAAGAGGTGGTCGAGGCGGTTGCCGCCGGCCGGTTCCATGTCTACACCGTTTCGAATGTGGATGAGGCGATCGAGATCCTTACCGGAAAACCGGCGGGGACAATTCAACCCGACGGCACCTATCCGGAGGGAACCATCAACCGAACGGTGATCGAACGGCTGCAAGAGATCACAGACAAACTGACCGGTGAGGACGAACCTCCTCAGACCGCCCTTCTTCCCGCTTCTCTCCCCTTGATCGAGAACAATGCTCCGACACCGGATCAGGGCGCTTCAAAATCGTTTGACTCCGTCGATGGGGCTATGCCATAATTCGGTTTCAATCCGGGGGTGCCGCCACGGCTGAGAGTTCCCGATCGTATCGGACTGATATCGGGACAACCCTTTGAACCTGATCTGGGTAATGCCAGCGAAGGGACTTCAACCAATACCATGGCGGGGCCGCACCCATTCGGGTGGCGGCCTTTTTTGTTCGGGCAGATGGATCACCTTCATAGAGAAAGGATACGACGATGAAGAACGCTTCAGTGAACGGCGAAGAACAGGCACAGGCCGGTGAAGCCAACGTCACATTAGGCGCCGGTTCCAGCGCGCTCACAACGACGCCGCTTCCCTCCTCTAAAAAGACCTACGTCCAGGGAACCCAACCAGGAGTCCGTGTTGCCATGCGTGAGATTCTTCAAAAACCAACCCGCAGTTTGAATGGCGACATCATTGAAGAGAATCCGCCGCTCGTCGTCTACGATCCCTCCGGTCCCTACACCGACCCGAATGCGACGATCGACATTCGAAAAGGGCTGGCACCCCTTCGGATTCACTGGATCTGGGACCGGGCCGATGTCGAAACACTCCCGGATATTTCCTCGGAATATGGCCGTCGCCGGGCGGCCGATCCGTCGCTCGATCCCATTCGCTTCCAACATATTCGAAAACCGCTGCGCGCCAAACCGGGGAAAAATGTCACACAGATGCACTATGCGCGGAAAGGGATCATCACCCCGGAGATGGAATACATTGCCATCCGGGAGAACCAAACGCTGAAGGCGGCTCGAGGAAACCCGAAGATCTCGACGCAACATCCCGGACAGGCATGGGGTGCAAGTATCCCCTCCGTGATCACTCCTGAATTTGTTCGCGACGAGGTGGCCCGCGGCCGGGCGATCATTCCCGCGAATATCAATCACCCTGAAATCGAACCGATGATCATCGGACGCAATTTCCTGGTGAAGATCAACGCGAACATCGGCAACTCGGCGGTCGCCTCCTCAATTGAGGAAGAGGTCGAGAAGATGATCTGGGCCACCCGCTGGGGCTCCGACACGGTGATGGACCTTTCCACCGGAAAAAATATTCATGAAACCCGCGAGTGGATCCTCCGCAACGCACCGGTTCCGATTGGAACCGTTCCAATCTACCAGGCCCTCGAAAAGGTTGGCGGTAAAATCGAAGAACTCAATTGGGAGATCTTCCGCGACACCCTGATTGAACAGGCAGAGCAAGGGGTCGACTACTTCACCATCCACGCGGGGGTTTTGCTTCGGTATGTTCCGTTGACAACGAATCGGGTGGCCGGCATCGTCTCGCGCGGCGGATCGATCCTGGCGAAGTGGTGCCTGGCGCACCATCAAGAAAATTTCCTCTATACTCATTTTGAAGAAATTTGCGAGATCATGAAAACGTATGACGTTTCCTTCAGCCTCGGCGACGGGCTTCGCCCCGGAGCAATCGCCGATGCGAACGACGCCGCGCAATTCGGCGAGTTGGAAACATTGGGAGAGCTGACGAAAATCGCCTGGCGCCACGATGTCCAGACAATGATCGAAGGGCCCGGCCATGTCCCGATGCAGATGATTCAAATCAACATGGAAAAGCAGTTGAAGGAGTGTCATGAAGCGCCATTTTACACGCTGGGTCCTCTGACAACAGATATTGCTCCGGGATACGATCACATCACCTCCGGGATTGGCGCGGCGATGATCGGTTGGTTCGGCTGCGCCATGCTCTGCTATGTAACGCCGAAGGAACACCTCGGCTTGCCAAACAAAGAAGACGTCAAAACCGGTGTCATCACCTATAAAATCGCCGCCCATGCCGCCGATCTGGCCAAGGGGCATCCTGGGGCGCAGGCCCGCGACAATGCCCTCTCCAAGGCCCGGTTTGAATTCCGATGGGAAGACCAGTTCAATCTCTCACTCGATCCGGAAACCGCCAAGTCGTTCCACGACGAAACCTTGCCGGCCGAGGGGGCGAAAGTCGCCCACTTTTGCTCGATGTGCGGCCCCCACTTCTGTTCCATGAAAATCACCGAAGATGTCCGGGACTACGCCAAGAAAAAAGCGCTCGATGAGCAGGCGGCCCTCGAACTCGGAATGATTGAGAAGGCGGAAGAGTTCAAGAAAAAGGGAATGGCGATTTATCAATGACCTTCAGGAAATGGTTGTGACCTCCTGGGAATGGTTGCGGTCTTTAAGGCAACCATTCCCAAAGTCCGTCAGAGGTAGAACGGAAACCATCGCTCAAGGAATCGTTTGAGGGGATACCAATGAAAGAAAGAGAGATACAACCGCTCCGGGAGGCGGAGATCACGCGAAGCATTGCGCGGGAGCATTACAATGCGTTCGACCAGATGATCGAATCCGACGTCTTAATCGTCGGTGCGGGGCCGTCCGGATTGGTCTGCGGACGCGATCTCGCTTCCTCCGGTTTCAATGTGGTCATCGTCGAACAGTTAAACCATCTCGGCGGCGGTTTCTGGAACGGCGGCTATTTGATGAACAAGGCGACGATCGCCCATCCAGCCCAGGAGATTTTGGAGAAGATTGGCGTTCCGGTAAAACAGATTTCAAAGGAGATGTATATCGTCGATCCGCCGCATGCGACCGCCAAGCTGATCGCCTCGGCCTTCGACGCCGGCGTCAAGGTGATGAACATGACCAAGGTGGTTGACCTGGTGCTGCGGGGAGAAGAGAACCGGGTGGAGGGGTTGGTCGTCAACTGGTATCCCTTGGAAGTCATGGGACATGACGCCGCCCATGTCGATCCGATCGCCCTGGAATCGAAGATCGTCGTCGACGCCACCGGCCACGATGCCGTCGCACTCCAGCTTCTGGCCAAACGAAAGCTTCACCCTCCCGTCCCCGGCAATGGGGCGATGTGGGTCGACCGGTCGGAAGAAATGGTCATGGAAAAAACGGGAGAGATCTACCCCAATCTCTTCGTCGTCGGCCTCTCGGTGGCGGCCGCCTATGGAACCCCTCGGATGGGACCGGCCTTTGGCTCAATGCTCCTCTCCGGACGAAAAGGGGCGGAGCTGATCCGGAAGAAACTTCAGTCAGCCTAAGTCTGCGAAGCCGGAAAGGGGGCTCGGTCGACCTTACATCACCAGCGAAAAACAAGCGGTAAGTGCGGGCGAAAATCAGCGCGGCATCCCTTCTGGTAGCCATCAAATACGATTTCCAACAGGTGTTCCTTCCCGGGCTGAACGGAAACCAGACCGGTCTCCATGACCGCCCGCCCTGTGGTAGAAAGCGGCTGGGGCGCAGGGTTCGTGACCCGCACGCCTGTCACCTCTTGAAACCCGATCGGATGATCCAAGGGTTGACGCTTCTCTATCGGTGCGGAATCGGGTCGCCTGCCAAACCCCAAGTAGAACCACATCGGCTCGGAAAGCGGTGTGTCAGCAGCCAGATGGACCACCCGCGTGCCGGGCAAGTAGGGGGGCCGGTACTCCCACGCCGGAAACGGCGCCGCTGCATTCTCTCGATCCGTGGGACGGAGGCAAATACCGAAAGGGGAAGCTTGAATGTTTCGGGTCGACCAGCGCTCCCAAAGCTGCGTGCGCCGAACCGATTCGCCCTGTGCCTCGGCGGCATCGTCCACCCAGAGCAGTTCAAGCATGATATTGCGAAAAAAGAAACGGCGGTTGGCCGTGCCCTGACCTGGATGCTGATTGGGTGTGCCTTCCGTCAGTCCAAACGCGATCAGTCCCTCGGCCTCGGGCGCGCCATGAGACGCGCAGATGAAAAAATGATCGATCTCTATCGACATATGAGTTCCTGAAAAATGGGTCGACGCCCCCCATTCGCGTTTAGCGATGGGGTGGGCCGTTGCTGCAAGGAGAGAAGATCACCCCCTCCTTTTCTTTTTAGCCGGTTTCTTCGATCTCTTTGCCCTCAAGGCGGCTTCCACTCCCAACATCGCCCAAGGCTTGATCTCCTCCGGATCATCCAGTGTCTCCGGGGGAGCCTCCCAGTAAGACATCACCATCGGCTTCTTACCGGCGTGGTCATAGACGAACGGCGTAAGACCTTTCTCTTCGAAGTGCCGTTTGCTTTGATCATCCGCCTTGAAATAAAGTTTCCCCCAGGCAATCAACGCAAACATCGTCTCCTCATAGTATATCCCATATCCGCCAAACATCGGCCGTACCCGGACGCTCCCGATCGCAGCGTCCAATAAATCTTTAACATGCTCGGCGAAACCACGATCTTCTGACATTTTTGCTCCTGAGCTTTTTTTCAGATGGCTATGAGGGGGGCAAACCCCTTGAAGGGAAAGGGCCGAGCCGCCGGACCAGACAAACGGCCGTTTCCGGGCAGAGGTTTTTGAATTCTTCCGTCGACCGGATCTCGGCGGGGACCCCCTCCCGATCGATTCTAAAAAACCCTTGTTGCAGGAAGAAGCCTTCCGCCGTGGTTGTCAACAGATAGAGGGTTTTGATCCCCTGGTCACGCGCCCGATTGATCATCCGGTCACAGAGGGCACGGCCAATGCCCCGGCCCCGAAAAGAGAAAGCAACCGCCAGCGAACGGAGAAGGGCCAACTCCCCTCGCGGTTCAAGACCGATACAACCGATGACTCGCCCTCCCTGTTTGGCCAGGAGAAAATGTGGTAGAAGACCGGCGATATCCTCAACGGGAAGCGCTGCCTCGGAGAGGAGTTTTCGGACCGATTCGAGATCGGCCGGCTCTGCAGACTCAAACGCCCATTCCGTCATATTTTCTCCTCCAGCAACCCGCGCAAGGATGAAGGCGCTCGCTTCACTGCCGTCCATCGGATAAACCAGAACAACCAGTGCGTCTTGCCCGTTCAGTATATCCACCACGCTACAAAAAAACAGGCGGTTCCCATCGCAGTCCCAACAATAGGGGCATAAAACCAAAAACGAACGGACAATAAAAAATAAAGCAGCCCAATCGATGCGGGCAAGAGAAGCGCCGCCTTTGGGATGCTCAGCGCATAAAGAGAAAAGCCGCCTGCCACACTGAACGCGCCGAACAGGATCACACCGACGCTATGACTGATGTTAAAGCCCAACCAGGCATCCCACATGCTGGTGCGGCCACCGGAAATTCTGACACCGGTTGCCTTCATCTCCTCCACCACCGTTGCTTTGATCGGGGCGAAGCGCCTGGGCCAGAAAACATCAAGGAAACTCCAGAAACCGTGCAAGAGACCGAGAAGGATGAAGAGGAAGCCGCCCAGAATCGTCAGCAGTTGACTGGCCATTGCCCTAATCCTTTTTTGGTGTTCTCCAGAATGGATCGATGTCGTTAGAGGAAGAATATTTCCCCAAGAACGGCGAGAATCTTTTCTTGGGTTCGGCGGTCGATCCGGCCCAGCTTTTTGGCAAGCCTCGATTTGTCAATCGCGCGAATTTGGTCGAGAACAACCTGCCCTTGCTTGCCTTTAAACTTGCAGCCAATCCTTGTCGGATAGTCTCTTTCTTCCGTGGTCATCGGCGCAACAATCATCGTCTCAATGTAACGATTCATCTCATCTGGGGAAATCACCAAGGAGGGTCGCATCTTTTGGATCTCCGCTCCAGTGGAAGTGAGGGCTGACAACAGTGGGAATAGATTTCAGGTATCCCGGGCTGGGAGACCGCATGAGGGGGGTCTCCCAACCCGGGATAAAGAGAAGAAGAGGTTATACCTTTTCGATCAGAATCTGATGGTGTCCGTCCGGGAGTCGTTCGTTTTTTAAGATCTTATGTCCCTCGGACTGAACGCTTCGGGGGACGTTCCGGATCGGCTCTCCGTCATCGAGGATCACTTCCAGCCATTGACCGGTTTCCATCTCTTCCAATTGCAATTTGGTCTTCACAAAGTTCATCGGGCAGGCAACCCCCGAAAGATCCATACGGGCATCGACCTTCTTTTCCATGCTCTTTTCCACCTCGCTTTGAATGACGGATGAAACCGGCTCTCTCTTCCGCAATTTGAAGTTGGCGTCGAGGCGATCGTATGCCTCCTGACACTCACGGACGAAGGCTTCGGTCGTTTCAAGGATTTTTTGGAGCGTTTCGGGGGCCGGGTCGAACGCAATCCACTTTCCGAGATCGGCCGTAAAAGCTTCGAACCGCTCGGTTAAAAACCCCTGTTCCACCAGCTTGTGTTGAAACTCTTTCAGGATCTCCTCTTCGTGTTGGGAATCGACCCCGAACGGAATCAGAAGCGCCCGGCAAGAAACCAGAATCGCCTGTTTGATCTGGAGGATTGCCTCCTCAGACTGCCGGTTCATCAGCGCCACCGACGCCTTCTCAACGGCATGACCTCCCGTCCGGAGAAGGTGTTCGATGATGTCGATGACGGTCCCGGCACACTCCCCCGGCCCGAGATCATCGAGGGAAAAATCTTGCTCATTGTTGTAATCCTGATAGTAAGCCGGCGCTTCCTGGGGGGTTGGAATTTGAGTGAAGCGCTCCAGGCGGGTCGAAAGAGCGTCGCGGCCGAATCGATCGATGAAGGGGAGAAACGCCTCCCCTTCCAGCCTGTTTTCCTGATAAGTCCGGACAATCTCCGTCACCGCGGACGGGATATTCTTGGCTGGAATTTTCAACTTGGAAGAACCGATCACCGATCGCTCGGCGTTCACCCCTCCTCCGAGGTGAAGCTGATAGTGGGGAACCAATTTCCCATGCAGTTTTTTCCCGACCCCGTGGAGTCCGATCCCGGCGATATGATGGTGGCCGCACGAGTTGGGACAACCCGAGATGCGAATTCGAAGGCCGCTTTGATCGTCGAAATCGGGGAGCGTTCTTTCGAATTCATCGACGATCGCCGCTCCAACACCCATCGAGGAGGTCAGGGCCAACTGGCAACTGTCGGCCCCGGGACAAGCGATGACATCGATCGCCCCCTCGGCCCCCGCACCCCCCAGGCCGATCCGGCTCAACGCCGCATGGAAATCGGGAAGATCGGCGGAGCGAACCCCTCGGACCATCAGATTCTGCTGATGGGTGGCTCGAATATCCGACAGGGAAAAACGGTCGGCGATATCGGCGACCCCCCGAAATTGATCGGCGGTGATGTCTCCGAGAACCAGCCTAATCTGAACGGCGACATCCCCCTCCGGCTGTGGGAGGATATTGGTCTTCAACCATCGTTGATATTCGCGGTTTCCATTCGGATGGCCGTTACCAACGATATGAAGAGGCAAGGCAGAGGCGGCCTCCTTCGGCATCGGCATCGAGAGAGAGGGATAGACTTTCTTTGTTTCCTTCAAAAAGTTCCGCGCTTCCAAAACCTGCTGTTTGAACCAATCGAGTCCCCATTTTTCGAGGATGAACTTCATCCGGGCCTTGCTCTTCGTCTTCCGGTCGCCGTGGGTGTCGAAGACTTTCAAAATTGCTTCACAGGTCGGGAGAACCTCGTCCATCGGGAGAAAGTCGGTGTAGAGTTTCGCCAGCTTTGGATGGGACCCCAATCCTCCGCCGACGAAGAGCTTAAAGCCGTACTCCGTTTTTCCGCCCGCCTCCCGCTTTTCAGCGATGAAGCCGAGGTCATGAATCGATGCGAGCCCACACTCGCTTCTGCAACCGGAGAAGGAGATCTTGAATTTTCTGGGAAGATCTTGATTAATCGGGTTCCGAAGAAGATGATATGCCACCTGCTCGGCAATGGGGGTCACATCGAAGAGTTCGGTCGGACAGACCCCCGCCCGATGACAAGAAGTCACGTTTCGGACCGTGTTGCCACACGCTTCGCGGGTCGTCAGCCCCGATTCGGCAAGGCAAGTCATCACGGCAGTGATATTTTCTAATTTAACGAAATGAAACTGCAGATCTTGACGGGTGGTGACATGTCCTTTTCCGGTCGAGTAACGCTCGGCGACCTCCGCCAAACAACGCAGCTTCTGGGGCGATAAAGTGCCGGCTGGAATCTTGACACGGACCATCTGAAACCCTTTTTGTCGCTGGCCATAAATCCCCTGTTGAAGCCGAAACTTCTTGAACTTTTCTTCTGGAATTTCCTTCCGCCTCAAGCGTTCAACCTGAAGCCCGAACGCTTCAATTTCCTTAACGATTTCATCTGGAAGGGTAATTTTAGTCTGGCTCATTGATCCCCTCATTCATGCAGGAATAATTTTTCTAAAAAGGATACCTCACTCAACCAGAACAATCAATATAAAACTCCCGTAACTTAAAAAGGATTTGACAGAAAAAACGATTTCCGTAGAATAGCCGCATGCCTACGCGAACTCTTTTTGTCCTTGCCGTCCTCTTTTTCTTGATCTTAGAAACAGGATGCGTCAAAACCGAACCGCCGCCAAACCCTTTCCGACAGCCGATCAACTATACGGTCGGAGAGAGCCCCTCTTTTGCCGGCACCGCCGACCTCAACCAGGACGGCTTTTTGGATCTGGCGATTGCAAATACCGGAAACCATTCGGTCTTTCTCCTGATCAATAACAAGGAGGGAGGCTTTCAAGATCCGCTCCGGCTCAAGACAGGCAAACAACCGAGGTCGATCATTCTTGGAGATTTTAACGAGGATGGGAAAATCGACCTCTCCGCACTCAACAATGACGAGGACAATCTCTTCCTTTACCTCAATCAAGGAAAGTCGCTTTATTCGGCCGAGCCAAGCGTCTATCTCGTCGGCCGGGCCCCTTTTGCCGGAGTCACCGCCGATTTTAATGGAGATCATCATCTCGATCTGGCGATTGTCTCCCGGTACGACCGGCTCGTTATCCTCCTCGGGGTTGGAGACGGCACTTTTCGGCAAGGGATGGAGGCCAGCCCAGGGGCGACCCCGACCGGCATCCTCTCTGGAAATTTTAACGCCGATTCTTTTATCGATCTGGCGATCGCCAATAACGGCCCCGGAAGCAATGAATTTGTCTTCTTCTGGGGGCAAGGGGATGGCACCTTCCAGCAGGGAGAGCGACTGACGGCAGGACTCAAACCGCTCTCCCTGCTCTCCGATGACTTCAATAAGGACGGCCGTCCGGATATCGTGGTGGTCAATGGTCTCGGAGACTCCCTCTCCCTTTTCCTTCAAGGAAGCGACGGCCGGTATGGAAAGTCGATCCCCTTCGGAGCCGAGGGGGGGCCGGTTGCCACCATTTCAGCCGACTTCGACGGGGACGGCCTGATCGACCTCGTGGTTGCCAACAGCCGAAGCAATAACATCTCTTTTTTAGTTGGAAAGGGAGACGGTACCTTTCTTCACCCCCCGCTCAACATTTATACCGGCGTCGCCCCCTTTCACCTGACCTCCGGCGATTTCAACCAAGACGGAAACCTCGACGTTGTGGTTGTCAATAATGAAGAGCAAACCCTCTCTCTTCTTCTTGGAAAACCGAAAAAGAAGAAGTCTTGACAAACAGGGCAAAAACCAGCTATTAATAATCATTCTTATTATTAGTAGGGTCCACCAATGGAACCGCCTTCTTTCAGAAAAAGCCGGCAGCGGCAGGTCATCCTCGATGCCCTTTCGGAGATGAAGAGCCACCCGACCGCGCTGGAACTCTTCGCTCGGGTGGGTGAGATCGATCCCCAGATCGGTCAGGCGACCGTTTACCGGAATCTCCGGATCTTGAAGGCGCAAGGAGAGATCACCGAGCTGAGCTTCGGCCCTGGCGCCAAGCGGTATGACAGAAACCTCACCCGTCACGATCATTTCACCTGCCGCCACTGCGGCAAGATCGAAGACATCTATCCCAACCTGCCCAATCTGCATTCGCTGACCGGAGGCATTGTGGCGGACGGGTATCACGTCGATCAATGGCGGGTCGAAGCATTCGGCATCTGCCGGGACTGCGCCAAAAAAACCAAACCAACCAAGCCGCATCGATCCGCGGTGAATAAACAAACCAAGAATGGAGGAAAAAACGATGGGAAAACCATTAAAAGGAACCAAAACGCATGAGAACTTAAAAGAAGCCTTCGCCGGAGAGTCGCAGGCGAATCGCCGCTATCTCTACTTTGCAAGGAAGGCCGACATCGAAGGTCAACCCGACATCGCCGGGGTTTTCCGAGACACGGCGGAGGGAGAAACCGGTCATGCCTTCGGTCACTTCGACTACCTGAAAGAGGTCGGCGACCCGGTGACCGGATCGCCGGTGGGAGACACTGCGGTCAATTTACAATCGGCGATCGCCGGCGAGACCTATGAGTTTACGCAGATGTACCCCGGATTCGCCAAGTCGGCGCGGGAAGAAGGGTTCGATGAGATCGCCGCCTGGTTCGAAACGCTGGCCCGGGCGGAAAAATCACACGCCGGCCGTTTTCAAAAGGCCCTCGATTCAATCAAGGGAAAATAGCAAAGCATCTGGTGCCGGGGGGAACCCCCCGGCACTCGGTCTTAATAAAGAGTTTGCCCAAGAGTTTGCCAATGAGTCCTGATCCTCTCAGCTTGATCACCAAAAACGATCGATCCCTTCAACAGGAATTTGCCCGGGTCGCCGATATCTGCAACGGCTGTCGCCGCTGCTTCAACCTTTGTCCCTCGTTCGAGCAGATGTTCATCCGGATCGACGACCGAACCGGCGAGGCCGACAGCCTCACCCGGAAAGATCAAGATGAGATCACCGACCTCTGCTATTACTGCAAGCTTTGTTACAATCACTGCCCATACACGCCGCCGCATCACTTCAACCTCGATTTCCCCCGGCTCATGTTGCTCGGCAAAGCCGAAATGGCCCAAACCCGGCCTCTTCCCCTCCGGGACCGGATTCTGGTTGACACCGATTGGGTCGGTCGATGGGGACGCCGATTTGCCCCTCTTTTAAACTGGGCGAATTCGGTCAAAATGATCCGAAACCTGATTGATCGTTGGTTTGGAATTCATCGAGAACGAATCCTTCCCCAGATGGCAAAAGAGACCTTCATCGAATGGCGGGCCAAGCAACCCCCTCCGAAGGCCTCGCCTGCCGGGAAAAAGGTCGCCCTCTTCCACACCTGTTATGTCAACTACAACTCCCCCGAGATTGGAAAGGCGACGATTCAGGTGTTGGAAAAAAACAAGGTCGAGGTCTTTACCCCGGATCAACTCTGCTGCGGGATGCCCTATTTCGATACGGGAGATCTTGAGTCTGCGCGAAAAAAGGCGCGATTCAACCTCCAATCGCTTCAAAAGGCGGTCGATGCCGGATATGAGATCGTCGCCCCGATGCCGACCTGCAGCCTCATGCTGAAAAAGGAATACCCGGCCCTGCTCGGAGAGGAGGCGAAAGAAGTTGCGGCGCGCACCTTCGATCTCTGCGAATACCTGATGCGGCTTCATGGAGAAGGGAAGCTCGACAAAGAGTTCAAACATCCGGTCGGCCGGATCGCCTACCAGGTCCCTTGCCATCTCCGGGATCAAAATATCGGATACAAATCGCGCGACTTGATGAAGTTGATTCCCGGAACCACGGTCGAAGTGATCGAGCGCTGCTCAGCCCATGACGGAACCTGGGGAATCAAGTCGGAATTTTTCGAAGCGTCGATGAAAACCGCCCAGCCGCTTTTCCGGGCCATTCAGGAAGGGAATCCCGACGTCATCGCCACCGACTGTCCCCTCGCCGGGATGCAGATCGTTCAGGGAACCGGAAGAACACCGCTCCACCCGATCGAGATTCTAAAGAAGGCCTACGGACTCGAAAATAAATGACCGACAGAAACACGAAGATCAACCCCATATTATTGGCCGGAGCAGACCGATGAGAAAAATCGAGCTTGAAGAAATTCTCCCCCTTGCGGAATACGAAGAGGTCCGGGAAGCCTTTCGGAAAGAGATCATTGCGGAGAAGAAGCGGCGTCGGATCGAGGTGGGCCCCACTCTCTCCCTCACCTTCGAAAATCGGGAGACCCTCCGTTTTCAAATCCAGGAAATGCTCCGCGCGGAACGGATCACGGAAGCTGAAAAAATCCAAGAAGAGATCGACGTCTATAACGATCTGATTCCCGGCCCCGGAGAACTTTCCGCCACCCTTTTTATCGAGATCACAGAGGAAGAAAAAATCCAAAAGACCTTAGACCGGCTGAAAGGCATCGACCGGGGGGAACAGGTTTTCTTGCAGATTGGAAAAAAGAAAAAAATTCCGGCCATTTTCGAAGGGGGACGGAGCACCGAAGAGAAGATCAGCGCCGTCCATTTTCTTCGCTTCAAACTGGGCCAGACGGTGATCGAGACATTCCGGAGCGAGCCGGAAAACCATCTCGTCATCGAACATCCGAACTACAAGGAGCGGGCACTTATTTCCGCGGAGATGAAAAAGGCATTGTTGGAAGATTTAGATCAGGGAGAAGAAGAACAGTCACTCTAAAAATCATTTCTTCTTTCGGATGTAAACCTCAATGACCTTCCCTTCTTGGGCCTGGTCAAGATACTCGTTTCCGGTTGTTTTGCACCAGGCCGTCATATCTTTCTTAATCCCCTCATCATCGGAGAGAACCTTCAGGACCTGCCCGACCTCCATCTGCTTCATTTTCTTTGAGGTCAGAATGACCGGAATGGGACAAAAAGTACCGAGCGTATCCAAGGTTTCATCAGCCGTGATCATCGGTTTTTCTCTCTCTAAGAACGCCTATCAAAACTATTTTGAGCAAGTAGTTTCAAGCAGTTCACAAGCCGCGGAGCGCCGGGCAAATCCACCGCCTCGTTAGCCCATCATTTGCGAGATTGCCACCGCCTCGGATCTCGCTTCGCATGAAAACAAGCGACAACGACTATTTGTTCTTCAAAGACGCGGTAGTAGAGGCCGTATGGAAAGCGCCAAAGGAGGGCGCGTCGGGTTTGGCGATGAATGATGGGCCATTGCTCGGGGTGAGCACGCACCGATTCTGATACCGTCCTTAAAGCTGAGAGAAACTCCTCCCCCAATCCGGCCCTCTGGGTTTCGTACCATCGATACGCATCTTCAACATCCGCAGCGGCAGCGGAACGGAAGATGATCGATTTCACTTTGAGCGCTCTCGGATCTGCCGAAGAACTTCCTCCCAAGGAATTCCTTCGACTACGCCTCGATCGATCTCGTCCAACCGACGATCCAACTCCTCTCGCTGTGCAGGGGTGAGCGGTATCTCGAAGGGAGTATCGTGAAGACTATCCCAGAGCTGTTCGATCAATCCTAAGCGTTCTTCTGCGCTGAGGTCCTTTATGTCTAATTTGAGCTTGCTCATGTCTCCAGTATGCCACTCTTTTTGTTTGTTTTCTACTATCCCTCATACGGCTAACACCAAAGGTGAGCCGCCGCGAAGCGGTCGGTTTCATGCACATGGTTCTCCCGTAGCAAGGCTGAGCCAGCGGCAACGGAGCGCAGCGATCCGTGGCATGCCCTTGTTCGGCTTTATGTGGTCGCTCTCTGAAATGACGAGTGCCATGTGGTACCCGAATTTTCTCATCTCCTTGCCCGTTCGTCTGCGTACCACAAGATGCGAACTCCATAGTAAAAAGGACAGAGTGGTTTTTGATTCAGGTGATAAGAAATTAGCTTATCCCCTTTTGTGAGCGTTGTTTCCACTGCACAACTCGATCGAGGTCTGCTTTAGCTTCTCAAGCACGTCTGGGCGGTCGATACTAAAATATTGGACTACAGCCACGAGGAGATCGGCCATGACGCTGAAGCTATGAATGAGTGCAACGCCAAGGTACTCGTCGCTCGGGCCGGACTCTATCCGGGGTCCAGTCTCATTCCATTCGCCGATGTAGGCGTTAAGCGCCATCGCGTCCGAATGCTCGATACTCGAATAGAGGCGATAGCCCTGGCTGTAGTGGAACGAAGCAACCTGTCTCTGGCGACATAACGCTCGCCCCTCATGTTTCCCCTACCTTCTTGAATCGGGTCTTGAATCGCGACCTGAATGATTCCAGGAGTTTCCCCCCACACCGCATTCATGAAGCCCAACAGCAGGGATGATTACGGCGTTAGGCGCTTTTAACCACCGGAACGTAAGCCGGCATAAATCGGGGAGACCCGTCGGATCTCTTCGACGCACGGGGGGAAAACCGACAGAACGGTGTCGATCTCTTCTTCCGTCGTCGCCAGCCCCAGACTGAAGACGATCCCACCCTGGGCGACGTTTGCCGGAATCCCCATCGCGGTCAAGACCGGGGAGATCTTCAAGGCATCGGAACTGCAGGACGATCCGCTCGCCGCGAGGATCCCCTTTTTTCCGAGCATCCGGATCAACGCCTCGCCGTCGACATATTCCAAAGCAAAACTGGCGATCTGCGGAAGTCGATCGAGCGGGTCCCCGGTCGGATGGATGAAAGGCACCCGCTCGGTTAACCCGACGATCAGCCGGTCTCGCAGCCCCGCCAACCGGGCCGCCTCGGCGGGAAGCCGTCTTTTCGCCTCACCGGCCGCCACCCCCATCCCGACGATCCCCGCCACATTCTCGGTTCCGCTCCGTCTCCCCTCCTCTTGGATCCCCCCCTCGATCAAAGGATCAATTCGAGTTCCCCGGCGAAGATAGAGCGCTCCCACCCCTTTGGGTCCGTAGAACTGCTGTGCTGAAAAAGAGGCGAGATCGATCCCGATCCGATCGACATCAAACGGGATCACCCCGACGGTTCCAACGGCGTCGGTATGAAGAAGCACCTCCCTCTCCAGTGTCACCGAGGCGATCTCCTCCATCGGCTGGATGGTCCCGATCTCGTTGTTCGCATGTTGGATCGATACCAAAATGGTCTCTTTTCGGAGGGCCGCCGCAATCTGTTTGGGATGAACCCTCCCCTTCGAATCGACCGGAAGCCAGGTGACCTCATATCCTTCCTCCGCCAGATGCTTCAGCGGATGGGCAACCGAGTAGTGTTCGATCACCGAGGTCACGATGTGGTTTCCTTTTTTCCGAAGCGCCCCCAATATCCCCTTGATCGCCAAGTTATTGGCCTCGCTCCCGGAGGCGGTGAAGATGATTTCGCGCGGATCGGCGCCGATCAGATCGGCGACCCGATGTCGCCCCTCTTCGATCGCCTTTCGAGGAGTCTCACCAGCAACGTGGTGACTCTGGGGGTTTCCGAACTGTTCGGTTAGAAAAGGAAGCATTGCCTCTCTCGCGGCGGGAAGAAGGGGCGTCGCGGCGATATGATCGAGATAGATTGTCTTCATATTTCGAGATGATAAGCGGGGCCCGGAGGGATGTCAAGCACTACCAAAGCTTCCCAAAGAGCTTGAGACCGGCGATCATCAGGACGCCTCCCAAGAGACGCTGGAGGGAGAGAAGGGAAAACCGCTTTGCCCCCAGGGAAGAACCGATGTATCCACCGATCAGGACGGTGGCGGCAAGGGGAAAAAGCAGCCCTCCCGCCGGCGGGGTTCCCCGAAAAAAATGGGCAGCCAGGCCGCTGAGGGAATTGAGCACAATAAAGGCCGATGAAACCGCCGCGGTTTCTTTGGCATCGGCCCAATGGAAGAGAAGAAGGAGGGGGCTCAGAAAGATCCCTCCACCCACACCGACCATTCCGGAGAGGATGCCGAGGAGTAAGCCAACCGGCAATCCGATCCGATAGGTCGGTCCCTTCCCTTCCGAAGCGGTCGATGAGCGGACGACAAACCGCGGGAGAAAAAAGAACCGAAAGGCGGCGGCAAGGAGGGCCGATCCCAAGAGACCGGCATACATCTTCTCGCTTACCGGAATCATCCCCCCGATGAATGCGCCGGGCAGAGAGGTGACGACAAAGGGAAGCAGGAGATGCAATCGAAAATGGCCGGCGCGAAGATACTGAACAAACGCGGTCGCCGCGACCAGAATGTTGAGGAGCAACACGACCGGAGTGGTCTCCGGCCGGGCAAACCCGGTCAGCGCCAGCGCGGCGAGATAACCGGATGCCCCGCCGTGTCCCACGGAGGAATAGAGGATCGCAATGAGAAGAAAACTGGGGATCAGCAGCGTCCAAAGAGGACCATCGATCGCCCCCATCTCAGGAACCCTCCCCGTAAACGGGACACCCAAGCTGATTGAAGAACCCCGCCACAGAAGGGCGGGGATTCTTCGACCCGAAAGGAAGAAAAATTTCTTTATGTAATTTGCTCGCTAACCCCACCCTAGAAGGGTGGGGATTACGCTCGCAATGCGTGTTCACGGTCTGAAATTTCATAAAGATCATGCTGGAGATAAGATGGTGCCCCCGGGGTGATTTGAACACCCGGCACGCGGTTTAGGAAACCGCTGCTCTATCCACCTGAGCTACGGGGGCATTTGTGTTGGGAGAGATGACGGTCGGCGGATTGTCCCATAGTTTCGGCAGCGAATCAAGCGGTTGACAACCGATTCATCTGGATGATAGAGTCGGCTCGATGGAAAAAAAGAAGCTCGGTATTCTCCTCTCCACCGCGCCTGAAAATCGGAACTTAAACACTGTTTTCTCCCTGGCAAAAGAAGCCCTTCATCAAGGAATCGATACCTATCTCTATCTGATCGACGACGGCGTTCAAAACTTAGATCGCCCCGAAATGGAGACCCTTTGCCGGAATGGGGTCAAACTCTTCCTTTGCGCCTATGGGGCCCAACGTCGCGGTATTCCCACCAGCGACAAAGCGGTCTTCTGCGGCCTGGTCGTCCTCTCCGATTTGGTCAAGGGGTGCGACCGGTTCGTCACTTTTAACTAATGGATCGATCGATGACCCGCCGTGTTGTCATTTTGGTCCGAAGTAATCCGGAGGAAAGCCACCGCGCTGGGGAAGGAGTTCGGATCGCCCTCGGCCTGGCATCGGGCGATCATACGGTGGAGATCATTCTCACCGACAAGGCTCCCCTTCTCTTGACGCCGGAAGTGGAAGAATTAATCGATGGCGAGATGACCGAGAAGTTCCTAACGACGCTTAAAGAATTTATCCCCGCTTTTTATGTCGACAAAACAAGCACTGGCACAATTGATCTTTCGGATACCGATTACAAAGTCATCCCTCTTTCACAAGAAGAGATCGCGGAGAAGATCGCCGCCGCCGATATTTTCTCGGTTTTTTAAATGGACTCCATGAAACGAATCCTCCACATATTAAAAAGAAAAGACGATCCCATCGCCTTGGAAATCATTCGGAAAGAGAGTGTGTTGAATGAGGTCACCGTCCTCCTCATCCAGGAGGCGGTCGATCTCGATCTCAATGGCATCCGGGCCAACATCTTTGTCCTCGATGAAGAGGCAGAAGGCCAGAATTCTCTCCGCTACCCTAAAATCGGCTATAAAGAGATGCTCGATCAGATCATGCGGTCAGAGACAGTCGCAACGTGGTGAGCGAACGAAGAGAGCGTTGAGGGGGAGGCTCCGCCCGGCTGGGCCGGGTGGAGGGGGCGACGCAAGCCCCCGCTTTCCGGCGGAGCCGGATGAGATAAAAAGCGGAAAGTTCTAACGGCGGGCGTCTTGATACTCTTCATACCAGGCCATCTGAATCGCCTCGAGGATCGGTTCGTTCGATTTCTTGGGATCATCTTCAAAACCAGGAAGTTCGACCACCTTTTTATGAAGATCGGTAAACCGGACCGTCAGGGGATCGGTATCGGGATTTTTTCCAAAAAGGAGCAATCCAATCTCTTCCGCGTCTTGCCATCCCAGCTTCATCCAGCTTCCTTTCCATCAAGAATAATCTGATTAATGTTGTTCGGCCTTTCGGAAGGCTTGCGTGTTTTTTGGAATCTCGACCACCACATCTCCCTTGATCCGGGCCTGACAGCCCAATCGCGAGGTGAGGGTCAACCCCTCCGCGGTATCGAGTCGGTCTTCCTCGTCCTCTTCCATCCCAGAAAGATGATCCATTCCCTCTCGGATGATGACGTGGCAAGTCGTACAAGCGCAGCTTCCCCCGCAGTTGTGTTCCAATTCGATGTCATGGTCAAGGGCGACATCAAGGATCGACTGACCTTCCTTCCCTTCGACCGTCACATCCTGACCCCGGTCCCCGATTTTAAACGTGACTTTTGGCATTTTCCTTTCGTCTCATCATTCTTTAAACCCGACTGGCTCTTAAAGGTCGGTCAGTTTCTTTTCGTGGAAGGCCTCTTTCAATGTCTGATCCATCAGTAATTCGGCAAGGTGCCGGGTCGCCTGATCGAGCCGGTCGAGCCCCTCCCGAACCCGATGATGATCGCTCCCAGACACCGCTTCTTTTAATAGCGCCGCCGCCTGGTTGATCTCGGTCCGCTCGGCCGTATCGATCAATCCGGCCCCTTGCAAGAGGGCTCGCTCGGTATGTTTCAGAACGGTTTCCGCCTCGTTACACGCTTCAATAAACATCCGCCGGTCGAGATCTTCACGGGCATGTTCCACCGAAGCGGAGATCATCTTCTCGACCTCCCCTTCGGCCAGCCCATACGTCGGTTTGACCTCGATCGACTGGACCTTTCCGCTCCGAAGCTCCTTCGCCGTCACACTGAGAATCCCATTGGCATCGATCATAAAGGTCACTTCGATCCGGGGAATTCCAGCCGGCATCGGATCAATCCCGGTCAAATTAAATTGGGCGAGGCTCCGGCAGTCTTTTACCAACTCCCGTTCTCCCTGAACAACATGGATCGAAACCGATTTCTGTCCGTCAACGAAGGTCGTAAACGTTTCTTTGGCAGTCGTCGGAATCGTGGTATTTCGAGAGATCAGCCGACTGACGACCCCTCCCATCGTCTCGATTCCGAGCGAGAGGGGGGTAACGTCGAGGAGAAGCATCTGAGTAATCCCCCCCGCCAGGATGTCGGCCTGGATCGCCGCACCCAACGCAACAACTTCGTCTGGGTTCAACTCACTATGTGGCGTCTTCTTGAAAAGATCGGCGACCTTCTTTTTGATGAGGGGGATACGGGTTGATCCCCCAACAAGAATAACCTCATCAACCTCCTCTACCCGAAGGCGCGCGTCGGTAAGGGCTTGGCGGCAAGGGCCCAATGTCTTTTCGATGAACCCTTGAATCAGCGCTTCAAACTCTCCCCTCCCAATTTTGCGCCGGTAATCGATCTTTTTATCCGAAAAAGAAAGGGCGATCTCAACCGCTTCTTCAGAAGAGAGTCGGCATTTGACCTGCTCCGAAACCAGTCGAACCTCCTGAAGGATGTCCGGAGAAGTGGAAAGATCAACCCCATCCCGCTCTCGGATCTCCCGCAGAATTAGATTCATCAACAACCGGTCAACATCATCCCCTCCCAGGTGAGTGTCTCCATTCGTCGATAAAACCTCGAAGATCCCGTTTTTAATTTTGAGGATGGAGACGTCGAAGGTTCCGCCGCCGAGGTCGTAGACAACGATGATCCCCTCTTTCTTTTTTTGCAGACCATAGGCCAGCGAGGCCGCCGTCGGTTCGTTCACGATCCGAAGGACTTCGAGTCCGGCGATTTTCCCGGCGTCTTTCGTCGCCTGCCGTTGGCTGTCGTTAAAATAAGCGGGAACCGTGATGACCGCCTTCCGAACCGGCTCCTTAAAAAAGGCTTCTGCCCGCCGCTTGAGCTCTTTTAAAATAAAGGCCGAAATCTCGGGGGGAGTATAGAGTCTTCCGGCGACGGCGACACGGATGATCTCGCGCTCCCCTCCGGACAGCAAATAGGGGACAAACGATCGCTCCTCACCGATATCTTCACCCCCTTTTCCCATAAACCGTTTGATCGAAAAGACCGTCCGATCGGGATCGGTGATCAGGTGTTTTTTTGCTTCTTCTCCGACGATCACGCCATCCGGCCGGCCTTCCCATCCGAACGAGACAACGGAGGGGAGGATGGCCCTTCCCTCCTCGTCCGGAATCACTTGAGGGATCCCCCCCTCCATGTAGGCGACCAGGCTGTTCGTCGTTCCCAAATCGATTCCGACCACCCTTGGCATCTATTCCCCTTTTTCCATTTTATTAATACCGGACTGAACGTTTTCCAACGCCCGCTCCAGATACCCCCGGTGTGATAAAACCTGTTTGATCTCGGCAAGAATGCGCTTCGTCTCTTCCAACCCGCTTCCCGACGTTTGTGTTTTGCGCGTTTCGATAGGTCGCTCCTGCTCCCGGTCCCACTCTAAAGAAAGCCGATCAAGCGAACGGTTTCCCTCCTCCCAATGCTCTTGAAAACAGGCCTGAACCTTTTTCAAAGAATCGACCATCCGGCTCTTTTTTTTTGGATCGGCTGAAGCCTCGTCAACACCCTCCAGCAGCTCCTGAAGTTCCAAAATCTCTTCAAAGAGATCGCCCGGAGCTTGCGTGGGGATTTCTTTCTTCCCCTCAACCGATCCGAGAAGGTATTCGACCCGTCGAATCGGATCTTTCAGGGTACGATAAGCCTGATTGAGAATCGCAGAATTTTCAAGACTGATTCTCGCCTCCTCAACCGACTTCCTTTGATAGAAATCGGGGTGAAATTTCCGGCTCAAGTCATAAAATTTTTCCTCAAGCTTCGAGAGGTCGATATTTAAAAGAGGGCCCAAACCGAAAACCGTAAAATAGTCGATCCCCTCCGGAAAGGGCTGAAGGGTCGCACAATGACTACAAAAATGAGGCGATTCAATCTCCATCCCGCAATTCCAGCATCCGTTTTTCGGCATTATTTTGGAAACCCCGCCCACCGCTCTCTCATTCATTTTAAGCTCAAAAAAAGAATGGCCCCTCGCGGGGCCGTTCTGAATTAAAACAACACTCGATTAGGCAGAGAAAGATTCGCCGCAGCCACAGCTCCGCTTTGCGTTCGGATTAAGAAATTTAAATCCGCCATCGGTGAGCGCGCCGCTGAAATCGAGCGTGGTCCCGGAAAGGTAGACGGCGCTCTTCTGATCAACGATCACCCGGAGACCCTCTACCTCAAACGAAACATCGTGAGGGGTCACCTCGGTGTCGAAGTTGAGGGTATACGAGAGACCGGAACACCCTCCCCCTTCCACACCAACCCGTAATGCGGCATTGCCGAGGTTCTTTTTTTGAATAATCGACTTCACCTCTTTCACCGCATTCGGGGTCAAAGAGATCACTTGTTCATTTTTCGTCGCGCTTTCCATTTTTCTTTCCTCCACCTTTCCGGTTCTCAAAGCAGTGGTGCTTTGGGAACAGATTATGCCAAACCGTTTTTCTTTTTATAATCGCTGATCGCGGCCTTGATTGCATCCTCCGCCAAAACCGAGCAGTGGATCTTAACCGGCGGAAGATTAAGCTCGTTGACGATGTCTGTATTTTTGATCGTCATCGCCTCATCGAGGCTCTTTCCCTTGATCATCTCGGTCGCCAAACTCGAACTGGCAATCGCGCTGCCGCAGCCAAAGGTCTTGAACTTGGCATCTTCAATGACGCCATTGCTCACCTTCAACTGGAGTTTCATGACATCCCCGCATTCCGGGGCGCCGACGATCCCGGTCCCGACGCCGGAATCACTCTTATCCAGTGATCCCATGTTTCGCGGGCTGTTGTAATGATCGATGACCTTCTCGCTATATGCCATCTCACTTCTCCTCTTTAATAAGACCGATTAATGTTGCGTCCATTGGACACTTTTTAGATCAATCCCTTCCTTTGCCATTTCGTATAGGGGTGACATCTCACGAAGCCGTTGAACTGTCTCAATCACTCGCCGCGCGACGAAATCAACCTCCTCTTCGGTATTAAATCGCCCTAAACCAAACCGCAACGAGGAATGAGCCAGATCGCTTCCCACGCCCAAAGAGCGAAGGACATAAGAAGGCTCCAACGTGGCGGTGGTGCAGGCGGAACCGGAGGAAAGGGCGATCTCCTTTAATCCCATCAGGAGCGACTCTCCCTCGACATACGCAAAACTCATGTTCAGATTTCCCGGAAGACGTTGCGTCGGATGACCGTTCAAATAAACTTCATCGAGACCCTTAAGAATTTCCTCCTTCAGCCGTTCTCGAAGTCGTGTCAGTCGGACAGACTCTTCTGACATCTCTTTTTCACATAACTCACACGCCATCCCAAAACCAACGATACCGGGAACATTGAGAGTGCCGGACCGCATCCCTCGTTCGTGACCGCCACCGTCGATCATGGGGGCAATTCGAACCCGGGGGTTCTTTTTCCGGACATAGAGTGCCCCGATCCCTTTTGGGCCATAAATTTTATGCGCCGAGAAGGCCATCAGGTCGATCCCCATGACCTGCACATCGACCGGAATCTTCCCAACTCCTTGAGTGGCGTCACAATGGAAAAGAACTCCCCTTTCCTTGGCAATCTTTCCGATCTCGGCAACCGGCTGAATCACTCCGATCTCATTATTGGCCAACATGACGGAGATCAGGATCGTTCTGTCGGTGATTGCACCCCTGACCGCTTCGGGATCAACCCGACCATCGGGCCGTACCGGAAGATAGGTCACCTGATATCCGACCTTTTCAAGTCGTTTGCAGGTATCCAAAACCGCCTTGTGCTCCGTCACGACGGTGATAATATGATCTCCCTTTTCCCGGTACATCTCGGCAACCCCTTTGATCGCCAGATTGTCCGATTCGGTTGCGCCGCTGGTGAAGATGATCTCCTTGGGATCACAATGAATGAGACGGGCAACCTGCTCCCTCGCCTGATCGACCCCTTTTTCAGCCTCCCAACCAAAAGGATGGTTCCGGCTGGCGGCATTCCCATACTTTTCTGTAAAGTAAGGAAGCATCGCCTCCAAAACACGGGAGTCAACCTGCGTACTTGAATGATTATCCATAAAAACCGGTAACTTCAACATCGTCTT
Source organism: uncultured Nitrospirota bacterium (assembly GCA_964579005.1). Classification (GTDB taxonomy): domain Bacteria; phylum Nitrospirota; class Nitrospiria; order SBBL01; family Manganitrophaceae; genus CAZOFJ01. The sequence goes on from CAZOFJ010000017.1 coordinate 35,077, forward strand.
CCTCACTTGATGATCATCCAACATGAATCTCTTCGATGACGTCGTCTCGGTACATTTGATCGATCGTGGTTTTATCCAAGAGATCAACGATTTTGCCCTCGATTTTCCGAAGTGGGCTTCGAACGGTGCATCGTTCCGTTTGTAAACAGTGTGTCCCTTCGTCGCAGCGAACGATATGAACAGGCCCTTCAATGGCACGGATCACCTCTCCTACCGTTATTTGGGAGGGGTCTTTTGCCAATGTGTATCCCCCCTTTGGCCCGTTCTGACTGACAATAATCCCCTTCTTTGATAAACGTTGAAGAATTTTTGCCAACAATTCCAATGGGATACTATATATTTCGGAAATGGTTCTGGTATTTGCGATTGAATCCTCACTTTGACACGACATAAAATTAATTGCCATCAATGCGTAGTCGGTCTTTTTCGTGAGCTTCAACATGGTAAGCCTGCTTATGATAGATTGCCGACCATGAACATCGGCGATCAGTTTAGTCGGCGATCAATTAGGTCGGATTTAAAATTAACACAGGTCCCTCCCCGTGTCAACCATAAAATAGCAACGGGTAAAAGGGAATCGCCCCTATTCAGATCGAGCGAGGCAAGCAGTCAAGCCCTTTTCAAAACGCCAGTCCGCTTCTGCCAGAAGAGAAGAAGAGGACTGGCAACAAACCAGGAGGAGTAGGTCCCCACAACCACCCCAAGGATCATTGCCAGGGCAAAATCATGGATCACCTCCCCACCGAAGAAATAAATCGCCAAAACGGCAAGAAATGTGGTGAGAGAAGTATTAAACGTTCGGGAGAGGATCTGATTGATCGAGTCGTTGATAACCTGTTCCATCGACTCTTTCCGCCGGGTCTTGAGATTTTCCCGGATTCGATCGAAGACCACCACGGTATCGGTTAAGGAATAGCCGGCGATGGTCAAGAGCGCCGTGACGATCAACAAGGTCACCTCTTTGTTTAAAATGTAGAAGATTCCCAAAACCACCAGAACATCATGGAAGGTTGCAATTGCGGCCGCGACTCCAAATCGAAACTCGAAACGGAAAGCGATATAAGCGATAATACAAAGCATCGAGAGGGTGATGGCAACCAAGGCATCCTTTTGAAGTTTCTGTCCAATCGTTGGCCCGATCTCGGTGCTACTTTCGATCTCGAACCGGTTGTCTGGAAAGGCCTTGGAGAACGCCTCTCCAACCCTTTCGCGAATATTTTGTTGGACGACATTTTGTTTCTTCAACCGGATCAGCAACCGATTTCCATCAACCACTTCTTGGAGTTCGGCATTTGCCAGACCAGCTTGTTCCAACGCCTTTCTGGCATCATCGAGCGGGATCGGCTGGCTGAATTTCAGTTGAATCGCGGCTCCCCCTGAAAAATCGATCCCCATATTCGCCTTTCCGAGCGAGATTTGGAGTATCGCGATGAGTCCCAAAAAAGCAAGCAGACCCGACAGGGCAAAAAAGAGATACCGTTTTCCGATAAAATCGATTGCAGTCTTCTCAAAAAACTGGAACATAATCCTCCTTCAGATGCTTAACCGCGCCACCTTTCTGCTATTGATCACGTAGTCGTAGACCACCTTCGTGCCGACGAGAGATGTAAATAAATTGATCATGACACCGAGGGAGAGGGTCACGGCAAAACCTTTGATCGGGCCGGTTCCGAAGATGAAAAGAACGAAGGCCGTAATCAAGGTCGTCACGTGGGAATCAAAGATGGTCAAAAAAGCTTTGTCATACCCTGCATTGACGGCCAACCGGACCGGCTTCCCCGCCTTTAACTCGTCACGGATCCGTTCAAAGATAAGGACGTTGGAATCGACCGCCATTCCGACGGTTAAGATGATTCCGGCGATTCCGGGAAGCGTGAGTGTTGCATTGAGGGCGGCCAGAGCACCGATCAACAAGATGATGTTCAAAACCAATGTCAAGTTCGCCACCATCCCGGAGAGTCGATAATAGATCGCCATGAACAGGACAACCAACCCCGTTCCAATCACACCCGCCTTCCAGCCCTTGTCGATCGAGTCTTGCCCGAGCGACGGTCCGACCGTGACGTTCTGGATAATCTTCACCGGCGCCGGGAGCGCTCCGGCCCGAAGCGCGATGGCAAGATCGTTCGCATCGTTCATTGTAAACGTCCCGCTGATCTGGGCACGCCCGCCGGAGATCTTCTCCTGAATAACGGGAGCCGAATAGACATTATTGTCGAGGATGATCGCCAACCGCCTCTTTCGATTCTCTTCGGTGATTTTCTCAAAGAGGTTCGCTCCCATCGAATCGAAGGTAATGGCGACATACGGTTCGTTAAATTGTCCGATCGAGACACGGGCGTCGCTCAAAAGGTCACCCGAGAGGGCCGCCTGTCGCTTGACCAAAAATGGGCGTTTCGTGACCGTTCCCTTTTCCTTATCGACGATTCGCTCGAAGAGAATTTCGTCGTCGGGGGAGATCCGGCCCTTGAATTCTTCGATGACCTTTGCCTCTTCATCCGGACCGATCCGGGGAGGAATCTGCTGAGCGATCGGGCTCATATCATCAACCAATTTAAACTCGAGAAGGGCCGTTCTCCCGATCAACTCCATTGCCCGTTGGGTCTCCTTAACCCCCGGAAGCTGCACCAAAATCTGGTTCGCTCCCTGCCTCTGAATCAGCGGTTCGGTCACCCCGAACTGGTCGATCCGGTTCCGGATCGTCTCCAGGGCCTGCGAGGTCGACGACTCCATGATCCGTTTGACCTCCGATTCCCGAAGGGTGAGAACACTCTCTCCCTCCCCAGCCGACCGGCTTGTCACGTCTTGATATTCGTCAACGATCTTCGAGACGGCCTCTTTATTCTCCGGAGTAAACGAAAGGAGAATCTCCTTCCCTTGACGTCGAATCGATCCAACCGTGATCTTCTTTTCCTCCAGTGCTCCCTTGATAGACTGGAACGTTCGTTCGACCGCATTTTCAACCGCCTTTTCCCCTTCCACTTCAAGGACCAGATGCATTCCCCCTTGGAGATCCAGCCCCAGGGTGATTCCTTTGCTTGGGAAAAAACGTCCCCACCAAGAGGGAAGTTTTGAATAAAGAGGGGTCGACGGAAGGAAAAAGAGAACCGAAACAACAACCGTCAACAAGATCAAAATCAACCGACCTCGAATCCCTTTCTTCATTTCGACCGCTCCTCTTCCCCGCCCTCGCCGGTAGATACCTCCTCAACGTGACTCCGTGACACCTTCACCCGTACCCCCTCCGCAATTTGAATCGTCACGATGTCGGGTGCGAGATTGGTCACCGTCCCAATGATCCCTCCCGATGTGGTGATCCGATCCCCCTTCTTCAAGGCATCGATCATCGCCTTCCGTTTCTTCATCTTTTTCTGTTGTGGAAGGACCAGAAGGAAATAAAAGATGACAAAAATGAGGATAAACGGAGCGAACGAAAGCAACGGATTCGCCGATCCGGCCGACCCGCCTCCCGTCTGCGCCCATGCACTTGATTCAAACCAATCCGGCAACTTCACCTCCCAGTTTTGCATAAAATTCCTTTCGAAAAACAGATAAGGTATTTTCCTCGATTGCACGACGCACCCCCTTCATCAGGGTGAGATAATAGTATAAATTGTGAATGGTGTTCAACCGGATCGCCAAAATCTCTTTCGCCATGAAAAGGTGACGGAGATAAGCCAAAGAAAAATGGCGGCAGGTGTAGCAGGCGCAGTTGGGATCGAGCGGCCGGTCTTCCTCCGCGTATTGGGCATTCCGGATATGGATCTCCCCCACCGAGGTAAATAGCGATCCGGTTCTCGCATGTCGCGTCGGCAAGACACAGTCGAAGAGATCGATCCCGCGCATCACCCCTTCGATCAGATCCGAAGGCCGTCCCACCCCCATCAGATAACGGGGAAACGCTTCCGGAATCATCGGGACAACCCGTTCGAGAACCCGGAGCATCTCCTCCTGCGGCTCCCCCACCGAAAGCCCCCCGATGGCGTAGCCGTCGAAGCCGACCCGAAGAAGGCCCTCGATCGCCCGCTTTCGAAGGTCGTCATAAAAACCCCCTTGGACAATCCCATAAAGAGATTGATCCTCCCGGCGACGGGCTTCCTTGCAACGCCGGGCCCAATCAAGGGTCCGGTCGAGCGAGGCGGCCGTCTTCGGATAATCGGATGGGTAAGGAAGGCATTCATCGAACGCCATGATGATGTCGGCCCCCAATCGTTCCTCAATTTCAATCGCCTTTTCCGGAGTAATGAAGTGGCGGGAGCCGTCGAGATGAGATTGGAAGGTCACCCCTTCGTCGGTCACCTTCGTCAAAAGGTTGAGGCTGAAGATCTGATAACCGCCGCTGTCGGTGAGGATCGGACGATTCCAGCCGATAAACGGATGAAGCCCTCCCCGCCGGGCGACAAACGTATGGCCGGGACGAAGATAAAGATGATAGGCATTGCAGAGGATCATCTCGGCGCCGAGCCGATCGAGATCCTCCGGAGACATCCCTTTCACGCTCCCCAACGTTCCGACCGGCATAAAGGCCGGGGTTTGGACCTCTCCATGCGCGGTGGTGACAACGCCGCGCCGGGCGGGTGTCTCGTGAGAACGATGGAGAATACGAAAGTGTTGGGTGCCGACCTGTGCGTGATCACCTTTGATTCTTCCGTGCCCGATCTGGTCCATCTCCCTACATCCGCTCCGGCGCCCCGACCCCCAATAGATTGAGGGCGTTCTTTAAGACCACCTGCACCGCCGACATCAGAATTAATCTGGCCCTCGTCTTGGGAAGATCGTCCGTGACGACGCGGTGATCGAAGTAATACCGATGGAGCATTCCTGCCAGCTCCTGAAGATAAAAGGTCACCCGATGGGGAGAAAGCGCTTCCGCTGCGGAGAGAAGCAGATCGGGGTAGACGGAGAGCTGTTTGATGATCGCCTGCTCTTCCGGAAGATCCAAGACCGTCAGATCGGCCGGCGTCGCTTTTTGAATTTCTTCCGCAACCTTCCATCCCCGTTCCCCCGCCACACGGAGAACACTGCAAAGCCGGGCATGGGCATACTGAACGTAATAGACCGGATTTTCGGAGGAGGCTTTTTTCGCCAGTTCCAGATCGAAATCGAGGGGCGTATCCGATCGCCGCATCAAAAAGAAAAACCGGGTCGCATCGACCCCCACCTCCTCCGTCACCTCCCGCAACATCACAAAATCACCGGCCCGTTTCGACATCGCAACCGGTTTCCCCTCCCGGAGTAGATTGACCAACTGGTGGATCAAGATATCAAGGCGATCGGGGGAATATCCCATTGCAGAGACCACCCCCTTCACCCGTGCGATATAACCGTGATGGTCGGCCCCCCAAATGTCGATCAGCCGGTCATAACCCCGTTCGAATTTGCTTCGGTGGTAGGCGATGTCGGAGGCAAAATAGGTCATCTGGCGATTGCTCCGCATCACCACCCGGTCCTTGTCGTCCCCGTAGCGGGTGGTGGCGATCCAGGAGGCGCCGTCCCGCTCGTAGAGAACCCCGTTCTCTTTCAGGAGGGCCAACGCCGCATCGACCTCTTTCTCTTTGTACAGGGCCTCTTCGGAAAACCATCGGTCGAAATAGACACCAAACGCATCGAGATCGCGCCGGATCCATCCGAGGATCGTGTCATAGCTGTATCGGGTGAAAAACGGAAGGTGTTCTTCCTCGCTCCCGGTCAGATACCGATCCCCCGCCGAAGCCTGAATCTCCTTCGCAATCTCGACGATATACTCTCCCCGGTATCCCTCTTCCGGCAGGGCCGCCGGTTCCCCGAACAATTCTTGATAACGGGCATAAGTCGACCGCCCCAGGAGACCCATCTGGTTTCCAACATCATTGATGTAGAACTCCCGGTCCACCCGATAGCCAACCGCCTGGAGAATACGGGCTAGGGCATCTCCCAATGCCGCCGCCCGGCCGTGCGCCACATGAAGGGGACCGGTTGGATTGGCGCTGACAAACTCAATCAAGACTTTTTTACCCGCTCCGATCTCCGCCCGGCCATACCGTTCTTTCTGCGCGCAAATATCAAGCAGGATCCGATGCCAAACCTCTTTCTTGAAGTAGAAGTTAATATATCCCGGTCCGGCGATTTCTATCTTCTGTAAAAAAGAACTCCGCTTCTCCAACATCGAAACAAGCCGGGCGGCGATTTCCCGGGGGGGGCGCCCCTCTTGCTTCGAAAGGGTCATGGCGAGCGTCGTCGCAAAATCTCCCTGTCCTTCCCGCTTGGGGACCTCCAGGACGATCTGAATCTCCTTCTCCTGCTTCTTCAACGTCCCTTCTTCACAGGCTTCCTGAACCACCTGCTGAAGGAGCACCGACAACTGTTCTTTCATTGATCCAGAGTCCATCATCCTCCGGCCGGGTCAAAACCGATGATGCAAATCACGTAAAAAGAGCCGCTCAGACAGAGCGGCCCACTCGATAGGCCTCTTGTTTTTGGAATCTGAAAAAGTCCAAAAACAGGATTTTGAGTATAGCCGATCCGTTTGAAATGTCAACCATCTTCTCCCCCAGCCAGCGCATTCGGCATCGTTCTTTGTAAGTGGAGGGGAGGACTCCACTCGCCGGGCCTGTTCAACTAAAAAGAAATTGACTTTATTTGCCAGATTCATGATGATATCCTTCGGCTCGACTTCATCATTGACCTCTTGAAACGCCGTGACCAACCTGCGATTCAGACCTTTTAAATCCTCTCTCATCAAATCTTCTCTTAAAACCATTCGCTCACCTCCGATGTCGATCAACCCCAGAGTGGGTATAGGAAAGATACCATTGGGCTTGCGATGATGACCTCAATCCATTTCGCTTAATCATTCAGATAGAGGCACATAGGAGAGAAGACGATGAGAACAACAGATCGAAGATATTCTGAAAAGGGTAAGGTCTCTTTTCTTTTTTTCCATTTGATGATTGCAATCGTATTTTTCCTAAACGGCTGCGGAAACGGTGACGGGAATAACGGGGGAGGCGGTCAAGCTTTTAACCTGACTCTCGTCAAAACAGGGAACGGAAAGGGGACCGTTACTTCCACCCCTTCCGGAATCGATTGTGGAGCGATCTGCATCGCTTCTTTTGCAAGCGGGACTTCGGTGACCCTGACCGCAGCCCCCGATATCGGCTCGATCTTTCAAGGGTGGAGCGGGGAATGTACCGGTACGACGACCTGTGTTGTAACGGTAGACGCAGACAAGACGGTAACGGCCACCTTTGATCCTCCTCCTCCGACGACTTCAGGTGGTTTGGCCACCATCAATACGGGTAAAACGGTCTTTGGGTTTATCCCGAACGGCACCGATGTCTTGGCCGTACCACTGGCTGGGATCGGAGCAAGCAAACCGGCGATTGAGGAACCGGTTTCCAAGCCTTCGGCAACCACCTCTCTTTCTTTTATCGTAGACAGTTGTGCCGCAGATGGCGTAGACCTGAAGATTGTTTGCGTCGGATTTAACAGTTCAAAGATCGCAGTCCTCGACTTGAAAGGCTTTATCGCTTCCGGAACAGCACCGACCGCCATCGAGTTTGATCCGGGCAATACAATACGCAGAACTTTTAGTGGAGGCGGCTGCCTAAATTGTGGGGTCATCTCCGATGCGGGGGATCACCGGTTCATCGTTTCATCGGGAGATGGCTACCGGGTATTTGATTACACTGGCGTCCTTCTGAAGCCTTACCTGTCCAATCGGTCTGCAACACCACCGATTGATTTGACGACGGAAAACTTTGGGTATGATCCGATTCAAAATCAGATCATTTCGCCGGAATATGGAACGAATAATAATTTCCTCTGGGTGGTCGATCTGAACAAGGACAAGACTTACCGATGGACCAAAAGGATGGTGAGCGCTTTAACCGATCCGGCCAATGGGTTGACCGAGTTGCCTGGAAGCATCCTCGCAGATGCGGCAACCATAGATCCCCTGACAGGCATCTTAACGATTGGCAACGAAGGGATTCCTCTTTTGTTAACGATCAATATGAGTGCGTCGTCTTTTGACGACACCGCCGGAACCTTTACAGCCCCATACTCGGTCAAAATACTGGAAAATGTTCTTCTCCCTCGAACCACCGGGATGGCGGTGGAACCTTCAAGTCACCTCCTTTTTCTCGAGGAAGAATTTAGTAATGTGATTGGCTTGGTTGTCCTGCCGACCTCCACAAGTTCCGGAAGTGCGGTGATCAATGAATATACCTCAGCAACCATTCCGAGTCCCTCTGCAACCTGCACAGGAGTATCGAGATGGAACAACGTCGGAGATCCCCATGGGCTTGCGTTGTTCACAAGCGTTGTGGATGGGAAACCGATGGGCCTCTTGATCAACAACGTAAAAAGCTGTGCGGCCATTGTCGATCTAAACGCCTTCCGGGCTGCCCCAAAAACAACAGGTACGAACCGGGTCGATCCGACTTATGATCTTCTCACCAACAACGTGATCAAGTTCGTTTCTCTGAAATAGCCTTAACAAGATCAGACAGGGGCCTCGAATTTCTTCGAGGCCCCTGTTCTTCCGAGGGGATAAAAATCCAGACCTCTCTCTTGACACCTTTCCGTCTGTTTCTCTATCCTGTGATCCTAATCCAATGATCCTTCCCCCTTGCATAAGGTGACGACAATGGCCCTCCCCCCGATCAAACAACCCCTTTTTCTCAATCGAAAGATCTGCGGGGTGATGATCCCCCTCTTTTCGGTCCGGAGCGAAACCGGTTTTGGAATCGGGGAGATTCTTGATCTCATCCCCCTGATCGACTGGATGGCGGAGCGCCACCTACATCTCCTCCAGATCCTTCCCTTTTATGAGATGTCTCCCCACGAGACCAGCCCTTACCAGGCATTGAGCGGCTTCGCCCTCGATCCGATCTATCTCTCCCTCCTTGCCTGGGACGATTTCAAACAGAGCAACACCGCCCGGAAAATCTTTGCCTCCCCTCCGGTTCAGAAAGAGCTGGGCCGGCTCCGCGCGAACACCGATGTCCTCTACGAAGCGATCCGCCCCCTCAAGGAGCCGTTGTTTGAAGCCGCCTTTCAACATTTCTTGGAAGAAGAATGGAAAAAAGAAAGCCCGCGGGCCGATGCGTTCAGACGGTTCATGGCGGAGCAGTCGGGCTGGCTCAACGATTACGCCCTCTTCCGATTACTCAAGGAAAAAAACGGCTGGTCTCATTGGAACGACTGGCCGGAGCCGTTCCGGGACCGGGACGCCGCCGCCCTAAAGGAGTTCGAACGGCAAGAAGAAGGCCGGCTCCTTCTTTTCAAATACCTCCAATGGGCGGTCTGGGAACAGTGGAAAACGGTTCTCGAAGAGGCCCGGCGAAAAAACGTCTTGATCATGGGGGATCTCCCCTTCCTGGTCAGCCGCGACAGCGCCGACCTCTGGAGCCGGCGGCACGCTTTCAGCGCGGTGGAATCGGTCGGCGCCCCCCCCGACATGTTCAATGCAAGAGGACAAGATTGGGGGCTTCCCCTCTTTCTCTGGAAGGTGATGGAGGAAGAGCGGTTCCTCTGGTGGCGGCTTCGAATCGGCCAGGCGCGATCCCTCTTTCACCTGATCCGGCTCGATCATGTCGTTGGATTCTATCGGGTCTGGGTCATGCCGCGACAAGGCGCCCCCTTCTTCGAACCGCCCCAAGAAGAGGAACAGATCCGGCGAGGCACCGAACTGCTGAACGCCATCGTCGAAGAAAGCGGCGGGGAAAATGGAGAGTTGATTCCGGTCGCGGAAGATCTCGGCGTCATCCCCGACTTCGTCCGGGAGTCGCTGCGACAATTCGGAATCGCCGGCCACAAGATCTTTCGTTGGGAGAAGGAGGGGCTCCAGTATCGCGACCCGCGAGATTATCCCTTTGTCTCTCTCGCTACCACCGGAACACACGACACCTCCACGATCGTCCAATGGTGGGAATCGCTTCCCTCGGAAGAACGGTCCACCTTCTTGGCGATGCTCGACGAGCGGCGTGAGATCCCGCCGGACGAACCGTTTTCAGATCGATTGCACCGGACCATCTTGGAGCGATTGATTGCCGGCGGTTCCGGCCTGGTCGTCTTTCCGATCCAAGATATCTTGGGACTTCCCGACCAGATCAACATTCCGGCGACCGTCGGCCCCCACAACTGGCGCTTCCGGCTTACTATCCAAGTTGACCAACTGAACCACCTCTCCCCCTTCAGGGAGAAGCTCGCCACCCTTCAATCGTTGATCGACCGGCACCACCGATATGCCGGTTCGGAACCGCTTTTCAACGGCCTCGACCGGCCCGTGCCTGACAAATCGCTTGACAAGCCTGGAAGCCGTTCGCTATAAGAATGAGACACCATCGCCTGAGGAGGAACTGCCCATGCCCCATTATCTGATTGTCGACAGTCGTGATCTGACCGAATATACCAACGGCCGGTATATCCAAAAGGTCGCCTCCAAATTAAAGGAAGAGGGAAACGACGTCACCCTCTTTCTCATTGAAAACGGCGTCATCGCGGCAAGAAAAGGGAGCGAGATCGGAAAGAACCTGACCACCCTTTCCCAAGGGGGGACAAAAGTGCTGGTCGACGACATCTCCTGCAAGGCCCGCGGTGTTGCCCAACTGGCCGAAGGGGTGGCCGAGTCAACCGTCGATCAACTGGCCGATCTGATCGCCGAAGGATCGGACAAAGTCATCTGGTTCTAACCATTTGTAGGTGCGAATTTATTCGCACCTTATTGGTTCATTTAAGGAGAAAACACATGGCGACTGCGACTGCAACCACACCGACCGCCCCACGGGTCAAAGCCAAACGAATCTCGATTGTCCTGGCAACCGGATCATACCAGCGCGAAGCACCGACGACCGTTCTTCGACTCGTCGAAAAGCTCTTGCAGCGGGGGGTTGATGTCAACGTCTGGGCCTTCGAGGAGGCGGTCACCCTGACCAATAAAGACCAGATCGATCACAACGAACCTGGATCGCTTCAGAAAGTCTTGGGGGAGAAACATCCGAACATCGGCCGCTTTATCGATCAACTCCTTCGGGCCGGTCTTCACGGGGCAAAGCTTGATTGGGTCTCCTGCATCCTTTGTGTTCAGGAACGGGGGGTCGAAAAACACCAGATGGGAGGAGCGATCGTCGGTACCCTCGGCGATCTTTGGAAGTTCGTCAAGGCCGCCGATAAGGTGATCTGCATCCCAACCTACCGATAACCGGGTTCTTTCCACCAGAAGGGGAAAAAAGATGGCGAATAAAGTCCTTGTGATTTTTGAAAAACCGATCTATCTCAGCTTTGAGCCGGTTGATCCACATCTCTTCGCAACCGCCCTCGGCGTTTCCGATACCCCGGTGGAGATCAATGTCCTTCTGCGGGATTCGGCCGTCACCTACGGGGTGAAAAACCAGAAGGTGAATGTAAAGGTCGCCGGTCAAGATATCATGCTTCATGAAACCGCCCCCGACAAGGTGATGACCTTCATGGCCGAGCATGGCGCCAAGATCAGCGCCGTTGCGGAAGACATGAAAAGCCGCGGCATCAACAAAGAAGACCTGGTTCAAGGAATCGAAGTCATCAGCGAAGACGACTCGATCCGGTTATTGGAAGAGCACGAGAGCGTGATGGTCTGGTAGACTCAAACAGGCCTCGTCGGACCGGCTCGGCGTGTTGATCGGCCGGGCTGATGAAATGAAACGGAGTGATTTTCTGAGTCTGAAAGTTACAAAAACTTTAAACGTCACAGAGTACTTCAACCCGATCGATTGCCGTAGCCTCGGGGTCATCCGAACCACCCTGGCCACAATGGAAAAGGGAGAGATTCTCGAAGTCCACGGCAACCGGTTCCAGCACCGCGAAATCGCCGCCTGGACCCATAAATTCAAACATCCGATCGTCAAGATCGAAGATACCGACGGTCTGGTAAAGATTTTCATTGAGAAGGGCGGGTTAAGTTGAAAAAGATGGCGATCATCGCAACCCGCGGCACCCACAACAGCCTCGCCACCCTCTTTACGATGGCGATGGCGGCCGCCGTCTGTGAAATGCCGGTCCGGATCTTCTTCCGGGACGAGGCGGTCTACGCCCTCTCGAAAAAGAAGATCGGCGAGCTCCCCTTCTCGGAAATCTATGCCGGATTTGAAAACGAGCTTAAAAAAACCTATACCTCCGCCGGAATGTCTGACCTTCGGAAAGTCATCCATGACGTCAAATCGCAAGGAGACGTCAAACTCTTCGCCTGTACCTCCTCGATGGCCCTCTGCGGCCTGACCCAAGAAGAGCTCATCCCCGAAATCGACGAGCCGCGCGGCCTCACCTCGTTTCTCCTGGAGGAGATGGACGACGCCGGCATGATTCTCACCTTTTAGAGCCTATCCTATTACCGCCGCCACCGGATTAGCCGGCGGGCCAATTTGGGAAACCAACCCGAAAAAAGCTTTTCCCGATAGTATTGGTCGGCCGTTTTCTTTACCCCCTGGGAGAAGGTTGGATAGGCATGGATCGTCGTCGAAAGTGCGGTGATTTTAAGGCGCGCCTTCATCGCCAAAACATACTCGTGTAATAAATCGCCGGCGTGCGGACCAATCAGGTGGGCGCCGACAATCCGAAGCCGCCGGTCGGCAATCAGCTTGATGAAACCCTCCTCCTCCCCCTCGATGATCGCCCGGTCGACCTGCTTAAAGGGAAAATGGTAAACATGAATCGGGCCGAACCGAACACGCGCCTCCGCCTCGGTAAGACCGACCCGCGCCGCCTCCGGATCGGTAAAGGTGACCGACGGAACGACCCGATAATCCACCTTCCGGCGGACAAACGGAAAGAGGGCGTTGGCAACGACAATCCCGGCCTGATACTCGGCCATGTGAGTGAATCGATAGGGCCCTGCAAGATCGCCGCAGGCCCAGATTGAACGGGCAGTCGTCCGGAGGGTGGCATCCACCTGGACCCCGCCTGGATC
>CAZOFJ010000018.1:0-5688 GCA_964579005.1 uncultured Nitrospirota bacterium
AAAAATGCCGTTCATGGCCTGCCGGTCTGGAACCGGGGGGCGGCCCCCAATCGAGGGATCTCGCTCCGGATGTCTCGGCAACAAAGGCTCGATCCTTTCCCAAAGCGCATCCGGTATCCGCTACCACCGAGACTGCGTTTTCTCTTTTTTTATCCTCCTCTCCTGGTATAATCCTCACCCAGTTGCAAGATATGGGTGAGTGGGTTAATAATCCTGTTCTGTACAGACGTTTTCTACGGGCGGAGAGACGACTTGAATTCCTCCTTTGGGCCATCCGGACCTATTTAGATAGACCGTCGCTTTCCTCCACTCTGGTCGTGAGCATTTATTTATGATGCTGTGAGGGGCCTTATCCGCCTCATCACTTACAACGAACCAGGCTATGCGGATCAGAGCATCGGAGGAAAGACCGCCGTGCGTAGAAAACCCATCCCACAAAGGAGGCGTATGTTCTATCTGGGAATTGATGTCTCGCTGAAGTCTCATCGTTGTGCCCTCTTGGATGCCGAGGGAGAAAAAATCCAAAACAGTTTTAGCATCGACGCCTCTTGCGAAGGATTTGCCCAGCTCCTTGCCACACTTTCGAAGCGGGGTATTCCTAAAGAAGACCTGACGATCGGCCTGGAGGCCACCGGACATCTCTGGGAAAACCTCTTGGCCCATCTGGAATCAAAAAGCTTTACCGTCAAACTCCTCAATCCCTTCCAGACCAACCGCTACCGGGAGCTTTTAGCCAAGAAGGCTAAAACGGACGACATCGACGCCTATGTCATTGCCGGTTTGCTCCGCTCCGGCGAGGCCCGAAGCTGTTATGTGCCGGATGACCAGATCCAGGGGCTGCGCGATCTGGTTCGCCTGCGCAACACCTATCTCGACAATCTGCAGACTTACCGCCGCCAGGCAACCTCTCTGCTGCAATTGGTTTTTCCCGAAGTCGCATCGGTCGTCAAAGACCCTTTCGGAAAGGTCATGCGTACAGTCCTCCAGCAGTACCCCACCGCGGTCGATCTGGCGGAAGTCCATCCCCGCAAGATCGAAAAGATCGCCCGAACCTTCCAGGGAAACAACTTCGACCGGGCCAAAGCCGAAGCCCTGGTGGCCGCCGCCAAACAGTCCATCTATGCCGGAAAAGCGACGGTCTCCCGAGGCAAGGTCCTCGCCTCCCTGCTCTCTCAGATCGCCCAACTCGAATCGGCCATCGAAGCGTTGGATGCGACGATCGCAGCCTCGCTCGATGATTCCACAAAGGGACGATCCGACACCGATCGATTGACTTCCATCCCCGGCGTCGGACCTAAAACCGCCGCCGTGCTGCTCGCCGAGATCGGGGAGGTCTCCCGCTGAAACGATGCAGACCATCTCGTCGATTATTTCGGCTTCTTCCCCGTGCTGGCAGAGTCGGGAGGAAAGTCGCTGACAGCCAGTAAACGGGGGCCCAAACACTTCCGACGCGCCCTCTACATGGCCTCGGTCGCGGCCCTCAAACATAATCCCGAACTCCGAGGGCTCTACCACCGAAAGCTCAGCCAAGGCAAGGCCCCCAAGCAGGCCCTGATTGTCGTCGCTCGAAAACTGCTCACCATCGTCTACAGCCTGCTTCGCTACCAAACCGAATATAACCCCGCAAGGCTCTTTCTGGCGCCGGAGTGAGGTTTGGTCCCGATTGGGATGAAAAATAACTTCTCCGGATATCTCAGAGGATAAAATGCCTTTCACCGTTGCCCCACAATTAACGATCTCTAAACCGCCTGCCCTGGAATATCCCCCCTTTGACCGATTGCCGGGAATTCTCAGCAATCGGATTCAAGCCAATATGGACTCGCTTAGACCTTCATTTTTCACTTGTGAACCTTATAGGATGTCTGTCTCCATGGAATTCTCGACTTCCCATAGAATACAGAATCAGGAGGTTTAGTGCTGGTGAAGTACCCTCGCCACAATGCCGGCGCGAGTCGTTACGTTCAGCTTCTTCATAATTCTCTTCACATGGTCCTTCACAGTGTATTCACCAATATCAAGGGAAAACGCAACTTCTTTGTTCGTCTTCCCTTCCAACAAAAACCTCACAACAGCCTGTTCTCGTTTTGTCAACGGGGCTGACTTGATCAACTGGTCGACCCGCACTCCACGGGATACTTTCTCGATGAGGATCAAGATATGTGTTGTGTCCCCCTTTGCTCCTTGTTTTTGCAGCAATAGCGCTCGAAAAAGAAAAACAATCCCCTCGTGAACGCAAACCCGGTTGATGGTCGGCATCCCCGATTGAATCGTTCCATCATATGGATATCGAATGATTTCTTCAAACTGGATATAGAGTTGATGAATCATCTCCGGGAGAGAGGTCCGTCGGGATGATACAGAAGCCTCCTTTATCAGAAGCGATTGTAAAAGATTTTTTGCATCATGATTGACATATTCAATTTTTCCTTGTTGGTTAAGGATCAAAATCCCCGGTTGCGCCCGTCTCCGAACAAGGGTATGGAGCTCCTCTTCCCCAATCTCTGAAAACAGAGAAATATTTTCATGGGAATCTGATTTTTTTAGTTTCGATCCGATCGCGGATGAAATGACTACCAATGCATCGATCTCATCATCATTAAAATCCCCTGCCCCCTTCCCTCTCCACAAAATCACTTCTCCTCTACATTTTTTATCCTCATCAAGGAGAAACATGATGAGAGAGAAATGGTATTTGCCCTGCCTGGAGATCGGGGAGAGGCCTCCTTCTTTTCCCCTCACGCAGAGAGTTTTTTTTTGCAAAAAAGATTGGATGCTCGAAAAAATGGGTGGAGACGGACAGACATCCATCCCTTTGTTTCCAATGGGGGGACCCCCAACCCAGATCTTCTCCGACGTTTCAACGGCGAGTAATGTCTCCGGATCGATCTCAAAAAAGCAACCCGCATCGAAGGGAATTTCCGTCTCAATGGCCGAATAAACTTCCTTAAAGTATGAAGACAGATCCTGACGGGAAAAGCGAATCTTTTGAACTGATGTCAGGAGGCGTTTTTTATTCGGGATCATTAATCCAATCACCTGGATTCTGAGGTTTACTTAGAGAACATGCTTCCATATTAGCAACATTAACGACCAAGTTTCCGATTTATTTCAACCACATCTGTAGTGAAAATATGACCCCTTCATATATATCATCAGAAGGTATCTGAGAATAGAGCAAATGTCAAACCTGTATGCTTGATATTGGAAGACCTGAGATGCGACAATAAAAGAGCCCTTCTTTTACGGTGTGGCTTTTCGTATAATTCACTCTCAAGATGAACTCAATCCGTTGTTTCAATATGGAAGTGTGCATTGCTCTTTTTTTGGAGCCTTCTTGGGGTCGGTTGTGCCGTGAAGAGTTTCATTTTTCACCCGGAAAAAGCGATCCGCCAAACCCCGGCCGACGTCGGGCTCCCGTTCGAGGAGATCAATCTTGAAACATCCGACCGGGTCTCGATCCACGGTTGGTTTATCCCCTATTCTGGTGCAAGAACGACCCTCCTTTGGCTTCACGGAAACGGCGGGAACATCGGCCATCGCGTCGGACGGATCGAACGTCTCCGTCCCGCGCTCCAGAGCCACATTCTGATCATTGACTACCGGGGATACGGGCAAAGCGGCGGGCAGGTCTCTGAAGAAGGCACCTACCTCGATGCAATCGCCGCCTATGATTATTTATTGACCCGGAGCGACATCGACGGCCAACGAATCGTCCCTTTTGGAGTATCGCTCGGCACGGCGGTCGCGGTTGAACTGGCCCTCCGGCGGAAAGTGGGAGGGGTCATCCTCGAAGCCCCATTTACATCGATCCGGGAGATGGCTCGGAAAACCGTTCCCTGGCTTCCGATCGGACCGTTCATCACCACCCGGTATGACAACCTTTCGAAGATCGGCCGGATCAACGCCCCTCTCCTGATCCTGCACGGAGACCGGGACGAGGTGATCCCCTATGCCCAGGGACAGAGACTCTTTGAAGGTGCCACGCAACCAAAAATATTTTACACCATTTCTGACGCGGGCCACAATGACACCGATCAGGTCGGCGGGCAGGCCTACTTCGATGAGATGGCCCGGTTCATCGACCGGTTGCCGTAGCATCATCCAACCGGCCTGCCTCTCGATCGAAGAAGATGAATCCCGCCATACTCACAATCAACACCGCTGCGGCAGTCGAAAACATCGCCCCGTAGCCTCCCCCTTCCGCGATCAACCCCAGAATCGGTGCGCCGACGAAGAGGCCAGCGTCATAGAACATCGTGAAGAGGGCCATGACCCGCCCGCGGTTCTCCATTCGTTCTCTTCCAATTACCATTGTTGACAGAATCGGAAAGAGAAAACCGTGGCCGCTTCCGCTCAGAACCCCTCCCAAAACCAGCCCCATTTGGGTCGGACTGAGAAAAAGAACCAGAATCCCAATCGCCATCGACCCCATCGCGGGATAGAGAACCGGCTTCATCCCCCACCGATCTGGCCAATGCCCTCCGATCAACCGAATGATCACAGCGCTCAGGGTGTAGGAGGTAAAAAAGGGGGTGATCGATCCAATGCCCGATGACACAACGTATGGCTTGAGAAAAACCATGTAGGAAGTCATGCTCAGGCCGAAGACAAGCGTCCCGATCAATGGAAGACGAAGGGTCGGACGGAGAAGAAGCAGGACAAACCGGTCGGCCCGCTCTCGGCCCGAAGAATCGATTCGTCGCTCCCCGATCGAAAGCGAGAAAAAAAGAGAGAAGAGAGAAAGGAGGGCACCGGAGAGAAACATTGCCGAATACCCGCCGGTCCGAACGATCGCTTCCCCCATCAAGACACCGACCGTCCCGGAAAGATGGCCCGAAATCCCGAAGAGGGCAATCCCCTCCACCCGCCTTGAAATCGGAATAAGATCGGCCGCGAGGGTAAAGAAGGAAGCCATCAAGATCCCGGTCCCCAAACCGTGAAAAAGCCGGACGAAATAGATCCACCACCCCATTTGATGAACGGTGAGATAGACAAGATTCGTCGAGAGGAAGATCAACCCGCCGGTCAGAAGACATCGCCGTCGCCCGATCCGATCGAGCGCCTTCCCAACCCACGGACGAACGGCAATCCCCGCCAGCGGGGCGGTTCCCATGACCACACCGATGGTGAAAAGGTCGGCCCCCAAGTTTTGAAGAAAAAACGGAAGGAGAACATAGGGCCAGAACGAAAGGCCAAAGAGAAAGTGCGCCGAAAAAAGGAGCATGAAATCGCGCGTGACCACGGCCTCCCGGTCGCCTGGGTTCGGCGGGGTCATCTCTCGGAAACGCCACGGCCTGCTTTTATATAAAACCGCTCGCGTCGATCCTTGAAGAGATGATTATACCGGTTAAGTGATTTGTCCCGGGCGAGTTTCGGATCGATCTCGACGACAGAGGCCTCCTCTTTCCGATCGGAGGCGCGGTGGAGAATCTTCCCTTTCGGGTCGACAATCTCGCTCTGTCCGATGAAGGTGAGGGTCTCCTTCTCGCCCGCGCCCCGCCCGCGCGACTCGACCCCAACCCGGTTCGCCGTTACCGAGAAGATCCGATTTTCGATGCAACGGGTCGGCATCGCATCGGGACAATAGGGAAGGACCAGGTTGGAGGGATGGGCGATCAGATCGGCCCCCAGCAGCGCCAGGCTCCGGGCCGCCTCCGGGAAGACCCAGTCAAAGCAGATCATCATTCC
>CAZOFJ010000018.1:5788-47446 GCA_964579005.1 uncultured Nitrospirota bacterium
TAGAAGAGATGGATCTTCCGATAGACCGAAATAAACCCTTTCGGCCCGACCAAAACGGAGGCATTGTAAATCGCCTTGCCGTGCCGCTCCGCCAATCCCGCCACGAAGTGGGTTTGGTGTTCCTTCGCCAGGGCGATCAGTTTTTCCGTCGTCGGCCCGGCGGGAACCGGCTCGGCCAGGTCGGCCGCTTCCCGTTTCGAAACAAATTGATAACCGGTGTTAAACAGCTCCGGAAGGACCCAGAGATCGGCCGGCTGCCGCGAGATCATTTCGGCCGCCCGCTGAATATTTTTTTCCTTCTCCCCGAACCGACAATCGATCTGAACGAATCCGACCTTCATTTCTTCTCTCCCTGCTCCTGGTCCTTCGTGAAATATAAAAAGGCCTGATGAAAAGAAGCCGTCCCCGCCTCTTCCTTCAACGCCGCGGGAGTCCCCTCCCGGACCACTTCTCCCCGCTTTAAGATCAAGACGCGGGGGCAGAGGCGATCGATATACTCCATCAGATGGCTCGACAGGAGGACCGTCGTCCCATTTCGATTGAACTCGACAATCCGCTCCGAAAGCCGTTCCATCGCGGCGACATCAAGACCATTAAACGGCTCGTCGAGAAGGAGCAAGCGGGGCGACCCGATGAAGGCGGTCGAGAGGGCGACCTTCTTTTTCATCCCGAAGGAGAGATCGCGGAGCAAAGCCCTCCGCTTCCCGGTCAACTCGAACGTCGAAAGCCACCGTTCCACCTCGGCGGCGGGGGAAGGCACCCCCTTGATCTCGGCAATATAGGTCAGGATCTCTTCCGGCGTCAACCTTGGATAGAGCATCGGCGACTCGGAAAGATAGCCGATCTGCCGTTTCGCCTCCTCCGGCTCTTTTTTCAGATCGATCCCGTTTACCTCCACCGTGCCGGCATCGGGAGGAAGAAGGCCGACGATCATCTTCATCAACGTCGACTTTCCGGCGCCGTTGTTTCCAACCAGGCCGACAATCTCGCCGTCAATTTTCAGATCAAGCGGCCGGAGGGCGACGACCGGCCCGTAGCGCTTCGTGACGCCGCGCAAAATGATCGACATCTCAGGCGGCCTCCTCGTTTTCCAACCGGGTCACCGCCGAGCCGCGCAGGTTGTTCAAGACCGGAAAGATCAGGACGAAGAGAAGGGGATGGAACGCGCCGATGAAGAGGGTCGCGAGCGCCGAGAGAAACCCGGAAATAATCGCGTGCAATGCCGGCTTCTGATCCCCCTCGCAGATCGTCCCCGCCGTCAAGGCCGCCACGGCGAGACCGACCAGGATCAATTGAATCAGGAGGAAGAGCCCGGAGAGCGGGGAACGCGGTTGAACAACCATTTCAAGAACCCACACCAACAGAGGAATCGGAAAGGAAAGAAAAATAGCATAGATCACCTTGCCGCGCCAGACCCATTCGAGGGGGAGCGGCAGAAAGCGGTCCGACTCCCGGTAGGGACGCTGAAGGACAAAGAGATGGGCCGCCGTCAGCGACAGAAAATAAACGGCGACGCCGCAGAGAACCGCCACGGCGACCTTCCCGCGAACGGCAACGGCGGCGACAGAGATCATCGCGAGGGCCAGGTTGCGCCAGAAGAGGGGGGCGAAGTTGCGGAGGGTAAGGATCAGGTCGCGGATTACCAACGGTCGGAGGAGTTTGGGAAAATAGAGACCGATTCGCCGGAAAGGATTGACCGCCGGTTCGGCTTCCAGAAGCAACTGTTCAACCCCGGTCAGATCTTGATATCGCCATTTTCCAATCCCCCAAAAACCGATCGTCACCAAAAACGGGGTGACAAAATCGATCCACCAGCCAAACGTCCCGATCGGAAGGAACCAGATCAGCCAAACCAGGAGGATCAAGACCAATGAAAGCTCGCTCCGGTTCGGAGGACGGAGATGGTTCCAAAGGAGGGTCAAGCCGATCTCGACCCCCGGGAAAAAAAGCCAGATCGTAAAAACCCATCCGATCAGATTCGGCTTGCCGAGGAAAAGAACAACGAAGAGGGCGAACAGAAAAAAGGGGAGGTCTTTGATCCACTGCTCGACATAAAACATCAGGTAGCGGATCTCCGATCGGATCGGCAAGAGGTCCTCGATCGTCAACGATTGCTCCGTTGGATAGAGGCGCTTCGAGAGTGGAAGAAAGTTAAAGAAAACCTTCAGGGCCAGGGAGACCAGGGCCAACTGCCCCATGCTTTCCGTGGAAAGGGAGAACGGCTCTCCCTCCCCGGCGGAAAAGGCGAAGTCATGGAAGATTCTCCGGCCCAGCAGAAAAACGGCGCCGACCATCACCGGTCCGAGGAGAAAATAGGTCATCCAATCATCGGCCCAGATCCGGACCAGAGACTTCAAGCGAACCTTGAGATAAGAACGGAGTGCCGTCATTCCATCTTCACCCGTTTCTGCTGATCGAACATCTTCACAATTTCAGCGACAGTGGTAGACTCTTCCGCCCGTTTGTCGATTCGAATGAATCCCTGAACGCGGGGAAAACGGAGGGCATAACCGATCCCCTCCCCATCCCGGCCGGCGGTGTGGTTTGGAGAACGGGTGATCTCGTCGGCCGTCACGGTGACGACATATTTCGGAAGCACCCAGACATCCGGCACGATCTCCGAGTCGAGGGTGTGATCCCGTTCCGGGACCCTGATCTCATCGAGAAGCCGTTTGAGCTCGATCAGCTCCTCTTCCGAGAATCCGGTTCCGATCCGCGAGACGGTTTTAAATCGGTCTTCGTCGGAGTCATAGACGGCGCAGAGGATCGTCCCGATCCCGAACCTCGCCCGGTGGCCCTTCCCGGCGAAATAACCGACAATACAGAGATCAACCGAGTCGGAAAGCTCCCCCTTATAGCTCCGCTTCAATTTGATCCAATTAAAATTCCGGGAACCGGCCGCGTAAGGGGCGTCGAGCCGTTTGGCGACAATTCCCTCGAAGCCCCGCTCAACCGAGGCGTCGAAGAATTTTTGGATCTCGGCCGGATCGTCGGTCTCGATCGCCTCCGAAAGTTCGACCACCGGATCTTTCTTTGAAAGAAATTCGGCGAGCTTTCTCCGGCGATCGGCATACCCGGAGTGAGTATAGTCCTCCCCATCGAAATAGAGGAGGTCGAAGACGAAAAACCGCAATGGAGTCGACCTCGCCATCTCCTCGATTCCATGTTTTCGTTTCCGCTGCATCGTCACCTGAAACGGCAGGAGATCGCCGGTCGCCTCGTCATAGGCGAGCGCCTCCCCTTCGAGAATCACCTCCCTCTTTCCGAAGATCCGCCGCATCGCCTCTACAATCTCAGGGAACATCGGGGTGGTCCGTTCGAGATTCCGAGAGAAGAGGGCGATCTCTTCCTTTCCCTGATGAACCTGACAGCGAAAGCCGTCGTATTTGATTTCGACCGAACAGCGGCCGATTTTCTCAACGATCTCCGAAGAAGAGGTCAGCCGCTCGCAGAGGGCCGGCCGGATCGGGTATCCCATCCGAACCGACATCGCCCGAACCCCCTCCTCCCCCGACCGGAAGAGGGTCTTTGCAACCAGGCCGAGGTCGGAGGTGATGTTATAGGCCCGATCGAGTTCCTTTCGATAAGCCCGGTCCCCCTTTGCAAGGGCAAGCGCCTCCAAAATCGTCGCATCCCCCGCCCCGAGTCGAAGCCTCCCCGCCATGAACCGGGCAACATACTTCGCCTCCACCGGAGAGACGGCGGCGAAAAGTCCGCAGACGGCGTCGATCTTTCGTTCGACGCTCCCCTCCCCGCCCATCGTCGCCACCTCGTAGATCGTTTGATAGACCTCGGTGACCGTCCGCCCCGATCCTCCGCCGGTCACGATCTTCTCCGCCAGACCGCCGAGATCGCCGACGAGGCGATACTCTTTGGCAGCGCTCTCCGGATCGATATCCGCCGCCTTCGCGATCGCCCGGAGGAGATACTTCTCCGACATCCCGATGTTGATCCCGTGAAACGGCGGAAGGAGCTCCCCCTGCGTCAGATAGATGATCTTGTCGATCTCATCGGCGGAGGCCTCCCGGAAAAGCTCCGCCAGGATCGAAAACATCTCGAGGCGCTTCGTCGTCGCGTCAAGCCGCTCAAAATAACCGACCAGGGTCAAAAATTTCACGGGTATTTGCCTCTCCGGGGTTGTTCAATGCCGGCCATCATATCATATTGAAAAGATCGCGTGAAGCCGCGTATGTTGGTTTGCTGATCCCATTTTGATTGTTTGTTGTAGGGCAACGGAGTGTATTGATGAGGCGGGGATACAACATCTTCTTCGGGAAGACTTTCCCGGAGGCGCGGCAGGGGGGCCGATTACTTTCTCGCGAGGGCGATATCTCGCGGTAAGGATCAAGCAACCTCTCTCCGTTTTGCCGCCAAATCGAGATCATAAGTGGCCTGAAGATTCATCCAAAGCTTCGCGGAAGTACCGAACACCCTCGCGAGATCCAGCGCCGCATCGGCTGTAATTCCACGCTTCCCTCGGATCAGCTCATTCAGCCGCGCTCTTGTCCATCCCAATTCCTCGGCCAAAGCCGCCTGTGTCTTCCCGGATGGTTTGATGAATTCTTCCAGTAGAATCTCCCCTGGATGGAATGGATTCTTTGGCTGTTTCATCGCGGTTCTCTCCTTTCGAAATGATTTTTAATGATAATCGATGACCCGTACGTCAAAGGCATTTCCACTTTCCCATCGGAAAACGATACGCCACTGATCATTGATTCGGATCGAATAGAGCCCCTTCCATTTTCCTTTCAGCACTTCAAGGCGATTGCCAGGCAGTGCCGATAGGTCTTTCAACTCTGCCACCTCATGTAAGTAAAGTAATTTTCTTCGGGCCGCCCTTTTTAATTCTGGCGGAAATCGAAGAACCACCTTGGACGCATTATCATCGAATAAATCTTCGGCCAGGCGATTCCCAAAGGTCTCTATCATTGCTCTATGTTATCGTAACTTGATAATATTGACAAGTGGATCATGGGCCGCGTTTTGGGGGCTCTCGGCGTATCGGATCGATACACCTGTATCCTACCGGATCACCGATGAGTCACCCCTCTTTAATAAATCCACTCCTCTTCTCATGACATTCGACAGGCATGTCATTTGCTTGTGTTTGTGATTATCTGTCTGCCAAGAGACCTTTGCAAGAAACCCTTGGATGAGGAGAAGTCATGCCGTCCACCCCGATCAAGATCTTCACCCTGGGACCGTTCGAGATCTTCAAAGGCGAAGCGCCGATCCGGTTTCAGGTCAAAGCCCCGTGTCGTCCCTGGATGCTCCTTAAAACGATTCTCTCCCTCGGAGGACAAGCGGTTTGTGAAGAACAGGCTTGCGAGATCCTCTGGCCGGAGTCCGAGGGAGATCTCGCCCATCAGGCCTTGGCGACCACCCTCCATCGCCTGAGAAAACAGTTGGGCGATCGAAAAACGATCGCGCTGCGCGACGGTAAGCTGAGCCTCAATCGAGAACTTTGTTGGGTCGATGCCTGGGCGCTGGAGGAATCCCTCGATCGAACGGAGAAGATCTTGAACCATCAGGAGACACCCGGAGAAAGTGATGCCACTCACGCGATCGACCGGGCGCTTTCCCTCTACCGGGGGCCGTTCCTGGAAGGGGAAAACGCGCTTTTCTGCGCCATCTCTCTGCGCGAGCGTCTTCGAAGCCGTCTCCTCCGCACCCTCGAATCTCTCGGCCGTTTCCTGGAGGAAGCGCGCGCCTGGGAAAAAGCAGCCATCTATTACCGAAGGGGGCTGGAGGCCGATCCCCTTGCAGAGCGGTTTTATCGGCGTCTGGCGGTTTGTTACGAACATTTGGGATATCCCGGAGAGGCGATCGCGATCGACCATCGCCGCCGCGAAATTTTCACCGCCCTTCTTGAAACCGCTCCTTCATCGGGTGAATCGAGGAAACCTGTAACCTATCTGTAATCTCTCCCATGTTACCGTGGTTTTTGTGGAGGCAAGAAAAACTGGATTCGCCTTCATCCACCATCCACCATTCAAATAAGGAGGGAAAAAATATCTAATACGTAATTTATAGACCTGGCCCCAATAATGGCCGTGCGTCTCAGATCCTTCGTGATTTGAAGGAAAAAGGAAGAACGTATAGCAGTCCACCGTGGAGATGACTGTGGTGGACTTCATTCACAAGTAGCAGACCATCCCCGGAGGTACGAGACCATACTCCGGTCGTCCAAACCTTCAAGCTAGGGGATGGCCACAAGGAAGGAGAAAAGTCATGAACTTGTATTATTCGAATTCAGCATCAAAAAGCATGGAGTCCAATGCTAAGACGCCTCACTCAGTGCGAAGCCGTGCCTGGCGAGGCGCAATGATAGCGGCGGTTGGAGTTTTCGTATCCCTCGGTATGGCTGGAAGTGTTGGCGCTGCCGGTCTTGCTTGCAACGCTAATTTCTCTATCAAGAATGAGAAGAACGAAGCCGTCAAAGTACTGTCGTTAATTTATAAGGTAGATGGGAAAGACCACACGGAAGGACTAAGCAATAAGAAGTTAGCCCCCGGAGAAGATCATACATGGAAAAATCAATCCCTCGGAAAACTTGCTGAAGGTAATGCGATGGAGATGATTCGAATCGAGTATCAGAACGATACGAGCGGCGAGGGGAAACTCCTCAGCGATCCGTGGGGACCTGCGGTTAAGACTATCTGGTTTCGGTCAGAAGTTGAGGGTGACTGCACAAAGGGCAGAACCTATACCCTAAAAATCCCGTAAGTAAAGACAGGACAGGGCCAGGTCTACAAATTTGACTTTTGAACTCTAATACGTAATTTGTAGACCTGGCCCCAAGAATTCAGCTCGGTTCCAAAATAAAACCGATCACCTACCATATGGAGGAAGCCATCATGAAATCATTACTCAAGACCATCACAATCGCCGTCGCAGCGGCCACCTTCTTCGCTGCCGGTACCGCTTTCGCCGAGCGCCCAGCGAATCTCGCCGGCACCACCTGGACACTGCAGACCAACCGGGAGGCCACCCAACTCGTCATCACCAGTCAAGGCGGGCCGGGAGCCCCCGGGGCGGCAAACTGCCGTCACATCAACGGCGAGCTCGGCACTCCACCCCCCACCATTCTTATCCGTGGTTGGTACTGTCCTTCGACCGGGCGCATCCATTTTGTGCATATGAACCTCAGCAATGACAACACGGTCCGGGTCTTCACCGGCAACGTCTCCGACGATCTGAGCGGCCAGACCTTGTATATGGCCGGAACGATGACGGTGCTCGCCATCGCCTTCGGCGACCTCGGCGAATACAACTTCTCCGCGACCGAGATTCCATAGGAAACAAACCGCAGGACAGGGCCGGGTCTACAAATGACGCAGGAGCATTTAAACGTCAAATTTGTAAACCCGGCCCAGCCATTGACACAGAAGAAGCCGATAAGATAAAAATCAGATCACCAGCCTTGTTTTGCTCCGACCCCTGGTAAATTTGATCGGTCGGAATCCCTTTTCCCAGAGAGGCGAATGGCTGTCGCACGGAATCTTTCAATCGATGTTGTGAGAGGTTTGGCAATATTGATCATGTTGCCGGCCAATATGTCCGCAGTGGTTTATGCCGAACCGCATGCAGGATGGTTCAGAGTTTTGAGCTCTTTCGCCGCCCCCACCTTTGTCTCCATAACGGGAATGATGATCGCATTCGGGAGTGCGGCAAACAAATATGACTGGAGGCATTATTTCATCCGGGGCCTTTTATTGATGGGGGTCGCCGCGTGTGTAGACATGCTGATTTGGCGGTTTATTCCTTTTTATTCTTATGACGTGTTGTATCTCATCGGCATTGCCTGTCCGCTGAGCTATTTTTTTACAAAAACCGGCCGGAACGTCCAACTCACCCTGCTCGGCATCATTTTCCTGGCGACGCCTCTGCTGCAAAATATCTTTGGATACACCGATTACCCTTCGGAAATATATCTGTGGGGCCCTGATGCAGGCCGTTTCTCTATAGAAGCCAGGAACCCCACCCCTGTTTTGCAGCATTTATTGATTGACGGCTGGTTTCCCCTTTTTCCCTGGCTCGGTATCAGTTTTAGCGGCGCCTTCATCGCCCGCTATTTTTTCATGTCGGATCAGGGTGAGGCGTATTTCCCTATCGGCATTGCCGCGCCGGCGCTGATCACAACCGGAAGCGTCGTCTGGACGCTTTACCCAGGCGAGCATTATATCCGCGCGGGTTATAGTGAAATGTTTTATCCCTCCACTTTCGGATTTATTTTAACGTCGATCGGTTTCCTGCTTGCCGCGCTCCGGTTGACGCACTGGAACCCGGGCGCTTGGATCTATGCTCCTTTGCGCTGGTTGGGGGAAGCGTCGTTGTTTATTTATGTGCTGCATTATTCCATTATCCACTTTGTGCTCGAATCTCGATTTCCGGATAAACCCTTCTTTGAATTCATGGTAATTAACTTTATGACATTGCTATTTCTGATCATTGTGGCGTGGTGCCTACACCAGATGAAACAAGTTTGGCCATGCCGGCCCTTTTTGATCCGGTTTTTATTGGGAGGATAGGTCAGAGCGCGCACAAGACGGGGCCAGGTCTACAAATTTGACTTTTAAACTTTAATACGCAATTTATAGAACTGGCCCCAAGAACGTTGACCGAGCCCTCTCCCTCTATCGGGGGCCGTTCCTGGAAGGAGAAAGCGCGCTTTTCTGCGCCATCTCCCTGCGCGAGCGCCTTCGAAGCCGTCTCCTCCGCACCCTCGAATCTCTCATCCGTTTCCTGGAGGAAACACACAACTGGGAAAAAGCGGCCACCTATTATCAACGCGGGCTCGAGGCCGATCCTCTGGCCGAGCGGCTTTATCGGCGTCTGGCGGTTTGTTACAAACATTTGGGATATCCCGGATAGGCGATCGCGATCGACCATCGCCGCCGCGAAATTTTCGCCGCGCTTCTGGAAACCGCCTCTTCATCGAGTGAATCGATGGAATCTGTAACCTATCTGTAACCTCTCCCATGTTACCGTGGTTTTTGTGAAGGCAAGAAAAATCGATTCGCCTTCATCCACCATCAACCATCAGAAGCGAGGGCGGGTCTTTTAAGGTTAGTGGAGGACCTTACCTCCAATGAAACACACCAGCCAAAAGAAAACTTAAAACGCCACAGAGGAGGGAGAACAATGAAGACACTTCAACGATTCAAGCAGTTCGGAATCCTGTCATGGATTCTGGTATTGCCCGTCGGATTCCTAGGAATCTCGATGGGAATGGATGTACGTGAGGCGGAAGGGGCATGTGTGCTGAAACGATCTGATGTCCTTGCCGGCATCAACGAAAAAGTTCCATTAGAGAAGCTCACCGAGAAGTATGCCGGCTGCGTCTCGGCGGATTCTCAGACAGTTCCAACGCCGCCTGACCCGGTGCCACCTGATGTCAAAGGACAACTTATTACGAACACCAGAGATACATCTTATGAGGCCATCCGGTCATGCGGGTATCACCCACAGCGGAAGGAGTTGGCTTGCACCATCGAGATCCGTCAGCAGTTCGGATTCGGAGGTCCCCCCGCCTTGCAACCCGCCGGGAGCTATGAATACGTCACCTTCTGCTTTGACTACCAAGACGGAGCCGGTTTGGTTCCCGTGAACACCAACGGGGTTCATCTCCATGACGAACAATTTGGAGTCAATCCGATGTGGTATATGTCCGCCGTGGTTCCGGCGAATGCGCGTCTGTTCAGCTTGCCGCTGGTTGGAAATACCTATCGTGCCAGGGCGATTCTGTCCTTCGGATTTCCGGTAGGTGGGTGTGCGGCCGCACCCGTTTTTGGAAATCAGGCAGACTTCAGAGTTCGACTTGATCCATAAGCATCTACGTCGGTCAGGTGCGTCGCCGTCTTAAATAAGACAACCGTTGCGGCTGGTTCAGATGGAGACAGTCCCCCCCCCAGAGAAGGGGACTGTCTCCAGAGAGCCGGTGGAAACCCTCGACTGAAGCCTGACCGATTGTACCGGGTGGACAAAGACAGGACCCCTCGAACCAATTAAAATCAGTAAGGGAGAGAAAATGAATCGCATCAACAGAAACACCGGGAAACAGGCGGGCATATCGCGCTTCTTCCTCCTCACCGTCCTTCTTTTCTCACTCGGTCGCCCGGCAGCGGCGCAGACAAATCCCTTGCTCGCCGACCTTTTCACCCCGCCCCTGGCGCCGGGTGGGACGGGGCCGGGTCATCCGCGCTCGCTCTGGAAGATCCCCCTTCCCGCCTCTTATCCGGCCCGCTGCGGCGACGGCTCGCTCCCCGTTTTCTATCTCCGTGCGGCCCTCCCCGGCTCCCTTCATCCGAATGATTGGGTCTTCCATCTGCCGGGGGGCGGAAGCAATACCGATCCCGACGAGATTCTCAGAATGTGGATGGGGGTCGGGCACAAGTCGGGTGGGGGCCCGACCCACCTCTCCTCCCTCTGGGCAAACGAGAGCAAGCCGGCGGAGGGAATTCACAGCGCCGACGCGGCGAACCCGTTCGCCGATTTCAACCAGGTCTTCATCGACAAATGTACCCTCGACCTCTTCACCGGGACCGCGACGGCGTCTCTCACCACAACAGCCGACATCACCGACCTGAGCGGAGCGACGACGGTTCCGGCGGGAACGACGTATGATGTGGCGTTCGGTGGCCGCCAGATCATCGAGGGGGTGATCGACTATCTGAAGAATCCACCGTCTTCTCCTCTAACCTACTTCCCCTGCTCCGGAGGGGAGGTCTGCCCGGCGGTCTCCCTCCCCGACCTCGATGCCGCGGTGGAGATCCTCTGGACCGGCTCCTCCGGCGGGGGAAGCTCGGCGATCCATTCGGCCGATTGGGTGGCGGCGTTCTTGCCGAACGCGCATCTCCGTCTTGTGGTGGACGCCGCTTTCCATCCGGGGGCGGAATTGATGGATGACTACCACAACCCGAAAGGTTCGGCCGACATCTCACTGTATGAGGGAGAGTACGGATTTGACCCGGAGGCGGGAACCGCTTCGATCTTATTCTATTCCGGATCGGAATCGATCACATTTCAGACGTGGGGCGCTGGTCGGGACACGTCGTGCATGGCCTTCCACGACGCGACGGCCGGGGGGGACGGAAACCAGTGGAAATGCACCGACGAGATCCACGTCCTGATGCACCACGTGACCCTACCGTTCTTCATCCGTAACGATCGCAACGACCCCAACCTAACGAACAACGGGAACTGCTGGTCGGTAGAATGGAATCTCTCCGGGAGCTGTTATTACAACCTGAACAAGTACTCCCTCGGTGTGGGGTATCAGATGGACGACCTGCTTCTCTTCATGGCCGAGGCCGAGGAGGCGGCAAGCATGACCGCCGCGCCGTCGGGGTTTGCGCCGCGCTGCCGCCAGCATGTCGGCCTGACCAGCAATGTCGCCTTCTTCCAGAACGGCATTGATGACAGCGGGATCGACCGAAATTTCGTCGATGTCCTGTGGGATTGGTATGCCAATGGATGGAGCGGCGTGTTGATCGAGCCGACCGCATCGGGACCGCCGCCGGCGGGGTGCTGAGCGATTGTAAAGCGGATCGGAGATCAAAGCAGGTCCTAGACCACTCCCCTGACAGAGAAGGCTTGTGTCGCGTTCTTCCAAAACGGCATCGGTGATCCCAAAGGAGGAAGCAGGGCTGCTATTTTCCGGCTCTGAGGAGCCTTTTTCATTGACTTCCCAAGGACGTTTTCCTATTCTCATTCCGACTCTCAAACATTTCTTTAAACTTCTCAGGCATCCGCAATGGGAGGTCCGACTGAAAACGTCCCCCCTGCCGGCCTGGGGCAAGCAATCGGAGTCGAAATGAGATCTCTCTCTTCCCGCTGGGCGATCGTCGCGCTCGACCAGGGGAGCAGCCGCTCCCGCGCCGTTCTTTTTGATCTCAACGGCAAGCCGCTCGCTCGCGCCGACGCCCCGCTTAAAACAGATTCCCCAAAACCGGGATGGGTCGAGCATGATCCCGATGAGATCTTGAACGGCGTCCGCACCACGCTCCGGAAAGCCGTTCGGGAGGCGCGCCGATTGGGCAGAGTGCCGATCGCGCTCGGCATCGCCAACCAGCGCTCGACCTTCGTCTGTTGGGATCGGAACAGCGGTAAAGCGCTCTCCCCGGCGATCAGTTGGCAGGACCGGCGCGCCCACGATCAACTCCCCCGCTGGGCCGGCCCCGACTTCATCACGAAGACCGGCCTCCCCCTGACCCCCTACTACTCCGCCACCAAGCTCGCCTGGCTGCTCGATCGATTTAAAAAGGGGAAGCGCTCGACGCGGGATCTCCTCTGTGGGACGGTCAACACCTTTTTGATCTGGCATCTCACCGAAGGGAAAGTCCACCGGACCGATCCGACCAACGCCGCCCGGATGCTTCTTTATCACCTCAATCAGGGCGACTGGGACAACACGTTGCTCGATCACTTCCAGATCCCCCGGAGAATCCTCCCCGAAGTTGCTCCGACCCAGTCGGCGTTTGGGGAAGCGGTGATCGACCGGGTTCCTCTTCCGATCACCTGCAGCATCGGCGACCAGCAGGCTTCGCTCGCAGGCTTGGGCGGATTTCAAAAGGGCATGGCGAACGTCAACTATGGGACCGGCGGCTTCTTCCTGGTCAACACCGGCCCGAAACGTTGCGCCATCCCCGGCCTCCTCAGCAGCATCGCCTGGTCGAATGAACACGAGACAACCTATCTCGTGGAAGGAACGGTCAACGGAATCGGCCCGCTCTTTACCTGGCTACGCGATCTCGGCCTGATCCGATCGGAGAAGGAGATCGACGCCGCCTGCGCCCGACCGAATAGCATGGGGGAAGGGACAGCCACCAGAGAGCGGGTCTTCTTTCTCCCCGCGTTGATCGGTCTTGGCGCACCACATTGGGACAACACGGTCCGGACGTCTCTCTTCGGATTGACCTCCGCCTGTCGAAAGGAAGAGATCGTCCGGGGCGCGGTCGAAGGGATCGCCTTCTTGATGACCGACATCGTCCGTGCAATCCGCGCGCAGGGCGCAATCCCGATCCGGAAGATCATCGCAAGCGGTGGCGGCTCCCGGATCAAACACCTCCTCCAGATCCAGGCCGATCTCCTCGGCAAGCCGATATCGGTGACACACGACCCCGAAGCAACCGTTCGTGGGGCTGCTTTTCTGGCGGGAGAGCAAGCCGGTGCGGTTGATCGCAACCGCTTTCAGTTCTCTCTCGTGAAAGAGACCTTCTCTCCCCAAATCGGAAAGGCCGAGCGGGACCGGCTTTATCAGCGGTGGGAGAAGACGTTGGCGATGGCCAAGAGTTGGGGCAAATAAATTACCGCAGGCCAACCACCTTCCACGCAAGCCATGTCACCTTTCTTTTAAAACAAAACGCTTCATGCTATTGTTATTCTGCCATGGCCCGTCAAACAGACCTGCATCATATCGAGGTCGGCGCCGGTCCGCCGCTCCTCCTCATCCACGGACTCTTCGATCACTTGGAGACGTGGGAGCGGATGATTCCGCACCTTTCCAATCGGTTTCGTATCGTGGCGATCGACCTCCCCGGCTTCGGAAAGAGTCCCCTCCCGGAGAAATGGGCGGCAAGCATCTCCGGGATGATCGATTCGGTCATCGCATTTCTCGATTTGAAAAAGCTCGATCGGGTTTCGATCGTCGGGAGCTCGATGGGGGGCGGGATTGCCCTCGGAATCGCGGCAAGAGATCCGGAGCGGGTGGAGCGGATCGTCCTGATCAATCCGTATGGATTTCCGTCTCCCCCGGTTGCGGTCGAAGTGGCCCGCAGCCGAATCTGGGGGAAAATCCTCCCTTATCTTCTCCGAGGATCCCTGTTCAAACGCTATGCTCGGTCGATCTTTTCGCGTTCTCTTCACGATCGATCGCTTCTCACCGATTCTTTGATCGAACGGGTGGTCGCCCCCTTTTCCTCCCTCCGCCGGCGGCAAGATCTCTTCCGGTTTTTAGAAGGCGTTTCGGTCGAAGAGATGCGGGAGGTCGATGCCCTTCTTCCGCAGATTCGTCATCCGGTGCTCATTCTTTGGGGACAGGAAGACCGCTGGCTCCCGATCGATCATGCGGAACGCCTTCACCTGCAGCTTCCGGAAAGCAGGATCATCCTCCTCCCCGATTGCGGTCATTTACCGCAAATCGACCGGCCTCAAGCGGTGGCCGAGGCGATCGGCCGGTTTATCGATTTCTAATGATGAATATTTCGGAACAGTTTGATGTCATCGTCATCGGCGGCGGCGCCGCCGGGCTGATGTGCGCCTTGACCGCGGGCCAGCGGGGACGCCGCGTTCTCCTTTTGGATCATGCCGACCGTGTCGGAAAGAAGATCTTGATCTCCGGCGGGGGGCGCTGTAACTTTACCAATCTGCATCTGGAAACCAGCCATTATCTCTCCGCCAACCCACATTTCTGCACATCGGCCCTCCGCCGCTTTGGGCCAAACGACTTTATCGCGCTGGTCGAAAAACACGGCACCCGCTATCATGAGAAAAAATCAGGGCAGCTTTTCTGCGATGGAAAATCGGTACAGATCGTCAACCTGCTGCTCGAAGAGTGCCGCGTCGGCGGGGTGCAAATTCGGACGAACTGTTCGGTTGAAAAAATCGGGCAGCGAAACATCCGGGAAAACAGATTCACCCTTCAAACCAACCTGGGATGTTATGAGACCGAATCGCTGGTGATCGCCACGGGGGGGCTCTCGATCCCAAAGATTGGGGCGACCGATTTTGGATATCGGGTGGCGAGACAGTTCGGCCTC
Organism: uncultured Nitrospirota bacterium; assembly: GCA_964579005.1. Taxonomy (GTDB): domain Bacteria; phylum Nitrospirota; class Nitrospiria; order SBBL01; family Manganitrophaceae; genus CAZOFJ01. The sequence continues at coordinate 20,548 of CAZOFJ010000018.1, forward strand.
AACCTCCTCCCCTGCCGGCCCGGCCTCGTCTCCCTCACCTTGAATCCCCGGGATCTGGAGGAGATCAACGGCCTCTCCGGGACTTCTGCAGAAGCCTTGGTCTCTTGCCGCGACCAGACCTTTCGGGAGTCGATCCTTTTTACTCATACCGGGTTAAGCGGCCCCGCTATCCTGCAAATTTCAAACTACTGGGAACCGGGCGATCCGGTGACGATCAACCTTCTCCCCGATGTCGATCTGACAGAGGCAATCAAAAGGTGGCAGAAGGAGCGGCCAAAGGCGGAGCTGAAAAATTTAATCGGCGAGCGGCTGACCAAACGTCTGGCCGAACAATGGCTGGGTTTGTCGGGAGGGAATAAACCGGTCGGCCGATACACACAGAAAGAAATCGCGGCGATCGGCGCGCGTTTTCATCAATGGGAAATCATCCCTTCCGGGACCGGCGGTTATCGCCTGGCGGAGGTGACGAAGGGAGGAGTCGATACCGAGGAACTTTCCTCCAAAACCTTCGAAACCAAGCGGGTCAAAGGGCTTTATTTTATCGGAGAGGTCATCGATGTGACCGGATGGCTCGGCGGTTATAACTTTCAATGGGCCTGGGCCTCCGGACGGTGCGCCGGACTATTTGTGTGACGATACCTGCTCAATCGGATTAAAATTGCCCCTTGAAGTCGAGGAAGGCCTGCTTTAACTCCGCCATCTCCTGCCGGAGGAGCTTTACCTCTTCTTGAAGTTTCGAGACCAATTCGTTTTCCAGGGGAGCACTCTGGGGAATGGTTTCTGCGTTGGGGGCTTTCTCTTCCCGTTTTTCGGGGAGACCGGAAAGCAAGTGGGCATAACGGGATTCCTTTCTGCCCGGTTGACGAGGAAGGAGGATGACGTAGCCCCATTCTTCCAATGTTTGGAGGGTCTTCTGGACCTCTTCGAGGCTTCCGAAGGGGTGGAGCCGCTCCGTCCGCCCGCGGATCTCTCCGGATGTCTGCGGTCCTCGCAGCATCAGCACACAAAGAATGGCCGCTTCCCGCTGGACAAGGTTCGTCGTTTTAAGAAAATGCTCCGAATACTTCGGCACCCGGCCGAGGTTGTCCTGCAAGACCAACCCTTTTTCTTTCAGTCCCTCCAGCGCGTCGCTGACTTGCTTCTCGTCGTATGAGACGATCGGTTCGCGGTTCGATGTCTGATTGCATCCGTTTTGCAGGGCATTGAGGGAGAGAGGATAGTAGTCGGGTGTTGCCATCTCCTTTTCAATCAAGCAGCCCAACACACGGACTTCCGTGTCGGTAAGAACAACATCCATCAGCAAAACCCCTTCCTGTTTTTCATCCTCCGGTTTCTCCCCCCTTCCCCGTGCCGGCAGGGTCGGATTCCGCCCCTTTGGCAGCCTCCTCGTCCAGGGTCAGAAGAAACTCGGCCAGTCGCTCCACGGCGCCGAAGGTCAGCCTTTTCTTAAAATGCCTCGGCATCGCATCGTCGAAACCGGGAACAACAAACCCGCCCGGATTCAGGATCGACTCCATGACATACCCTTTCGGCGTCGTCGCCCGGACTTTTCCCTCTTTCAGCGCCCGTTGGTATTCCGGAGACTGAATCCGCTGCGCGGCGGTTGTCTTGAGCGTCAGGACGGGGCCGATCCTCCCGGTCTGTGCGATCAAAACGGTTGGAATCTTGTGGCACATGTGGCATAACATCTTCTCTATGATGATTTCGGGGGTCTCCTGACTCAGACCGATCTTCGAAAGCTCCTCCGGAGAAGTGGCCGTGGGCAAAGGGGTTTCTTCCGGCACCGCGTCGAGGCTCATTTTTTTCCCGAAATAGCGCTCCCAGTCCTGTCTCGCCGTGATCTTAGAGAGATCCCCCCGCGCATCCGCCGCTTGCAAATAGGCGACGATCGCCATCATCTCATAGTCGCTCGGCACCCGCTCCGGATGATGAATGACCGGCATCGGGCTAACCCGATCGTCCGTTCCCGGAACGCCCAATCGTTCCACCACATAACAGCTTGGGCAATAGATCGACTCGATCAAATATTCGCCGGCGGTTTTCGCATGGGGCCGGATGCCGGTCGCCGGTTCTCCCGCTTCGTGTCTCCGGGCAAACATCTCATACCGTTCCTCCCGAATCCGCCCGCCGGCACGGGCCGCCATCTCCATGAGGCGCGGAAAGCGGTTGGGCGGCTGTCCTTCGAAGGCGACATGGCAAACAGGGCACTGCCCTTTACCAACCTGCACCCCCTTGTTCGAATCGAATTTCGGCGAAGTGGTTCCAAAGATCACCCGTTCGCCCGCCGCGATCAGTTGTTCCGGAGAAAATGGATCGGCCGGCTTGGCCGGTTCGGATGCCGAGGGTACGGCAGGCGGGGCCGGCTTCTTTACTGTTGATTTCGGCCTGAACTCCCACAACAAGATTAAAACCAAAAGGAGCAATCCGCCCAGAATCAGGTGGAAGACCGGCCTACTGATCTTTTTCCAGACGGGCGTTCCGCTCCCGGGTTTCTTTTTCATCGGTGATATCGTCATTTTAAAATCGATCGCCCAAGATGGGGTAAAAGATAAAGAGGATCGCTGCTTGAAAGTGCGACGGGAGGGTATCAGAAAAAAAGGAGCGCTTCAAGGCCCAATCTCCCCGTCGGGAGAGAACCGGTTGATTGACCTTTTCCGCCGTGCCGTCTAAAATCGGCCGATGTTTTCCAACATTGCAAACCAATTCCAAGCAGAGACCAATCCCCTCTACCGGGAGCGGAACGCCCGTCTGGAGGAGGGAAAACCGGTCATCGATCTGATCTCCGGAAACCTCCATCCGCATGGCATTCTCTTTCCGGAGGGGATACTCGAAAAGGGACTTCAAGAGGGAACCCGGCTCGCCCGAATCTACCGGCCCAACCCGCTCGGCCAGCCGTCGGCGCGCGAGGCGATCGGCCGGTATTACGCCGAAAAGGGGTTTTCGATCCCCGGTGACCAAATCGTCCTCACCCCGGGGACCAGCATCTCCTATTGGTATCTCTTTCGGTTGCTGGCCAACCCCGGAGATGAAATTCTCTCCCCTCGGCCAACCTACCCCCTCTTCGATGCGATCGCCCGGCTCGCGGGAGTTCAACTGATCGACTACCGGATCGGCGAAGCCGGCCGATGGGCGATCGACTTCGATCACCTCGAATCGCGGATCACCCCCCGGACGAAAGCAATCATCCTGATTTCGCCCCACAATCCGACCGGTGCCGTGGCCGATGAGGGAGAGGTTTCACGGCTGGCCGAGATCGCCTTGCGGCATCGTCTTCCGATCGTTTCCGACGAGGTCTTTTCTCCTTTTCTCTTCAGGCGGAAAAACCTTCCCCGTCCGGCGGGAACCGGCGCGCCGCTTGTCTTCACCTTAAACGGTTTTTCAAAAATGTTTGCCCTTCCCGGGATGAAAATCGGCTGGATCGCCCTTTCGGGTGAGCCGCCGCTGGTCCAACATGCGCGCTCCGCCCTGGAGACCCTCTCCGACACCTTTCTCCCGGTCAATGAGATCGCTCAATTCGCGGTTCCGGCGATCTTCGAAGGAGGAGCCGGTTTTTTGGAGGAATACCGAACCGAGATCGGCGAGCGCGCCCGCCTCGCCATCGAGACCCTCTCCCGATCAACGCGCCTCTCGCTGATCCCGCCGGAGGGAGGCTTCTACCTCACCCTTCGGATCAACGATCCAACCGCCGACGAAGAAACGATCGCCTTGGAGATGCTCCGCCGCGAATCGCTCCTCCTCCACCCCGGCTATTTTTACGATCTCGAACCGGCCCACTTGGTGATCAGTTTCGTCTCGGCCCCTTCCCTCTTGAAACCGAGTTTGGAAAGGCTCCTCGCTTTTTTTGAGAGTCTTTGAGGGTCCGAATTGACTTCCCGCTTCGTTCATTATAGGCTTCGAACATTCCGAGAGAGGAGCGCAAAACAATGGACTTTATGAGGGCCCAGAACCGAGCCCTTTTTTTCGAAATTTGGAAAAAAGCAAAGGCAAACCTCCCGATCGAGGGAGAGGAGGCGATCTTTGCCGAGATCATGCTCGAACACCGGGAGCATCATCCCCTCTTCGATCTCGGCGAGAAGGCGTTCGACATCGACTTTGCGGCCCGCCAGGAGACCAATCCATTCCTTCACACCTCGCTCCACGCAGTGATCGAACAACAACTTCGGGCGAGGGAACCGATCGAAACCGAACAGGCCTTCCTTTCCCTGTTGGCCCGGGGAGAGTCGCGGCACGAGGCAATCCATCGGATGGCCGGGCTGGTGGCTGAAATTCTTTTCAGCGCGGTGACGAAGAACAAACCGATCGACGAGGCAGGTTATCTCTTACGACTGCGAGAGTGGATCGATTGACATTTCCAGTGCTGACCGATCAGGAATCTCGCCGCAGTAGGCGACGGCACGAAGATCGAGATCCTCGATCATCTTGAGGTCATCCCCAGGCTTGCGGCCCAGGGTGGTGAGGTAGTTTCCGATCAAGGTGTGGCTCGCCCCCGCGGCGAACATCCATGACTGAAGATCGCGCAGATGGACCTCTCGCCCCCCGGCGGTCATGATATCCTTTGAAGGGAGCATCAAGCGGTAGACGGCGATGATTTTTAAGATCTCCATCGGCCGAAGCGGGGGAATCTCTGCAAACGGCGTCCCCTCGATGGCATGGAGGAAATTGAGCGGCACGACGTCGACATCGAGCTCCTGGAGGGCGACGGCAAGTTCGATCCGCTGCTCTGGAGACTCTCCCATCCCGAAGATCCCGCCGGAACAGATCCGGATCCCCGCCTCTTTGCAATATTCTATGGTCCGAACCCGGTCGTCATACGTATGGGTCGTGCAGATGTTCGGAAAATACGATCGGGCCGTCTCGAGATTATGGTTATAATAAGCAAGGCCGGCCTCTTTTAATTTGAAGGCGATCCGTTTGTCCTCAATGATCCCCAAAGAGGCGTCGGTCCGGGTGTGACCGGCGGCAACCAATTCCCGGATCCGCTGCAGGGTCGCTTCCAGCTCCCGTCCTTCCCGAAGTCCCCGCCAGGCGGCGACGATTCCGAACGCCTCCGCACCGTTGCTCCCCGCCTCTTTTGCCGCCTGGACGATTCCATCCGAATCGATCAACGGATAGGTCGGAATTCCGGTGTCGTGATAGGCCGATTGGGCGCAGAAATTACAATCCTCGGAACAGTTTCCCGATTTGGCATTCACAATCGAGCAGAGGTTGATCTGGTCACCCCGGTAATAATGCCGGACCCGGTTGGCCGAAGAGATCAAGTCGAAAAGATCGGGTCCGGACACCTCGATCAACAGGCACCCCTCTTCACCGGTCAGACGTTCTCCCGCGATCGCCTTTTCCTCCATCCGCCGAATAAAGTCTCGCATTCTTTGCCTCCCTCTGATCGACCCTTAAAAATCGAGGGGAGTGTAGCATAACGACGCGGTCAAAACCATTTCTTTTTCCGATTTCACTTCCGGCATCGGGACGGCCCGCTGTCCGAACGATCGCTTTGGCTGCGGTCGGATCACCTCAATGAAGATTCGAACGACGAATCAGAACGCAACAATCTGTTTCTCCGTGGCATAAGAAAATTCCTCCGGAATCGTTCCTATGCCACGGATGTCGTTTTTTATCAAACTCACATTACGTTGCAAGATATTTTTTGAGCAATTCGCTTCCAACGATCCTTGGATCGTCCGACCCGAATTTTCTGGCATTTGTGAATGCTTCCTTCGCCTCATCCTTTTTCCCCATCCCGTCTAAAGCAACCCCCAGATTAAAATAAGGCTCGGGGAAGTTGGGAGAGAGCACAATCGCCTCTTTAAAAAACGGGGCTGAAGCATCCCAATGCGACTGAAGAAGGTGGGCGACTCCCTCGTTGTTCTTTGCAGCGGCAACATCATTGGGCCATCCGGACGGAGAATTGAAATGGGGAATTTTTGAGACAACCGCCTTGCCATAACAGGCCGTGAGCGCGGAGAATGCAATCAAGAACACGAAAAGAGTTCCAATCTTTTTTATCTGCATCTGCTCTCCTTTGATTGATTATTATCTGAGTAGATACCAATATGAAACCATCGAAGAGACTCAAGTCTCATTGACGCCCCCGCGGAGGAGAGTTTAAGTCTTCCATCCCCCATCCCGAAGGGTCGTAATCATCGTTGTTACACGATACATTATGCCGGTGAGACGGGCGGAGGTCTGATCAAAATTGCTCAGTTTTGAGAATGATCGAAAATGATTGGAATAGAGGCTTTGATCGGACGATTGGCAAGGCATCTGGGAGGATGCTTGACCCGGTTAAATCAACACCCCAAATGGGGGCTGGACAGGCCGGTCTCGATCATGATTCTATTCCAGTTCAGAGCAGAGCGGCCTTATAAACCAAGGAGAAATCGCGCGCGAGGCCACGCGAGGCAAGCATGATGGAAGCACACTGGGAGCACTTTCCCCACGAAGCCGATATGGGACTGCGGGGGGTTGGTGCAACGAAAGAAGAAGCCTTTGAGCAGGCCGCCGTTGCATTGACCGCCATCATCACCGATCCGCAATGGGTCAGATCGGACGAATCGATCGAGATCGTCTGTGAAGCGCCTGATGATGAACTTTGCCTGGTCGATTGGCTCAATGCGCTGGTCTATGAGATGGCAACGCGAAAGATGCTTTTCGGACGATTCAAAGTCGCGCTCAGCGGCACCCGCCTGCATGGGACCGCCTGGGGAGAGAAGATCGATGTGACACGGCACCAACCGGCGGTGGAGGTGAAAGGGGCGACGTATACAGCCCTTCGGGTTCATCAGAAGCAAAAGGGCCTCTGGATCGCCCAGTGTGTGGTCGATGTTTGATTCTTTAAAAAAGGGGGACCATCATGGATCTGACACAACTGACACGGATATCGGAATGGGAGTGGCGGATCGCTCCGTTCGGAAAGATGCGTGTCCCGGGAATCATCTACGCCAGTGAGGCGTTGGTTCGGGAGATGGACGCGAAGGTCTATGAGCAGGTCACCAACGTCGCGACCTTGCCGGGGATCGTCAAGGCTTCCTACGCCATGCCGGATGCCCATTGGGGGTACGGCTTTCCGATCGGCGGGGTCGCCGCCTTCGATCCAAACGAAGGAGGGGTGATCTCCGCGGGCGGGGTCGGGTTCGATATCTCCTGCGGTGTCCGCTGCCTTCAGACCGGCCTGACCCTGAAGGAGATCGAGCCGGTCAAGGAGCTATTGGCCGATCGTCTTTTTCAGAAAATTCCTGCAGGAGTGGGAAGCCATGGCCGCCTCCATCTAAGCATGAAGGAGATGGACCAGATGCTCACCGGCGGCGCCCGATGGGCGGTGGAGCAGGGATATGGCGCCCTTGAAGATCTCGAACGAATCGAAGAGAAGGGATGTATGAAGGGGGCGCGGCCCGATCAGGTCTCCGAGCAGGCCAAGAAGCGCCAGCAGGACGAGGTCGGGACGCTCGGCTCCGGGAACCACTATCTGGAGATCCAGCGGGTGGTGGCGATTGACGCCCCGGAGATCGCTTCGGTTTTTGGACTGAAGGAGGGGGAGATCGTCATCAGCATCCATTGCGGCTCGCGAGGATTGGGGCATCAGATTGGGACCGAGTTCTTGAAGACGATGGCGGTCACCGCTGCGCGGCATGGGATTGAACTTCCCGATCGGGAGCTCGCCTGTACGCCAATTCGATCCGATCTCGGCCAGGACTACCTCGGCGCAATGCGCGCGGCGATCAACTGCGCCCTTGCCAATCGCCAGGTCCTCACCCACCTTGTCAGGCAGGTTTTCTCCCAACTATTCCCTAAGACACCGCTCCCGCTGCTCTACGATGTCTCCCACAACACTTGTAAGCTGGAAGAACATCTTGTCGACGGCAAGAAGAAACAGCTCTATGTCCACCGCAAGGGGGCAACCCGCGCCTTTGGTCCGGACCATCCCGGTATTCCCGAACCGCTCCGGGCAGCCGGTCAACCGGTGCTGATCGGCGGCACCATGGGGACCGCCTCGTATATTCTGGCGGGAATCGAAGAAAGCATGGCCCGCTCCTTTGGCTCCGCCTGTCACGGCGCGGGCCGAAACATGAGCCGGCACCAGGCGACCCGCACGTGGCGCGGGCGCGAGGTGGTCGATCAACTGGCGGAACGAGGGATTTTGATCCGAAGCGTCTCCTATCGCGGTATCGCGGAAGAGGCGCCGGGGGCTTACAAAGATGTGACCGCGGTGGTCGACGCCGCCGATCAGGCGGGGTTGGCGCGGAAGGTCGCGCGATTGGAACCGCTGGTTTGTATCAAAGGTTAAGAATCCGCGATAAAACAAGTAGCGCAGATCCTTAGCCTTTTCGGAATACATTTCCTTATCCCCTTCCGGTTCAAACAGAACAATACCCATCCCCAACTGTTTCTCTCTAGGTAAAGCACCCGCCAAAGTATCAAGCGGGTTCCGGAGAGAACTTCTCCTTACGACTTTTGGATACAGTGTATCCAAAAAAAGATCGATACGGAAAAATATAAACCGACTCTAAAGCTTTTTAGCGGGGAAGGACCCGTCTAAACCGCCTCTTACGAAAAAATTTTTCTGGCACTGAGATTGCTAACTCACAAGCCATCCACGTTATATCAAACCGATGGGAGGTTCCGAAATGATGAATGCCAGTGTTTCTGTTCTATTCCTCTTGAATTTCATCTTCATCGGGGCGCTTCCGATCTTCTTTTTCAGAAGGGACGGGCGCTTCAACGGTATGTGGTGCCTGACCGCCGCCCCCTTCTTTCTCTGCGCGTTGATCCTGATCGCCTCTCTGGGAGGATGGATCTCGCCCCTCATCGAGTATGGAACCGCCACAGGCCGGCTTTTGGAGGTTCTCTCCGTTCCATTCAGCGTTGCCTCGATTGCGCTGATCTTCGTGACGGTAGGGATTCACCGGATACCGATCTCTCTCTGGCACCAGGAGAATGACGCCCCCCAGCAGATCGTGACCTATGGCCCCTATCGCTGGGTCCGGCATCCCTTTTACGTCTCATTTCTCCTCTCCCTCTTGGGACTGCTCCTCTTTTTTCCGCATCCCGCGACGGTTTTTACGCTCATTTATGGATACCTCATCCTCAATTACACCGCCGCCAGGGAAGAGCGGCGGCTCCAGGCGTCGCAGTTCGGCGCGGAGTATGAGGCGTATATGCGGCAAACCGGCCGGTTTCTGCCGCGAGGAGGAGGGAAGACAATATGAACGAAGCGTATATCAATCACTTGTCGTTCGCGCTGGGAGATCGGCTCTCCACGGTCGAAGAATCGGCCGAAAACGGAAGGACCCTCTCCCGCGCCGCCTCTCTGAGAGAGGCCGGTTTTAGGATGCATCACCTCTCCGCCCCGGAAGGCACCGCTTACGATCTGGCGCGGCGATCGGTCGGTGAGATCAAAAAAGAGCTGGGCGAGATCGGCGCGATCATCTACTCCACCTGCATTCCGATCAATGGAAACATCGGCGAGGAGAAGCGGTTTCGCGAGACCCGGGATGTCAAATATCTGATGGACTTCGCCGGAAGCCACCTGCAATCCGATTTCGGTTTAGAGAAGGCGATGGTGATCGGTCTCACGCAGCAGGCCTGCACCGGGATGCTCGGCGCCCTCCGTCTCGCCAAGATGCTCCTGGCCACGGAAACGGAAATAAAACGGGTCCTCTGTGTGACGGCCGATCGCTTTCCGGAGGGGGCAATTTATGAGCAAGCCTATAATCTTATTTCGGATGGCGCGGCCGCCTGCGTTGTGTCGGACGAGCCGGAAGGGTTTCGGCTGGTGGCAGGCCACGGCATCACCAACGGGGCGATGGCCCTCGCTTCCGACGATGAGACGGTCGGCAGTTATTTCGGTTACTCGCATCGGGTGATTCAGGAAACGTTGGCGAAAGCGGGCCTTCCGCTTTCCGACATCGCCTGGATCGTTCCACAAAACACCAACATCAAAGCCTCACAAATTCTCTCCCGTCTCTTGAAGTTCGATCATGAGCGGTTTTACTACCCGACGATTCAAGAGGTCGGCCATATGATCAGCGGCGACAACATCGTCAACCTTCGGCGATTGGTCGAAGATGGAAAAGTGCGGCCGGGCGAACGGGTTCTCCTCTTTATGGCCGGCTATGGATTGAATTGGCAGTGCGTCATCTTGGAGAAGAGGTAAACGATGGGCGATTTTGCAAAAACCGTTGAAAAACTCTGCGAGGCATCCAAAAAAGAGTATGCCAACCCCTATTCCTCGATGGAATGGCCCGAAGCGCTCGATCCGGAGGGATGGTTCATGAGCCCCGAGTTGATCTCGATCTACGGAATGCCGGCGTACGATCGGTTGACCGAGAGGGAGAAGAAACGATTGAGCTTTTATGAGACGGTCAATTTTTTCAGCCTGAATATCCACGGCGAGAAATCGCTGGTTGAGGGGCTCGCCCGGCAACTTTACCAAAAGGGGAATCAGGAGATCTCTCCCTACCTGCACCACTTCCTCGACGAGGAGAACAAACACATGATCTACTTCGGCGGGTTTTGCACGAGGTATGCGGGGAAGATCTACCGGGATCGGAAGATGGTTTTCCCGCGCGACCATGCGCCGGGGGAGGAAGGCTTTCTCTTCTTCGCCAAGGTCCTCATCTTCGAGGAGATCGTCGATGCCTACAACGTGAAGATGTCCAAAGACGGGCGTCTGGCGCCGATCGCCCGGCAGATCAACCTCTTCCATCATCGAGACGAGGCGCGCCACCTCGTCTTCGGCCGACACCTAGTAAAGGATCTCTTCCATCGCTGTGCCAGTGCCTGGTCCGACGAGGTCGTGCAGGGGGTGCGCGGCTATCTTGCAAGCTACTTTTCGGCCGTTTGGAAGGAATATTACAACCCCGATGTCTACAAGGATGCCGGCCTGGAAGATCCGTATCGCCTTCAAGGAGAAGCGTTCGAAAGCGCGCCTGCCCGGGCGCATCGGAGGAAAATCACGGAAGGGTGTATTCGCTATTTTTTAGAGAACAACATTCTGCAAGAGGAGCCGGTCTTATGACCTTCGGAGAATGGTTGGAGGTAGAAACGAAAACCATGACCTTCGGGAAATGGCTGCGGTCTTAAGGCGACCATTCCCAGAGTCCGTCAGAGGTGATACGGAAACCAGAGGAGGAACGGAAACCATGAAGACGGAGGTGGAAATACGAAAGGCGCTACACGAGTGGATTGTGAAGACCAACGGCAAGATTCGCCCGGAGAATCTGACCGATGAGACGCCGATCATCGAACAGCGGATCCTTTCCTCCCTCCAGGTGATGGATCTCCTCCTTTTTCTCGAACAATTAACCGGCAAATCGGTCGATATCGAGAAATTGAAGCCGGGGATTTTTCAGAGCATTCACACTCTCTATGAGAATTTTTTTAGAAAGGAGACCTATGTCTACTGAAACGGCGATCGATTTCGAAAAGTGGCCGGGCCATCGCTGGTACGAGAACGGCCAATCGGCCCTCGGCGGGCCGCTCTTCAAACTCTTTCAGCGGCTCGACCGGCTCTTCCTCTCCTGGGCCGCGGGGTGCCAGGCGCGGGAGTATCTCTTCCCCCCTTTCATCCCGGCGCGGGCGCTGGCCAAGCTCGATTATTTTCGCTCTTTCCCCCATCTGGTCACCTTTCCGGTCACCCTCGATTCGAGTGAAGCGAATCTAAAGAGATTCGCGGAAGGGAAGCCGATCGATTCAAATGGAGAGATCCATCTGACCGCCGCCAGCCCCATTCGGGATGTCATCACGCCGGCGGCCTGCTATCACTTCTATCATCTCTTTCAGGGGGAGCGCTTTGAGCAGCCGGCCTATCTGACGACGCGGGCCCACTGTTTTCGCCGGGAGACCCATTATCTTCCGCTTCAGAGGCAGTGGAGTTTTTCAATGAGGGAGATCGTCTGCATCGGCACCGCGGAGGAGGTCAAAGGTTTTCTCGGTCAATACCAAGAACGGATCTCCCGGTTTTTTGAAAAAGCGGGCCTTCCGATCGACTGGAAGGAGGCGTCGGATCCGTTCTTTAATCCCTCTCAGAATCCGAAATACCTTCTTCAGAGACTCGATCCGGTCAAGAAGGAGATGGTGTTTGAAGAGCGGCTGGCGATCGGCTCGGTGAACTTTCACCGGAACTATTTCGGGGAGGCGTTCGGGATTCAGAGGGAGGGGAGAGAGGCGTTTTCAGGTTGTGTCGCCTTCGGACTGGAGCGATGGATCTATACCTTATTAACCCACTTTGGGCCGAACGAATCCGATTGGCCTGCCTTGGAGAGCGAATAAAATGAAAAAACGACAGATTCTGATGACCGGCGGGGATGGATACCTCGGCCTGGCGTTGGCCAAGCGGTACCTTCAATCAACCGGCGAGCCCCTTCTGCTCTGGGTGCGGGCGAGTGATGAGACGGAATTTGCGGCAAAACAGGAGCGGATCCGACAGCGGCTTGGAGCGGAGACCGACCGCCGCGTCCGCTGCCGGTGGGGCAATCTGGTCAACCCCGATCCCTTTGAGTCGATCGATCCTGTCGAGATTCGGGTCATTATCCACGCGGCGGCGGTGACCCGTTTCAATGTGGACGAAACGACGGCGCGCCGGGTCAATGTCGAAGGGACCGAGAAACTTCTCCGTTTCGCCTCCCGATGTCCTTCTTTGGAGCGATTCGCCCTCCTGAGCACCGTCTATTCTTCCGGATTGAGGGCAGGGGCCATTGAAGAAGTGCCGATGGACAATCGCGCGGGGTTTTCGAATCATTACGAGTGGTCGAAATGGGCTTCCGAGAACCTCCTCCTGACGGCGTTCTCCGATCTTCCGTGGCAGATCTTCCGGGTGGCGACGATCATCGCCGACAATGAGGAAGGAGAGGTGACGCAGCAGAACGCCTTCCACAATACGCTGAAGCTTTTCTACTATGGCCTTCTCTCTCTCATCCCGGGGAAGACAGAAACCCCGCTCTACTTTATCACCGGGGATTTCGCCGCGAACGCCATTTTTTCATTGCTGAGCGCATCGCTGAAAAAGTCGATCTATCACGTGGCCCATACCAAAGAGGAATCGATCTCCTTGCAAGCAATGATCGACCTGGTTTTTGAGGCCTATGGAGAGAAGCCGGAATTCAAGATGCGGCGGGTTTTAAAACCGCTTTACTCCGATGCCGAATCGTTCGATCTCCTTGCGCAGGGGGTGAACACGTTCGGCGCGGGGATTCTCAATCAATCGCTCTCCAGCGTCGCCCCGTTCGCCAGGCAACTTTTCATCCAGAAAGAGGTCCAAAACCGGAATCTCGCTTCGGCCCTCGATCATTACCGGGCGCCGGATGCGCGTCGCCTGGTCCGCAACGCCTGCGACTACCTAGTTCGGACCAAATGGGGGAGGGAGTTGCAGCATGCGGCTCGATGAAAAGAGTTTGAGCAAAAAATTCGAGCAGGATCTCGGGATATCCCTGAAGATCGCCGCTTCGGGAAGAGGCGTCGACCTCCGGCGATTGTCGCCCAGAGAGCAAATTCGTTATCGGGCGTTGGAAGGCCTTCCCCGGCGCGAATCGTGGTTGAAGGGGAGATCGGCGCTCAAACAGCTGCTACTCCGTTTGGGAGAGGGAGACGATACGTCGGAGGTGATTTTCCCCCATGGCCGGTTCTCTCTCACCCACAGCGGGCGTTACGCCGTCGCCGTCGGCACCGATTCCGACCGGTTGAGGGGAATCGGGATCGACCTCGAGGTCGGCCGGTTGCCCCATCCTGAATCGGCCCGATTTTTTCTCACGCCGGAGGAGCGCGATTGGATCAATCGCCAGAGGGAATCAGACCGGCCAAGGCATCTTCTTCGCCTGTGGACCGCGAAGGAATCGCTCTTTAAGGCCGATCCAAGAAACGACGAGACCGCGCTTCCCGACTATCGGATGAAAGCCCCCGGCGCATGGCGAGGGACGGCGTTTGTCCGCCATCGCCGGGACGTAGAGATGCGTTACGCCTCCTCTCCCTGCGGGGAAGGATGGATATCGATCGCCATTTGCCAGAGAGTTTGTGAGGAAATCCCCCCACGGCTGCGACCGCCCCTGGGCGTGCCTGGCTGCGTTACGGGGCCCCCAAGATCTGGTCATGTAGCGCTGCTACACTCCCAGATCTTGTTCACCCCCGTGCCTTGCCATCCACACCCAGAGGCGCTCTCGCTTCGCGCGGGAATTTCCTCACAAACTCAGAGGAGGGATAGTCATGCTGGATGAAAATGAACTCTGGATCCTCAGTTTTTATCGTACTTCCGAAATCAGCGGATCGCTTTTTTTCGGAAGGCTGGCGAAGGCGGTGAAGGCCGGTCCGATCCAACGGGATATGACCAAGCATTTTGCGGATGAGGCGGTTCACGCCTGGTATTGGACCGATTGCATCGAGAAGCTCGGCGCGAAGCCGATCAAGGTCAACGCCGCGTATCAAGATCAATATCTGACGGCGGCGGGAATGCCGGCGAATCTGATGGAGGTCCTGGCGATCACGCAGGTCTTCGAGCGGCGCGCGATCCATCAGTATATGCTTCACAGTCAAATGCCCAACATTCGCCCCGAAACGGCGGGAGCCCTGGGGAAGATTATGGAGGATGAAAAGTGGCATATCCAATGGATTCGGGACGCCCTGAAATCGATGGAAGGGGAATATGGGAAGGATCTGATCGATGCGACGCTGAAGCGGTTTCACGAAGCCGATCACGCGGTCTACCGGGCGACATCGCAGGAGCATGAAGAGAGAATAAAATATCTGATCAGGCAAAAAAAGGGAGGATGAAACATGTTCGATCCGGATAAGCTGAAAGTGAGAATCGCGGAATTCATCAAAAAGCCGGTCTCCTTTTTAAAGGATGAGACGGTGCTGACCGATCTGGTCGCGGAGTCGTTTGCGCTGATCGAGATGCTGATCGAGCTCCAAGAAGAGTTTGAGGTTCGCTTCTTTGTCCAGGAAGACCTGAAGCGCATCAAGACGCTGGGAGATCTCGTCCGCCTGTTCGAAAGTCATGCGACCGCAGCGCCCTGAACGAAAAACAAACCGTGAAACCGGACAGGTTTCACCCCCTTTCGCCGGAACCGGAGGATCATCATGGCAACTTCACTGCATTGTTTTTCGGGATCTCCTCCCGAAACCCTGATCGCGCTGCTTCGCCGCCGCGCTTTGCGGCAGCCGGCTCAACGGGCCTATACCTTTCTTTTGGACGGGGAGAGGGAAGAGCGGCCTTTGACCTACGGCGAGCTCGACCGGCAAGCGAGGGCCATCGCCGCCCTGCTTCAGTCTTTCTGCAGGGAGGGGGAGCGGGCGCTCTTGCTCTACCCGCCGGGCCTCGATTACATCGCCGCCTTTTTCGGGTGCCTCTATGCGGGGGTGATCGCCGTTCCGGCGTATCCCCCCCGAAACGATCGCGCCCTTCCCCGGCTTCAGGCGATCCTCCAGGACGCGGCGGCCACGGTGGTCATGACCACCGAGGCGATCTTCTCCAAAATGGATTCCCTGTTCAAACGGGCTCCGGAGTTGCAACTTCTTAAATGGATTGCCACCGATCTCTCGATCGAGGGGGGAGAAGAAGGGTGGCGAGAACCTGCGATCCATCCGGATCATCTTGCCTTTCTTCAATACACCTCCGGATCGACCGGAACGCCGAAAGGGGTGATGCTAACCCACCGCAACATGCTCCATAACGAGGCGGCGATCTATGAACGATTCGGACATTCAGAGGAGAGCATCGTCGTTTCATGGCTTCCAGCGTACCATGATATGGGGTTGATCGGCGGGATGTTGCAGCCGCTTTATGGCGGGCTTCCCTGCTTTCTGATGGCGCCGGCCTCATTTATTCAACGCCCGCTCCGTTGGCTTCAGGCGATTTCGCGTTACCGGGCCACGACCAGCGGGGGGCCGAACTTCGCCTATGACCACTGCGTTCGAAACATCAACCCCGAACAGAAAACAGAACTCGATTTGAGCCGCTGGACCCTTGCCTTCAGCGGCGCCGAACCGGTCCGCCGTGAAACGATGGACCGCTTTGCCGCCGCCTTCGAACCGTGCGGTTTCCGCCGGGAGGCTTTTTATCCCTGTTACGGGTTGGCCGAGGCATCATTGATCGTCTCGGGAGGGGTTCAGGGAGTCCCTCCGAGGATTCAGAATCTGGATAAGGAGGCGTTGGAGCAAAATCGGGTTGTCCCCGCTTCGGAGGGGGACGCGACGGTCTGCTTGGTCGGCTGCGGAGAGAGCTTGGAGGAGCAGGAGATCGTGATTGCCCGCCCGGAGGATGGCCGGCGCTGCCCGGTCGGCAAGGTCGGTGAGATCTGGGTGTCGGGTCCGAGCATTGCGAAGGGATATTGGAATCGACCCCTGGAAACCGAGGAAACCTTTCGGGCCTTTCTATCGGACACCGGAGAAGGACCTTTCCTCCGGACGGGTGATTTGGGATTCTTGAAAGAAGGAGTCCTCTTCGTGACCGGCCGGTTGAAGGACCTGATCGTAATCCAAGGCCGCAATCATTATCCTCAAGACATCGAACGGACCGTTGAAAGGTGCGCCCCGATCTTTCGACTCGGGTCCGGCGCCGCCTTTTCAATCGAGGTCGCCGGTGAAGAACGGCTGGTTCTCGTCCAAGAGGTTGATTTTCGCCGGAAGCCGGATGAAAAGGTGGTCGGCGCCGTCCGCCTGGCCGTGGCGCGGGAGCACGAACTGGAAGTCTATGCGATTGTTTTGATTCACCCGGGGAGCCTCCCGAAAACATCCAGCGGCAAAATCCAGCGGCGCTCGTGCCGGTCCAAGTTTTTGGCGGACAATATGGAAAAAATGGCGGAATGGCGGGCGGATGAGACCCCGGGATCGGCCTTTTTGAACACAGGTCCCAAAACGTTGGCCGGAGGATGAATGTTTGTCAGCCGATGGTCGCTTGAATGTGCTTGATACAGTCAGTGACGATAAAGAAAGCAGTGCATTCTTACTTCCCCCACTTCTTGTGCAATGGTTTCTTCACTTGGGCTTGCTTGAAAATATTGTAATGCAACGGTTTGATACAGTGGGCTTCAGCGATGAGCGGCTCCAGCATGCAACTTCAACCCCAGCGCCGTGACTACTTTGAGGATGGTGTCGAAGCCGGGGCTTCGCTCGCCGGAGAGGGCCTTGTAAAGACTTTCTCGGGAGAGGCCGGCATCACGCGCGACTTGTGCCATGCCCTTCGCACGCGCAATGTCTCCCAGCGCCTTGGCAATGAAGGCTGCATCGCCGTTGGCCTCTTCAAAACAAGCCTCCAGGTAGGCGGCCATTTCCTCTGGGGTTCTAAGGTGCTCGGCGACATCATAGTGACTGGTGGTGTTTTTTTTCATCGTATGCTCCTACAATTTTCTTGCGAGGCGCAAGGCGGTTTTGATATCGCTGCTTTGAGTGTTCTTGTCAGCACCCGCCAGTAGAATAACGATCTCACGCCCGCGCTTCGTAAAGTAGACCCGGTATCCCGGCCCGTAGTCAATCCGCAATCTCTGAGACGCCTCCGCCAATAGATTTGACATCTCCCGCGTTTCCCGCCGCCAGTCGTTCGATCCTGGCCTGAACGCGCGCCCTTGCATGAATATCACGCAGGCCATCGAGCCACTGTGCGAAAACATCGGTCTTGCGAATTTCAATCATTGAAGAAAAAAGTGTAGCCTATAGGCTACATATTGTCAATGCCACGAATCAATGCGCGGTATGGAAGGCCTAATGGCCGGGGGGACCGGTGAAGGCGACCTGACAACGGCGTTCTTGCCGGTATTGTCAGGGAACTTCGCAGGGACCAGGGAGGGGGACAAAGTCAAATACGGTTGGGTAAATATGTTAATGCAAGACCCGACCCCACCCCTGTCTTAATTCTGTTAAAACCTAAAAACAGAGGAGGGGCCTCTTTTTTCCCCTTGACATCGCCTGTTAATGGGTGACCCCAAATTTTCGAACACGAGGAAAGCCAACGAGTGCCTTGGGCTCATGATTGCTTGAAGCCACGATAAGTCCACCGTGTCGCCAAACCGAGCGCATAGATAAGCGCCAACGGGATTGCCCACCACGCGATTGCTTGCGCTAAGTGCGCAACGCGATTTTCGTTAGCGACATGCTCAATCTCAGCCCAATACGCACGTGCAGAAGCTTCTGCCTCGGCACGTGGCAGGTCTTTACGAAAGACCAGCATGTGCCCGTTTGGCATTTCAACTAACTCAGCATCTTTCGCAGTTCGATCATCTTCAATAAATGCCTGTTCGTTCTCTGCCTCCACCTGAGAGTTAAGGATTCGCGTCCGGGCTTCTGGAGGTAGACGTGAGTAGAGCGTGTACTCATGTGAGACCGAAACAGAAGTGGGCCAGATTGACCAAGCACCTCCCGTAACAACCAAAAGATATAAAACTGCGATCACGACCCACAGTCTTTGCCAACCACCAAGTTTTATTGCCATAGAGTTCTAACCATTGATTCACTTGCCATTTTGCCCTGATAATACGATATGGGTGGGGTTTTCGGGCAGTTTCACCCGATGCCTATTATCAGCGATTTCAGGGCGCCATGACGGAAACCTCAGAAGTCGGTTTTTACGCCGGCGGCAAGGACCCCGAGAAGTAGACCGGACCGGTCGGCTGTCTCTTTCCGCCGATCGGTTCGAGGGTGACGGAGAATCCTTTTAATCCCTCTGTTTTTCCGATTTTAGGACTCTTCACAACCGCAGTCCGGTCTCCGGAAGGGAAAAAGAGACCGGCGCTGATCGGCACCGTTCCGGGCGCCGCCCCGATCATCCAGAACTGATAGGTTTTCCCCGGGGGGAGCTTCGGCAAATCGAATCCATAAAAGGAAGCGGTTTGACTCTTCGGATCAAAGAGAACCATTCCTCCCGCCGAGCCGGCCTCTTTCGATCCGGTCATCCGAACCATCTGCGCCGTGGGAGCGGCCAGGGATCGGAGCCATGCCGATTGATCGGAAACCGTCTTTTGGAACGAGACATTCTCGATCTGCTTCTGAACCAGTTGCATCTGAAGCCCTTTGACCTTCTTTGGAAGTTTCTCCCGGAAGGGGGCGATCTGTTGAAGCCGGGCGATCTGCCCCTCCCGTTCCATCAACGCCAGCCGAACCGTCTCCAGTTGCCCCTTGAACTGATCGGCCTCGCCGCGGAGCCGCAGGAGTTCCTCCTCGCGGGACTGCGCTTCCTTTGACAGCGAAGCGACCGACTGATCCTTCGCCTCGTTTTCCCGTTGCAATCCCCCGATCTGCTCCCGCAGTTGATCGGTTTTCTGTTGAAGCCGGTAATAATTGAATCCGGCGAAGAGGACCATCGCCATGATTAAAACGGGAAACAATCGCTTTAATTGCAGCGTCTCTTTCGCTTTTTCTTTTTTTACTTTTTCTTTTTTTATTTTCTCTTCGGGAATGGCCTTCGTGATGGTCGCGACCTCGGTCTCCCTTTCGATATTCAGCTCTTCCATCTTTTCCCCCCTTTAGGAACAAGACTCCCGCCGGACCAATATACCGTGGCGAGCCTCTCCGTTGATTTGTTTATGATAAAAGGTAATCGAGGTTTGAAAAGCTGTCAACCGGCTTCGCTATTTACAAAACACTATTTACAAGACCGCTTCGGACGATTTATGATGTCCTATTATTTTTTATCTCCCCGGAAAGGAAGTGTCCGATGGAACCACCGCGACAAAGCAACCGTCTGATCGATGAAACCAGCCCCTATCTTTTACAGCATGCCCACAATCCGGTCGATTGGTATCCGTGGGGAGAAGAGGCGTTCGAGCGGGCAAGGAAGGAGGACAAACCGGTCCTCCTCTCGATCGGCTATTCCGCCTGCCACTGGTGCCATGTCATGGAGGATGAATCGTTCGAGGATGAAGAGATCGCCCATTTGATGAACGACCATTTCGTCAACATCAAGGTTGACCGGGAAGAGCGCCCCGACCTCGACCAGATCTATCAGAATGCCGTCCAGCTTTTCATCCGGCGCGGCGGGGGATGGCCGTTGACGATGTTCCTCACACCGGACAAAGTCCCCTTCTACGGCGGAACCTACTTTCCCCCGGAAGACCGCCACGGTCTCCCCGGCTTTCCAAAACTGCTGGAAATCGTCTCGAACTCCTATCGCGACAAACGAAACGACGTCCTGACGACGGCACAAGACGTCCGACGGATCATCGGCGAGATGTCGGGCCAAACAAAAGCGGCAGGATCGAAGGAGATCGACCCGCATCTTTTGCAAGGATCGGCCGAGAGTTTGGGCCGGATCTTCGACACGCGGCACGGGGGGTTCGGCGGCGCCCCCAAATTTCCGAGCGCGCCGTCGCTCCACCTCTTTCTTCGCCACCACCAACAGAGCGGGCGCGAACAGAACGGAAATGAGACCTACCTCACAATGGTCACCCATACCTTGGGACAGATGGCATGGGGAGGGATCTACGACCAGGTGGGAGGAGGGTTTCACCGTTATTCCACCGACAACCGCTGGATGGTTCCCCATTTTGAAAAGATGCTATACGACAACGCGCAACTCGCCCGCCTTTACTTCGCCGCCGCTCGGGCCGCAGGCCAGGTTTTTTATCGCCGGATCGGGGAGGAAATCCTGGAATATGTCCTCAATGAAATGACCGACCCCCTGGGGGGATTTTATTCCACCCAGGATGCCGACAGCGAGGGGGAGGAGGGGAAGTTCTTCGTCTGGAGCCCGGCGGAGATCAAATCGGTCCTGGGGGAACAGATTGGGGCGGTTGTCTGCCGCCACTTCGGGGTCACCCCCGCCGGCAACTTCGAGGGGAAGAATATCCTTCACGTCAACCAGCCGCTCGAACAGATCGCCAAGGAGGAAAACCGGTCGGTCGAAGAGATGGAAGCGATGATTCGGGAAGCGAAGCGGATCCTTTATCTCGAACGGGAGAAACGGGTCAAGCCGTTCCGGGATGAAAAGATCTTAACAAGCTGGAACGGGCTGATGATCGGCGGGTTCGTCGACGGTTACCGCGCCACCCGGAACGAGCGTTATCTCGCCGCCGCCCGGAAAGCGGCCGATTTCATCTGGAACCATCTTCGCATGGACGAACGCCTCCTTCGAACCTTCAAGGATCGATCGGCGAAGCTCAACGGATATCTCGACGACTATGCTTTTGTGATCGATGCCTTTCTCGATCTTTATGAAACGACCTCCGAACCGAACGACCTCGATCGGGCGAAACGGCTGGCCGCCCGTCTGGTTGACCAGTTCTGGGATGAAACCGCGGGGGGATTTTTCTTCACTTCAAAAGATCATGAATCGCTGATCGCCCGGTACAAATCGGCCCTCGACCAATCGATCCCGTCCGGAAACGCGATCGCGGCCCAGGCCCTTCTGCGCCTTTTTTATCTGACCGGCGACTCCGGATATTTAGAGAAAGGGGAAAAGACGCTCCGGTTCTTTTCCGAAGCGATGGAAGAAAATGTCTTCGGGGCCGGCTATCTGATCGCCGTCGCCGATTTTTACCTCCGGAAGCCGATCGAAATCGTCCTGATCGGAAAGCCGACCACACCCGAAACCATCTCGCTTTTGGAGAAGATCGATCAGATCTATCTTCCCAACCGGGTCTTCTTCCTTGTCGACCCCGACCGGACGGAATCGCTCCCCCTCCCCGATCCGGTCAAAGGGAAAAAAATGCTCGACGGAAAACCGACCGTCTATCTCTGCCGCCGGTTCACCTGCTCCCCTCCGCTGACCGACTGGGAAGCGATCCGGGAACGGCTGACCGCGAAGGAGTAAGATGGGGACCGACGTTCTCGACCTTCCCAAAGTCGAAATCCTCTCGAAGGAAAAAGAGATCACCGAGATCGACCTCCCCTGGAAGGTCATTCTCTTTAATGATGATCTCCACAGCTTCGACGAGGTGATCCTTCAGGTCCAAAGGGCCACCGGCGTTTCCCTGACGCGCGCCACCGAAATCACCCTGGAAGCCCACTCCAAAGGACGGGCCGTCTGTTTTACCGGACCGCTTGAACGGTGCGAACATGTCGCCGCGATCCTTCAACAAATCCGGCTGACCGTCGAAATCGAACGGGCGACATAAAAATATCTCCCTTCCCTTCGTTCAGGGTGACAAAGTAGACTTTTTACGAGATCCTCTTCTATGACCTTTCATCTTTCTTAAATACTCCGATCCCTTCAGGTAATCTTCATATTCAATGGGCGCTGTCACTCCGAACTCGGCAAGTCGATCAAAGGTCTCGCTCATCGACAAATCGAGCTTCTCAGAGAGTATCCCCAGAGAGAGTTTTCCATCTTTATAAAGTTTCACCATAAGATAGTCCCAACCAAAATCGATCAGTTCTTTTGCTACGGTGGATTTATCCTCTTTTCTTAACTTGGAGAGTTCATTGATTCTTTCAAGTTCTTTTTCTTTTAGTCTGATGCTTAAGACACTCATTTCTTCTCTCCTTTGATTCGACGGATGGCGCTTTCAATAATACGATGATGATATCTCCCAAAGGTGGCCAGTTTTTCCATTTTCACAAGTGCCATCTCAGGATCTGTGATGATCCCGCTCTCGAAAGTATGGAGCAGGAAGTGAATGGCGGTCAGAAATGGAACGTTTAATATCTTACAGGCTTTTATCGTGAGGCCATCATCGGTCGCCAGGGGGATTTCTCTTTTTTTGGCCAGTAATAAAGCGGAAGCCTCACCCAAATGAATGTTAAAATCTTCCATCATGCGGTCAATCTCTTTTTTAGCAAATCCTTTCTCTACTTTTATCTCATCGGTGGTGATCAGAGCGTGAATGAGCTTTGCATCAAAGGTGTCTTTTACCGTACATTCCTTTTTAATAATATCTGTAATAATGATTTCGAAATTTTGAAGTGTCTCTTTTAAAAGATCACTCTTGGCCAATAGAATAAGGGTCGAAGAATCAAAACTGATCATGTATACGTTCTACTACAAATGTAATTGAAAAGCAAATAATGGGAAAATAGTGATCACAACAAAGGAGAGGTTTTGAGCGAGGGGCTTACCGTTCTTTTTTGCAATACGGACAGAGCGGCCAGTCGGGCTGGAGAAGTCTCTTACAGGAAGGGCAATTGGAGCGGATTTCATGCCGGCAATAGGGGCAGAGCGCAAAATCGAGATGGACCGTTTTGCCGCAGGAAGGGCAGAGGTCTCGCATTTCTTCTTCGACCTCGATCACCCGAAGCACCTCGTCCAGAGTCGTGATCCCCTCCTTGACCTTGGTCAGTCCATCCTCCCCGAGGGTCGTGACCCCATGCGCCTCGGCCGCCTGTCGGATCTCTTCTTCCGAGCCGCCGGAGGCGATCAACTCTTTCATCTTCGACACGATCGGCAACACCTCAAAGAGACCGGTCCGGCCGCGAAAACCGGTCCCCTTGCAATCTGGGCACCCCTTTCCATGGAATGATCGGATTTTGGCGGCGGCATCGCCGAGCCGTCCTCCTTGCACAATATTTTCGTCCGACGATACAACCGCCTCCTTGCACTTGAGGCAGATCACCCGGACAAGACGTTGGGCAACCACCCCAACCAGGCTGCTCGCAATGAGATATCGGGGAATCCCCATGTCGAGCAGACGGATGATTGTCGCAACCGAGTCGTTCGTATGAAGGGTGCTGATCACGAAATGCCCCGTCATCGCGGCCCGAAAGGCGATCTCCGCCGTCTCCAGATCGCGGATCTCCCCCACCAAGATCACATTCGGATCCTGCCGAAGGATCGACCGAAGCGCATGAGCGAACGTCAGGCCGATATCCGGCTTCACCTGAATCTGATTGATCCCTTCCATGTTGTATTCGATCGGGTCCTCGACCGTCATGATATTGATCGCTTCCGACCGAACCTTGTTGATAAACGAATAGAGGGTCGAGCTCTTCCCGCTTCCGGTCGGTCCTGTGACCAAAAGGATCCCCCGACGCTTCTGGGTAAACGTGAACAGCCGCTTGCTGTCTTTCTCCGAAAGCCCCAAACTCTCCAGACCTCCCAACCCGGCCGACTGGTCCAAGACACGGATGACCACTTTTTCACCATAATGGGTGGGAAGGGTGGAGATCCGGAGATCGATGTCGTGGCCGTCGACCTTCACCCGGATCGCTCCATCTTGGGGAAGGCGGCGTTCTGAGATATCGAGGGAAGAGAGGATCTTGATTCGGGAGATGAGCGCCCCCTGGACCCATTTCGGAAGGCTCATCGCCTCCTTCAGGAGGCCGTCGACCCGAAGCCGGATCGAAACCCGGCTTCGATGGGAGTCGATATGGATATCGCTCGCCCGCGTTTTGACCGCCCGAAGAAGGATCAGATTGAAAAGCCGGACGATCGGCGCGGTCTGGCTCCTCCTTTTCAAATCATCCGAAGGGGTCACTTCGGCCTCGGCAATCACCGGGATAATTTCCAGGAAGGTCTCTTTAAATTGATCGGCGCTCTCCTCGACAATATGTTCGACCGAATCGTCAAGATGATAATTTTGATCGATCGCCTTTAAAATCTCCTTCCGGGTGGAAATCAGCGGTTTCACCTGAAAGCCGGTGCCGAAAGCGATGTCTTTGATACATCCGTAATCGAGCGGGTCGATCATCACGACCGAGAGTTCCCGTTTGACCAACGAGATCGGCACGCAGAGATATTTCTTCGCCAAAGATTCGGGAACGGTCTCGATCACTTCCGGCTCGATTGAGATCGTTTCGAGAGAGACATAGGCAATTCCAAGCTGAGCGGACAAGGTATTCGCGATGTCCAATTCAGTCACGATCTTCAATTCGACGAGCGTTTCGCCCATCCGCTTTCCGCTCCGCTTCTGTTCCTCGATCGCCCTTTCGAGGTCGGCCTCCGTAATCAGACCGGCGCCGCAAAGAAGATCGCCGAGACGCTTTTTTAGCAAGGGGGATTCTTTCATGGAGTTAATGCTATCCGAGAAAGGCGAAATACGCAAGGAAAGGAGAGGGAGCGAGGGTTTGTCACCTCATTGAAGCGGGTCTGGAAACGGTCTGTAAGGCCCCGAGGGCGATCCATCCCAGATATCCCCCCAGAGAAATGGCAAGAAGGGGAAGGCCATAATATCGACCCGAAATAAACGGAAGAGACTGTCCCGCCTGTAACAAGGAAAACCCCCCGAACAAGAGAAAGAGAAAGAGAGAAACGATCCCAACCGATCCAGGCGAACGGTCTCGGAGGGAAAACAGAGCGAGGAAGCCGACCGGCAAGAAGAGGAGAAAGGCGAAGAAACCTCTTTCATCCGGACGGGTTGTATCAAATCCCATGAAACCGGCAAGAGTAAAAAGACCATCGCTCAAAATCGCATCCGCGACAAGGACGCCATTCAAATAAAAGGACATTTTTCCGACATCGTAGACGGCAACGAGATGAACCGGTCGTTCCGGTAAGATCAGTCTCTTTGTGGTGATCTTCCCCAAATGCGGGTATCCCTTCTTGACTCTGTTCCGCACTTCAAAAAACCAATGGTCCTTCTCCTGCTGGATGATGAGGTAATCAAGATCGGGGGGAATGGCCAAGGAGATCAGTCTCCCGCTCCCCTTTTTGGCGCCCCCCGTCTGATCGATCCAGGCCTCGATCGTAAACCGGTTCGTCACCGAAATCCGTTGTGTGATTTTTTCCGCAGGACCCCCGCTGAAGAGCGAATCGGGATAGAGCGCGATCGGCGGATGGGTGAACAACCCCCCCGAAGCGGCTTGAAATGCAGAACGATATTGCCGCAACACCTCTTGAAGCCCAAACGCCCGATCATAAACCGCCAAAAAATCGAGCTTCCCCTTCCATCGATCTTCCCGGTTCGGACCGCTCCCGACCCAAAACGACGCCCCGGGGCCCCACCGATCCAGCTCTCCCAACGAAAGGGCCGCCAGGGAAAAAAGCAGAAGCAGATAAAACGAGAGAAGGGTCCGCATCAGAAGGCACCGCTGCGCCACCGCTTTCTCTCCCCATCCCCGCCCTTCGATCGATCGGGCGGAAAGAAAACCGATCCCTCCACCGAGGGTGTTTGCGATTAAATCAAGTAAGGAAGGATATCGCTCCGGAAGAAAAAACTGGAGTAGTTCAACCGTGAGACTGACTCCAGCAGAGAAAAAAAGAACCTTCCAAAGAGGTCGTAAGAGAGACCCCGGCGGGAAAAGAAGATCGAGAATCATCCCCAGAGGGAGAAAAAGAATGATGTTCAGAAAAAAGTCAGGCCGCGAAAAAACGATCAGGGTATCAAAAGGAATCGATCGCCTTGGAAGATGAAAGCCGAACGGAGAGAGGGTGATCGCCCCAAGATAAAAAAGATAGAAGATCAAACCGGCCGGTGCGGCCTTCCGTATGGATGAACTCGATCTCATGAAAAGGAAACCGACCGGCAGCCTTTGAAGCCGTTCCGCCATGATCTGATCGGGTTGGCTTTTTCCGCCGCGTTGGCATTGACAGAAAAGAACTTGGAACAGTATGATGTCGTCACCGCAGGATGCCGATGTCGAATACCCCTTCTTTTAAACTCCATCATATTGCCATCCAAACCGACGATCTCGAACGATCGAT
Source organism: uncultured Nitrospirota bacterium (assembly GCA_964579005.1). Lineage (GTDB taxonomy): Bacteria > Nitrospirota > Nitrospiria > SBBL01 > Manganitrophaceae > CAZOFJ01. Next base: position 47,039 of record CAZOFJ010000018.1, read on the forward strand.
TCATTTTTATGAACGGATCTTGGGACTGGCAAAAATCAAGGAAGAACAAAGCGGCAGGGGACGGCGGATTGTCTGGTTCGAGACCGGTTCCGGCCGGATCGAACTCTATGGAGGGAAACCGGGACAACCCCTTTCCGATCGATGGGACCCAAACGGGATCGGACCGATCTCTCTTGGTTTTCTGGTCTGGAATCTGGAGGAATCCCTCCGCCACTTGAAGGAAGCCGGCGTAATCATCATCAAACCCCCTTATGAGCCGGTCCCCGGAGAGCGGGCCGCGATGATTCAAGGGCCCAATGGCGAAGAGATCGTCCTCCTCGAAAAAGAAGTACGGAATCAATTCAATTAAATAACTCATGTTACGCACGAGATTTGGAAAAAGTGTATAAGATAGAGCGAACCCGAGGA
>CAZOFJ010000019.1:0-44978 GCA_964579005.1 uncultured Nitrospirota bacterium
TAATGCCGGATGAAACCGAGCGTCATCTCTTCCGCCTGTTCCATTTTCACGGGGGAGGATTCCACCCTTTTCAACAGTCCCGACTTCGTATGCGTGTCCCGACTCCACTTTTCAACCCGGTTTAAAACTTCCGGATCGTGATAGATTGCAATCACCGGCCCTTCGGCCAGAATATTCAATTGGCTGTCGGTAATAATGGTCGCGATCTCGATGATTGTGTACTGATCGGGATCGAGACCGGTCATTTCGAGATCGAGCCAGACCAAATTGGAATCGTTCTGCAGATGGGACATTGCCATTCCTTCTTGGCTATTCCTTCTTGTTTTATTCGCTCGTAAACCCCGCCGGAGAGAGACGATCGCTTCGCTGCGCCTGCCTGTGCGTGCCCTCCGCTTCGCAGCCTCAAAGACTAATCAGATTCGGGGAGTGTGTCAAGGAAAGAATGTGACGGTATGGAGTGCGGCGGCTTGCCGCCGCTTTAAAAGCGGGAGCTTGCTCCCGCGCTCCAAAACCAATCGGCCCTCATGAAAGTTCACTGGCGGGAATTGGATCGCCGCCCTCCTCTCATGATCCCTTCCGATAATTCCGAAAGGAGAACCCCCGATATCATCAACATTCCTCCGAAGAGCTCCCCCCACCCCCACTTTTCTTGAAGAAAGAAAAATCCAAGAAGGGCGGCCCAAAGTGGTTCGAGGGTATAAATCAAGGCGGCCCGGGTCGGGGTGGTCTCCCGTTGGTAACGGGTCTGGACATACCCGGTCACCACCGTCGCCAGAAACGCGGTGTATCCCAGCGTGACAAAGGCGGCGCGGGTCGGTCTAAAATGAGCTTCCTCGAAGAGAGAAAAGGCGAACCAACCGAAAAGGGCGGGGAAAATAATCTGCAAAAAAGTTAAGAGAAGAACATCATGTTGTCGGCTGGCCATGTCGAGTAATACGATGAAAAAACCGAAGATCATCGCACAGAGGAGCGTCAAAAAATCCCCCCGGTTGAAACCTCCCTCCGAGGGGGAGGTTAAGAGCCAGAGCCCAATTAAGACAAGAACCACGCCGGCAAGGTTCCCCCATTTCGGAAGGCGCTTTAATATCATCCATTGAAAGAGAGGGGTGAAGATCACCATCATCCCGGTAATAAACGCCGATTTCGACGCGGTCGTCTCCCTCAATCCAAGCGTCTGCAAAAGAAACCCCGAAAAAATCAGAAATCCAAGAAAACCTCCCCAGGCAATCACATTCCTGTCTGCCCGGTAAAGAGAGCGGAAGGAAAAAGGAAGAAGAAAAACCGCCGCCAGCGTGAACCGAAGCGACAACATCAAAAGGGGGGAGAGATCGACGAGCCCCTCCTTGATCACGATGAAGGTTCCTCCCCAGATGAATGTGGTGGCAAAGAGCAACCACTCCGCCTTCCTCCTCTCCGTCACGGATGAAAACCTCGCTTCATCCGATCCATACCACCCAAAGATACGCGATCGCCAAGGAAAGATAGGCAACGAAAGAAACCCCAAGGAGCTGCGCCGCGCGCCGGGAAGGACGAGCCCACTCCGGAAGCTGGGCGGCCAGATGATGATGGTTCAAAAAGTAAAGGACGACCGGGAAGATCACCGTTCCGGCAAATCCGATCACCGCGCTGATGAGGATCAACGGGCCCGGCTGATCGAGAAGCATGGATTTCTTCACAACCTCTCTGATCAGGTCTGTTCTTCAGCAAAAACCCACTCCCTCATCCGACCTGCTTGCTCTCCAGCGCTTCCCACCGGGCGATCTTTTCTTCCAAACGCTTCTCGATCTCGGAAAGCTCATTCGCCCAATCGGTCACCGCCGTCGGCTTTTTCGCATGGGTCGTTGGGTCGGCAAAAAAAATCTCCAACTCCCCTTTTCTCGCCTCCAGTTTCTCGATCTCCCGTTCGATCCCTTCCAGCTCCTTCTTCTCCTTGAAACTGAGCCCTTTCCGTCCATCGGGGACCGGTTTTGAAACCGGCTTGGTGGCCGCACTATTTTCCAGGCCATCTGGGCTACGGGTGGCCGCTCCATTTTTTAGGTCGTCAGGGGGAGGGGCCTTCTCACCCTCCCCTTTCGCTTTCAGCGCTTCCTCGTTTTTCAAGCGGGTCAGATAGGTCTCATAATTTCCCTCGGTGTAGCGGACACGCCCCTCCCCTTCAAAACTCAGAATGCCGGTGGCGACCTTATCGAGGAAAAACCGGTCATGGGTCACCATGAGAACGCAGCCGTTGTAACCGACCAGGGCATCATCGAAGAGTTGGAGGGTCGGGATATCGAGATCGTTTGTGGGCTCATCGAGGATCAGGAGGTTGGCGCTTTCCAACATCATCTTCGCCAAAATCAACCGCGCCCGCTCCCCCCCGGACAGGGTTCGGATCACCCGTTTTTGATCGTGATGCTCGAAGAGAAAATCGCCGAGATAGCTGGTCTTGTGCCGCCGCTCGCCGTTCACCGTCACCCAGTATCCCTCTCCAAGGGCCTCTTCCACCTTGATATTGGGATCGAGGCATTCGCGCTTCTGATCGAAATAGCCGAACCGGGTGTTCTTTCCTCGGATGATCTGACCGGTGGTCGGAGGCTCCTCACCGAGGATCATCCGCAGCAGGGTCGTTTTCCCCGCCCCGTTCGGCCCGATCATCCCGATCCGATCTCCCGCCTTGAGCTTGAGGCTCAGATCCCGGATCAAGACCCGTCCTTCGAACGATTTGCCAAGAGCCTCCAGTTCCAGAATGGTACGCCCCAACCGCTGGTCGGTTTCGAGATGCAGGCCGATCTCCTGCTCGACATGGTCTTTTCGTTCACCCTGCATTGCATAAAACCGGTCGATCCGCGCCTTCGATTTCGTCGACCGAGCCTTGGGACCACGGCGCATCCACTCCGACTCCCGGCGGAGGAGGGTAATCAACCTCCCCTGCTCCCGGGAATCGTGGAGCAATCGCTCCGCCTTTCCCTCCAGATAATCGAGGTAGCCACCGACATAGCTGTAGACCATCCCCGATTCAATCTCGAAGATTCGTTGGGAAACCCGGTCGAGAAAGTAGCGATCATGGGTGATCAGCATCACCGCCCCCGGATAACCGATCAGGAATTCTTCCAGCCAAGCGGTCGTCGCCGCATCGAGGTGGTTTGTCGGCTCGTCCAGCAAGAGAAGATCGGGCGATTGCAGAACCAGCTTCGCCAACGCCACCCGCTTTCGCATTCCGCCGCTGAGCATCGAAATCTTGTCGTTGCGATTCGCAATGCCAAGCCGCAGGAGAACTTCATCGATCTGGTGATCGATCTGCCATCCTTGATGATGATCGAGCCATTCACCGACCGCTTGCTGCTCCTTCAGGAGCTTTTCCATCTCCGCCGGTGCGGCCGATCGCTGCGCGTCGGCAATCGCCTGATAGCGATCCCGCCGCTTCCGGACCTCGGTCAGCGCCGACTCCACCTCTTCGGCCACCGTCCAATTTTCGGTCAAAATGGGGTCTTGAGAAAGATACCCGATTGAACTTCCCCGCTTGTAAGAAAGCACTCCCCCATCCGCCGGCTCAACCCCTGCAATGATCCGGAAGAGGGTCGTCTTGCCACAGCCGTTTCGCCCAACAAACCCGACCTTTTCCGACTCTCCGACGGTGAGGGTCAGATCTTGAAGGACCTGTTTCATTCCATAAGACTTAGAAAGATGTGACACATCCAAAATATTCATCTCTTTTTTCTCGACGTTAAAAACGGAAAACGGCCGATTATAACACATTGAAGATTCCCCGCGCAGATGGGAGTGGGTCCGGATCGTCGATGTGTGGAGAGGAGGAGCTTCCCTTGACCTCGCCCCATCCGTGTGGTAAAAAAGAGTCACATTTTTAAAACCGCTCGGAGGATCTTTCACCCGCCATGTTATCTGATGAACTTCAACAGGGATTGACTTTCGATGATGTGATCCTCATCCCCGCCCGCTCCTCGGTCATGCCGCGCGATGTCAATTTGGTCACTCGACTGACCCGTCATATCGAAATCCAGGTCCCGATCTTGAGCGCCGCCATGGATACGGTGACCGAGTCCCGTTTGGCGATCGCGCTGGCAAGAGAAGGGGGGATCGGAATCATCCACCGGGCCGTCTCGGTGGAGGCGCAGGCGGCGGAGGTCGACCGGGTGAAGAAGTCGGAGAGTGGGATGATCGTCGATCCGATCACGATCTCTCCCGATCAGCCGCTCCACGAGGCGCTCCGGTTGATGAACCAATACCGGATTTCGGGGATTCCGGTCACCCATCACGGAAAGCTGGTCGGTATTCTGACCAACCGCGACATCCGGTTCGAGACCCGGATGAATCTCAAGGTCTCAGAAGTCATGACGAAAGATCGTCTCATCACCGCCCCGGAGGGGACGACCCTCGAAGATGCGCGGAAGATCCTTCATGAAAATCGGATCGAAAAGCTCCCAGTGGTCAATGATCGTTTCGAATTGAAGGGATTGATTACGATCAAGGATATTGAGAAGAAAATCAAGTACCCAAACGCCTGTAAAGACACCCTCGGCCGGCTCCGGGTCGGCGCCGCGGTCGGGATCGGCGGAGATTCAAAGGATCGGGTCGATGCCCTCGTCCGTGCCGGGATTGATCTCGTTGTCGTTGACACCGCCCACGGCCATTCGGTGGCGGTCCTCGATACCATCAAAGCAATCCGAAAACATTACCCCGACCTGGAGTTGGTCGGCGGGAACGTGGCGACGGCGGCGGCAACGGTCGATCTGATCAAAGCAGGGGTCGATGCGGTGAAAGTCGGGGTGGGGCCCGGATCGATCTGCACCACCCGGGTCATCGCCGGGGCCGGTGTTCCGCAGTTGACCGCCATCTCGGAATGCGCCAAAGGAGCCAAGAAGTATCAAATTCCGATCATCGCCGACGGCGGCATTAAATACTCCGGGGACATCACGAAGGCGATCGCCGCGGGGGCCAACTCGGTCATGATCGGCAGCCTCTTTGCCGGAACGGAGGAGAGTCCCGGGGAGACCGTATTGTATCAAGGGCGGAGTTACAAGGTCTATCGGGGGATGGGTTCACTCGGCGCGATGCAACGGGGCGGGAAGGACCGCTATTTTCAAGAGTTTGAACCGGAGACGAAGCTGGTCCCCGAGGGAATCGAGGGGCGGGTTCCTTACAAAGGGACCCTCGCCGCGATGGTTTACCAGCTCGTCGGTGGACTCCGGGCCGGGATGGGTTATTGCGGAACGAAAAACATTGAAGAACTCCGGACAAAGGCCCGGTTCATTCGGGTGACCCACGCCGGGTTGCGGGAAAGCCACCCGCACGATGTCATCATTACCAAAGAAGCCCCCAACTATGAGCGGGGCGGAGAGTCGTAACAGGGCCCTAACAGATCCCCCCCGAACCGGATCGCATGTCGTCCTTACCGAAGGTTCTCATCCTCGATTTTGGATCTCAATATACCCAGCTCATCGCCCGGCGCGTCCGGGAGAGCAAGGTCTACTCCGAAATCGTTCCATACCATCTTCCGCTCGCCCAAATCGAGGCGGAGCGTCCCAGCGCGATCATTCTTTCCGGTGGTCCGGCGAGCGTTTACGATCGCAATGCCCCCCTGTGCGACCCCGGTCTTTTCAAGCTTTCCATCCCAATCCTAGGCATCTGTTACGGGATGCAGTTGATGACCCATCTCTTGGGAGGGAAAGTGGCCCGCGCGGCAAAGCGGGAATATGGCCGGGCCGACCTCATGATCGACGACGATACCGATCTCTTCAAAGGGTTCCCGACGTCGACACCGGTCTGGATGAGCCACGGCGATCGGATCGAAACCCTTCCCCCCGGTTTTGTGGCGATCGCGCGAACCGACAACTCCCCTGCCGCCGCGATGAAAGACCCCCGGCGGAAGTTTTTTGCCCTTCAGTTTCACCCCGAGGTGGTGCACACCCCCCAGGGGAAAGAGATCCTTCAGAATTTTCTCTACCAAATTGCCGGGCTTAGTCCGACCTGGGATATCGGCTCTTTCCTCAAGGAAGCGGAAAAGACGATCGCGCTACAAATCGGGGACGGGCGGGCAATCTGTGCCTTGAGCGGCGGAGTCGATTCAAGCGTCGCTGCGGTCTTGGTCCAACGGGTGATCGGGAAACGGCTCACCTGCATCTTCGTCGATAACGGTCTGCTCCGGAAGAACGAGGCGAAGCGGGTTCTCGACGCGTTTAAGAAAAATCTCCACCTGAATATCAAGTTCGTTAATGCCTCGGAGCGGTTTTTGAAGCGCCTCTCCACCAACAGCCACCCGGAGCGGAAGCGGAAGATCATCGGGGGGGAGTTCATCCGGATCTTTGAAGAAGAGGCCCACAAGGTCGGCCGGGTCGATTTTCTCGTCCAGGGAACCCTTTATCCCGATGTCATCGAGAGTGTCTCGGTGAAGGGACCTTCCGCGACAATCAAGACCCACCATAATGTCGGCGGCCTTCCGAAACGGATGCGCTTAAAGCTGATCGAACCGCTCCGGATGCTCTTCAAGGACGAGGTCCGTCGGCTCGGGGTCGAACTCGGCATTCCCCAGGAACTTCTCTATCGACATCCCTTTCCCGGTCCCGGTCTGGCTGTTCGGGTGCTTGGCAAGATCACAAAGGAAAAACTGGATCGGCTCCGCGAAGCCGATGCGATCTTCGAAGAGGAGATCCGGAAGGGGGGACTTTACGACGCGATTTGGCAGGCCTTCGCCGTTTACCTTCCGGTGCAGAGCGTCGGTGTGATGGGAGATGAGCGGACCTATGAAAATGCCATCGCCCTCCGCGCCGTCACCAGCCAGGATGGGATGACTGCCGATTGGGCCGATATTCCTCACGACATCCTCAAGAAGATTTCCAGCCGGATCATCAACGAAGTTCAAGGGATCAATCGCGTCGTCTACGACATCTCTTCCAAGCCCCCCAGCACAATCGAGTGGGAGTAAGAAAAATCCCCGATCACCCGTTCGTTCTAACATCTTTATTCAGAAGCCCCGGAGATTTAAAAGGACAAACAGATGCGTGAACGGCGTTGGGAATCGGAATCGGAGATAGAGTTTAATCAGGTCATCGCCCTTTGCCGTTCATTGAAGGAGAGGGGACTTCCTGTCAAGGAGATCGAGAAAGAAGTTTCCTGCTATTTTGAAGAGTTTTGGGTCTCCTCTTTGGGTGAGATCGATCGACTCGATGCCTGGTTGGTCGATGAATGGACCCTTGTCTTGGTCGAGGAGGGTTGGGAGGGGGACTTTTTCGTCCTCGCCGGAAATGACTACAATCTCTTCCGCCGGCATCTCTCGATGGACGCCTATCTCTCGCTCAACCATCCGTGGCAAATTCCCGATTCGCTCAAAATCCGGTGGCACGCTCCCGAAGCAATGTTCTGGATCGGGTTTCGGCACGACCACGGGTTCATTCGTCTCCGTTTGGTTCCAAACGAGATTATCACACCGGGGGAGCAGCGAGGGAATCAAAAGCGATTCTCCTGGATGAGCGAACGGGCCTCAATCTTCGCCGCGGCAATCGAAGCGTTGGATCTCCCGCTCTTCGTTGAGTGGCAGAAAGGGGCGCTCTCGATTTCCGCCGAAGATCTGGCCACGCCGGTCTCCTGCTCTTGGCCAGACGCCTTCGGGCCATGCCAGTTTGAGCAGATCACGGCCGACCCGTATGAATTGCTCGTCCCGGCGGCACGGCTGGTCTCCCAGCTCGGAATCCAACCGGCGACGATTCGGACCTTTCTCTCCGGATTTCCCAAAAAGCTCTTGGAAGAGTTCCGTCTCGCCCGGCCGGCGGCACGGCTTCTTTATCGGGGTTATCTTCATGCGTCGCTCAAAGAGCTTCCACGACTCATTCAGGTGGTGGCGCCGAGCGGGCGGATATTGGCGACCCTCTCGGAGTTTCGGACCGGGGAGGTTCTTCCAGCGTCGGAAGAAGAGGCCTATGCGGTGGTGGGGGTGATCGGAGGAAGTTCGGGGTACAAGATCGAGATCCGCTTCAACCGAGCCCCACTCCCGGAGGAAGAGATGGAAGGGTGGCTTCAGGAATTGCTTGGCATCCCAATGCGTTATGCGCCCCTCTCACTCTATTAAGCTTTATCCAAGGGATTGCTTAAACTCCTCGATCCGGGTTTGAAGCAGATCCCTCACCTCTCGGAAGGCGATCTGCTTCCCTTCGGCCGAGTTTTTAAAGCCGTAATGCGAGGTCATCGTCACCGGGTCGGGGACCGGCCAATGGAGTCTTTGGACCGTCTGGGGAACCGCCGGAAGGCCCTTGGCGGAAGTGCTGCAAAGGGTCACAATGAAGTCCATTTCTTTCCATGGAACGTGATTAATCGATTTGCTCTTCTGCTGCGAGACATCGATCCCGATTTCAGTCATTGCCTTGATTGTTAACGGGTGGATCACCATCGGTTGGATTCCCGCACTGTGGATTTCAAACTGTTCCGACAACGATTTTTTCGCCATCCCTTCCGCCATCTGACTCCGCGTCGCATTCGTCGCGCACAAAAACAAGATCTTTTTCATCACAACCTCTTTCATGGTGAGGCCGTCCGGAGCCCGAGACAACCTGGGTCAGCTTCTTGGATGACCCTCATCAAAGAGAATAACGTGGTTTTGAGGTTGGGTCAAGAGGGAGGGAAGGGCCTGTCGAACCCTAAATCGTTTCCGTGCCGCCGAACTTGACACCTTCTTTAGGATTCAGTAAGATTCCGCACAATTTTATTGGGAAATGGATGTCTTTTTACAAAACCCTCGCTTTTTCTTTTCTATTGTCTATTTCTTGCGTCCTCTTTATCGCCTGCTCCCGTCGTCCCCCGGAGGGAATGGTCGCCGTTCCGGCCGGTGAATTTATCATGGGAACGGATGAGGTTGATGAAACCCATTTCGCGGAAGAACAGGGAATCGTCAAGCCCTGGCTGGTCGATGAAGGTCCGGCTCACAAAATTCACCTCCCCCTTTATTATATCGACCGCACTGAAGTGACCAACCGCCAATATGCCGAATTTCTTCAAGCGACGAACCGTCCCGCTCCGGAACACTGGGAAAACGGAACCTATCCCAAGGGGAGCGACCTCTATCCGGCGGTCATGGTCCCCTGGCAGCAGGCCCAGGAGTACTGCATCTGGAGAGGGGGACGTCTTCCGACCGAAGCGGAATGGGAAAAGGCGGCCCGCGGAACCGACGGCAGGAGATATCCTTGGGGAAACGAGTTCGACCCCAAGAAAGCCAACATCGGCGGGACAGCCAAAGACTTGAGCCCCACCGGGAAATTTCCCGAAGGAAAGAGCCCCTATGGGGTGCTTGATATGGTCGGGAACGCCTGGGAGTGGACGGCCGACTGGTATCGACCTTATTCCGGAAGTCGCTACCAGAGCAAAGAATATGGAAAACAGGTGAAAGTCATCCGAGGCAACTCCTGGTCAACCATCGGACATTTCCCCCCCGATGTGCAAAAAGAGATGGTCAAACATCACTCCACGGCGACCTTTCGGCTCTATGCCCGCCCCGATTCGACAATCAGTGATGTCGGCTTCCGATGTGTCCGACCCGGTGAACCAGCCTGATAGTAAAGGAATGTAACTGCTCAGGTTGCCTAGATTTTGCTTCAGGGCAAGGCGTGAGGAGCGCAGAACCGCAGCGTATGTGTCTATACGTGAGGATTCGAGCACCGCAGCAACGCCGCCATGGAGCAAAAGATGGGCGACCTGAGCAGTTACGAAGGAATCGATGACCCCTTCCGACCGCCTGATCCTTGCCCTTGACCTGACCGATCCGAAAGCAGCGATCGATCTGGTGGAACGGCTTTCCGGCCGAATCCGGATCTTTAAGATCGGGTCGATCCTCTTTACGAATGCCGGTCCTTCCCTGATCAATGAGATCCAAAACCGGGGTGGCGAGGTCTTCCTCGATCTGAAGTTCCACGATATCCCAAACACAACGGCTGGCGCGGCCTTGCAAGCGGCCCGGCTCGGTGTCCGGATGTTGACCCTTCATACCCTCGGCGGAAAAGAAATGCTTCAAACGACCCGAGAAACCGTTCACCAAGCGGCGATTCGTGAACAGTTTCCTCTCCCCTTCCTCCTCGGCGTGACAATCCTGACCAGTATGGATCAAACGGCACTGCAACAGACATTAAGCAGCCCCTCCTCAACCGAAGAAATGGTCGTTCATCTCGCCCGGCTTGCCGATGAAGCCGGAATGGATGGGGTCATCGCTTCTCCTCTGGAGTTGAAGCTCCTTCGGAAAGCACTCCCTACCCCTTTCCTCCTCATCACCCCCGGGATCCGTCCCTTATCTGTAGAACGGCAAGATCAGAAACGAACCGCCCCTCCCCGCCTCGCCATCGAGATGGGAGCCGATTACATCGTCGTCGGGCGACCGATCCTGGAAGCAAAAGATCCGGTGATCGCGGTCGAGAACCTTCTCAAGGAGATGGAAACAGGCGGATGACGCCATCGCGTAAAAGGAGCCCCCCCCTTCAAGCTCCCATTTTCAAACGAGGCTTCGCTTCTCCGATGGTTGAGCCTGTTCCCATCCATGCAGAAGATCCTCTTTCCCTTTTTGAGTCCCTTTCCGAACGCTTGGGCTGGAAAGACCATGCCGTCCTTTTAGAAGGAAGGGAGGGAGGATGGTTCGATGGAAGGTTCTCCCTGTTGGCGGGAGACCCTTTCGGACTGTTCCAGAGCAAAGGGAAAGAGAGCCGATTCGATTATTTCGGTGGAGGAAAGAGAGAGACCTTTTCTCAAAACGGGGATCCCCTTAAACATCTTCAGGAATGGCTTGATCGTTTTCACAACGAAAAAAAGTCCTCCCCGGACTTTCCCTCCCTTCAAGGGGCCGCCATCGGATTCTTCAGCTACGACCTGATTCGCCAATGGGAGAGGATCCCCCCTCCCCGTCACACGAATCCGACACTCCCCGATATCTATCTCCCCTTTTTTAATCTCTTTGCCCTCTTTGACCACCGACAAGAGGTGCTTCACCTCGTTTACGATCCCGCTCCGCTGATCACCATGGGAGAATCAGAGGCCTCAACCCTTAAAGAGGGGAAAAGGAAAATTACCGCCTTGAAAGAATCACTTCTTTCCCCCGTTTCCCCTAAAGGGGGCAGGCCAAACCCCGTTTCTCCAGAAATTCTGTCTGATCTTCCGCGGGAGCGTTACATCAAACAGGTACTGCAAATCAAAGAATATATCTCGGCAGGAGATATCTTTCAGGCGAATCTCTCCCATCGTTTCAGGATCTCCTCTCCTTCTTTATCCCTCTTGTCGATATACAAACGGCTCCGGAAGATCAATCCTTCCCCTTTTTCCGCCTATCTCGAATTGGGAGCGATTCAGATCGCGAGCAACTCTCCGGAAAGGTTGGTTCGCATCACCTCGCGGGAGGGGAGACGGATCGTCGACACCCGCCCGATCGCGGGAACGCGGCCCCGTGGAAAGAACAAATCCGAAGAAGAAGAGATGGTCCGAAGCCTCTCCTCCAACGAAAAAGAGCGGGCGGAACATCTCATGTTGGTCGATCTGGAGAGAAACGACCTCGGAAAGGTCTGCCGATATGGTTCCATCCGTGTCGGCCCATTGATGTCGCTCGAAAAATACTCCCATGTCATCCATCTGGTTTCGAACATCGAAGGAGAACTCCGACCCGATATAAAATGCGTCGATGTAATCAAGGCCCTCTTTCCCGGGGGCACGATCACCGGCGTTCCCAAGATTCGCTGCATGGAAATTCTCTCCGAACTCGAAAGAGAAGCACGGGGGATTTACACAGGTTCGATCGGCTATCTCGGCTTTGGGGGAGAAATCGATCTGAATATCGCCATTCGGACTTGGATCCGGCAAGGGGAAGAGATGACCTTCCGGGTTGGCGCCGGAATCGTCGCCGACTCCGATCCGGAGAAAGAATATCAGGAGACCCTTCAAAAAGCGGCAGCTTTGATCAATGCAGGCGGGGGCGTCAGCGGTCATCCGCTGCAGGCGGTGGAAGAGGGTCTTTAAATGTGGGTCTATCTCCAAGACCGATTCGTTCCAAAAGAAGAAGCGGTGGTCTCCATCTTTGATCACGGCTTTCTCTACGGCGACGGCCTCTTCGAAACCTTTCGTGCCTATCGGGGAAAGATCTTCCGCCTCGATCGGCACCTGACACGGCTGGCCCGGTCGGCGGAACGATTGGCCCTCTCGATCCCTCCCCTTCCTCGCCTGGAAGAGATCGTTTACCAAACCCTGGAAAGAAACCGGCTTGAAGAGGCCCTCCTCCGCCTGACGATCAGCCGTGGCGCCGGGGAGATCGGCCTCGACCCCGGTCTGTGTGAAAAGCCGACCCTCATCGTGACGGCGCGCCCTTTCTCCGGATACCCCAAAGAAGATTACCAACGGGGCGTCTCCGCGGTGATTCTTCAGATCCGGCGGAATATCGCCATAACAGCCGATCCGGCAGTGAAATCGCTCAGCTTCCTCGACAACGTGATCGGAAAAATCGAAGCGAAGAGAAGGGACGCCTTCGAGGGAATTTTTCTCAACGCCGAAGGAAATCTCACCGAAGGGACCATCAGCAATCTTTTTTGGGTACGAAACGGGGTCTTGGAAACCCCCTTACCCGAGGCGGGTCTCCTGGAAGGGATCACTCGGGAGGTGGTCATCAACCTGGCGACTAATCTCGGAATCTCCGTTCGAGAGGGCCTCTACTCATCAGACCTTCTCTTTCAGGCAGACGAAGCATTTTTAACCAACAGCGGCCTTGAGTTGATGCCGCTCACCGAGGTTGACCATCGACCGATCGGAGATGGCCGCCCCGGACCGATTACTCTGGCATTGCACCAGGCGTTCAGGGATTCGCTGGAAGGATAACAAGGACCCGGCGCTTACTTTCTTTTTTTCCAGGAGCGCCTGGTGGGCATTGTGGACGATGCAGGATATTCTTTTGGAAAAATCAGGAGGTTTCGAACAATTTCGGAACAGCGCATGGCGTCGTTGAAAATCTTGTCCAAAAACTCACGGTCACGAGGTTGCTTGACCGTTTGAAGAAGGAGTTGGGTAAAACCGATGACACTGGTGAGAGAATTACTGATCTCATGCATGCCACTGGCAAGTTTCGCTCTCGAAACCATCTCGCCCTGAAATCGCTTGAGGTCTTTTATTTTTTGCTCCACCTCTCGATAACGCTTGGCGTTTCCGATTCGCTCGACCCCCAGACCGATCACTCTTCCGGCGGTCTCGATCCACTTTTTTTCGTGGAGCGGCAGCGGCTCACTCCAGTTCGACCAAAATAAAATGACTCCAACGGTCTTCCCCGCTGAATGGAGGGGAAGGAGAGCATAGGGAATGTCGATCCCGTCGGGATACGATGCCCGCGGGCCGGGCCGAAGCGATCCCCCCGGGAAAACGATCTTGCGTGATGTTACAATCTTCCCGACGAGATCCCTCCCCCATTCAACCCCGTTTTTCCGGAGGAACCACTCCCCCTCCTCCGATAAGGATGCGGAAGCGATCAGCTCCAGTATCTGCCCCCCGCTCTCCGTAACGGTGAGAATCGCACCGGCGGAAAAAAAAGAAAGGCGTTTTTGAATCTTTGGAAAAATTCTTTTGAAAAGGGGGTCGAGATCGCCTCCGTCGGCAATCAGCTCGGCTATCTCATGGAGGAGATCCAGATCTTCTATCATCGATGAGACCTCTCGCCGGCAACGAAGACGAACAGAGGGGGAAACCAGGTTTCGGAATTCTTGCTATCGAAGAACCCCCCAGCAAGCTGGTGGGATTCTTCGATCCGAAAAGATAAGAGAACTCTATTTGTATTCGCAGCTTCGCAAAAAGGGGGGCACTGGGGGGTTATATAAGAAATTTTTCCCTATTTGTCAATCGAGACTTTCTGGGGGACTTTCGTGATGGTGGGCTTTTTTTCAAGTTTTAATTTGGCGATTCGGCGACCATCCATATCGACAATCGTAAACTTGGAATCGCCGTACTGAATAATTTCCCCTCCCTTCGGCATCGTCTGAAGCTGGGAAAGAACAAATCCTCCGAGCGTTTCATATTCTGCCGATTCCGGAATCGGCAGACCGTAATTGCTCCGAAGATCCCGCACTGAAAGGGAGGCGTCGATGACCCATGAACCATCCTTCAAACGTTCAACCGGACGATCCTCGACATCGTATTCGTCCTGAATTTCGCCGACGATCTCCTCGACCAAATCTTCCATCGTGACCAGCCCTTCGACACTTCCATATTCGTTGATCACAATCGCCATCTGAATCCGCCGCCGCTGAAGCTCTTTCATCAAGCGGCTGACCTTCATCGTTTCCGGAACAAAGTAGGAAGGGTGCAACAGGTCTTTTAACGCGATCTGCTTCTCCTGGGCCAAGGTTCCGACCAGATCTTTAAAATAGAGTATCCCAACAATATCGGTAATGTTGCTCCGGTAGACCGGATACCTTGAAAATTTATTCTCAACCACATACTTCATCCATTCTTCGTAGGAGGTATCGACCTGGATCGCATGAATCTTCGGCCGCGGGACCATCACCTCTTTCACCGAGATGTCGTTGAACTCGAAGACGCTGTGAATGAGATCCTGTTCGGTCTGGTCGAAAACCCCCGTCTCCCGACCCTCCTTCAGCAGATATTTAATCTCTTCCTCGGAGATGAAGGTTCCCGGAAGGACTTTCCCCCCGATCGGTTTCAAAAAAAGGCGAACCGAAGCGGTCAACATTCTCACAAAAGGACTGAAGGTCCGCGCCATGAGATCGATCAACTGGATGCTTCCCAACGCGATCTGTTCGGGGTATTTCAAGGCGAGTGACTTCGGAACAAGCTCTCCCAGGATCAAAGAAACATACGAGATGATCAGGACGACGACTGAAATCGAAGCCGCCTCGCTGAATTGCTGGAAAAATGGAATCCTGTCAAAAAAAGGACGGATCGATTCGACCGCCACCACGCCGCCGACCGCCGCGGCGGCGGAGCCGACCAAGGTCACCCCGATCTGAACCGTCGCCAAAAATCGTTCGGGTTCAATCTGGTGCTGATAGAGAAGCGACGCCTTTTGATTTCCTTTTTCCGAAAGACTTTTGATATTACTCTTCCGGACGGTCACAATGGCAATCTCAGCGGCCGCAAAGAAGCCGTTAAGCACAATCAAGAAAAGGATAAAAACAGTTTCTACGACCATATCCGGAAAACCTCATCCTTAAAACTAGCTCAAAAATATCATAAAAGAGCTTGTCTAACAAGGATGGGAGAAGAAACGCCATTCTTGAAAAGGGTTTGATCGAACAAAAAACGGGCTAAAAAATATTTCTTCAAAAAAATGCTTGACAGTAAAACAATGATATTCTATAAATAATACATAATCTCTATCGGAATTGTAAAGTATATGGTTCGCCTCTCCGCAAAAAGTGAGTATGCCCTTCTCGCCCTCCTTGCTCTCTCTCTCCATTCGGGAGAGGAACCGCTCCAGGTGCGCGCGATTGCGCAGAAGGAAAAAATACCGATCCGTTTTTTAGAACAGGTCATGAATCTTTTAAAAAAACAAGGTCTTGTAGAGAGTGTGCGGGGACCTCATGGAGGTTATCGCCTGGTAAAAGACCCCGAGCAGATTCGACTCGGCGAGGTCCTTCAAGCAGTAGAGGGTCCCTTTGTAGATTACGACCGGAGCTTGCCCAAAGGCCAAGCCCCATTCGGCCAAACGGAAGGAAAGGGAACCGATAGCATCATTTTTCGGGAAGTTTTGGATGAGGTCCATCGTTCATTAAAAACACATCTCGATTCGATCAATTTCAAAGATCTTTGCGAAAGAAAAAGAGAACTCGAAGAAAAACAGACCCTGATGTTCCATATTTAACCTTGAGCCCCGATCGATGAACCCAACCGATGCCAGTTCGATCATCCTCACCCTAATCACCCTCTTTGCTGCCACGGTCAACGGGGCGCTCGGGTACGGCTTCTCTTCCATCACGGTTCCGGTCGCCCTGATCTTTTATACAAACAGAGTCCTCAATCCTGCGCTTGTCTTGATCGAGGTGGTCATCAATATCTATGTTCTCATCATCAACCGGGAAAGTATCCCGACGATCTGGAAACGGGCCTGTCCGATCCTGATCGGTCTGATTCCGGGTGTCGTGGTCGGAAGTTATCTCCTCTCCTCCATCCATCCCGGCTGGATCAAGTTCTTCACCTATCTTTTTCTCCTTCCTCTCATTTTCGTTCAGGCAGCGGGAATTCGAAGACCGATCCGGTTGGAGAAGACCGTCGGCCTCCCTTTCGGCGCCGGGATCGGTTTTCTCTATTCTGTGACCACGATCTCCGGCCCTCCACTTGCCGTCTTCTTTAACAATCAAGGCCTCGTAAAAAGAGAGTTTAGGGCGGCGCTCGGGTTGATCCGCTTGACAGGATCGAGCCTTACCGCCATCTCCTACTATTCCCTTGGCCTCTACTCGGTTGAAAGCAGAGCAACTCTTTCAGGAATCATCCCAAGCGTCGTGATCGGTATCCCTGTCGGCGCCTTTTTAATTCGTCGAATCGATCCGGAAACATTCCGACGTATCTGCATGAGCTTCGATGTCTGGGTCGTCAGTTTTGGTCTCTCCCGGGTCTTGATCGATCTAAAATGGATCGCCAACCCTTTTGCTTACGGGGTGATGGTCGCGGCGCTGATCTTCGACGGCTACCTCCTCCGCGATTATTTTACAAAACGGAGAGCGGTCCTGAGCCAGCCCTTCTCGCCGGAAAGGGTACCGGTCTTGCCGTCCGTCCGGCCGATGCCCCCTGCGGAAACCCAGTGGAATAGAAAGGAATGATGAACCTCGTCTGATTGAATACACGAAAGGAGCGTATGGAGCGAAAAATCATTGAAACCGACATCTTGATCATCGGCGGGGGAACCGCCGGATGTATGGCGGCGGTTGAGGCGAAAGAACGTTACCCGCATCTCTCCGTCACCATCCTGGAGAAGGCCCATATCGACCGGAGCGGCTGCCTTGCCGGGGGGATGAACGCCATCAACGCCTATCTCAATAAGGGTGAAACCCCCGAAAGCTTCGTCCGATACGTCCGGTCCGATTCGTGCGGATTGATCAGGGAAGACCTGGTCAAATCGATGTCGGAACTCTTCGAATATTGCGTGAAGAAAGTCGAGAAGTGGGGCCTGCCAATCCTCTGTGATGACCAGGGAAATTATTTACCGCGCGGCCGCTGGAACATCAAGATCAACGGCGAATCACTCAAACCGATCCTCGCGAAGGCGGCCCGCTCGGCGGGGGCGCAGGTTTATAACTGGGTCACCGTCACCAATCTGTTGACCGACGGCGATCGGGTCGCGGGCGCGGTCGGATTCTCGCTCCGAAACGGCACCTTCTATGTCGTCAAAGCGAAGGGAACCCTCATCGCCACCGGCGGAGCGGCGGGACTTTACCGGCCGAACAATCCGGGTGACGCCTCCCACAAAACCTGGTACTGCCCTTACAACACCGGCGCAGGATATGCCATGGGAATCCGTGTCGGAGCCGAGATGACCTCCTTTGAAATGCGTTATGTCGCCTTGAGAACAAAGGATACGATCGCGCCGACCGGCACGATCGCCCTCGGCGTCAACGCCCCCCAGGTGAACGCCAAGGGGGAACCGTTTATGCGGACCCGTTATGCCCACCTCGGCGGAGACGGCGCGCCGACCCCCTATCGGACGTATGGGCCGCTGATGGAAATTAAAGAGGGACGGGGTCCCGTCTACCTCGATACCCGGGGCCTTTCCGAGGAACAGGTCCGGGCGTTGAAGGCGGCCTATCTCGACATGTACCCCTCGATGGTCCTCTATTGGGCGGCCAATCAAATCGATCCTTCCAAGGAACCGATCGAAGTCCAGACGACCGAACCGTATATCGTTGGAGGACACTGCCAGGCCGGCTATTGGGTCGATGCCGACCGCCGAACCACGGTGAAAGGGCTTTACGCGGCGGGTGATGTCGCCGGCGGGGCTCCGTTTAAATTCGTCTCCGGCTGCTGGGCCGAAGGGGCAATCGCGGCCCGCGCCATCGGGGCCGACATCGCCAACATGGCCAGCCTTCCGCCGATTCGGATCTCGGAAGAACAGATGAACACCGAAGAAGAACGGGCCTTCGCCCCGCTCAAACGGCAAGGGAAAGTCCGCTATGCCGCGCTCGCCAGCGATATCGAGGCACGTCTCCAAAAGGTGATGGACCAATATGCCGGGGGCGCTTCGACCTACTACGAAATGAACGAGGAAATGCTCTCGATCGCCCGTCAACGTTTGGCGCGGCTTCCGGCCGACTTCGAAAAGTTGGTCGCCCACGATCTCCACCAGTTGATGAAGGCGCACGAGGTCATCGACCGGGTCGACGTCGCCCAGGTCCTTGTCGAACATATGCTCTACCGGAAAGAAACCCGATGGCCGTCATATCACACCCGGACCGACTATCCGGAGCGGAACGATGCCGATTGGCTGAAATTCGTGAATTCCCGGCGCGATCCACAAAGTGGGCGGATCGAAATGTTCACCCGGCCATATGAACAGATCATTCCTGGAGACCGGTATAAACCATGATCCTCTCTCCAAAAAGGGGAGATGGGAAATTGATCGGAACGGAGGTTCAAGATGCCTGTTTGGGTTGATCCAGAAAAGTGTAACGGCTGTCACGGGGCAAGCCAACCCCCCTGTCTGCGGATGTGTCCAGGCGACCTGATTGTAAAGGACCATACGGCCAATAAAGCTTACTTGAAATACCCGGAAGACTGCTGGGATTGTCTCCCGTGCGTGAAGGTCTGTCCGGAGGAAGCGATTGAGTTTCACCTCTCATATCAATTCGGTTCCAAAGGAGCAAAGCTGATTCCCCATGTCCATAAAACTCACGATACGATTACCTGGGAACTGGTCGACACGGAAGGAAATCAGGAAAACTTCACCATCCGGACGAAGCTGATGCCGGTGGAACTCGACGAGAAGGTAGAGGGGGGAATTCAACCGCTCGACTTCTCGATTTGAACGTAGTGGCTCATCGGCGTGTGCGCCCAACCAGTGGGCGGCCACAGAGGGTCGCCCCTAAAAAACAATTTATATTTTTACAGAGGAGTCATCACGCATGGCAATTTCCGTTCCGCATGGCGGTCGATTGATCAACCGTTTCGTCGATCCGAAAGAGGTCGACCCCCTCATAAAAAAAGCCTCTCATTTAAAGAAGATTCCATTAACCGCTCGCGAGATTTCCGATCTCGAGTTGATTGCCACCGGCGTCTTCTCCCCGCTCGATGGGTTCATGGGGCAGGCAGATTACCAGGGGGTATTGGAGCAAATGCGGCTAGCCAGCGGCCTCCCCTGGAGCCTCCCGATCACTCTTTCGGTCACGAGCACCGAGGCGTCGAGTCTCAAAGAAGGGATGGAAGTGGTTTTGGTTGAGGAATCAGGGGTCGCGCTGTCGATCATGAAGATCGACGAAATCTACCCGTTCGACAAGGAAAAAGAGGCCGTTGCGGCCTATGGAACGAACGATCCGAGCCACCCCGGCGTTGCTTATACCCAAACACTCGGCGACTTCTACCTCGGCGGTAAAATCGAGATGCTCCGCCGGTCGCCGATCCAGAAGTTTCATGACCATCACCTCGATCCGGCCCATACCCGGAAACTGTTCGAGGAGAAGGGATGGAAGCGAATCGTCGCCTTCCAGACGCGCAATCCGATCCATCGCGCCCATGAGTATATCCAAAAATGCGCCTTAGAGATCACCGACGGCCTCCTTCTCCACCCGATCGTCGGCGAGACGAAGAGCGACGATGTCCCGGCAGACGTCCGGATGCGCTGCTATAACGTCCTCCTCGAAAACTATTACCCCAAAGACCGGACGATCTTGTCAGTCTTCCCCGCGGCAATGCGCTATGCCGGTCCAAAGGAAGCGATCTTCCACGCGATCTGCCGGAAGAACTACGGGGTGACACATTTTATCGTCGGGCGCGATCATGCGGGGGTCGGCAATTTCTACGGGTCGTTTGATGCCCACCATATCTTCCAAAAATTTACTCTTCAAGAATTGGGGATTCAGCCGCTTTTCTTCGATCATACTTTTTACTGCAAGCGCTGCCTTGGGATGGTCTCGGCTAAAACCTGCCCCCATGAATCGTCGGAACATATCGCCCTCTCCGGGACCAAGGTACGGGAGATGCTCCGCGCCGGGATCAAGCCGCCTCCCGAATTCAGCCGCCCGGAGGTGGCCGAAATCCTGATCGAAGCGATGTCGGAAAAAAGCGGGAATCGGTGAGGAGTCTTTGAGGGTGGCAGCGGTTGTTACGATGAAGGTTGCGAAGTATGGCACTTTCGTGAGTCAGGCGGGAGATCAGGCATTGTAGGATCCGAAGTCTTTCGGCTTAAGCCGTTCGAGCCAATCTTCCCGGTTATCGGGAGATTTCTTCTGAAGGACCTCTTCCGCAGCGTAAATGGGGACCCCAATCCGGAGCGCCAAGGCGATTGCGTCACTTGGTCGGGCATCAACCGTGAGGTCAAGGAGCAGGTTCCCTCCTTCATCGGGTGAAGCACGTCGAACCAGATAAAGGGTCGCAAAGTAGGTATTATTATTGAGGTCATGTATGACCACCTTCTCCAGTTGAACGTTCAGGTGGTTCAGCAGGTCCTTCAAAAGATCGTGCGTCAGCGGACGCTGAGGAGCAATTCCCTCGATGGCGAAACGGATGGCGTTTCCTTCCGTCATCCCAACCCAAATCGGAAGGAACTCAGCCCCCTTTTCGTCCTTCAAAAAAACGATCTGGTAATCCGTGTTTGGATCCGAGACAACCGCATGGACCTTCAACGGGACATTCACTTTCGATTCCCCCAAAACTGTTTGAATGGCACAGAACTCCCTCTTTATAAAAGCCTTCTAAGGAAGCCGTTTAATCAGACCGCGACTCGCCACTTCGACCGCTTTCTCAAACGTGGTTGGAACGCGAGGGAAAAAGAGGAAAATATATCCCCTCGACTCGCCGGTCCCTTCCCAAACGACGTCGCCCATCTCGGTATCCCAAAGCTTTCCTCCAATGCGGACCTGGGTCGCCCCTTCGGCAATTTCGACCTGTTGTAGTTCGGTCTGAAGAAGAAACCGGGCTCCGAGCACCCCTGTCAATTTGGAAAGGTCTCCTTCTGCAATGACTTTATTGGAAGAGGTCTCCTTTTGAAATCGCTCTAACGCGGGACTGAGTTTCCCCGCTTCAATCCTTTCCCGACCCTCTGCCGGAGAGATCAGTTGGCCTCCCTGTCTCATCTCGGTCAGCGATCGGTAAAAAATCGATTCGGCGGTTTTCGCATAGTTGCGGCTCGGTCCGCGCCCGATCATCGGCATCACCGCGAATGTTTCTCCGGAGAGGTTACTGGTATATAAAACTCCTTTTCGGTAATCTTCGCGAGAGAGGTCATCAATCCCAACACAGCCGGAGGACAATAATAAGAATAGGGATAAAAAAAACGTGCTGATCAAGGATTTATTCACAGCCTCTCCTCTTATCCTCGCTTTATCCCTGTCGAAAACGGCCCCCATATCTCCGCCAGCTTGGGTCGGGTATGCTCGCTTTTTCGACCCTTCTCGAAGTAATAGGCGGCAATCTTGAATCGATATTTGTCGAGGGAACCGGAGACGGTATGATCGAACTGAAAAAGGCTTGATGTCGCTTTTTTATTTTCGTTGACCGCAATCACAATTTGGAGATCGTCTTCATCCATACACTCGATATCCTCCGTGCTCAAGGCGACATCGGCCCGGATATCACGGTACATGGTATGAGAATGAAAATCCCCGATCACATCGAGCTTCGGAAAGTTTTTCAGAACCTCCGTGATGACCTTCCATTTTTCCGGTCGAAGTTCGGTCCAACTATGCGCCCGTTTTACACTCTGGTAAGGAATCGCATGTTCGACAATAAATTTACCCGGATTGCGATAGCCCAACAGAAGACCGAAACACTCTTTTTTATACACTTCGACCGCGGAAAGAATCAACCCGATAAAGACATTCTCATTGAGATAGACCTGAACGGTCTCCTTCTCTTCCTCTACACTGGAACCGGTCGATCGTTTTTTGCGCATTCGGATTAAAGTACAACAGGATGAAAGAGCGGACACCGGTCGGTCAGGTGTCGTATTTTCCGAAATCCTCCGGCCGTAGATTTTCCAGCCAGCGGTCCAACTCTTCAGAGTTCTGCTTTTTGATCACCCCCTCTGTCGCAAAGATCGGGGCATCCACCCGGAGCGCCAGGGCGATTGCATCGCTTGGTCGGGAATCAATGGTAAACTCGGAGTCACCGTACATAAGATGGATCTTTGAGAAATAGGTGTTTTCGTTGAGATCGGTGACAACCATGCTGATCACCTTTGCGTCAAGGGAATCTAAGACATTCTTGATCAGATCATGAGTCATCGGCCGCGGGGTAAAAACACCTTCCAGCGCGAGGCTGATGGCATTCGCCTCCGGCTTTCCGACCCAAATTGGCAGGACTTCTTTGTTTTCTTCGTCTCGGAGGATGACAATATAAGCGTTATTGGAAGGATCATACATCAGACCCCGGACTTTCATTTGAACCAACATGGAAGGTATCCCTTATGCACACGACAAACAACACAAGCACTTTGACATTAAAAATAAATCGAAAATCGAATTCACTCTATCACTTTCCCCAATTCTTTGTCAACGAATCGGAAGGAAAGAAAAAAAGCGATAACCCCTTGTTCTCCCTCGGAGAATCAGGCTTGACACCCTCTTTCAGCAGGGACTATAATGACCCACCTTTCGGACCAAATTCCACTCATGCAGAATATCGTTTTTTTTAAAGCAACCCTCCTCTTCTATTTCTTGGGAACCTCTTTTTTTCTGCTCAACCTCTGGAGTCGAAAAGGAGAGCGACCCCCAAAACCTCCCCCTTATGGAAACGAGGAATCGGTCTCCACCTTCCGTTCCCCTTGGAGCCAAAAGCTCGCCGTGGCGGTCACCGGAGCCGGATTTGTTTTCCATACGCTTGCCTTGATCGCCCGGATTAGGGAAGCAGGCTATATCCCCTTCACCAATCTCCACGAAGCGATCTCCTTCTTCTCTTGGGCCATCGTTCTCGCTTTTTTCATCGTGGAATTTCGATACCGTCTCGATATCCTAGGCTCGTTCATACTCCCCTTGGCGTTTCTCTCGCTTGTATCTGCCACTGCCTTGCCAAACGAGCCTCACAACCTCGATCCAACCCTCAATAACGTCTTGCTCGGTGTTCACACGACCCTTTCCGTTCTCGGAATCGGGGCATTTGCCCTTGCCTTCATCGCGGGGATTATGTATCTTCTCCAAGAACGTTTTTTAAAATCAAAACAGTTCAATCCCCTTTACTACAAGCTTCCCTCACTCGACCTCCTCGATGAGTGGAACAAAAAAACGATCCTGCTCGGCTTTCCGCTTCTCACCTTGGGGATTATTTCCGGGGCGCTTTGGGCGGAATATTCTTTCGGCTCGTTTTGGATGTCAAATAATCCGAAACAGGCGCTCTCTTTGGGAACATGGTTCTTCTATCTGATGGTTCTCCACGGTCGGGTGACGATTGGATGGCGCGCAAAAAAAGCGGCCCACCTCGCGATCATCGGATTCGTGGGGGTTATTTTTATCTTCGTCACCCTCGCCTAAAAGACCAAGGAAAATGGTTGAGATAAAAAAATGACTCTCGTGATCGTCGGTCTCAATCACCACACCGCACCGGTCGAAATCCGGGAACGTTTTTCCATTCCCGAAAAACAGATTGGAGAGGCCCTCTATCACCTGAAATCAGACCCGGTAATCGAAGAAGGGGTGATTCTTTCGACTTGTAACCGGGTTGAAGTCTGCGCCATCGTCAAGGAAACAGAGCGGGGATTTGAAGCGATCAAAAACTTTCTGATCCGCTACCAACCGGCCGTCTCCGCCGAAGTCCTGGCCCCCTGCCTCTATATGTATTCGGCCGGCGACGGCCTTCGCCATCTTTTCAGGGTCGCCGCAAGCCTCGACTCGATGATCATTGGGGAACCCCAAATCCTAGGCCAGATCAAAGAAGCCTTCGATCAGGCGATGCTCCATAAAACAACCGGGGTCATCCTCAACAAGGTCTTTAAAAAGGCAATCTCGGTTGCAAAACGGATCCGAACCGAGACAAAGATTGCCGAGAATGCGGTTTCGATCAGCTTTGCGGCGGTCGAGCTGGCCAAGAAGATCTTCGGCAAACTTCATCATAAGTCGGTTCTTCTCATCGGCGCAGGAGAGATGGCCGAACTGGCGGCCCGTCACCTCATGGGAAACGGCATCGAATCGATCGCCATCGCAAACCGAAGTTACGAACGGGCCATCGAATTGGCGAAAGAATTCAACGGCGTCCCGGTCAAATTCGAAGACTTTGTCGTCGAGATGGCCCAATCGGACATCGTCCTCTGCTCCGCGGGTGCGCCCCATTACCTGATCGGCCCGGAAGAGGTCTCGAAGGTCATTGGCATCCGCCGGAACCGCCCGATCTTCTTCATCGATATTTCCGTGCCGAGAAACATCGATCCGGCGATCAACGCCCTCGATAACGTCTTTCTCTATGACATCGACGACCTCCAGATGGCCGTTGAAACAAATCTTCGCACACGGGAACAGGAAGCATTAAAAGGGGAAGAGATTGTTAACGAAGAGATCGAGCGCTTCTCCCGTTGGTTCAAATCACTCGACGCCGTTCCGATGATTGTTGCCCTCAAGGATCGCGCGGAAGAAATCCGTAAAATCGAACTGGAAAAGCTCCTTGGAAAGTTCGGCCCGGTGACACCGGCCCAGCGCGAGGCATTGGAGAGTCTCACCACTTCGATCATCAACAAACTCCTTCACCACCCACTCACCATTCTAAAGGAAGAGATGAACTCGACGAACGGCAACATGATCCTCGAGACAACCCGAAGGCTCTTTCAACTCGAAGAAGCAATCTCACGGCTCGAAAAAGAGAAGAAAATCCTCCCCGAGGAAACGGTGTAGATGAACTCGAGGATCACCCCGCTTCTGCTCTCTCTCTTCCTGATCCTCTCTTTTCTTGGCTGCCGACCGGATCCTCGTCCGCTTCAGTCTCCATCGCCTGCTTCTCCGCTCCGACCATCGGCGTCCCCTTACTTCCTGTCGGGAAGTTTTAGCACCGGAGAGGGAAGTTACGTCCGTTCGCTCCTCGCGGATGAGGATCTTCTCTGGGTGGGAACCTCCGAGGGAATCATCAAAGTCTCCCGGCGGACCGGAGCAGCCCTTCAAACCTATACCGCGAAAGAAGGATTGATCAGCTCCTATATCTTCACCATGAGGAAAAGCCCGAACGGAACGCACTGGTTTGGCACCAACAATGGGGGACTCAGCCAATTTGATGGAAAGAGTTGGAAAACCTATCTCCCTTCCGACGGGCTGGCCGACTTCTGGGTTTACGGAATCGACTTCGCCCCCGACGGTATGACCTGGATCGCCACTTGGAACGGGGTCAGCCGGTTCGATGGAACCACGTTCAAGAATTACAATACGAAAGATGGCCTCGCCGACCGGTGGGTCTATGCCCTCGCCGTCGATCGGGACCGGTCGGTCTGGTTCGGAACCGAGGGGGGGGTCAGCCGCCTTGATCCCAACGGGAAATGGCAGACCTGGCGGCACGAGGATGGCCTTGGAGCGCCGAATCGGTTGGGGTTGACCCGAAGCGAGAATACCGGTTTTGGCACCCTCTCCCGTTCGGAATCGGAAAAGCAGGATGGGACACCGGATGTCAGCGGTTACAAGCACAGGCACAATCTATCGATCCTCGATCCAACCGGAAATGAGACCTACAACGAAAACTATGTCTTCTCAATGGCCATCGACCACGACGGAAACAAGTGGTTCGGAACCTGGGGAGGAGGAGCAGCCCGATTTGATGGGAAAAGATGGAAAAACCACACCACGGAAGACGGCCTCGCCGGCAATATCGTCTACGCGATCACCGTCGATCCGGTCGACGGGGCGCTCTGGTTCGGAACCAATCATGGCGTTTCCCGGTTTGACGGCCGACAGTGGATGAACCTCACCCCTCATGAGGGCCTCACCAACGAACATGTCTATGCGATCGCGATCGACGCCGACCGTCATGTTTGGTTTGGAGAAAAAGGCGGCGTCGACGAATGGGCGCCGAGAATAGCAAGGCCGGGGAGAAAAAATTAGAAGATGATCAAAAAAATTTTAAAAATCGGCAGTCGCGGAAGTCAGTTGGCCCTTTGGCAGGCAAACTGGGTCAAGGACCAGCTTGAACAGAAGGGAATTTCGGTCGAGATTATCAAAATCAAAACAACCGGCGATAAGATTCTCGATGTCCCCCTCGCCAAGGTCGGCGGGAAAGGGCTTTTTGTAAAAGAAATCGAAGAGGCGCTCCTGCGGGGCGAGATCGATCTGGCGGTCCACAGCATGAAGGATGTCCCAAGCCAACTCCCGGAATCGCTCCATTTGGCGGCGATTCCAAAACGGGAAGATCCGCGCGACGCCTTAATCAGCCGCGGCGGCCTCCGCCTGGCCGATCTCCCGTCAGTGGCGAAGATCGGAACCAGTTCCCTTCGAAGACAGGCGCAGCTTTGGGCAGCTCGCCCCGATCTCAAATTCGCCATGCTCCGTGGGAATCTCGACACCCGCCTGCGCAAATTGACCGAGGGGGAGTTCGACGCGATTATCCTCGCCGCCGCCGGACTTCACCGGCTGGGATGGAGCGATCGGATCATCGAGTACCTTTCGACCGAAGTCAGCCTTCCGGCAATCGGACAAGGGGCGCTGGGGATCGAGTGCCGCCGAGAGGACCGGGAGGTCAACGCGCAGATTGCCTTCCTGAACGATCCGGAAACTGCCTGCACGGTGACCGCCGAACGGGCCTTGCTTCATCGACTGGAAGGAGGATGCCAGGTCCCAATTGCCGGTTACGCCACCCTTTTGGATGGAGAGATCACCCTTGAAGGCCGGGTCGCAACACTGGACGGCCGGGAGGTTCTCCGGGAACAACAACATGCACCGATTTCGGAAGCAGTTCCGCTGGGAATCCGGGTCGCCGAAGCGCTCCTGGCGAAGGGGGCGGAGAAGATTCTCAAGACGGTTTATGAGGGGCGGGCCCAATGACTGAAAAAAACAGGGGAACCGTCTACCTGGTCGGCGCCGGGCCTGGCGATCCGAAGCTGATCACCCTTCGCGGGAAAGAGTTATTGGAACGGGCCGATGTCATCGTCTATGACTACCTCGCCAATCCGAAACTGCTGGAATTCGCAAAAGAGGGGACGGAAAAGATCTACGTCGGGAAAAAAGGGGGATCACGGAGCGAGTCGCACCAGGAGGAGATCCAGCACCTGATGATCGAAGCGGCGAAGTCGGGCAAATCGGTCGTCCGGCTCAAGGGAGGAGACCCGTTCATCTTCGGCCGGGGGGGGGAAGAGGCGGAGGCGCTCGTCGCCGCCGGAGTTCCGTTTGAAGTGGTCCCCGGCGTCACGGCGGCGATTGGGGTTCCGGCTTATGCCGGCATCCCACTCACGCATCGTGAGCTGGCTTCGACCGTCGCCTTCGCCACAGGCCATGAAGATCCGACAAAGGAAGATAGTCTGATCGACTGGCTTAAACTCGCCGGCGGACCCGATACCCTCGTCTTCCTCATGGGGATGGGAAATCTTGCCGCAATCGTCGACCAATTGATCCGGCACGGCAAAGATCCAAAAACTCCGATTGCCCTCATCCGATGGGGAACCTACCCGTATCAAAAGACCGTCGTCGGCCAACTCGATAATATCGTCGTCAAGGTCGCCGAGGCGGGTTTAAAGCCGCCGGCGGTGATGGTCGTCGGAAAGGTTGTCTCCCTTCGGGAACGATTCAATTGGTTCGAGTCGAAACCACTCTTTGGAAAACGGATTTTGGTCACTCGCGCGAAGGAACAGGCTTCGGAATTCATGGCGCTTCTTTCTTCCAATGGCGCGGAGGCGATTTCGTTTCCGACGATTCAGATCATTCCCCCTCCGAGCTGGGCCGAAATGGACGCCGCCGTCGAGCGAATTGAGACTTATGATTGGATTATTTTCACGTCGGTCAACGGGGTTCAAGCGTTCCAAAAACGGCTGGCTTCCCTTCGAAAAGATCTCCGCCTGCTGAAGGGGATTTCCCTCTGCGCCATCGGCCCCCGGACTGCGGCGGAGATCGAGGCGTGGGGGCTCCAAGTCGATCTGGTTCCATCGGAGTTTAAGGCAGAAGGGGTGCTTCAGGCACTCGATGAACGGGGGATCGCGGGGAAACGGTTTCTGATCCCTCGCGCCAAAGAGGCACGGGAGGTTCTGCCGGAAGAGATCCTCAAAAAGGGGGGAGAGGTCAACGTGGTCCCCGCCTATCAATCGGTCCGGCCGAAATACACTCCGGAAGAGATTTTAGCCCTGCTCGGCGGCAGGCCGATTGACATGATCACCTTCGCCAGTTCATCGACCCTTCGGAACTTCATGGAGATCGTCGGCCCGGCGGGTCGCTCGATCATCGATCGATCGGCCGTCGCCTGTATCGGCCCGATCACGGCGGAAACGGCGCGGGAATTCGGCCTTCACGTCGATGTCATGCCGAATGAGTATACCTTTCCCTCTCTCGCCAAATCGATGATGGACTATTTTGAAAAAAAAAGGTAAATTGGAGCGGTCAGAGTTTATAAGTAAGTCTCAGGAGGTTCTTTGAATGCCTTTTCCAATTCAACGCCCGCGACGGCTCCGGGGGAAGGAGCCGATTCGCCGGATGGTTCGGGAGACCGCGCTGTCGTCCGACCATCTCATTCTTCCCCTCTTCGTCACCGAGGAAAAGCGGGGAAAGAGCGAGATCGGCTCGATGCCGGGACAGTATCGCCTCTCCATTCCGGAACTGGTCAAGGAATCGGCGGAAGCAGCCCGGCTCGGGATTCCGGCGGTGATCCTCTTCGGTATTCCGAAGGTAAAGGACGAATCCGGCTCCGCCGCCTGTGATCCGCGCGGGGTGGTTCCGAAGGCAATTCAAGCCATCAAGGAAAAGACCCCCGGCCTTTTGGTCATCACCGACGTCTGCATCGACGAATATACCTCCCATGGCCACTGCGGCATTGTGAGGGACGGGAAGATCATGAACGATGAAACCTTGGAAATCCTTTCCAAAATGGCGCTCGCACATGCGGCGGCCGGGGCCGACATGCTTGCCCCCTCCGACATGATGGACGGACGGGTGGGAGTTCTCCGGAAGAGCCTCGACGAAAATGGATACAGCGATCTTCCGATTCTTTCTTATGCGGCCAAATATGCCTCCTGCTTTTACGCCCCCTTCCGGGACGCGGCAAATTCGGCCCCCCAATTCGGCGATCGGAAGAGCTATCAGATGGATGCGGCCAACCGGCGAGAGGCAATCCGAGAAGTGGCGCTTGACATCGAAGAAGGGGCCGACATCGTGATGGTGAAACCGGCCCTTCCCTACCTCGACATCGTCCGCGACGTGAAAGAGGCCTTTGATGTCCCGGTGGCGGCATATCAGGTGAGCGGCGAATTCTCGATGATCAAGGCGGCCGCCGAAAAGGGATGGCTTGACGAAAAACGGGCGATGGTCGAGTCGCTCCTTTCCATTCGTCGGGCGGGGGCGGATATGATTTTGACTTATTTCGCAAAAGAGATGGCTCGGTTTTCTCAGGAGAGAGTATGAAACTTTTTATTGGAGCAGCAAACATCAAACCGGTTGAAGCCTATCCGGTGGTCGCGATCGGCAATTTCGACGGCCTTCACTTGGGACATCAGGCGATCCTGGCGGAAGCAATGCAACGGGCAACGGAAAAGGAAGGGACCTCGGTTGTTCTCACCTTCGAACCGCATCCGATAAAAGCCCTTTATCCCGAACGGGAATTCAAACTCCTCAGCACCTTCCAGATCAAGATGCGGCTGATCGAATCGACCGGGATCGATGTTGCCTTCAGCGCTGAATTCAATAAAACCTTCGCCCAATTGAGCCCCTCCGATTTCGCCAGGATTTATCTCCGCGACAAGATCGGGGCCAAGGAAGTGGTGGTCGGCCGGAATTTCCGCTTCGGAAAAGACCGGGCCGGAACCGTCGACGACCTGATCCGGCTCGGAAAAGAGTTCGGGTTCGAAGTCATCGTGAAAGATCCGGTTTTGATCGATGACGCTGTCGTCAGTTCGTCAAAGATCCGCGAACTGATGAAAGAGGGAGATATCTATCTCGCCTCCCGGATGATGGGGCGCTATTACTCAATGGAGGGGAAGGTCCTCGCCGGCGACGGGATGGGAAAGACGCTTGGGGTTCCAACCGCGAACTTCCGTCTGCCGAATGAACTGATTCCAAAAGAAGGAATCTACGCCGCCCGGATCGCCACACTCAAAGCGGAGGGATATGTCACCCTCGACGGAATCGTCTATATCGGATCGCGACCGACATTCGGAAAACAGGAGGTTCGGATGGAAGTCAACATCTTTGATTTCAATGAAGATATCTATGGAAAACGCCTCCTCGTTACCTTCATCGACTGGATTCGGGGAGACCAAAAATTTGACACGACCGAGGCCCTGGTCGCTCAGATGAAAAAAGACATCGAACAGGCGAAGTCGATTCTAAAAGACCGCGGGGCGGTCCCGATCTGATTACGACCAGATGATTTCCCTGAGAAAAGATCGATCACTCATTGAACGATTTTCCGAGTCGCTTCGTGATTTTGCCCTCAGACGCGGGGACAAAATTGTCGTTGCCGTTTCAGGGGGACCCGATTCGGTCTGCCTCCTTTATCTGCTCAAACAACTCTCCAACGATCTTGGCTATTCTCTACATGTCGCCCACCTGAATCATGGTTTTCGCCCCGAAGCGGCGGAAGAGGCTGCTTTCGTGGAAACACTCTGCAACACTTGGGAACTTCCCGTCGCCCTTTCCTCTCTACCGGTTCCTCAAATCTGTAAAGAACGATGTCTCTCCGCACAGGAAGGGGCTCGGGAAGTTCGATACGCCTTCCTTAAAAAAATCGCCCAAGAGGCCGGCGCTCGATGGATCGCCGTCGGGCACACGGCCGATGATCAAGCGGAAACGTTCCTGATGCGTCTTCTCCGTGGAGGAGGATCACGGGGGCTCGGCGCAATCCCCCGAATGCGGGAAGGGAAAATCATCCGCCCTCTCCTGTCAATGACACGGAAGGAAATTCTTCATCTGTTGTCGGAAGCAGGCGTCCCATTCCGGAAAGACCCGTCAAACGAAAAAGAGACCTATCTGCGCAACCGGATCCGCCGAAGGCTTCTCCCCCTTCTCGAAGAATATACGCCGCGGATCAGGGAAACCCTCGTCAAAGAAGCCTCGCTTTTAGCGGAAGAAAATGACTTTTTAGAAAAGCATCTCGAAGAGTGGCTCCCCCGGCTCGGTATCAAAGTCGATGATGAGACGGTTCGAATCGATCTCGAATCGCTTCAATCGCTTCATCCAGCCCTTCAACGCCGGGTTTTGCGATGGGGAATCGAACGGCTTTACCCCGGCCTCAAAGGAATCGCCTTCGGACATATCGAGAAGATCCGGTCGACCGTTTTACCCGGCCCGACTGGAAGGAGGATCGATCTTCCCCGCCGGTTGCAGGCGACACGAACCGATTCAGAACTCGTGATTCGAAAAATCTCCAACAAACATAATCCTCATGAAAAGATAGGGGTAGAAAAGCTTTTCCTTGCCAACGAAACCAACTTTTTCCCTTCCCCTCATCCGATCGACCTCCCTGATTGGGGTCTGCGTATCATCACTTCGGTCCTCTCTCAACCTGCCGGAGCTTTTTCCCCTTGCACCGCCACTTTCGACTTTGATAAGATCTCTCTTCCTCTTTCCATCCGAGGATGGCGGCAGGGAGATCGCTTCGCTCCCATCGGAATGAGGGGAAAGCACAAAAAGCTGCAAGACCTCTTTGTCGACGCCAAAATTTCGAAAGACCGCAGGACTTCAATCCCAATCCTGACCTCTCGTATTGGAATTTTATGGATCATCGGACTCCGGACGGACCATCGGTTTCAAGTAACAGAAAAAACCAAACAAGTCTTGGCGGTAACAATTCAACCCTTAAGATCCCCGGTCTTGGGCACACCGATAGCGCCACTTTTTCTTAAAGAAGAATAACACCAACACAACGACATCTCGGAATTTCAGGTATATTTAAATCGATGGAAGAACGGCTGTTCGGAAAACCGATGATCACTCAGGAGGAGATGCGAAAGCGGATACAGGAGCTCGGCCTCCGCATTGCTCAGGACTATCAAGACAAAGACCTCTTAATGATCGGCGTTCTGAAGGGGGCCTTCGTCTTCTTTGCCGACCTGGCCCGCGCCATCCCTCTCCCTCTTCGGGTTGATTTTCTGGTTGTTTCAAGTTATGCCGGCAAGAAAAAAAGCAGCGGCTCAGTTAAAATTATTTCAGATCTTTCCCAAGAAGTGACGGGACAGGACCTCCTGGTGGTGGAGGATATCGTTGACTCCGGACTGACACTGGCCTTTCTAAAGAAAAAACTATCGGCCCGGAAACCAAACTCCATTCGATTCTGCACACTTCTTGATAAACCCCAACGCCGGAAAACGGAGGCCATCATCGACTATGTCGGTTTCACGATCCCGAACAGATACGTCGTTGGATATGGCCTTGACCACGAAAATAAATATCGGAATCTTCCATACATTGCCGTCTTGGATAGCATTCAAGATGAAGCATAACCACGGAGATTGGGTCGTGACATCACGTCTACATTCGTTACGGTCAAATAGATTTGTCTCTACCTGCAAACTGTGTTAGAATGTGGACCAATATTTTGATTCTTAGGAGGATCTTCTAATGAGCCCTCGTGTCAAGAACTTAGCTCCTTGGATCGTGGTGGCGCTCTTTATGATCTTGCTTTATAACCTTTTTAACACTTCTTCGCGACCGATCGAAGACGAAATCATCTTCTCCGACTTCATGGCGAGGACCGAGAAGGGCGAAGTGGCCGAGGTTACGATCAAAGACAATCACGTTTCAGGCATCCTGAAAGATGGGACCAAATTCAAAAGCTATACCACCAATTATCCCGATTTCATAAAGATTCTCCGTGAAAAGAATGTAAGGATTACCGCCAGACCCCCTGAAGAGCCCCCCTGGTATATGACATTCCTCATGACCTGGGGCCCCTTTGTCCTTTTTGTCGGTCTTTGGATCTTCTTCATGCGTCAGATGCAGGTCGGGGGCAACAAGGCCCTCTCGTTTGGAAAAAGCCGAGCCCGCCTTCTCTCGGATGACCGGAAGAAGGTCACCTTCTCGGACGTCGCCGGAATCGATGAGGCAAAGGGAGAAGTCGAAGAAATCATTGAATTCCTGAAGGATCCTCCAAAGTTCCAGAAGCTGGGAGGCCGCATCCCAAAAGGGGTTTTGGTCGTCGGCCCTCCCGGAACAGGAAAAACTTTACTGGCAAAAGCGATCGCCGGCGAGGCGGGGGTTCCTTTCTTCTCGATTTCCGGCTCCGACTTCGTGGAGATGTTCGTCGGCGTGGGGGCCTCCCGTGTTCGGGACCTCTTTGAGCAAGGGAAAAAACATGCCCCTTGTATCATCTTCATCGATGAAATCGATGCCGTCGGTCGACACCGTGGCGCCGGACTTGGAGGCGGACATGACGAACGGGAGCAGACCCTCAACCAACTGCTGGTCGAAATGGATGGGTTTGAAACCACCGAAGGGGTGATCCTGATTGCAGCCACCAACCGACCCGACGTTCTGGATCCGGCTCTTCTTCGCCCCGGTCGATTTGATCGACAGATCGTCGTTGGACGTCCCGATCTAAAGGGTCGTATCGAAATCCTAAAAGTTCATACCAAAAAAATCCCAATCTCCCCCAACGTCGGACTCGACATCATCGCCCGAGGAACACCCGGATTTGCCGGAGCCGATCTTGAAAACCTGGTCAACGAAGCAGCCCTCTTGGCGGCCCGGTATGGAAAAAAGTTGGTCGAAATGGTCGACTTCGAAGCGGCCAAAGACAAGGTCCTCATGGGGGTGGAGCGGCGGAGCATGGTTATCTCCGAAGAAGAAAGACGGATCACCGCCGTTCATGAGGCGGGACACACACTGATGGCAAAGCTGCTTCCCGGAACCGATCCGATCCATAAAGTGACAATCATCCCTCGAGGTCGGGCATTGGGTGTTACCATGCAGCTTCCGACCGATGACCGGCACAACTATCATAAGGAATATCTTTACAACACCATTGCCATTATGATGGGGGGACGGGTCGCCGAAGAACTCGTCCTCAATCATATGACCACCGGCGCTGGAAACGATATCGAAAAGGCAACCGACCTTGCCAGAAAGATGGTCTGTGAATGGGGAATGAGCGAAAAGATGGGCCCCCTGACCTTTGGCAAAAAGGAGCAGGAGATTTTCCTCGGACGCGAGATTTCACAACACCGTGATTATTCGGAGCACACTGCCATCGAAATCGACAACGAGGTGAAACGCCTTGTTGTCGAAAACTACGATCGGGCCAAACATATGATCAAAGAAAACATGAAGGTGCTCAAAGCCTTGGCCGACGCCCTTCTAGAGAAAGAGTCGCTCGACGCCCCTGAGATCGATCGCATCGTTCAGTCGACCCTCTCATCATCCACCCCCTCTCCGGCCATGTCCGTTTAAACCCTTTCGGAGTCCCCATTCCGATATCGGAATGGGGACTCGTTTTTCTTCTTACCATGGTTCAGAAAATGTTCCCCCTCCCGACCTCTTCCGCTAAAGAGTCCGGTGCCTGGTATTGCGGCTCGTACCGGTTAAATTATAACAAACGGCCATTATTGATGGCCATTTTAAATGTCACCCCAGATTCCTTTTCAGATGGGGGAGTCTTCCTTAATCCAAAAAAAGCAACGGATCATGCCCTGCGGATGGAAGAAGAAGGGGCTGATCTCATCGACATCGGGGGGGAATCAACCCGGCCGGGCGCCGCACCTGTCTCCATTAAAGAAGAACTACGTCGTACCCTTCCTGTCATTGAACAGCTTGTAAAAAAACTCCGCATTCCAATCTCCATCGATACGACCAAGTCGGAGGTCGCTCGACGGGCCATCGATGCCGGGGCGGCATTGATCAACGACGTCAGCGGTTTCAGCCGGGATCCACGAATGATTTCGGTTATCGCGAATACGAAGGCCGGCTTTGTAATCATGCACTCGAAAGGAACGCCCCAAACAATGCAACGGCATCCGCGCTATCAAGATTTAATTCAAGAAATCAAACATTTCTTGGAGGTCCAAATTGAAACCGCACTAAAAGAAGGTATTCACAAAAACCGGATTGTGATCGACCCTGGAATCGGATTTGGGAAAACGGGCAACCACAACTTGAAAATTCTTCACCAGCTTGACCGCTTTACAGATCTGGGGGTCCCGGTTCTGATTGGCCCATCAAGAAAATCGTTCATCGGCCGCATTCTTGACCTACCCCCTTCGGAAAGAGTAGAAGGGACCGCCGCCGCCGTTGCCATCGCGGCTTTTCAGGGGGCGCGGATTTTTCGTGTTCACGATGTGAAGCCCCTCATCCGGGTGCTTCGGGTCGCGGAGGCCATTCGAAAAGAAAGGATGACCTGATGACTAAAAAGGTCCATTTTCAAAGCACGGCATCTCCCTCTCAAAGTGGGGAAACCTTCCCGGTAGAATATCTGCAGAAGGGTCAACCCCCACTCAAAAAAAGGGCCAGGGCAACCGGTCTGAACGAAACAGGGTTCACCCTATTGAGCGAGGATCCTCTTCCGGTAAAAATGCTGCTCAAGCTTACCCTTTATCTCCTCAAGACCCCCTTTCCATCCGGCAGTTGGCAGGCAATCCCACTTGAAACAGAAATCACACAGACTGACCTCCAGAAAAACCGAGAGGGGTTCTATCGGCATGATCTCCTGATCACCCGAATCTCCCCGGAGGACAGAACCACACTCCAACAACATCTCCACCTCGCAAGTTGGATGAGAGGAGGGATAAAAGAGTGATAGGACCCCTCTTCTCGCCTTGATTTTCACCCGAAAGATTGAACATTGGATACAGTTCTGTTGATATGAAACAACCGATCGATTAGAGATGCCTCCCCTTTTCCCCCTCCCAGACCCTCCGAAGATACAACTCCTTCCATGGTATGCAAAAGACCGCTCTCTTCCACCGTATCGTTTTGTTCCCGGACTTCACCCTCATCCGATTCGCGATCCACGGGGACACAGCCATCGTGCAGTCCGCGTGCAAATCCATCCCCCCTGGACACCCGATCAATGGAAAACGCTCGAAGCCTACCTTCGGGGCGTTGATCTCTTTAACCGGTTCTATTTCTGGGAAGCGCACGAGGTTTGGGAGTCGCTTTGGAAAAGCCATCCACCGCAAAGCGATCCAGCCTGCTTTATCCAGGGACTGATCAATCTCGCCGCTACATTCCTCAAATTCCATATGCAGGAGATCACCTCCACGCGAAAACTGTCGAAAGCAGTAGTGAGTCGACTCCATCGGTTTCGAGGAACAAGATGGATGGGAATCGACATCACCCAACTTCTCGACGAGATCAGTCGTTTCCCATTCCTCGAAAAAGAGACTCCCTTTCCAAAACTGGGAACCGATACTCCTTCCATTCGCTTGGTTGATCCAGGTGTTGGGAATGCCGGTCGTTTGGCTTGAATTCCAGGTGAAATTAACCTATATTATTTTATAGTTTTTGAAGGACAGCCCTTTACCACAAAGGAGGTGCAGCATGAAAATAAGATCGGTTTCAGTCTTCATGATGACGCTCTTCACATTGGTCGGCTGTTATGGCGGCAGTGGGGGAGGAAGCAGCCAGACCCAGATTCCGGCGCTGATGGCCCCGGCCGATATGAGCAACAAGGATGCAGCGGCCAAGAACAATGAGGGAGTCGATCATCTCGTGCAAGGCCATTACGATGTCGCGGCCCCGCTGTTTAAAGAGGCGGTCGGCATGAAATCGAACTTCGCCGAGGCACACTTCAACCTCGGTTTGGCACTGGACGGCAAAGGGGATCATGAAGGGGCCAAAGAAGCCTTCCAAAAAGCAAAAGAGTTCGGTGGAAACAATCCGAAGATCGCCGAAAACGAAATCCTGAAAAAACATCTCGGGACATAACGTTAACAAGCGGGGGCGGAGAGAAAAAAGACCGGCAAGTTCGTTTCTCCGCCCCCAGCTTTTTGGAGGAATATTTGAAGAATTCGTCTGCAAGGAAAGGGACCCTGTTATTCACCCCCGAAGACCTCCAGAAAATAGCCTCTCTCAAAAAAAATGCAGCGTCGAACCCCTGGTATCAAGACCCCACCACCCTCCTCGACTCCCATCGGGCCGTCATTAGCGGCATCGATATCGCTTTCATCTTGTCAATTGACCGAGAAGAAGGATCGGCACAGTACCAACTCCACATCACAGGGAAAGAGGGACAACCGGCTCTTGAGGTGGTACAAGCAATGGCAGTTCCTTTTTTTGGAGACCAACCGTATCAGATCCTCCCCGATGAACGCCATCCCACCCGTGTTCGGCTCATGGGTCTTTTCTTTCACTACCGGTAGCAAACACCCCACACTAGACAGATAGTCCGAAGGACCTACCATAAAAAATAACGGTAGGTCCTTTTCTCTATTGAACATCCTCTACCCATCACGCTAAGATAACGAATCCTTTGACAAAAAAAGAAAAACATGAAAAAATGCCCTTCCGATCGCTAACGAAGAATTCATTTTAATTTTTGGAGGCAGCTCGTCCCAAATGACGCAAGCCCCCTCAATGAATTACATCCCTATTTTTATATTTCTGATGGCTTCCATTGCTTTTGGAGTCGGAACCCTCGTTTTTAGCTATCTGGTTCAACCAAGAATTTATAACCGCGAAAAACTAACCACTTACGAATGCGGCAGCGAACCGATCTCCGATGCCCGCATTCCTTTTCCCGTCCGTTATTACATCATTGCAATGCTCTTCGTGATCTTTGATATTGAAATCGCTTTTCTTTATCCCTGGGCGGTCGCTTTCAACAGAATCGGAATCTTTGGATTTATATCGATGCTCCTCTTTATTGCGCTCTTTCTGATCGGCTATATCTACGCCTGGAAAAAAGAAGGGCTCGAATGGGATTAAGCGGAAAGTTCGAGGCCAACTTTATCACCACAACACTTGATCAGGCAGTCAACTGGGCCCGAAAGGGGTCGCTTTGGCCGTTGACCTTCGGGCTCGCTTGTTGTGCCATTGAAATGATTGCGGCCGTCGCCTCGCGGTACGACATCGATCGCTTTGGCGCCGGCGTCTTTCGCGGTTCTCCCCGCCAATCCGATCTCATGATCGTAGCGGGCACCGTCTGTCGACGGATGGCCCCGGTGATTCGAAAAGTCTACGACCAGATGCCGGAGCCGAAATATGTCATCTCGATGGGCTCCTGCGCGACATCTGGAAACATTTACAACAGTTACAGCGTGGTCCAAGGGGTCGATCGATTCATTCCGGTCGATATTTATGTCCCAGGCTGTCCCCCCACCCCCGAGGCTCTTCTGGAAGGAATTTTACGCCTCCAAGACCAGATCATGAAAAAAAAGGTCTTCACCAAATGAAAATTCCGGCCGGAATGACAGACGGCGGAAACCATCCCGCCGCGCAGAAGGTTCGAGAGTATTCTCCTCCGAACTACCTTGGCGCAACCCTTTTTCAAGGAGATCTTTCCCTTCATATAAAAAAAGAGGGGCTGCTCGATATCTGCCGATTCCTCCGCGACGACCCCGCCCTTGATTTTGATTATCCAATCCATATTACTTCGGTCGACCACTTTGGGGAACCGGAGCGATTTGAAATTGTTTATGAGTTGTTCTCGATCCGGAGGAAACAGG
This sequence comes from uncultured Nitrospirota bacterium, assembly GCA_964579005.1. Taxonomy (GTDB): domain Bacteria; phylum Nitrospirota; class Nitrospiria; order SBBL01; family Manganitrophaceae; genus CAZOFJ01. The sequence goes on from CAZOFJ010000019.1 coordinate 38,846, forward strand.
CCGTTCGACTAAAAACACGGGTCTCCGAGGAAGAGTGCAGCGTCGATTCGGTCACAGAAATCTGGAAAGGGGCCAATTATCAAGAGCGGGAGGTCTATGACATGATGGGGATCAAATTCAACAATCACCCCGATCTTCGCCGCATCCTGCTTCCGGACGAGTATGAAGAAGGATATCCCCTTCGCAAGAATTTCCCGATCGAGGGGCGTGGTTGGCGAGATACATTTGAATTTTTGGAATCGTAATCATCGATGGACGTGAAAGAATCTACACCAACCGTGGTCGGAAAAAACGGATCTCTTCCCCTTTTAAGAACGGAAGAACTCCTCCTTAACATGGGTCCGCAACATCCCTCGACCCACGGTGTTCTCAAAGTTGTCCTGACCCTCGAAGGGGAAAAGGTCGTTAAATCGGAGCCGGTGTTGGGTTTCCTTCATCGTGGGGTTGAAAAGATCGCCGAGACGATCACATACAACCAATTCATTCCTCATACCGATCGCCTCGATTATGTTTGTGCGATGTACAATAATTATGCCTATGTTCGCGCCGTTGAAAAGCTCCTTGGAATCACCCTCCCGGAACGATGCGAATACCTTCGGACCATCGTTGCCGAAGTACAGCGGATCATCGGCCACCTCTTCTGGCTCGGGACCCAGGCGCTTGATATCGGCTCGATGACCGTCTTCTTCTACACCTTCCGGGAACGTGAAGAGTTACTTGATCTTTTCGACAAACTCTGCGGCGCCCGTCTCACGACGAGTTGGTATCGGATCGGCGGGGTAGAACGCGACTTTACCCAGGATATTATCGACACGCTCTACCGCTTCGTCGAAAAATTTCCATCGAAGATTGAAGAGTATGACACCCTCTTGATCAACAACCGGATCTGGCTTGCCCGGACGAAAGGGATCGCCGTGATTTCCGGGGAGGATGCCGCCAGCTTTGGACTTTCCGGCCCGACCCTCCGGGGATCGGGGGTCGACTATGATCTCCGGAAAATCTATCCTTATGGGGCTTATCACAAGGTCAACTGGACCGTTCCGGTCGGAAAAAATGGAGACACCTACGACCGTTACTGGATCCGTATGGAAGAGATGAAAGAAAGCACGAAGATTATCAAACAGTGCCTCAACCAGCTTCCGCAAGGAGAATACAAAGCCTATCTCCCGCAGGTCGTCGCCCCCGCAAAAGAGCGGGTCTTCACCGACATGGAAAGCATGATCTACCAGTTCAAGCTCTACAGCCAAGGGTTCAAGGCCCCCGCGGGGGACATCTATTGCGGAACCGAGGCACATAAAGGAGAGCTTGGCTTTTATATTTATAGCAAGGGAGAGAGCCAGCCATATCGATTAAAGATCCGAGCCCCCTCGTTTATTCATATGGGGGCATTCGATCATATGGCCAAAGGGTATATGATCGCAGACGTGATTACGATTTTTGGAACCTACGATATTGTGATGGGAGAGTGCGACCGTTAATCCATCCATATTAGGATGATGCCATGAGCGAAGAGACCAAAATCAAGTTTCCGACCGCCCCCGAAATGGAAGGGGTCCCCCAAAAAAAGATGCTCGAAATCACCATCGACGGGAATAAAACCTTCGTTCCCGAAGGAACCTTTGTCTTTGATGCGGTCAAAAAGACAGGGGTCCAACTCCCCTCGATGTGTTACCACTATACCTTCTCTTCCTTCGGTTCCTGCGGCGTCTGTCTGGTGGAGGTGGAGGGGAAAAACAACAACGTTCGTGCCTGCACCGCCAAGACCGTCGATAAGATGGTCGTCCGGACCAATACCGAAAAAATCGTTGACGCCCGGAAAAAAGCGGTTGAAAAACACCTCACGGTCCATCCGCTTGACTGCCCCGTCTGCGACGCCGACGGAAAATGCGAACTTCAAGATCTGACCTACAACCTTGGCGTCTACGATATCAAAAAGGGAGTTCGGAAAGAAATTCCCGAAGACACCCGCAGTCCGGTCCTGGACTTTAACATGAACCGTTGCATCCTCTGCGGACAGTGTATCAACGTCTGTAAGGAGGTCCAGTTAATCGACGCCCTCTGCTTCTATAAGAAAGACGGCAAGACGCATGTCGGTGCCCACGGCGGTGGCCCGCTCTATTGCGAGTTCTGTGGTGATTGCTTGGCGGTATGTCCCGTCGGCGCCATCGTCAGCCGCTTCTCAAAATATTCTTTCAAGCCGTGGCAGCTAAAAAAGACCCATACCACTTGCAGCTACTGCTCCGATGGTTGCGAACTCACCCTGGAAAGCGAGGCGCAAAAGGTCTTCCGGGTCACCTCCAAGCTTTCCTATTTGACAAAATATGGTCAAGAAGCGGAGCCGGGGGATGAACATGGCGGCCTTTGCGTCCGGGGACGATTCGGTTTCGAATATAACCAAAGCGCATCGCGTCTTTCTCGACCGATGATGAAGGTCGACGGTCGATGGACAGAGGTCCCCTGGATTCGTGCGACGGCCCATATCGGAAAACGCCTTTCCGAGATCAAAACCCGATATGGCGGGGAGGCGATCGCCGGTCTCATCAGCGGGCATTGCACCAATGAAGAGGTTTACCTTTTTCAGAGATTAATGCGTTCGGTCCTCGGAACAAATCATATCGACACCGCGGCCCGGTATGGTCATATGAATTCGGTCTTGGCGATGCACCATAACCTCGGTATCGGACATTCGACCACCTCTTACGAGGCGATGACCCTCTCCGATGTGATCCTAACCATCGGGACCGACCTCACCGAGACCAATCCGGTCACCTCGGTCCGGATCAAAGAGGCCAAATCGAAGTTCGGAGCGAAACTAATCGTCGCAGATCACTTCCAAAGCAAATTGATGAAACTTGGCACCCATCCCCTCCCGATTGCGATCGGAGGGGAGACCGCCTTGATTCAAGGGTGGGTCAAAGCGGTGATCGAGAAAGGATTTGCCCACCCCTCCTTCACCGAAAAGTATCCAACCGCGTATGAGGCCCTTCAACGCGGGGTGGCAGCCCTGTCCGAAGAAAGACTTGCCCAGGCAAGTGGCCTCCCTTGGGAAAAGATCGTCGAAAGCGCTGAACTCCTGGCGAAGTCAAAGCGAGGGACATTGATTTGGGGGGAAGGGATCGTCTCTCGGAAAGAAGGATATCAGAACGTCCTCCGCCTGATCGATTTCGGGCTTCTCACCGGCCTGCTGGACAAAGAGGGGGCCGGAATCCATCCGATCTGCGAGGAAAATAATGAACAAGGGGCGGTCGACATGGGAGGGGTTCCCGAATTCCTTCCCGGCCAGGTTCCATATACCTCCGAGACCGATCGAGCCCGTTTTAGCGCTGCTTGGAATGCGGAGATTCCCGAAGGGGTCGGCGCAACCCTCCCGCAAATTTTAGAACGGGCCGAGCGGGGGGAGATCAAAGCGCTCTACATTGTGGGCGAAAACCCGGCCGGAACCCTCCCCGCCTCGATGCGGGTTCGGGAGGCACTCTCAAAAATCGACCTGATCATTTGTCAAGATCCTTTTCTCACCGAGACCGGTGAGATGGCCCATTTTGTTCTCCCGGCGGCAGTAGCGGCGGAAAAAGAAGGAACCTTCACGAACATGGAGGGAAAGATCCGGAGAGTCGCCCCCGCCTTCGACCCACGCGGCGAAGCCCGCCCTGACTGGAAGATTTTTTGCGACCTCTCAAAACAGATGGATCAGCCCCTCCAATACAGGGGACCGGAAGAGATCGGTCAGGAGATCGCCCGGCTCGTCCCAGGCTATTTCAAAGATCAGCGCCCCCGCCCTCGTTTGGAGCGATACCTTGACCCGATCGTCCTTTCAGAGATCGCGGGCCGCTATCAATTGGACACACAGGAGGAGGGAGAAAAGGCCTTCCCCTTTACCCTCGATTTGGTTCAAATCATTTATCACTCCGGAAAACTGTCAACCCGCGACGACGGCCTCATGAAAATCTATAACAAACCCTCGCTGCAAATCGGCATCGCCGATGCGGAGGAGTTGAAGCTTGTAAAGGGTGATACCATAAAAATCAAGTCGTCCATCGGCCAGACAGAAGCAACGATTGAAATCTCCGATTCGCTCCCCAAAGGGCTCCTTCATTTCCCTGTCCACTTCAATCAACCGGGAGTGAAAGATCTTTTGTCGGTTGATCTCGATCCGAAGACCCATCTCCCCTCCTTCAAGAGAGGACGCGTCGCCCTCGAAAAGGTCTGGAAGATCCAACTGACCATGGTCTCTCCCGAGGAAACCCCTGCGTCGGAACAGCCGGTCGAAACGAACTCATAATAAGGAGAAACCGTGACGTTCTTGGAGCTAATTGATAAGGTCATTTTCAAGGAAATTCTGAAAGGCTTGAAACTCACGTTCAAGCATATGTTCGTTCCGGTGGTCACGGTCCAATACCCGCACCAGAAGCTCTCCCTCCCCGATACACACCGAGGCGCCCTTTGCCTCCTCCGATATAACGACGGGAACGAACGGTGCGTCGGCTGTGATCTCTGCGAGGCGGCATGCCCTTCGAACTGTATCAAAGTGGTCAGCGGCGAGGTGCAAGACGGCCAGGTCTTGAGGCGGATCGCCACCGCATTTGATATCGATATCACGAAGTGCGTCTTCTGCGGCTTCTGCGTTGAGGCCTGCCCCGTCAACGCGCTTGGGATGACGAAGTTGTACGAATATTCGACCGCCAACAAACGGACCCTGCTTTTCGACAAAAAGAAGCTCTACGATGTCGGCGAGAAGCATCACGCGGATGCCAAAGCCTATCTCGTGGCGCACAACCAAGAAAAAGCAGATGAAACAGCCAGCGAATATCGGTATAAATTTCCATCGTATGTAAAAGCAGAGAGCAGCGAGCCGGTTCCCAAGTAACCTCTCCCTTTTTCCAGGAGAAGCCGGGTGAGGCGGAAAGTGTTTCTCCCTCCCCTACCCCTCCGAACAAGGGGAGTAAGTTCAATACAGAACAGTCCTCATAAAACCATCGGGGTTAAATGGCTCCACTTTTATTTTTTCTTTACTTCTCTGGGATGGCGCTTTTTTCCTCCGTCTTGACAATCGGGCTTCGTAACCCGATTTACTGCACCCTTGCCCTCCTTTCCACCTTTCTCCATGTCGCGGGGCTGTTTATCCTACTCAATGCGGAGTTTGTCGCGGCAATCCAAATCATTATTTACGCCGGGGCGGTGCTGGTCCTCTACCTCTTCGTCCTGATGTTATTAAATCTGAAGAGTCACGAAAGTGTCATCCATCGGCAATCGTGGGTTGCCCTCTTTTTCGGCCTCGTGATCTTGGCGGAGATCCTGTTCGCCCTGCTTCGCGCCCCCGAGGTTGGAAAAACCGAACCCTCCGGAACGGCAACGGCCTCTCCGCTCGGAAACACCGAAATGATTGGGGTCTCCCTTTTTACCAAATATCTCCTCCCCTTCGAAATGGTCGGCATCATTCTTTTAGGGGGGATCATCGGAGCATTGGTACTCGCAAAGCAGCTCCCCTCCGGCTTGAAAGCCGGAACCAACGGATCTTCTTCAGCACCTGATCTCGCCTCCCATCCTGGAAATGGGCCGACGACATCACCCCTGCAACAAATCGATAGGGAAACGGTCACTCGAAACGAACCGTTGGAAAAGGTAGGATCGATTTAAACGATGGTTCCATTGTCCTATTATGTTGTCGTTTCCACCGCGATGTTCGTCATCGGCCTGGTCGGGTTGTTGATCCGGAAAAATTTTTTGATCATCCTTTACGCCATTGAATTAATGCTCAACGCCGCGAACATTAACCTGGTCGCTTTTTCTCATTATTTCCAATCGGTGAACGGGCAGATCCTCTCGCTTTTTATCATCACCATCGCCGCGGGAGAAGCGGCGGTGGGACTTGCGATCATCATCGTTCTCTTCCGGAAAAAGGCGACGACCAACGTCGATGAGATCAATCTATTGAAGTGGTAACTGAAATTTTAACGGAGTTTTTTTGGAAACAATAAACGATATCAGACCTCTTCTCGCCGTTCTCGCTTCGTTGGCGACGGTTGGATGGATCCTCGCCTCCGATAAGAATCCAAACACCCGGGAGGCGGGATCGATCACCGCGGGAATCGTCACCTTTCTCATCGTCCTCTCGATGGCCCCGACCATCCTCTCC